>JADJXI010000003.1:0-600000 GCA_016715905.1 Sphingobacteriaceae bacterium | reverse complement strand
ATAGTACGCCATTCTACGATTCAATTCATTCTCTACTTCTGCATCCCCAACGGTAACACTATCTCTATCAGCCTGGGCAATCAATAATTTTTGGAACACCATTAATTCATACGCTTTACAAAGATCTAACGGTGCTTCTCTTTTCTCCTGCTCTACCATCGTAGTTTGCAAATCGCTTAACAAAATAGGATACTTGCCCACAACCCCAATTACCCGATCAAGAACAACAGGTGGTTCCTGCGCCAAAATGATAAACTGACTCAGTAATCCTAGTCCTATGTATAAAAGTTTTTTCAACGGACTAAAAGTACGAAATTCAATGAGACGGAAACTAGACATTAATTCATAAAAAAATACAATATTTGATTGAATTAAACACTAGTTTCAGGGGTATTTTACAATTGCTTTTGTTCGCTTAATTTCAATTTTCATGAATATCATCTATCTTTACCAACTATGCAGATTTTTAAATTTGGCGGGGCCTCGGTAAAGGATGCGGAAGCTGTACGGAATGTAGCCGACATACTTCGGAAAAAAGCCGACAAGGCTACCTTAGTTGTTATATCAGCTATGGGAAAAACCACGAACAAACTGGAAGAAATTACTAATGCCTACTTTTATAAAGAAGGAGATCAAAATCAATTATTAAATGAATTAAAACAATTTCACTTACAAATCATTCGTGAATTGTTTGGTGAGAATCATAAAAAAATAGAAGAGGAAATTGAAAATGTTTGTACCGAAATTGAATGGGCAACAGAAGAAGAAATTTCGGGTTCATATAATTTTCATTACGATCAAATTGTTTCTCAGGGTGAAATTTTAGCCACAAAAATTGTTTCGGCTTATTTAAATCACATTCAACTTAAAAATATTTGGCTCGATGCGCGAAGCTTTATTCAAACCGACAACAATTACCGCGAAGGAAAAGTAGATTATGAACTCAGTCAATCATTAATTCTGAAAAATTTAATGCCCCTTTTTGAACAGTGCAATATTCTAATCACCCAGGGATTTATAGGAGGTACTTCCGAAAATTTCAGCACTACACTCGGACGTGAAGGAAGTGATTATACAGCAGCGCTTATGGCCTATTTTACCAATGCCGAAAAAGTAATTATCTGGAAAGATGTTCCGGGTGTATTAAATGCCGATCCGAAGTATTTTAAGAATACCAAAAAACTAGACGAACTTACCTATCATGATGCCATTGAGTTAACTTACTTCGGCGCTTCGGTTATCCATCCTAAAACAATCAAACCGCTGCAAAATAAAAATATACCCCTTTATGTGCAATCCTTTTTAAAACCTGACGAGAAAGGAACAGTTATTAAAGACAATGAAAAACGGAATAACATAACCAGTTATATTTTTAAAGAAAATCAAATTTTACTTTCTATTCAACCAAAAGATTTTAGTTTTATCGCCGAAGAAAATCTCGCACTTATTTTTAGTCTATTTTCCAAACACAAAGTACACGCTAACATGATTCAAAATTCGGCTATAAGTTTTAGTGTTTGTTTAGATTATGATGTACATAAAATTGACCCTTTAATTGCAGAGTTGCAATTACAATTCAATACTTTATACAATACGCCTGTTCAGCTGATGACCATCAGAAATTATAATGAAGAAATTATTGCTAAACTAAGTGGGGGAAAATTAATTTTAATTGAACAAAGGAGCAGAAACACCCATCAAATGGTAATGAAAGAAGAGATTTAATAATTAATCCTGTATTATCTTTTTCAATTTATCTTCTTCTTTTACAGTTCCGGCCATTGTTAAATTAATTATCACATCGGTTGTTCTGGATTCGCGAACAATTACGTTTTTTTTGATTCCAATATTAAACTCAGGATTGGAAATTTTCACTTCATAAATACCCTGGGGTAATGAAATTCTACCTAAAGAACCATCATTGGCACTGGTGGCGTGCTTTTTAATCGTGTCATTAATAACAATATCAAATTCGGTACGCTCAATCGGAATCTCTACACCTTTAATACGTTGACTGGCATAAACAAATATACATTGCGCCTTGCTACTTTTATAGAACAAAAATAATATCGAAAAAATGATCAGCTTTTTCATGATACAAATTTACAAATTTATCCCGAAAACCTGCTGCACAAATGCTCTTGCCACCGCCGGTTTGGCTACCAATATAAATGCGATTCCAAATAACGCACCCCAAAAATGAGATTCATGCGAAATATTATCATTGTAATCGCTTGTTTTTTTCCGACGTATTAAATAATAACTCACGCCCAATAACAACAATCCTGCAATCCACCCCTTCATGGGAATAAAGAAAAAACCGATAGTTCCGAGCGGACTCAACATAATCCAGCAAAACATCACAGAAGAAATAGCACCACTCGCGCCTAATGAAGAATAATCCTTGTTGTTTTTATTTCTGAAAAATTCGGTAATAGATGCGGCGTATATTCCACCCGTAAACAATAATAAATATAAAACTTTCCCCAGTTTTTCTCCGAATAATACCGGGAAATAATGATTTTCAATACTTAATCCGAAACTTAAAAAAGCCAAACAATTAAATGCGAGATGAATAAAATCCCCATGAATAAATGCGTGCGTTAAAAATCGATAATGTTCCTTAAAATGATAAATCGAATACGGATGAAATAAATATTTATTCATCGCTTGCTTGTTGTTAAAACAATACACAGAAAATATTAAGATGATAGCAAGGAATGTGTAAGTAATCATTCCGCTTTATTTGGATTTAAATTGATTGATAGCATTGATTGTAAATTCACTCAATACCAATTGCCCGCTCATTCCCGCTCTTTCCATCAATAGTTTATCCCAATGCTCCGTCCCTTCCCACATTATTTTTTTTAGCATGGCCATCGCTTCCGGATTGCTGCCCGCCAACTTTACAGCAAGCGACTGCAAGGCTTTATCCATTAATTCATTATTCTCGTAAACTTCGTTATATAATCCTTTTTCCTTAGCCCATTGCGCATCTCTCCACTCTGTTGCATTAATAGTTAATTCACAAAAGGCACTCTTACCTACTTTTCTTTCTACTGCGGGGCCCACCACAAATGGTCCAATGCCTACAGCCAACTCACTAAGTTTAACAGAAGCACTTTGTAATGCAAAAGTAAAATCACCGCTACTGGCAATGCCAACTCCTCCGCCTACGGCTTTACCTTGTACTCTAACTAAAATAAATTTTGGGGCCTTACGCATGGCATTAATTACACCGGCAAATCCACTAAAAAAAGTTGTTCCGGTATTTATATCTTTTATACTGATTAATTCATCAAAACTTGCTCCGGCACAAAATGCTTTTTCCCCTTCACTTTTTAATACAATCACTTTCACTCCATCGTCATTTCCAAGTTTTGCAACTTCATCGGCCAAAGCTCGTAACTGATACCCGGGCATACTATTGCTTTGCGGATGAAAAAAGCTAATAGTTCCTATTCCGTTTTCAATATTTGACTTAACAAAACCTTCTTGCATAATGGTGAGTTTTTAATAGCTCAAAGAAAAGAAAAAAAATGCCAAAATCATACTTGTTTTACACTGCTCTTGCAATTTTATTCCTATATTTAAATCCACTATTATCTTATGAATTACAAATCAGATACCGAAGCAATTGAAGGATTTGTTGCGAAGTACAAAGAATTAAATAAAGAAATTGGCAAAGTAATTGTTGGGCAGGAAGAAACCATAAAAAATGTGTTAATTGCCATTTTCAGCAAAGGCCATTGTTTATTAGTTGGTGTTCCGGGCTTAGCCAAAACCTTATTAGTAAATACTATTTCAGAAGCTTTGGGCCTTTCCTTTTCCAGAATTCAATTTACACCGGATTTAATGCCCGGAGATATTATCGGAAACGAAATTTTGGATGAACAACGTAATTTTAAATTTATTAAAGGTCCGGTTTTCGCGAATATTGTTTTAGCAGACGAAATTAACCGTACTCCACCTAAAACGCAGGCTGCCTTATTAGAGGCCATGCAGGAAAGACAAGTTACCGCTGCCGGAAAAAAATATATTTTAGATAATCCCTTTTTTGTTCTGGCTACTCAAAATCCTATAGAGCAAGAAGGAACTTACCCGCTTCCGGAAGCACAACTCGATCGTTTTATGTTTAACGTTTGGCTGGATTATCCGAAATTTCAGGAAGAATTACAAGTGGTAAAATTAACCACAGCTAATGCTAAAGTTAATCTGAATAAAATATTAAATGCAGAAGAAATTGTTTTTTATCAGGAATTGATTCGTAAAATTCCGGTTGCCGATAACGTAGTGGAATATGCCGTTAAATTAGTGAACAAAACAAGATTGAATAGTGAGTTTAGCAGTGAAGAAGCGAAAAAATATTTATTGTGGGGTGCGGGTCCGCGTGCTTCTCAGTATTTAATCATCGGTGCTAAATGCCACGCAGCAATAAATGGGAAATTTAGTCCGGATATTGAGGACGTGAAAGCAATTGCTGTTCCAATCCTACGCCACAGAATAGTTTTAAATTATAAAGCAGAAGCGGAAGGAGTAAGTGTAGAAAATATTATAAATAAAATTTTGTAAAAATGGCCATTGACGAATTATTAGATGACGAAGCTTTAAATCCCAAAGAACTATTCGATAGTTCAAAATTTTTAACCTTAGTGATAAATCGCGATGGATTTTCCAAAAAACAAAATGACTCTGCTGATTTGATTGAAAAATTGCTGGATAATGAAGTTACCAGAGAAGAGTTAGATCAGATTTACAAAAGCATTAAAGAGCTTGGAAATGTAACCATGCTTATCGAATCAATCAACACCGTAAAATCCAAGGAACAAAAGGCGAAGTTAGTTGCTGCAGTATGGGAAAGCGGTCTTGATGCCTCAAATTATTTTTTACTTTTTACCAAACTTGCATGCGAAAACGACTTTGCTATTGCCATGGAAGCATTAACTGTAGTTCAGAATATTGAAACAAAAATTGATTCCAAAATTTTAACACAGGGCATGCAATTGGCTCAAGAAAGTACAAGTCCGAATAAAGAACTTATTGACGATTTAATAAACTGCCTAAAAGAAAAAGCAGTACAAACAATTGATTAAAAATTTCATTATGGCTACTCACTTAAAAACCTGGATTGACGTAAAACCGGATTCTGATTTTTCCATTCACAACATTCCTTTTGGAATTTATAGTGATAAAGACGTAAAATACAGAGCCTGCTCTGCCATTGGCGATTACATCATTGATTTATTTGAACTGGAAAGCGCTGATTTGTTGGATTTGAACAGAAATGTATTCGATAAAAAATATTTAAACAGTTTTATTAAACTCGGCAAAAAAAGAACAGGTGAAGTTAGAAAGAGACTACAGGAAATTCTTTGCGATGAAAATAATATTTTGAATAAGGATAAAAAATTCTTCAATACCGTTTTTAAAAAACAAAGTGATGTGCAGATGCTTATGCCGGTGAAGGTGGGAGATTATACCGATTTTTACAGCAGCATTGATCACGCAACCAATGTGGGCACTATGTTCAGAGATCCCGCCAACGCACTTTTACCTAATTGGAAACATTTGCCCGTTGGTTATCACGGACGCGCGAGTAGTATTTGCGTAAGCGGCCATAGTTTTCACCGACCAAAGGGACAAACCAAACCTGCCGACGCCGAAAATCCGGTATTTGGTCCTTGTAAATTATTGGATATTGAATTAGAAACTGCATTTGTAATTGGTAAGTCAACACAAATGGGCGATAGCGTGAGTACCGAATATGCCGACGATTATATTTTCGGAATGGTTTTGTTTAATGATTGGAGCGCACGCGATATTCAAACCTGGGAATATGTTCCGCTGGGTCCGTTTTGGCCAAAAATTTTGCAAGTACAATTTCACCCTGGATAGTAACCTTGGATGCTTTAGAACCCTTCCGCGTAAAAGGGTATGATCAAAAACCGGAATTACTTCCTTATTTAAAATACAAAGGAGAAAAAAATGTTGATATTAAACTGGAAGTTTATTTAAAACCGGAAAACGGTAATGAAAATTTAATTTGTAACAGCAATTACAAATACATGTATTATACCATGGAGCAACAATTAGCTCATCATACAGTAAACGGCTGTAATATTAATGTGGGAGACTTGATGGCAAGCGGTACCATTAGCGGACCAACAGCAGGCGAATACGGAAGCTTTTTAGAATTAACCTGGAAAGGAACAAAACCCATTAAATTAAACGACGGTACAGAGCGTAAATTTGTAAACGACGGTGACACAATTATTTTACGCGGACATTGCGAAAAAGATGGAAAGCGAGTAGGATTTGGAGATTGCACAGCTACCGTTTTACCGGCTAAATAACAAATTTATATTCTATTATCCTTTTAGAATATTGAGCTTGAAATGCGCCTTGATTAGTGAAATAAATAGTCAAATATTTCAAAATTTCAGGTGTTGTAAATTAATAATAGCTTATTGTATGGCTGTAAACATCTTCAAACATAACTCTGATTCCATCCATAAATACTTCAGGTTTTCTTTGCCTATTAATTGTCTTCTTTTTACTGAAAATTGTACGATCTATTTTCCCAATTCTACGCCCATTAGAATAAATAAATGCATAGTAAGTTATTTTACATTCTAACTCAACACTTCCACCTGTATTCCTAGATCCCGGCATGTACCATTCCCAATCCGGCATAATACCGTCTAATACTAAGTTCATTCCGTTAGGATCAACCTTACTTGATATAACTATGTCGGTGTGGGTATTTTTAAAAATACTATATAGCCCCTGTTCCAAAGTAAGTCTAAATTTTGTAACTATCAGTTTATGCTTTTTACCATTACTGACTATAAGTGAATCCGGAATGTTTTGGTTAATAACCAAGGTAATCGTTTTATTGTATTTTAAATCACTCTCGGTAATTTTTGGTTGTACGGTAAAATAACCAAGCGTTGGTGTCTTACAACCTACTAGAAATATAGTGCTAAAAAAAGAAAGCAGTTTAATTAATTTCATATTGTAATAATGAAAATAAAGATAAGCCTTTTTAGAATACCAATTAAGATTTCGAAATGCGCCATTTCTTCAGGAACAATAGAAGACTGATATAGCTTATCCAACTCAATATATAAAGAGCTTTAAACACTAGCCTAAAGCAAACATAGTTAATAGAAAATATTTACTTCCTTTTTTAGTATAACACTACTCTATTTTTGCATTATCTTAACATTTAAAGGCATAAAACTTGTGTATCTTAAGATATGCGAAGTTTTCTTTTGTTTATATCATTTATCCTAACGCTTGGCCTACAAGCTCAATTTAAAAGTACCGAGAAACTGATTGCGGAGTTAAACAATACCCAATTCATCATCAATCATGAACACAAGGCGGATTTTAATTTAGAGGGAAAAACAGCAAACAAATTAATTCGAAAAGGAAAGAAAATTTCAAAACAATTACTGTTGGCATTAAACGATACATCTAAGACAATTGTTACTCATTTAGTTTTATCTAATATATATTTCGGTAAAGTAAGTTTTGCCGGTCCTAAAATCGCAAACCAAAATGATTACCATGTTTACAAATACTTTTTAGGAGAAGAAAATGGAGAAGGATTAATCATCAGTGAAATTAAATCTCACGGAGACTACCGCAAATACGTAGACAAAGCTGATCTGGAAAAGATAAAAAAGTATTGGGAAAGGAAGGCGAAATAAAAAATACCCGGTCATGCTGAACTTGTTTCAGCATCTGTTCTGTTTCAGCGTCCGTTCTCAATAATTGATTCAGTGATTGTTCTCGATTTCTTTTTTTATTGTTTCAGTTTAAACTTTTAAATTTTTGGGCGTGCGGGCGAGGTTCAGCCGGCTTTATCATTGATAAGCTTCACTCGCCGTCGGGCCATACGCTGCAAGTCCTCGCCCCGAAAGCATTCGGGGCTGTGGGCTTTTCGCTACTGTCCTTGCCTACCGGCAGGCAGGCCTCACGCAGATTCCCAAATGTCATCCTGACTGAACCCTGAGATGGATAGTGAGCCTGTCGAACCATGCCGAAGGGGGAATGAAATATCCATCCGGAAATCTTTATGATAAAAATCCTTCGTTCGTCGGGATAACAAAACCACAATGTCACGCCGAGTGATGCGAGGCAACGAGCATTGTATCGAGGCGTGTTTAAAGCAACGCTTCTCGATATGACAATAACCATTTCTACTATTGTCTACTCGTAGCGACAGTGTAAATTCACCGCATCAAAGTAATATTTCCTTTTTTCACCAGCTGCTCTCCGGAACGATCTTGATAGTTCAACACATAAAAGTAAACCCCTGAACTGCATTCTTCTCCACTACCATTTCTACCATCCCAATGTATGTTGGCAAAGCCTTGTTTACTGAATTTTAAATTCTCCCTATGAAATATTAAAGTGCCCCAACGATTGTACACTTCGACGGAGCTCAGTGTACTCCCAAATGGGAACTTGATACTCCATACATCATTCACGTTATCGTTATTGGGTGTGAAAATATTGGGAATAACCTGCTCTTTGAAACAAGTATCTGCTACATTGATCGTTATACTCAAACTTCTGGTAAAGGCACAAATACTGTTGTTGCCAGTACTCATCACATTTAAAAAATAAGTATCACCTAATTGAGTAATTGTTTTTGCGGAAAGATAATTGGTAGATGTATAAGCAGAACTTGGCAACCACTGATATGTTACTGTATTGCCGGGCGCTGGGTTTAAATAGGAAAGAATTATAGTATCATTTGGACATACTGGATTTTGATTACTTACAAGAATAGGTGAATCTGTAAACACCGGAACGGAAACACTCACACTTGCTGTTCTTTGAAAAGGACAAAAAGCATCTTGACCTAAATTATTTATGTTTAATGTAAATGTGGTGCTTTGTGAAATCATTGCATTGGCAGCAATATTATTGGTTTGAACGTATACACCTAAAGGCAACCAATTATAACCATTTACTACAGGTGGGTTGTTTTGAATGCTTAAATTAATTGTAGTTGAAGGGCATGCGGTTGCTGTGTTTGCAATTAAACCAATTGGCGGACCGTTATAGGGAGGTTTTATTTGTACTTGTATGGTATCTTTTTTAATTAAACCGCAAACATCCTGTGTAACAATATAGGTTTGACTACTTGCGGGCTTGATCCAAAATCCCCCTCCTGTTGCAATGGGCACTGAGCCCGTCGAAGTGCTGTTCCAAATACATTCTAAACCTACCTCTGGTGGGCGACCAATAAAAACACTATCACCTATGCATAAAACTGTATCTCTGCCTGCATAAGCGGGTAAATCGGCTTCTATTACAGAGATGTCATCGACAAAATAGCCTGAGCCTAGCGAAACAGCACTAGGATTTACTAAACTGTAGGTAAGGTTAGCATTGTTCTTATGATTACCGATTGTTAAATAACTCTCTGTGCCAATTGCAATAAAGTCTCCTTGGACCTTCATCCAATTTAATGTATCAGAATAAAATTGATTTGGTGGACTTTTTATTTGCGGATTGGCTTGCGCTACTTGTCCATAACCAATTGCAAATATACTTCCATTGTCAAAATAAATGCTAAGCCCATCAACCGCAAACCTTGATAATTTATTTTGTAAATTGAAATAACCAGTAACACAATAGGACTTATTTGGTTTTAAATTCTTAGTTAATGGAGATTGTATATAACTTCTCCATGTTGCATTTAAAGGCTCATAATAATAATTTAAACTTGCCATATAATTGCCAGTCCTGGCAATTTGATATCCTAAAAAATTTGAACCAGACAAAACAAGATTACCACCACCGCCACCAGCCCTAAGAGAATCCCAAGGAGGTGCTTTATCAATTAAATTACAATTGCAGGGGAAATTACCGAAACCTATTACATTCTCAAAACTTGGATTCGGAACTAAATTAACTTGTGCAAAGCTTATAGTTAAAATTGCGTTTAATACAAAAAACAGAAGCCTAGGCTTATTATTTTTTGAGAGGAACATAATCTCCAAAAAAATTTTAAAATTAATTACTTATGATTAATCGGTGAACATCTACAGTACCATCTTCGAATTTAATTTTAACAAAATAAAAACCATTAACTAAATTATAATTTAGTTTTATTTCGTGCATTGTTTCTTTTTTCATTTCAAAATAAATCTGTTTGCCGGCTACATCATAAATACTTATTTCAAATTCTTGATGTTTTGAATCTTTAAGTTTTAATACAAAACTTCCATTATTTGGGTTGGGATGAACAAAACTTTTTAATGAATTACTTTTTGTAATATAAATTAAACCAGTTGGTTTGATGTTTTTACCAAAAGTTTTACTTGAAAAAAGATTACCCGATTTCTTACCTCCAAGATAAATAGCGTTTGATTCATAGGCACAACCAACTCCCAGAATATTAGGAAAATTAATTCTATCAATTGAATCAGCACTAAAACTCTTATTACAATAAATTTTCCCATCTGGACCCAATTTCATATCTAAATATGGAAATATACCTGAACTAAATTGCTTAATTTGCAACTTAGATGCAGGAATATCAGGTGCGTTTAAGTCGCATTGATACAATGTCAAATTTGTAGGACCGCCATAATAATATATTAGATTGTCATCTGTTGAAAAACAGGCACCACTAAACCCAATTGTTGTATCAACATAAAACGGAGTAGAAATTAGTCCTGTATTTTGATTAAAATATGAAATGTATCTTGCCGTAGAAACTCCAGCAACATTTTTCTCTGAAAGTAAAGTTAACATGTTTCCCTTATTATTAAAGTCTATTTTCCAACACCACTTATTATTAATATTTAAATTTGATAAGACAGGTGGCGAAATTCCTAGAGCAGAAATATGGAATGAAAATAATACACTTGTGCTGTTTTGACTAACTACAACCCAATAATCATTCGTGTTAGAGTGCCATGTAGCAGCAAAACCTTCACCTGTGGAGGGCAATAAGGAAACACATTTAGTATTGGTAACAGCTCCTAATCCTCCATTTAGCGTGCTATTAATCACCGAATAATAAAGACCTCCACCTCCACCAGTTGGATACCCGGCATTAGAAAAAACATAATATAGGCTGGTGTCTGATGGGAATGGTATAATGATTGCGGATTGTTGCGATGACCAATGTCCACAAAGACCCGTTCCGTTTTGCATAACAGAATGTGATTTATTCCAAATTGTTTGACCATTTGTGTAGAACATCAAATTACCATTTCTGTCGCATTGAACTGCAGAGCCTTCAGTAAAAGGCATTGCACTATTTGTAAGAGTAACAGGAGAACCGGAATTAAAATCTATTCCCGCACCTACTTGAATCATATCACCTTGATTACCACCAAAGTACCAAATTGCATTTTCTTTTTGACAAAAAGAAATATTAGGAAAAACATATAACATGATTATAATGTTATATTTACTTATAATGTTCATTTTTAAAAATAATTTAATTATTCTTAATTGGTGATTATCAGTCGATGAATATCTAAAATTCCTTCTTCTGTACTAATTTCCATTAAATAAATGCCATTAACCAGTTTATTTTCAACCTGAATTTTTGTTTGGTTTTCGTTTTTATAGCTATTTTCAAAAACAATCCTGCCAGTAATATCAAAAACTTTAACAAAAACCGTTCTTGAAATTAATTCTTCATTCAGATAAATTGAATATTTACCATTATTAGGATTAGGAGAAATACTTGTTTTTAAATTAACAAGATTTTGTAACCCACCTTTGTCATTATATTTTGTTGATTCAGCCATTCGATTCTGTTCTATAACACAATTATCAAAAAAAGTATAATATCCCTGATAAATAATATTATATAATGCCCTTGCTTGAAATACAATTGCTCCATCAACATAAGGACACAAATTTGCTATATAAATAAGATTTAAACTGTCTGTTATGTTATAAGACCCGTTCTTATAATTTTTATGTATCTGGTAAAAGTTTTGATAGTTACTTTCAATTGCATTTGTTGGAGTTAAGGCTGAAATTTGTGATTGAGCAATATTCAGGCTGTTGATAGCTAAACTTTCTTCCACATTAAGCATTTCTTCCAAATAATTTGTTTGTGCAGTTATATAAAAAGTATTCAATATTGATGAGCCATTCATAATTGTTGGGTTGGCCTTAAGGCTCCTGTAAGCACTTGTTTTATCGATATGTTGTGATTCGATTACATTATTTGCGTATGAAATAGAATTATTAACCGCTTGTTCTAATAAAAGTCGTGCTGCCATATTTCCACCACCATTGCCGTTTCCATTTCCTCCACCGTTATTACCACCTCCGATTCTGCAACCGAGAGAAACATAATTTGAACTTATGAGTGTATTTTGAAAAAAACCAGGCGCATTATGAAAGAATCTATCTATAGGCCCAATAGATGGTTCAGCGCTTCCATTTGGATCAATATTTCCTAATCCATAATAAATATAAAGTCTACTGTTTTGAGCAGTACTTCCACTGAACGCGGCCGTTTTATAATTCGGCACAGACCAGGTTCCATTCCAAACATTGTTGGTTGGTCGGTTTATGCCACCAACCGCATTACTTCCTGAAATAACCGCATTATTATCTAATACCAAACCGTATTGCTGATTACTCATGTGATTGTCTTCAAAATAATCAGTGAACTGTGTAGTACCATTAAATTCTATACCTCTTGTGGTTGAACTTGTAGAATTACAACGCACAGCTAAGGATGAACTCATAGAAACACTAATGGCTTTCATTACACCCAATGATGGATTGGTGATGTAATTGGGAGGGCCGGTTATTGTATTTTTTGTGATACCCAATGATTTTAAACACTGCGCCCCGTGCACACCTCGCTGAAAGGCAAAAGCCGCCGTGGAGTTTATCATGGTGATGGTATTGTTATTGATGCCCGTTGGGCTGTGACTGATATTCATCACACTCACAGCATTGTGCACATTACTGAAGGTGTTTGCATTGACAAAATTTCCCGCAGAAACTGCAACATTAGTTTGGGTAGGAAGGGCAAGAGGATCCATGATGCTTACTCCTATGTTCACATATGGATTCGCTGTTCCGGGAATGGGACCAAGGTAACGGTTTACACTATTTTCTTCCACAAATATTGACCCTATTTCTCTGAATGTATTTCCAAATAAAACAACATTATCCAATCCGATCATAACGGCATTCTTAATATTGTACAGTTTGTTCTTTTTGATGTCGATCATCTGATAATGATTGGTTCTTATATTAAAACCTCTTTCGCCCAAAGTATTATTCTGAGGAAACAAAGCGTAATCATTCACATAACTGAATACCTCAGTGTTATTAATGAAAGTTGCGTAATAATTATTAGTTTCAACGGCCGCCACTTTTTCATAGAAGCGACAATTAAAATTACCATTACCCGCTCCGGCTTCTATTTTTACCCGATTGTAATTAGCCTCATATTCATTAAATGCGCTGCTAGCAACCACGGCTTTGCCACCTGTAATTCCGGTACTTCCTCGTGCTCGTCGACCTTCCTGAAATACTGTATTGATTACTGAAAAATTTGAGTTCAATGCTGTAATATCCTCCATTAAATTATCAAAACAGTTAAAATCATTGGGGCCATTTTTTCCGATTTTCATTTCTCTAAAAAAGTATGCCGGAATTTGAGTATAACCAACATTGTTCAATACTAAACCATTAGATGGATATCCGAAGTAATTATACAAAGTACTTGTTATTGCACTTGGAGGAAATAAAGTATTACTGATCCATGGCGTTTGTAAGGAACTGGTATTTCCACTTGGAGAATTTTTAATATCCTGGGTGTTGGACCAAGATGAAATACTCAATGGATTTATATTTTGTATAATTGGTAAACTTCTACAGGTAAATAAACAATTTTCTATTTTAAAAGGATAATTATTTTGATTTACCTGATAATTAGAAATTTTAATAGAGGTAATATTTTTGTTGAAGGTAACCTCCTTTGCATCCAAATGAATATTAGTTGTGCAAGGTATATCGAATTGATTTGTAAATTCAATAGCCACTTTAGCGTCTTCAATTAGCGTGGTTGTAAACCCGCCGGGGGCATATATAGGTTGAATTAAAACACTTACATGTTTTGAAGGAACATGAATTCCTTCCCATAATTCACCGCATCCATGGAAATAACTTCCAACTATGGCTACAGTACCATTGCGAGAAGTTGGTAAAGTAATCCTTACGCCGGGGTAAACAATATATTCAGTAGAAGCTAATTGAATATTGAAGTTTTCACATTCATAGTTTGGTATAGGAACAATTGCTAAAGTAACATCACTAACAACTTTTAATTTTGAAAGATAATTCGAAAACACTCCTCCATTCACTAACCCCCCAACGGTTGGACCCGAGGCTGCTAAACACGCACAAGGTATTTTAGTCAATGTAAATGTTTTATTAGTAATACAACCTTGCCCATCTGTGGATAAAACAGAATACACCGAAGTTGCCGTTGGAAATAAAGTAATAGAATTGGTAAATTGAGTTAGAGGTAAGCCTTGTGACATGACAGAATAAACGCCGGCCGGGCTTGCAACTAAATTAACGGAGCCTGATGTTTGTCCACTCGGAATACAAAAGAATTCATTGGTAATATTGATTGAAAAACTTGGTGTTGCTGTGTAAACGTTTACGGCTACCGTTTGAGAAGTTACAGAATTCACCGCGTTGGTTGCAGAAACTGTGTAAATGCTTGAAACGGTAGGAGAAACAACAATGCTGTTAGCTATAATATTTCCCGGATTCCAGGTAAAGGAAGAAATGCCTGGTGAACTTGCAGTTAAAGTGGAAGAAGTTCCGTAACAAATATTAGTTGGCGAGGCGCTAACAGTAATTGGTACATCAGGTCCGATAATTGAAACCTCATCAATGTAAACATATGCAGAAGGTTGCCCATAAATTAATGGAGCACCATTCGGGTTAAAAACCAATGCTGTATTATTGTTGTCATTAAAATTTCCGATAATGATGCTATTCCATGGTTGCGAAGGTGGTGAAAATGAAAAACTATAATTGACCCATGAAGTAGTGTTACTAATGATTGCATTGGTGATGGTATAAGTTTGTGCAATTGGGGAGTTTTGTGGGGGTATTGGATACGCGTTGTTTTGACAGGTGGCTGAAGGGGCTGTAAAAAATGTTACCTGCAAACCGTTGGAAAAGTGACTTAGATTTGCAGCTTTTGTCCAAATTGAAAATGTATAAGTATTACCGGGAGTTAAGCTCGAGTTCAATATTGTTTTCAAATATTCTCTATTCGAAGGTGGTCCGTCAGTGGTTTTTAAGTAAAGAAATAAGCCGGCATGTCCAATTCCTCCGGGATAAGATTGAGTGTAAAAATTATATGAATTATTCGGATGAATATAGGCACTATTAATAAAAGCACACGCATTATAGTAATCCGGTGTTCCGTTTAAAGCAGTTCCTGTATTGCAAGGCTGCTCCCATTGACATGCATCAAAATTATAATTTCCGGTTGTTGTTAGAGAAAATCCATTGCAAATATTTGGCATATTAGGATAATTTTCAAAACTATGATTTGCTACGTATTGGCAAGTTGTTGGTGTTGCAATACAACTGGCAGAAATCGGTGAAGAAATAATCAAATTGTAATTAGTCAATCCCAAACACAAATCACAGGCATCATTAAATTTTAATTTTAAAAAAATCTGATCGCTAAAGTTATTGGTGTTGTAGGTGAAAAGAAAAGAACTATCATTTACAAGGCTATCGGTTTGAAATAAAATTGGATTTCCGAGTTGATCATAAACATAAAAATCAGCTCCTATTAATGGATAAATTTCACCCTGCGTATTCAACTTTACATGTGAATAAAACTGCGGACTGTTGAGTGAAAAACTATACCACATTTCATTGCCAATGGGATTTTGATTGGAAAGTATCTGATTTCCCGCCGGAACCATGATGGGAATAAGCGAAGAACTTCCGGGCGCCTGTGATTGTATTTTGGTTAATGCAAACAGCATAAAAATACCCGTTAGTAATTGTTTAAAGCTGATTAAAGAACTTTTCTCTTTCAGGGGGGGGGGTGAAAGAGTTTTGGTTAGATTTCAATAAAAATGAATTCATACAGGTGTTTAATTGATATACCAAATATAGTATAATTTTTGAAGATTCAAAATAGAATGCATATTTATCTGAAAAAGGATTAAACTTGATATAAATGTTATTGCTACCAATTCCAGGCAGACTTCCCGGGATTTACAAAAACAGGTGAAATGTTACATTAAGTAATAATCCTGATAAGCAAGAATTAGCGTGTAAGCCTTTATAAAATATTATTCAACACCTCAGCCAGTTTCCCAGTCAAACTTTTCCGGCTGTATTTTTGAATATTTCCGTTGGAGGAAGGCACATTTCTGTTTTCAAACAGCTCTAAAATATTCTTTTTCAATGAAACGACATCATCAAAATTACTGATATAACCGCAACTCGTTTCTTTTATTATTTCCGCCAAATCTCCGTTAACGGGTCCAATCGCCAACACTGGCCGGCCTGAGGCCATATATTCAAAAAATTTACCGGTTAATATTCCTTTGGCATTTTTGGTATTGTTCACCAATAATAAAAGTACCGCCGATTTTTTTTGTTCAAGTATTACCTGGTCGTGCGGTAAATAATCTATTTTGTTTAAATATTTTTTTAAGCCAAACTTTTCCAAATCCTCCATTACCGAAATATCCACCTTACCCACTAATTTTAATTCAAACTTTTTTTCGAATTCAATATTCTCTGAAATTAATTCCTTTAAAACCCGCCAAAGTATTTCCGGATTTCGGTCTTTCACCAAAGTTCCGATATGAGCCATTGTAAACTTAGCATCCGGAATAACTTTCAATTCTTCGGAAACTTCTTCATCAAAACCATTGGTAATTACTTTAAACTTATCCTTGTTTTTTCCTCCGGCTTTCAAATACATCTCCTTAAACTCTTCGCTCATTGCTTGACCAATACTTAACACACAATCCGCATTCATCAAAACTTTCAATTCCATTTCATGGTGCAAACGATCTGCTCTTTTACTCAGCATTAATTTTTCATAGAAGTCTATATTTGTCCAGGGATCTCTGAAATCCGCAAGCCATTTTATATTCGGGAATTTTTCCTTTATCCCTAAAGCAATTAGGTGCATACTGTGAGGAGGACCACTGCTAATGATATAGTCTATTTTATTTTTATTCAGGTAATCACTTAAAAATTGAATGCTGGGTTTTATCCAGAACTTTCGGGCATCGGGAATAAAATAATTTCCACGAATGTAAACACTTATTTTTTCAGCTAAACCCGCCTTTTTATTTTCGTTTAAAAAGGATGCGTTTATCTTATCTTCTTTTTTACGGCCACTGAATTTTTTGTAAAAATTATACGGTTCCCAAATTGGTGTTTTGAGTACGGTGATACCTTTAGGAATATCTTTTTCTAAACTATGATCGATTACCGGAATTTCTCCGTTCAAAGCGGTATAAACAACAGGCTCCCAATTAAACTCACGCAAATACTTTACAAATTTAAGCCAGCGCTGAACTCCGGCTCCACCCGATGGAGGCCAATAATAAGTAAGTATTAAAACTTTTTTCAAAAATTAAAGTTTTGCCTTTTCATTTAAAAGAACATAGTCCAACACTTCATTCATTTCCGACACATATTTAAAGGACAAGCCTTGTAAATAATCTTGCTTTACATATTCCACATCTTTTCTGTTCTCTTTACACAAAACAATTTCCTTTATCCCTGCCCGTTTAGCAGCTAATATTTTTTCTTTTATTCCACCAACAGGTAATACTTTTCCGCGTAAGGTAATTTCACCGGTCATGGCTAAAGCCTTTTTCACTTTTCGTTTTGTAAAAGCGCTGGCAATAGAAGTTAACATGGCTATACCCGCACTTGGACCATCTTTAGGTGTAGCACCTTCCGGTACGTGAATGTGGATACTGTATTCATCAAATATTTCTTGTTTGGCTCCAATCAATTCGGGATGCGCTTTTAAATATTCCAAAGCCAGTGTAGCACTTTCCTTCATCACATCACCCAAATTACCGGTTAGCGTTAATTTAGGAGATTTTGATTTACTCAAACTCGTTTCAATAAACAAGATATCTCCTCCAACACTGGTCCATGCTAATCCGGTAACAACTCCGGCATGTTCATTCCCTTCGTATTTATCTTTGGTGTGTGAAGGACCTAGTATTTTTATAACTAACTCTTCTGTAATTTTCTCCAGCTCGTTTTCCTTTACTACGTTTACGGCAACATGCCGGGCAATTTTAGAAATTCTTTTTTCCAAATTTCGAACTCCGCTTTCGGAAGTATAAGATTCAATGATATAAGAAATAATTTTATCATTTAATTTAAGCTGACTTTTTTTCAAGCCATTAGCCTCAATCTGTTTGGGGATTAGATGTCGTTTAGCAATTTCTATTTTTTCTTCAATGGTATACCCGTTCACTTCAATCATTTCCATACGGTCACGCAAAGCAGGTTGTATAGTTGACAAATCATTGCAAGTAGCAATAAACATGACCTTGCTCAAATCATAATCCAATTCCAAAAAATTATCATAAAAGGAATTATTTTGTTCCGGATCTAAAACTTCGAGCAAAGCCGAAGAAGGATCTCCATGATAATCATTTCCAATTTTATCAACCTCATCTAAAATAAAAACCGGATTAGAAGATTGAACCTTTTTTAAATTTTGTAATACGCGGCCGGGCATTGCGCCTATATATGTTTTCCGATGTCCACGTATTTCACTCTCGTCTTTTAAACCACCCAAACTCATTCGAACATATTTTCGTCCCATTGCCCGAGCAATACTTTTCCCAAGCGAAGTTTTACCCACACCCGGAGGGCCATATAAACAAATGATGGGAGACTTAAAATCACCTTTTAATTTGAGTACAGCCAAATGTTCGATGATTCTTTCCTTTACTTTTTCCAATCCGAAATGATCCTCATCAAGCACTTCCTGCGCATGCTTTAAATCAAAATTATCTTTGCTGTAATCATTCCAGGGTAATTCAAGCAAAAGTTCCACATAATTGGTTTGAATACCATATTCTGCCGCATGCGGATTCATTCGTTGTAATTTGGAAAGTTGTTTCTCAAAGGCTTCTTTTACCGTGCTACTCCACTTCTTCTTTTTAGCTTTTTCCTGGTATTCATTTATCTCCTGTTCAAAATTATTCCCACCCAATTCTTCCTGAATGGTTTTTAATTGTTGATTGAGGTAATACTCCCGCTGTTGTTTATCCAAATCAATTTTTGTTTTGGTTTGAATTTGATTTTTAAGATCTACAATCTGAAACTCTTTATTTAAATACTCTAACACCAATAAACTGCGTTCCTTTAAATTCGGAACTTCGAGCATCTTTTGTTTATCCTCCGTTTTTGCATTCATATTGGAGGAAATGAAGTTTACGAGAAAAGCCGGGCTATCTATATTATTGATGGCAAATCCTGCGTCACTAGGTATATTAGGAGATAACTTTATGATTTGCGCTGATGTTTCCTTTAAATTAGAAACGATAGCTTGAAATTCTTTATCTGTTGTTTCCGGTCGCTCTTCATTAAACTCAACCACTTTTGCCTTGTGATAAGGCTCGCTCTGCACATATTCTTCCACCTTAAATCTTCTCTTACCTTGAATAATAATAGTTGTATTTCCATCGGGCATGCGAAGCATTTTGATAATAAAAGCTACTGTTCCAACTTCGTATAAATCTTCAGCTTGTGGATCTTCAATGGTATCACTTTTCTGCGTAACAACGCCAATAGTTTTATCGCCTTTATTATAATCTTTTATCAATTGTATTGATTTATCTCTCCCCACAGTAATCGGAATTACTACTCCCGGAAACAAAACCGTATTACGAAGTGGCAATATTGGCAGTATCTCCGGTATCTTTTCCTTTCGCATGGCATCCTCATCCTCACTGCTTAGCAGCGGGATAAAATCCATATCATCCTCATTTCCACCTTGCAAACGTATATCCTCTAAATCTTTAAACATCATATCTTTAACTTTAAATATAGTAAAATCACAAATTATGCCATTAAAAAAGTGTGCCCATTTGACAGTTCTTAACATTTAAGGCATTCGAACGTAAAAACTATATCCGTTTTGATCGTACAACTTATTAAATGAGCCTATTTCATTCATTTCATCTTCTTGTTTGGTTTTGCAAACTAAATAGGCCGGCCTATCAATTTTTTCATACTTCATCCAATGGCAATAGGCATTGGAATAATAAGCGTACCTCACCTTACCTTCTCCTTCTCTTTCATTAATAAATTTTTCAATGAATTGTTTTTGTTGAGGATTGGAGAAATCATCCGGTTTACGATCGGAATAAAAAAGATAAGCGTAACTTTTAAATCCATGTGTTTCTACATAACAACTATGCTTTGCACAAGCTTTATAAAATGCAATAGCCGCATGCTGCGAATACATTTCAACTCGAGGAATTAAAATAGCTGTGGCCATTGTAATAAATACAATTAAAAGCATCATGGCCGCTAAAACTTTTTTAAGGTTGTTCATCCGTAATCCTTTAAACATGATAAAAGAAGCAATCACAAAAAGAGGGACCAATAAAAACTCAAATCCCGACCAACTCACATCCGCATTTAAATTGGCCTGCGCAAAGGCATCTTTAATTAAACCGGACTGGATTAAATTTTCTTTCCAAAAACGAATTGAAGATATGGCCAATAAAGCCATGGTGAAAAGTATAGCAACCAACCAAAATAAAAACCTGAAAGATTTATTATTTTGCAACCTGCCTGAATATTGCATTATACCAATGGTAGTAATAAAAGTTAATGGGAAATAGCAAAGTGAAGAATAATGAACTATTTTGGTTTTTACTATGGAAAACAATATTAAAACAACCCAAAACAAAACAAGCATAGTTTTTCGAAATAATAATTGAAAAGGCGTTAAATTTTCTTTGTTACGAAAAAGAAATATAAAAATAACGGAAGCCGGAAAACAACCTAATAACAAAACTAAAACATGATAATAAAACGGACCATCATGTCCGGCATCACCGGTATTAAAAAGTCTTTTCTGATAATTTATAAATTCAGAAATCACATCACCATTTCCTCGGAGCCACTCCACCATAAACCAACTGAGTGAAACAACACCGGTGGCCATAACAAATGATAGAAATGATTTTCGTTTTACAATTTGAAAATTTTTAGTTTGTACCACCACAAAAAGGATTACTAATCCCACTATAAGTATAGCAGCCGGACCTTTTGTAAGAACAGCAAGACCTAAGGAAATTCCGGCTAAAAGCGCGGCACTTATTTCTGACTTTCCACCAATAGAATTTAATATTTTCATAAGCTGATAAATGGCATAAAAAATAAACAGATTAAACCAAGGATCTATAATTCCGGAGCGAAAATATAAATGCGGTAAAATAAGAGAGATGTATAATAATACCCATAACCAAGCGAATTGCGTAGAATGAAATTTTTTGCCGGCATGGAATAAGAATAAAAGCGTAATAATACTGCACAAGGCATTTGGAAAACGAGCAGCAAATTCATTCACCCCAAAAATATTCATAAAAAAAGCCTGCATCCATATAAAAACAGGTGGCTTTTCCCAAAAGGGCTGAAAATTTAATTGCACTCGTTCATAATTGCCGCTCACCAGCATTTCTCTTGCGCATTCTGCAAAATTAATTTCATCCCAATCAAATAAAGGACAATTTCCAAGAAAGGGCATAAAAATACCAGCGCCCAGGATGACAATCAAAATCTGACTTAAAAAATTATTTTTTAGAATAAAGCTCAGCTGTTTTTAAGTTTAAGCAATGGCACATTTAAACGTTCCATTTTATTTTTTTGAATCATTAAAGAAAATAAAATAATTGCACTTACACTGCCTACTAAACTACCAATGGTAATATCTACTAACCAATGCTGAGACAAATAAACTCGGCTAAAGGCTGTAAGTAAAGCAATGGCCAGAAAAAAATACTTTACTGATAAATTTTTTGCATATAATGCTAAAACAAAAAAAATGGCAAAGGCCTGAGTTGCATGACCGCTCGGAAAACTATTATGTAAATGCATACTGCTAGTATCTACATAATTTATTTTTTCGTGTACTATCCATTGAAAAACATACCAGGGGCGTACCACTTCATCATAAAAACCGTATTTCATTAAATTTGTAGATAGCGCGGCGATACCAAATGATAGTCCGGCACAAATACCCAATCGAATATTATAAAAAAAAATGATGGGCAGTAATAACAAAGTAAAAGCACCATCACCCAGGTACGTAATAAAATAAAAAAAATAATCCACAACGGGATTTCCAACCAATTGATTCAAATATAAATGAATTTGAACTTTTCCATAGCTCATTAAATAAAAAGCTGCAATGCTTAAGAAAAACACGTAGGCTATTAAAAGCAGGATATTATTTTTTGAGAGGGTTTTCAAGTTATTTTTCTTTGGCTTCGTTCCAATATAAATCAAGTTCTTCCAGCTTGCAATCCGAAATTTGCTTGCCACTGGCTTTTACTTTTTCTTCCATATAATTAAAACGATGAATAAACTTTTTGTTGGTTTGTTCTAATGCATCCTCCGGATTGATTCCAATAAATCTGGCATAATTGATTAAAGAAAAAAGCACATCGCCAAATTCTTTTTCTGCATTTACTGTATTCCCTTTTTTCCTTTCTTCTTCAAATTCATTCAACTCCTCTTTTACCTTTTCGTATACCTGCGTAGGTTCTTCCCAATCGAAACCCACCGCTCTTGCTTTTTCCTGAATACGATACGACTTTAAAAGAGCAGGCATGCTATTAGGCACACCGCTTAAAACAGAAGTATTCCCGTTTTTTTCTTTTTGCTTAAGTTGCTCCCAGTTTTGTTTCACCTGTTCTTCATTCTCAGCTTTTACATCACCATAAATATGCGGATGCCTATATATTAATTTATCACATAAGGTGTTAATTACCTCAACAATATCAAATTTTTTTGTTTCACTGGCAATTCGAGCGTAAAAAACAATGTGCAATAAAATATCACCTAACTCTTTTTTTATATCATCTGCTTTACCACTTAATATTGCATCACTTAACTCATAAGTTTCTTCTATCGTTAAATGCCGGATACTTTCAATGGTTTGTTTTTTATCCCAAGGACATTTTTCACGCAACTCATCAATGATTTGAAGTAAACGTAAAAACGATTGTGCTTTAGCATCCATACCCCACAAAATTAACAATATATGCTTTGTATAAATTTATACTGAAGCAATGTTAACTAATTTTAATTATTTTAGCCTAAATTTCGAAGTGAAAAAAAGGCACCAATATTGTTTATTCTTACTTCTCTCTAGTATAATTTCATTTTCACAAAACGGCGTAACCGATAATCACGAGTGGTTTATTAAACCGGCTTACAATCACGGATTTATTTTAGAACATCGCAGTAATATTGGACATCTGGTTAAAGGTTATCCTTTTATGGCTGAAATAGCAATAGGCAGTAAAACGATGGGACATAAATTATGGCATTGTGAAAATAATCTGCCCGACATTGGAGTTGCCGCTTTTTTTATTGACTTCCGAAACCCATCGCAATTAGGATACGCCTATGCGCTTGCACCTTTTGCGGATATTCCTTTAAATACCGAAAATAAAAAAGCAAGAGTAATTATGCGGCTTTGTTGGGGATTAACCTATTTAACTAAATCGTTTGATATACATTCAAATCCAAAAAACGTAGCTATAGGAAGTCATTTAAATTCCTTTGTGCAATTTAAATGGTATTGGCATTTGCAATTATCCAAAAATTTGCGTTTTGAACCCGGTTTTTCATTTAGTCATGCAAGCAATGCCAGGGCTGAAGTACCAAATCTTGGATTAAATGTGGTAACCCTAAATGCCGGATTTAATTACACCATTCCTACAAATAAACCAAAAGAAATAAGAAATGTAGACTCCTTATGCAGAGTTTTGTCGCGTAACGAACTTTTAATTTACAGCGCTTTTGGTTATAACCAGCGAGAAGTAGATGGTGAATATTTGTATTGCGGTTTACTTTCTATGGAATATCATCGCAACAAAAGAAATACGCATAAATTTGGAGGTGGAATTGATGTTTTTATCGATCAGAATTATTTAGCAGATTATAAACAAGAATTTAATAAGAGCGCAACAGGAATTGAAAACACTCGAATTGCACTTAAATTTTGTTACTCGTATAACATTGGCCGGGTTAGCTTTCCAATTGATGTAGGTTATTATGTTTTTCACAAAACTAAACCTGATGGCGACATTGTAAGCCGAATAGGTATGAAATATTATAGCAGAAGCGGATTGGTTTTTAATTTAGGTTTAAGAACTCACTTTGCTGTAGCTTATAATTTTGAATACGGACTTGGCTATCGATTTTTCTTACAAAAAAAGAAATAATTACTGAGGCTTGTAATATTTTTTTGCTTCCGGCATAAAAGCTTTCAAATCATTTATTCTTCTTTCATCACTTGGATGAGTACTTAAAAACTCAGGTGGCTTTTGCCCTCCTCCGGCAGCCATTCTTTCCCAAAAACTTACCGCTGCCTCCGGATCGTAACCCGCCATGGCCGCAAAAATAATTCCCATTTTGTCTGCTTCGGTTTCGTGTTTACGACTATGACTTAACACTCCAAGTCCGGTAGAAACGCCAAAAGCTTGTAAGAATAATTGCTGGGTTAACTGAGGTTTTTGTGAAAGCGCAATAGATAATGCTGCTCCTCCAAATTGCACCAACATACCCTGACTCATGCGTTGATTACCATGACGAGCAATGGCGTGCGCAATTTCATGTCCCATCACTATGGCCAAACCTTTTTCATCTTGAGTAACGGGTAAAATTCCGGTGTAAACAACTACTTTCCCGCCGGGCATACACCAGGCATTAATAGTATTTTCGTCTACAACATTAAATTCCCACTGAAAACTCTTTAAATCATTACTTGCACCTTTGTCTGCATGATATTTTTCCACTGCTTTTTGAATTCTAATTCCACAATTTCTCACTAATTGCACATTACTGTTACTTTCCGGCAACGGAGGATGTTCAGCTAAAAACTTAGCATATTCTGCCGTACTCATAACAATTAATTCATTCTCGGGAATCAAGGTCATTGAACGCTTTCCGGTCACTGCATTTTTATGGCAGGCATACAAAAAAACACCCGCTAAAAGCAGACACAATAGAACTTTGGTGAATTTCATTTTTCGATTTTTGCGTTTAAGCCTTTTTCTAATAAACTTTCGCATAAGGGTTTTAACTTATTAAAAGTTCCGTTTTTCACAACGCATTTTCCATTGTTGTGAACAATAAATGCACATTGTTCGGCTTGTAAACTATTATGGCCACATACTTTTACCAGACATTGAATTACCCAGTCAAACGTATTTACATCATCATTATAAAGAACTAAAGCTTTAACAGCTTCTTCTTTGAGAATAATTTCAATAACTTCCTCTTCTATAATTTCCGGCGACTTCATCATTTTCATGCTACAAAAATAATTAAAACATCATTTGCTTTTCAAAAAATTTTAAAATCATTTAATGATTAGTTTTTGTGTATACACACTTTCATTGCTCTGGAAACGAATAAAATATACGCCTTTGGAATAATTTTCAGCATGTAAAAACACATTTTTATCACCTTCACACATACCCGAATACAGTTCAGCAACTTCTTGCCCTAAGGCATTCAACAGAGTTACATTCACCTTTTTCAATCCATTTACATGTAATGGTATACATGTAATGGAGCCGGCGGGATTTGGATACACCGGTTTCATTTCATCTTTATTAAATTTTTGAATTCCGGTAATACAACTCTGAACTTTAAAAGTCCACCTTCCCAATGGAGCCGTAATAGGTCTGGTAATAGTTTTGCCACTCACTGCATTGGCACTGATATAATAATAAATAGTTTGACCTACATTTTGCTGCGGAATATTGGCGGCGTACTCACCGGTATTGGGATTCACTAATGTCATGTTGAGTGGTGTAAAACCCATTAAAGTATCATTAGTCCAATACAACGTTACATTATTTAAACCTGTTTTATGAAACACTTTGGCGCTCACGGCATAACTGCTTTCATTCTGACATTTGTCGGAAAGTCGCTGATGTGTTATCAATAAAGGGTCATTTACATGTACAGCATGTGTAATACAATGAATGGCTCCACTGGCAGATATTATGGGAGATGAAGGTTCATCACAATCTATCCCGGTAATTTTATATCCCGGTAAACTAGCCTTTAATATTCGAAAGGCAGTGGTATCGTATTGCTGATAAAAAGTAGGGAAAATATAACTCTTGTTCACAAAAACGCCATTAGTAAAAGTACAATACCAACCCCCGGATTGATTTGGCCATTTGTTGTTTTTATCTTTAGGCATTGGTATTCGAATAACTTTATAAGGTGTGCCAAAAACTGAATTGTAGTTAGCTAAAATCCAAGCTAAATTGGCTTCGATTTGAGGACCATCAGCAACACCGGTAGGATATTCACCCACCAATAAAGTTTCCTCATCCAGTAATTTCATGTGCATGTCAATGTGATGAATTCCATCGTATGGTAAGGTGGGCATACGTATGTATCGGTTAATACCCATGAATTTTTTCATAATGGTATCAATCATAGCAACCGTTTTAGTTGGATTTTCCTGATCAGTTAAAGTGGATGAAAAGGCGGTACCCAATCCATCACTCATGTAATTTCCTCCGGTATGAATCAAATTCCAATTCGGACTTTGCGTGGTTTCATAAACGGGAATGTTTAAATTGCTTCCAATAACAGTAGGTATTACATCATCCAATGGACGAGGCCTGTTATAAATCCAATCTACTAATATCAATGAATCAACATATTTACCATAAACAGAGTTTCCAAAATAATCCCTTATCCAAACAGAATTAAAAGGGGCAACAACAAATCTTAAATTGGTAAGCGGAACCGAATTTGAATTTAAATTACTCTTTACTGCATTAGAATCGGAACAAACTATGGTAATTTTAGTTTCATTTTGTGCTGCCAAAATTATTTGCCGGTGAATTGGGGTATACGATGTCCAGGTAATCATTAATGTTTGAATTTCCTCCCACTCTGCGGCATTTCTTAAATTACTATATTGGGGAGGTGTATTAATAAGGGCAGCGCTTTTTTGCTGATATTTTTGATTGAGGTAATTATCCATTAAAAGTTCTTCGCCGGGCGCAAATCCCTTAGGTAAATCCTGTGCCCTTAGCTGCATTATCCCAATAAACAGGAATAATAGTTTTAAAAAATATTTCATTTAAAAAGAGTTAACCAAATATAGTTAAAAGGCTATAGACTTTCAAGATTAAAAGCATAAAATAAAGCTGTTTTTTAACCGATTTTACCAATTGTCGGTCTCTAAATATTGCTATATTTACTCCCTTATATTTTATTACAGCATATGTTCGATTTTCTTAAGAAATTATTAGGTACAAAAAGTGAGAAAGATGTCAAAAACCTGGAAGGCAAAGTTTCTGAAATTAATACCATATACAGCAGTCTCGCATCGGTTTCACACGATGATTTGCGTAAACGTACCCTTCAAATAAAACAAAAATTACAGGATGCCGTTCGTCCTGAGAATGATAAAATTAATGCTATAAAGTCCAATATCGGATCTAATACCGAAATGGATGTGAATGAAAAGGAAGATTTGTATAAACAAATTGATGAAATTGAGAAAGAAATAACCGACAAGCTGGAAGAGGTATTGGAAGAGGTATTGCCCGAAGCATTTGCCATTTTGAAAGAAACAGCAAACCGTTTTACAAAAAACACGGAACTGGAAGTTACCGCCAACGAAACAGATAAATCATTTTCTGCTAAGCATAAAAATATAGAGATTAAAGGAGATAAGGCAATTTACAAAAACACCTGGCTCGCTGCAGGGAATGAAATAACCTGGAACATGGTGCATTATGATGTTCAATTAATCGGTGGTATGGTATTGCATCAGGGTAAGATTTCTGAAATGGCTACGGGTGAAGGAAAAACTTTAGTTTCAACCTTGCCGGTATTTTTAAATGCCCTTACCGGTCGAGGAGTTCATGTAGTTACTGTAAATAATTATTTGGCTAAACGTGACAGCGAATGGAATGCACCGCTTTTCTATTTTCACGGCTTAAGTGTTGATTGTATTGATAAACATGAACCAAATACTGACGAGCGTAGAAACGCCTACAATTGCGACATCACTTATGGAACCAATAACGAATTTGGTTTTGATTATTTACGCGATAACATGGCTAGAAGTGTGGATGACTTGGTGCAACGTAAACACAATTATGCCATTGTTGATGAGGTTGACTCTGTATTAATCGATGATGCCAGAACTCCTTTAATTATTAGTGGACCTACACCACAAGGTGATAAACACGAATTTACCGAATACAAACCGCGAGTTGAAAAAATTGTAAACGTTCAAAAACAATACATTCAAACTTGTATTACAGAGGCGAAAAAATTAGTAGCTGAAGGAAAAGAGAAAGAAGCCGGTATTCCCTTACTCCGTGCGTTCAGAGGACTTCCGAAAAACTCCGCTTTAATCAAATTTTTAAGTGAACAAGGTGTACGTGCTCTCTTACAAAAAACAGAAAACTTTTACATGCAGGACCAAAATAAGGAAATGCATAAAATTGATGTTGAATTGTATTTTACAATTGATGAAAAAAATAATCATGTTGAATTAACCGAAAAAGGAATTGACTTTTTAACCGGAAATTCCGATGATCCTAAATTTTTTGTGATTCCAAATGTGGGGGATGAGATTGCCGAATTAGAAAAAAATATCACGGATGGTAAAGAAAAAACGGCAGCGAAAGAAAGAATAATGCAGGAGTTTAGCGTGAAGAGCGAAAGAATTCACACCGTGAATCAATTACTCAAAGCTTATACTGTATTTGAAAAAGATCAGGAGTATGTGATAGACGGAGGTCAGGTTAAAATTGTTGATGAACAAACCGGCCGTATCATGGAGGGAAGAAGATACAGCGACGGGCTTCACCAAGCCATTGAGGCGAAAGAAAATGTAAAAATTGAAGCAGCTACTCAAACTTACGCCACTATAACATTACAGAATTATTTCCGTATGTATAACAAACTTGCAGGTATGACCGGTACCGCAACTACCGAAGCGCAGGAATTTTGGGATATATACAAGTTGGATGTAATTGAAATTCCTACTAATCGAGTTATTACCAGAAAAGATGAGCAAGATTTAGTTTACAAAACAAAGCGCGAAAAATACAATGCCGTAATTGAGGAAGTTGTAAAACTAGTTGCAGCAGGCCGTCCGGTTCTGATTGGTACCACCACGGTAGAAATATCTGAATTATTAAGTCGCATGCTTAAGTTACGCGGATTAAAACACAACGTGTTAAATGCGAAATTGCATGCCAAAGAAGCGGATATTGTAGCCGAAGCAGGGTTTGCCGGAACAATAACGATAGCCACAAACATGGCCGGAAGGGGTACTGATATTAAATTGGGTCCAGGTGTTAAAGAAGCCGGTGGCTTAGCTATCATTGGAACAGAACGACATGAAAGCCGAAGAGTTGACAGACAGTTACGTGGTCGTGCCGGTAGACAAGGTGACCCCGGATCATCTCAATTTTTTGTTTCCCTGGAAGATAATTTAATGCGATTGTTCGGAAGCGAGCGTATTGCTTCGCTCATGGACAGAATGGGTTTAAAAGAGGGAGAGGTAATTCAACACAGTATGATTACCAAATCCATTGAAAGAGCACAAAAGAAAGTTGAAGAAAATCATTTTGGTACACGTAAACGTTTGATTGAATATGATGATGTAATGAACGCTCAGCGTGATGTAATTTACAAGCGCAGAAAAAATGCTTTATACGGAGATAAATTAAGTATTGATATTGCCAACATGATGTTTGAAATAGCAACCAGCATGGTGGAAGAATATAAAGACTCTTCAGATTTTGATGGTTTTAATTTTGAATGTATCCGTATTTTCGGAATTGAAAGCCCATTCAACGAACAAAAGTTTAACGGTGGCAGAGAAGAAGAATTAATAGAATTATTGTTCCAGTCTGTACAAAAAAGATATCACGAAAAATCAATCAACATTTGTGAGCAGGCTTTTCCGGTAATCAAAGAAGTGTACACTAATCCAAACAACACTTTCGAAAATATTGTTACGCCTTTTAGTGACGGAATTCGCGGAGTACAGGTATTAGCAAATCTTAAAAAATCATACGAAACCAAAGGGAAAGAATTGTTACTTGGTTTTGAAAAAGCAGTTGTGCTTGCCATGATTGATGATTCATGGAAAGAACATTTGCGTGAATTGGATGATTTAAAACAAGCCGTTCAAAATGCTTCTCTCGAACAAAAAGATCCATTGGTCATTTATAAATTGGAATCTTTCAATTTGTTTAAAGACATGATTATTAAAACAAACAAAGAAAGTATTTCATTTTTAATGCGTGGTAATTTACCACGAGAAGAAAATCAACAACCCAAAGCCCGATTTACACAAGAACAACCCAACCAAAAAAAGGAAAAATTGGTAGAAAGCCGAAATGAAAATATTGTTGAAGAACAGAATCAGGGACAAAAACCAAAAGCGCAACCCATAAGGGCCGAACAAAAAATCGGAAGAAACGATCCTTGTCCTTGCGGTAGCGGTAAAAAATATAAAAGCTGTCACGGACAGGGTTCTTAAACGCAAAATGATCACTTCTACAGATGAGTGTTTACGATAAATATGAAGCAGTAATTGGATTAGAATGCCACGTTCAGTTACTTACTAAAACCAAAATGTACAGCAGTGATGTTGCTGAATATGGTGCTTTACCCAATACAAATGTGAGTGTGGTAACTTTAGGGCATCCCGGCACATTACCCGTTTTAAATGCAAAGGCCATTGAATTTGCTGTTAAATTAGGCATAGCTGTACATGCCGACATAAGAGAAGAAAATCAATTTGCACGTAAAAATTATTTTTATGCCGATTTACCTAAAGGATATCAAATCACTCAAGATAAAACTCCAATATGCAATAACGGTTATGTAATTGCCAAGTTAAAAGATGGTAGTGAGAAAAAAATAAATCTCACCAGAATTCACATGGAAGAAGATGCGGGTAAAAGTTTGCATGATATCGACCCGTTTGAAACATTAGTAGATTTAAACAGAGCCGGAACTCCACTCTTGGAAATTGTAACTGAACCGGATTTCAGAAGCGGTGAAGAAGCTTACGCCTATCTCACTGAAATTAGAAAATTAGTTCGATACCTTGATATTTGTGATGGTAACATGGAAGAAGGTTCGCTTCGCTGTGATGCCAATATTTCTGTTCGTTTAAAAGGCACTGAACCTTTTGGTAAAAAAGTAGAAGTGAAAAACATGAACTCCTTTAGGAATGTTCAACGTGCCATTGATTTCGAAATTAAAAGACAAATTGACCTCATTGAAGAAGGAAAAAACATAGCTGTTGAAACCCGAAGCTTCGACGCCGTGAAAGGCATTACATTCTCACTACGAAGCAAAGAAAGCGCAAACGATTACCGTTATTTTCCGGAACCCGATTTACAACCGGTTTTCATCACCAAAGACTATATCGAAAAAATAAAAAATGCCATGCCGGTTTTACCCGATGTGTTATTTAAACGATATACCGGAAAATTTAAACTGAGTGAATACGATGCCCAACAAATTACCGAAAGTAAAGAGTTAGCTGCTTATTACGACGCTATTGTTTTAGAGAATAAAAACTACAAAGGAATTGCTAATTGGCTAATGGGACCGGTTAAATCTTACCTCAACGAAAATGCAGTTAGTTTGAGTGAATTCAAAGAAAATGTACAACCTAAAAAAATTGCAGATATTGTTCATCTAATTGATTCAGGCATTGTAAGCAGTACTTCAGCATCACAAATTTTATTTCCAAAACTTATTGCTGAAAAAAATAAATCGGCCGAAATCTTAGCAAAAGAACTTGACCTTATTCAAAACAGCAATAGCGATGATTTACAAAAACTAGTCAATCAAGCTATGGAAAAATATCCCGAAAAAATTACAGAATATAAAAATGGGAAAACCGGACTACTGGGTTTATTTGTTGGAGAAGTAATGAAATTGAGCAAAGGAAAAGCCGACCCAAAAGTTTTAAATAATCTTGTAAAAAATTATCTCGAAAAATAAAAATTTAAATTAAATCTCATGAATAAATTAACCCTATTATCTTTTGTTCTATTTGCACTATTTGCCTGCGATTCAACCAAAGAAAGTTTATTTGAATTAAAAGGAACCTTGAGCAATTCAAATGGAGAAACTATCTATTTAGAAAAACTAATGAATCCGAAACCGGTATTGGTTGATAGCACAAGTGTGGATGAAAACGGAAATTTCGCCTTTTCAAATTATACACCCAAAATTGGATTTTACCGCATCAAAACCAGTCCGCAAAATTTCGCTGTTTTGATTTTAGATAGCGCTGACCGGGTAAATATAACCGGGGATATGAAGGATTTAGGAAATACATACACCGTAACCGGCTCACCGGAAACTGTATTGTTTCAAGAATTCAATAAAATTGGCGCAGCCAATAGCAAACAAAGCGACTCGTTAAACATCGCATTTCAAACGGTTATGGGTTCATTAAAAATGGATTCATTAAAGATGGATTCACTAAGTAATATTTTCCAGCCTGTGTATGACGAAATTATGGCTAAATTTCAAAGACAACTTTCTGAAAAAATCAAACAAAATGTAAGCATGTATGCCTCTTTTTTGTGGCTTCAAGGGCTAGATCCTGCGAAAAATTCGGAATTATTTCAAGAAGTGGATAAAGCCATGATGAAAAAATATCCTAATGATAAAACGGTTAATGCCATGCACGAATCTATTAGTCATGAATTAGCGCTTGCTATTGGGAGCCCGGCCCCTGAAATTAATTTAGATACTCCGGATGGCAAAAAATTAGCGCTATCAAGTTTAAAAGGTAAAATTGTATTAATTGATTTTTGGGCAAGTTGGTGTGGTCCGTGCAGAAAAGAAATGCCTTTTGTTGTGAGTTTATACAAAAAATATAAGGATAAAGGTTTTGAAATTTTTGGTGTATCCTTAGATCAAGATAAAGACAAATGGGTTGCTGCCATTGCCGACGAAGGTATAACCTGGCCACAGGTAAGTGATTTGAGATTTTGGGAAAGTGAAGCTGCTAAATTATACGCAGTTACCGGAATTCCATATACTGTTTTATTAGATAAAGAAGGGAATATTTTAGCTAAAGGATTAAGAGGACCTGAACTGGAAACAGCAATTACAGCAGCAATTGAAGGTAAAACAATGCCCAACTAAAACTCGCTAACATTGAAAAAGCTTCTGTATTCAATGAATAAAAAAACGTTTTGTTTAATTCTGTTAAGCTGTACAAAATTTACCGCTAACTTCGCACAAGAACAAAAAGTTTATTTTCAACAAGAAGTAAATTATAAAATTCAAGTTACATTAAATGATGAACAGCATGCCCTTTCAGCACGTGAAGAAATAGTTTATATTAATAATTCCGATAACGAATTAAATTATATTTATTTCCATCTTTATCCCAATGCCTATAAGAATAATCAAACCGCACTTGGCAAACAATTGTTGAAATCCGGAAAAACTGCGTTATTCTACTCTACTCCTCAGGAAAAAGGATATATTGATAGTTTAAATTTTACAGTTAATGGTAAAAGTTTAAAATGGGAATACGATTCAATACATATTGATATTTGCAAAGTATTTTTAGATGCACCGTTAAAAAGTAAGGATACCTTAATTCTAAAAACTCCGTTCTACGTTAAAATTCCATCTGCTAAATTTTCTCGTTTAGGACACATGGGACAGGCCTATTTTATCACCCAATGGTTTCCAAAACCTGCTGTGTATGATAAAGAAGGGTGGCACGCCATGCCCTATCTTGATCAAGGAGAATTTTTTAGTGAATACGGATCTTTTGAAGTGGCTATCACATTACCCAAAAATTATTTATTAGCATCAACAGGCGATAGAGTCAATGCCATTGAAGAAGATAATTTTTTAAATGAAAATGTTGAAAAAACCATTGCTCGATTAGAATTAGGTGATTATAAGGAATACGATATGGGATTTCCTCCAAGTGCTAAAGAATTCAAAACGATTGTATTTAAACAGTTTCGAGTGCATGACTTTGCCTGGTTTGCCGACAAAAGATTTAATGTACTTCATGATCAATTTGAACTGCCCAATACCAAAAGAATAGTTGATTCGTGGGTTTTCTTTACCAATAAAAATTTTCACTTATGGAAAGATGCCATCAATTACATCAATGAATCAGCCTTTTTTTACTCTTATTTATTAGGCGATTATCCTTATAACCACATCACAGCTGTTGATGGTACCATAATGGCCGGCGGAGGAATGGAATACCCCAACATAACGGTTATTGGCGATGCGTCTGATCCTTTTGAATTAGATGTTACCATTACGCACGAAGTTGGTCATAATTGGTTTTATGGAATTTTAGGCAGCAATGAAAGAGACAAACCTTGGATGGACGAGGGACTTAATTCCTTATATGAGTTGCGGTATGTAAGAGCAAAATACCCTAAAAGGAAATTATCTGCATTTCTTGGCATGGATTCCACCTCTAAAATACTAGGACTAAACAAAACGCCCTATTGGAAAGATAAAGAAACAGCCTATTTATTCAGCGCCCGCTCCAATAATGATCAGCCCATTGGTTTAACCTCAGAAGAATTTTCGAGTTTTAATTACGGAAGTATAGTGTATGCTAAAACCGCAATTGTTTTTGATTATTTGATGAATTATATGGGTGAAGATAATTTTGATAAAGCCATGCAGTTTTATTACGATAAGTTTAAATTCACTCATCCTACGGAAGCTGACTTAAAAAAAACGCTAACACACTTTAATGGCGCTGAACTCGATTGGTTTTTCAATGATTTAATAAACAGCAATAAAAAAATTGATTATAAAGTAAAAGCTATAGATAAACTTAGTGATGGCAGTTACAATATTCTTGTGAAAAATAAAACGCGAACAGCAGTTCCTTTTGCTATATATGCTTATAAGGAAGATAAAATTAAAGGATTGGTTTGGTCGCATGGTTTTGAAAACAAAAAGCAAGTTGGTTTTCCACCCATTGATGCTGACAAATTTGTGATTGACGGAATTCAAAGTTTACCCGAAATAAATCGAAAAAATAATTCCATAAGAACATCCGGATTATTTAAAAAAACTAATGGCTTAAGAATAAATTTATTCACCGGTATGGAAAATCCATATAAACGTCAATTGTATATTATTCCAATGGGCGGAGTTAATTTTTACAATGGAGCCATGGCCGGATTGATTTTTCATAATTACGCACTATATCAAAAAAAATTCGAATATTACATCAACCCGTTCTTTGGATTTAAATCCAATACGCCTTGTGGTTACGCTGAATTTAATTACAATTTTTTACCAAAAAATATTTTCCGGCAAATTAATATTGGCGTGGAAGCAAAATCTTATGGATATGATCTCTATCGTGCCCAAGCCTTTAATGAAACTTTTGGTACAAATTATAAATCATTAAATTTAAATTATTACAAAATTTCTCCCTTCATCATTTTCGAAATAAAAAATAAAGACGCAAATTCTAACCGTACTCAAACCATTTCTTATTTTAATCACAACATGTTTAAAGAAGTGCAGGACATAGACGCGGACACTTATCTAACTTTTGCCAAATACAGGGCCCAAGAAAAAAATACAAAATTATTTTATCAATGAATTAAGATATAGCTTAAGTTCAAAAAAAGCAATCAATCCATTTTCCACTTCATTTGCTTTAGAACACACCGATAAAATGGCAAAAATTTCGGGGGAGTATATTCAACATATAACATTCACCAAAAAACACACGCTTAGCATTCGTTTATTTGCCGGAGCGTTTGTGATGGGCTCTACCTTCGACAAAGGCATGTTTGCTTTCAGAAGCAGTGGGTTAAATGGCTATCAGGATTACTCTTTCACCCATAATTTTGTAGCTCGCAATGAAAGAAACGGATTTGGATTTAGTCAATTTGCCGAACAAGATGGCGCTATGAAAATATGGACGCCTTTAGGACAAACTACTGAATGGATAAGCGCAATAAATATCAAAAGTCCGAAGCTTTTCATTTTACCAATTAAAATATTTGCTGATGTGGTAAGTACCGACGGGAGAAGCATGAACGATGAAAAAATTCTTTGGTGTGCAGGGGCTAATATTACTATTTGGAAAGATATTGTAGATATCTATATACCGGCCATTTACTCTGAAGATATCCAAAAAACATTAGATTTAAATAATATTGATTTTTGGAACAGAATTCGATTTACATTGAATTTACATAAATTAGTACCTAAAAAGATAATAAAAGAAAATTTACTGTTTTGAGTGTAAAAAAAATATACTTCGCTTCCGATTTTCATTTAGGTGTGCCAACACATGAATTGAGCCTAATTAGGGAAAAGGCCATTTGCCGCTGGCTTGATCAGATTAAAACAGATGCCTCCGAAATTTTTTTAGTAGGCGATATATTTGATTTTTGGTATGAATATATTTACACCATTCCAAAGGGAACAACGCGATTTTTAGGGAAAATAGCTGAATTAAGTGATGCAGGAATTAAAATTTCTTTTTTTACCGGTAATCATGATTTGTGGATGAAGAATTACTTTACCGAAGAATTAGGCGTTAGCGTTTATCACGAACCTATAATCCGGGAATTTAATGGGAAGAAATTTTATATTGGCCATGGCGACGGTATGGGGCCAGGCGATAAAGGCTATAAATTATTAAAATTAATTTTTACGAGTAAAGTTTGTCAGTGGCTTTATAGTCGTTTACATCCGAATTTAGCCTTTTATCTTGCCAAAAAGGCCAGTAAAAGAAGTAGAATAATTACAGCGGATAGTGATGAGAAATTTTTAGGAGAAGAAAATGAATGGTTGTTTTTATATTCAAAAGATTATTTAAAAAAAGAACCAATTGATTATTTTGTATTTGGACACCGGCATTTACCTTTGGAAATGAAGATTAACGAAAAATCTACTTACTATAATTTGGGGGAATGGATTAATTACAAATCCTATGCTGAATTTGACGGCACCGCTATGAAATTGATTAATTTCAAACATTAATTCTCAATTTTCACTCTCATCGACAAACAAGCTTATTTTTAGGCCAATTTATTTGCAAATTCAAAAAAAATGTAGTTATTTGGATAAACAAACAATCAGTTATGACAGGTACTATAGATATTTCAGTGCAAAAAATTGCTAAAAGTAGAGTTGGAGAATATGATGTAAATAACGTTCCATTTGGAAAATGTTTTAGCGATCACATGTTCGTGGCAGAATATGCCGATGGTAAATGGCAAAAGGCTTATATTGAGCCTTATAAAGATGTACCCATGAGTTACGCAACAAGCGCTTTGCACTATGGACAAGCTATTTTTGAAGGAATGAAAGCGTACAAAAACGATAACGGTGAGGTTTCTTTATTCAGACCTTTAGAAAATCAAAACAGATTAAATAAAAGTGCGGTGAGAATGGCCATGCCTGAAGTACCGGAAGAAATTTTTATGGGGGGACTTTTTGAATTATTGAAATTAGATGCAGCCTGGGTGCCCACAGCCGAAAATGGAAGTTTATATATTCGTCCATTCATCATTGCAACAGACGAGGCCATTGGAGTTAAAGCCAGTGAATCTTATAAATTTATAATTATTACATGTCCTGCAGGTAAATATTATGCAGAACCCATAAAAGTACTAGTTGAAACAAGCTATTTCAGAGCTGTTCATGGAGGAGTTGGATATGTAAAAGCAGCAGGTAATTATGGTAGAAGTTTATATCCAACCAAATTGGCTCAACAAAAAGGATATCAGCAAGTAATTTGGACAGATAGTGTAACACATCAATATGTTGAAGAAAGCGGAACTATGAATGTGATGTTCTTAATAGGAGATACTTTATTAACTCCGGAATTAGGAGACACAATATTATCAGGTATCACCAGAAACTCTGTGCTAACCCTTGCTAAAGATTGGGGATTAAAAGTTGAAGAGCGCAAAATTAGCATCAGAGAAATTATAACTGCACATAACAATGGTACACTTAAAGAAGCTTTTGGTTGTGGTACCGCCGCAACAATTGCACAAATAGTTACCATTGGATTTGAAGGCAAAGATTTTAATCTCCGCCTGTTAATGAACGTAAATTTTCTACAAAGGTAGATGATACTTTACGCAAAATCCGTAAAGGCAAAGCAGAAGATAAGTTCGGCTGGATGATGAAAGTGAATTAATGAACCTTATTTTTGAAATTTTTTAAGGAACATATAATATTTATTTTCCTTGTATCCATTACGGTTTTATTACGCTTATTTCCCCTTTTTGACTACCAGTTTACCTTAGATGAATGGAGTGGTTTAGGCAGGACACGGTTTGATAACTTTTCGGATTTACTTGAACATGGCGTAAAGATTGATGCGCATCCTGCGTTTGTACAAGCCCTCTTGTATTTTACAGTTAAAATTTTTGGTTTTACAAACTGGATAATCAAGTTGCCTTTTCTGATTTTTAGCCTGACAAGTATTTTTTATGCTTACTTGTTCGGAATCCGAAATTTCTCAAAACAAAGCGGACTTGTAGCTACTGTATTTTATTCCTTTTCTTTGATCTTTGTTTATTATGCACCCATTGCCCGAATGTATATTCCCGGAGTATTTTTCAGCACAGCCCTACTCTTTCATTTTTATGAAATAATATTCAATAAAAATAATTCCATTAAACATTTTATTCTCTTTGGATTATTCGCACTTTTATCAGGGCTCAATCAACATGTCAATGCCTTATTTGCGCTCACGCTTGCAGCAACAGGCTTTATTTTCTTAAACAAAGAAAATAAATTCAAATATTTAATTACCTGCATTGTAACTGCGGTACTCTATTTACCCCACCTTCCAATTACCTTATATCAATTAAAAATTGGAGGGGTTGGGTTTCAACAAGGCGGATGGTTGCCGGAACCGGAACCCGGTGCGCTTTTTCAGTTTTTAAAAGTAATATTGGGAACAGGAAAATCTTGGTTAATTGTTTTACTCCTTCTCATCCTTTGCATGTTCTTAAATCGAACCATACAATTATCTAAAAAACGATACTTGCTTTTATTTCTATTTCTGCTAAACTATTTTGTAATCTACTTTTATTCCGTTTACCGAGCGCCTGTTTTTCAATACTCGGTTATGTTATTTTCCGGAACAGCTTTTATTTTATTTATTTCAACATTCTTACATACAAAATTTGTCTCTATAAATTTGCTCATCGTAATTAGTATAAGCGGATTACTTCTTTATAAAACTTATCTCAAAAAAAATTACTTGAGTGAAAGTGTACAAAACACTTATGAATATCAATTCGATCAAAGTGCTCAATTTTTGAAAGAAAATAATACCGAAGCAGGTATAGTTTTTTTTGATGCGGATACATTAATGCAGGAATTAAGCCAAACTAACTTGAATTGTAAAATTACTAAAGACTCGGCCGCACAATACCTAACTAACTTTACCGAATATGTTTCTGAACTTCACACGCCCTATTTAATATTAGGAACTGCTGAGCCTATTTATTCTGAAATCGCCGTACAATATTTCCCATACTTAATTCAGAATAAACAAACACAAGGTGTTAATTATAAAATATTTGGCAAAGAAAAAGCTGCATTTTGTAAGATAGATGAAGAAATTTTTCATAGTACATTCCATTCGCCGGGTTCTGTGATTTATGACGATCCCATCAAACTCCAGAAAAAAAATAATTCATTCGCTTTGGAAGTAGATAGTATTACGGAATTTCCCTTTGCAGCAAGAATTCCGCTAAACGAAATTGCAACAACTGAAGGACAAGTGGTTTTGGCAGAAGGTCAAATAAAAATGAAAAACAAAGTAGCGTTAAACGCGCAATTGTGTATCTCCATTATGAACAGCAAAGGAGATTCAACTTACTTTTTCACTTCTACAAAAATTTCTGATTTTAAATTGAATAAGGATTCAACGTTAAAACTTTTTGCTCAGGCCTTTATGGGTACTGAATTTAATAAAATCAGGGAAGACGCCCGTGTAACTTTCTTTTTCTGGAATATATCCAAAGAAAATTTTGAGATACAAGCTCTAAATATTAAAACAATAGATTACTGGAAAAATAAATGGAATTTCTGGAACTAAATGCTATTATTTATCTCTCTTCTTTAACCAGGATGTAACTGCAGGCGCCAATTCTTTCTGAGATTTTCCACCAACAAAAACACCAATATGTCCGCCTTTAAAACTGTATAATTCTTTGTCTATACTTCCCACAAGTTCATTCAATGGAATTGTTGCTGCAGGTGGCACCAAATGATCTTCAGTTGCATAGATATTTAAAAGGGGAGCAGTAAGATTTTTTAAATTTACTTTCTTGTTTCCAACCACTAAATCTCCTTTTACTAATTTATTTTGTTGATACAAATCTTTCATGAACTGACGAAAACATTCACCGGTTTGCGCCGGACTTTCTGAAATCCATTTTTCCATTCTTAAAAAATTCATCAATTTATCTTTATCCTCCAAACTTGCCGTTAAAGCCAGTTGCTTTTGCGCTTTCATCATGGGTTTTAACAAATCGAATCCCTGATTTAAAAATTCCCCGGGAATTAAACCATTATTGGCTTCTACCAATTTATCAAAATCCATGTCTTTACTCCATTTAAAAAGTAAACCATCATTATTACTAAAATCTATTGGAGTGACATGAGTTACCAGGTTCTTCACTTTGTTTGGATATAGTGAAGCGTAAATAACGCTTAATGTTCCGCCCTGACAGATACTCATAATGTTGATTTTATCAGCACGATGCTTTTTTCTAATGTGATCAACACAATTATTAATATAACCGTTCACATAATCATCTATACTCAAATAACGGTCGCCTTTGGTGGGATAACCCCAATCTATCAAATAAACATCCAATCCGGCATTTAATAAGTTTTTGATATAACTTCTATCCGGCTGCAAGTCTAGCATTTTATAGGTATTTACTAAAGCATAAACAATTAAAACCGGAGTTTTATAAGTAGCTTCTGTATCTCTATCATACCTGTAAAGCGTTAATTTATCTTCAGCGTATACGGCTGTTTTAGGACTGGTAGCAATTTCAACTTTACTAATCTCATTTAACGTCGTATAACTTTTTAAAACCTTAGAATTTATATTATTAAATTCTTCAAATAAATTATTCTGCATACTGATTTTTCTTAATTCAAATTTACGATATTATTTTATTTACTTTACAATTTCATAGCTTTTATCGCACAGTAAAAATTCAGTTTTTAAATCGTCAAACCAAATTTCTCCCAAACCGCCATTTTTCCAAATAAACCAAGTTATATGATCTGTTTTTAACAACTCTTCCTCTGTAAATTCATGTCCAAATTCGTATAAGGTCCATGAATTAGCAACTACCGCATCGTTGATGTAAAATGGATAAGCCGACACTTCTTTGTTTTCTTTATCATACAGATAAAGATATAATTGAGCAAATTGTGCCGAATCTTTAAAATTTCCCATAAATGAAATGCGCACCTTTTTTATACCGCTTTTCTTTAAAAATAAGGGGGGTTGAAAATGAAGGGCTTTTGTGAAATTAATAACACTATCTAACAGGCCGGAAACCTTACCTGAATACGGATTCGTAACTTTTAAGGTTGGGGGATAACTTTCCAAATTTTCGAGAAAAGCAACGCTATCCAATATGGTTTGAGGTGGTACAACATATTGGTTTACCTTTTTTATTTGAAAATAATTTTTTTTGAATAACTCAAAATAGGTTAAGTTGCCATCCAAAATTTCATGACTTAATTGATAGTTTTTAAGTTGGAAATGTGCTGCAAAAATTAGAGAAACAAATAATGTAAATAATTGTATTCTTTTAGATAATTCCACTACACCATATAATATCAGTATTGAAAAAACGGAATAATAATCAATCAAGGCTCTTGTAGTAATTGGCCAATACCACCAGGAAGCGTATAGATATATTATGCCCAGCAAAAAAAGAATTAAGAACAATCCGGTTTTTCTCTTGCCCTTATTTAAAAGAAATAGAATTACAAAAATAAAGAGCGGACAATAAATAAATAAGCCGGCATTAAAACTAAATAAAACCTCCAGCAATTTGGGATTACTTAAATAAAATCGTTCGTTTGAATAGGAATCGGCAAAGAATGAATTTGTTTGGGTAAACTGTGTATTAAAATGATTATAAAAAAACAGTAAAATGAGTAACAATGCACTAATATGTTTAATTTGAAAATTCCGGAATACTGTTTTAATCTTTAAATAATCTGATTTAATAAAAGGAACAATTACAAAAGCCGAAATAAGGTTTAATGGACGGATGGACACTGCTATAACAAGAAATAAAACTGAATAAATTAAAACATGAAATTCTTTTTCCTTTAAAATAAATTTTAAAGCATGATAAATAAATAAGGTTATAATCGAAAATGAATAAACGTGAGTTAATGAATTAAACACCGTGGCGTATTTATATAACCAGCTGCCATAAAATAAAAAAATGGGAATTAAAGCGCTCAACCAGTATTGTTGAGGCTCCACTAACAAAAGCAATTTCCGTAAATAAAATAAACCAATTAGTAAATAAATTAAGCTTGCCAATGCAATAGCAGCCTGATAGGGAAATGAAAAACCATCTGCTTTATAACCTAAAGGTTCTGCCAACAAGTGTGCGGTTTTAAAAAACGGAAGCCATAGCATAGATAAACCGGGATAATACTTGTTTATCTTTTTACCCTTATAAACAACTAAAAAATTATCATCGGCTCGCTCAAATTTGGTTAGATAATGCTTACCGTACACCTCATTAAACCAATCAAATTTCAAATCGGTGTCATTATATATGTATTTTGCCGGTAAATACGCATAATATCCAAATCCATCTCCTGAAATAATTGGAGAGAAGGGAGAATTTAAGGGTCTGACATAAAAAAAAACTAAAATGACAGAAGCCAAAAAGGAAATGAAAACAATCTTATGCGATTGATACTGCTTTAACATGTTTGTTTCAAATTTAAAAATAAAAAAAGGCCGTCCAACAAACACAATGGACGGCCTTTAGGGTTCTAGCTATAAGTACTATTTTTTACGAGTTTTTGAAGATTTCTCCTCGTCAGAATCATTAGTTGCAATAGCTAATTTATTCTGAAGTTCTTTTACTTGCTTCTTTAAGTCATAAATACTTTTGTGTAATTCCTCTGTTTCTGATTTAAAAACAACCGGGAAATTTTCAAAAACCTGCTCAAACTGAGTTTGAAATTGTTTTTTAACATCCATACTTAAATTTAATGCTGCACCTTTTACTTTGCTAAATTCATCACTTGCAAAAAGATCTGTAAATAATTTCTCATTCACGCTAATCCACTCGTTATATAATTCCTGCGTATTTGGCATCTTTGTTAAAGATTCAGGCGTTTTAAATTTCTCAGCAAAATCCTTAGCCACTTTTTCGATACTGGCTTGTGTAGTGCTATGTAATAAGGCTTGTAATTCTGATTGTTTGATAGTATACTCAGCTAATTTATCCATTAAAGTAATGGTAGCTTCAATATTTTCTTTTTCTTTACCCGGACTTACTACTTTCAATAAAGGTTCAAATGTTTTACCAAACACATTATTTACCTGACCGTATAATTCTTTTACCTTTTCAAAATTCCCTGAAAATAATTGAGGGAATTCATTCTTCATTTTTGAAATTTGTTCAAAGTACTCTTTGCTTAAATTATGATTTGAAGTGAAAAACTTTTGCAATTGGTTAATACCATTGTCATAAACTTCTTTTAAATCCGGCCCTTGATATAAATTGCTAAACAATTGCTTAGAAAGGTTCTGATAATTTTCAGGAGTAAAATAAGATTTGAAAGATTCAAAATTAAATTGCCCGTTTTTAGCAGCATCAATCATCGGCTGAAAGAATGCTTGCATTTTAGTATACAATTGATTGCCTTGAACAAAATTACTGAAAACGTCTTTGTTAAACGCACCGTTCATGTTCTTGCTCATTACATCATAAGTTGAATTCAAAGTTTGAACCCATGAATTGTAAATATTGGTGAATGCATTATTGGCATTACCAAAATTGCTCATATAATCTTGCGCTGGTTTACCAAAATTAGAGTAGCTGTTAAAAATACTTTGATTAAAATCAGCCATTTGTTTTGAAAAATCAGCTTGTTGGTTAAACCAATTTTTGAAAAAATCTTGCGGATTAGAATTTGAAGTAGAGTTAAATAAATTATTTGAACTTTCTTTCATGCCATTTAAAATTTGCATTTGCTTTTCCAACCAATCATTGTAAATAGATTGTCCTTGTCCGTTCATGTTTCCGTTGCTAAAAGCAGATTGAAATTTTTTAGCTGAATCAACCCAATTATTTATGAAATTAGTTTGAGTTTCAACGATGCTGTCAATTAGTGGATTTTCTGTCTTTGTCATTTTATCTTGTTTTAATTTTATGTTTTTACAGTAATTTAATGAAATTCAGTTATTTATATCAAATTCAGAATTCCGGTGCAAATTTACTTATTAATCGTTATTTTTAGGTATTTGGTCGATTAAATAATTGTTAAATACATTAATTTAAACGATTTAGAGTCCGAAAATAATTCATATTCACCATTCATACCAATAAATTAAAAAAGTAACCCATTCTCTCAATAATAATTAATATTACACGAATTCAGACAAATGGATAGAGAAAAACTAACACAATTAATTAAAAAAGAAGCGAAACTAGCCGGTTTTGATTTTTGTGGCATTAGCAAATCTGTTTTTCTGGAGAAGGAAGCTGCTCAATTAGAAACGTGGTTAAAAAATAATCGGCATGGTGAAATGAAGTACATGGAGAATTATTTTGATAAAAGAACCAATCCCGCTCTTTTAGTAGAAAACTGCAAATCTGTAATTTCATTACTATACAACTATTTTCCCGAAGAAAAACAAATTGAAGGCTCACCTAAAATTTCAAAATATGCTTATGGAGAAGACTACCATGAAATTATTAAAAACAAATTGAAAGAATTACTAACTAAACTTAAAGATCAGATTGGCGATTTTAACGGAAGAGTTTTTGTAGACAGTGCTCCGGTAATGGACAAAGTTTGGGCAGCCAAAAGTGGATTAGGTTGGATAGGAAAAAATTCTAATTTAATTACAAAAGAAAACGGATCATTTTTTTTCATTGCTGAAATCCTGGTTGATTTACAACTCGAATATGATCAGCCTATCAAAGATTATTGCGGCACCTGTACAAAATGTATAGATGCTTGTCCCACCGAGGCAATTATAGAACCCTATTTGGTTGACGGAAGCAAATGTATTTCCTATTTAACGATAGAATTAAAAAACGAAATTCCGCAAGAATTCAAAAACAAAATGGATAATTGGGTTTTTGGTTGCGATGTATGCCAGGATGTTTGTCCATGGAATCGTTTTTCAACAACTCATCACGAGCCTTTGTTCAACGACTCTAGAAACTTACTTTCATTTACTAAAGAGCAGTGGGAGGAAATAACAGAAGAAACTTTTCAAGTAATATTTAAAAATTCAGCGGTAAAACGAACTAAACACAAGGGCTTGAAACGGAATTTGAAATTTATTACACAAAAGTAATTTCTAAAAAATACATTAAACTTAATTTTCAGTTAACTTTTCAAAGTATTTTAAATGAGCGGATTTTGTAGCAACAATAAGGGTTTGCCGGATCTATCTCATTTATTGGATCGTATTTAATCCGAATCATTTTACCAATCAAATTTTGATTTGTTACATTTATAGAAATTAGGTTAGTGTCAATAGGAGTAATAATATTATACAAATTTTCTTTTCCATCTATATTTTCGTTTTTCAAAATATGAAAATAAAAAACCTCACCTGTTTCATCTTTAAAACTTAAACGAATAAGTTTTTCCGTATGCTGATACTCTGCTCGGGAATATTTAAACGTTGCATTTAAACTCTGCGCATTACACTCATTCAGTTTTATGAAAAATACTGAAAGAACAAAAAACTTCAAGGTTAAAAATCTGAAATATATATATAATTTATTTTTCATTTTTATTCTTTTGTAAGCTTATAACTTTTTTCACCGATGTTTATATAATAAAATCCCTTAGGCAAATCTTTAATATTAATCTTTGTTGATTTTTCCGCATGAGTCAAAATTCTTTTAATTTCAAAGCCTAACCCGTTATAAATTTTTATTTCGTTAAGATTCTCGCCTGTAATTGTAATTTCGTCATTAGCCGGATTGGGATAAATAGAAACAATATCTTTGTTAAAACAATTAACCACACTCACCGGTGCAAAATGTTTGTAATTCCCGTCCAAATCGGTTTGTCGCAATCGATAATACAAATTTGTGGCATCATGTGGGGAATCTATATAAGAATAAATTTGTCGTTGACTGCTGTTACCTTCTGATTTTATATTTTGAATTTCTTCCCAAATCTCAGCGTCAAAACTCCGCTCTACAGTAAAAAACTTATTAGCATTTTCACTTGCTGTTTCCCATTTCAGATTTACAACATTTTTTGCAACACATTCAGCGGAAAACGAAATTAATTCAATAGGTAAAATAGTAGGTACAAAACAATCTAATAATGTTACGCGAGAACCAGACCCCAATCCATTATGCGTAATGGTATATGTGGTAGATCCTACAATATTGTTGGAAGTAAAAATTGAACCATTCGCAGGAATTGCATTATCTGTAACTGTTGCCCCAACCGATGTAAAGTCAGGAGTGCAATAATCGGAAATAGTTATTGCACCTGTAGCAGCAGCAAAATAAAAAACTTCAGTGTTATTGGTACCATTTACTAAAATGGTAAAATAACTTACCGGAGCAGAAAAAGTGAAGCGAATATACTGGGCAGCAGAATTCAACCACCAAGCCGGACTAGATCCAGCATATAAACTACCTCCGCAATTATAAGAGGTGTTACTTAAAGTACCACAGTTGGTTTGAACAGACACCGTTATTCCGGAACCTACACTGAAATAAGGGTACGCGGCAACCGGAATTCTGTAGGCAGTAAGGTAATTCCCAAGATTACAAGTTTGAGTATAAGCATTCAATGAAAGAAAAACTATGAATATTAAAATGAATTTCATAAACCAATTGGTTATTAATCTAACCAACATAAAATTAGGTAAATTAATGACAGTATTAGCCTAAGAGCACATAAATATTCAAAATAAAGCGCCAGCTTTGATTTATGGCTCTTGAATGAAACGAATATCCCCACAATTTTAGCCGATATAACCACATAAGGTGTCACTAATTGATACCCGAAAATCTAATTTGGCAGATCAGTTCCACAACCCTGAGGTTTTATTTATTCTAACATAATGGATGACGAAAGTCAACTCAAGGCCTGCAGCACATCATTTTGATTTGAGCGAAATCTATATACTTTTACTTGAAATTTAATTATGATTAAGCAACATTTTATTTATTGGATAGTTATTTTATCCTGTTTCAATAATCCAATTTTCTCTCAAAAAGATACTTCAGAAACCATGGGAGGAGTTTACTTAACCACGGATGATTTTAAAAAAGGAAAACTCATGTATGACATTGATTGTTCAACAGAGAAACAAAAAATAAAACTATTTAATTTTTTCACCAAGCCTTATTTTGATGTTTACTATCAGGGAGAGAAATTTCGATTACAAAAAAATCAGGTTTACGGTTTTAAAGATTGTCACGATCGCACATTTCGTTTTTATGAGAATATGGAATTTCAATTAGTAGAAGCAGGTAAAATTTATTTGTATTTCCAAGAGCAACTTATGTTTACTGAAAAGGCGGGTAGCTCCAGTGATGCATTCTTTTTTAGCACGGAGCCGGGTAGCGTAATAAAACCATTAAATGTATCTAATCTTAAGAAAGCATATCCCACGAATAAGACCTTTCATAAATTAATGGATACCCAAATCAACAACAGAAACATCAATGCTTACGACTCGCTAAATAAAATGTACAAAATAAATTCTTTGTTTATAGAATCTTTGTCCAAGCAATAAAAAGATTTGTTTTGGTAAAATTCAGATCAGCATTCCCGCAATCGTAGCCGATAAATAACTGGCCAGCGTGCCACTGATTAAGGCTCGAATGCCTAGTTTGGCCAAATCTGCTCTGCGCTCCGGAACAAGCGCTCCTATACCCCCAATTTGCATGCCCACGGAAGCAAAATTTGCAAAACCGCAAATGGCAAAACTGGCAATAATCAATCCTTTTTCACTTAACGGTTTTGCCAAATGATGAGTCATAGTATCAAAGGCCACAAATTCATTGATGGTGATTTTTTGTCCCATTAAAGTAGCTACTTGCTGTACATCATCCAAAGGTACTCCCATCGACCAAGCTAATGGATAAAATAATTTTCCGAAAATATAGTCTAAGGAAAGTTCGGGGTAAATTTTCCCTAAACCATAATTGATAAATGCAATCAAAGCAATAAATCCAATTAACATAGCAATTACATTTATAGCAATCTTCATACCATCGGATGCTCCGTGCGAAATCGCATCTATTAAATTGGTATGTTCTTTTTTTACTTCAAGTTTCACTCTTCCTTTTGTCACCGGCTCTTCCGTTTCGGGATAAATTATTTTGGAAATAACCAAAGCGGCGGGAGCTGCCATTAAACTTGCCGTGAGTAAATACTCAGCCTTGGCACCCATATTCACATACACAATTAATATTCCTCCGGCAATGCAAGCCATACTGCCGGCCATCGATGAAAGTAATTCACTTTTAGTCATTGTGGGTAAATAAGGACGTATCATCACTTGTGCTTCTACTTGTCCAACAAAAGCACTGGCAATATTACTTAGCGCTTCTGCCCCACTTGCCCGCATCACAAAATTCATAGCTCGGGCAATAACAGCAACTACTCGTTGCATAATGCCAATATGATATAATATTGCTACCAAAACACAAACTAAAATAATTGTTGCCGTAACACTAAACGCAAAAACAAAGGTGTGTTTCATTCCAAATGCAGCCGCTCCCCCATCATGCGTGTCTACCATTATTCCCCCGTAAACGAAAGCTGCACCTTGGGTGGCAAATTGCTCAATTTTAGCCATCCCCCTTCCCAATAAAGCAAAGAAGTTTGTGATAAAAGGAACTTTTAAAACCAATATGGCAATTAATATTTGTAGGGCAAGACCACTAAATACCAATCGCAAATTAATGGCCTTTTTATTATTAGACATCAAAAATGCTATTGCAAAAATGACAACTATACCGATAATACCTGTGAATCTTTCCATGCTTAGATAAGATTAGAAAATTACAAAAATTAATTTTTGTAACCAAAGTTTAAAACCTAAGTTATTTGTAAAAGAGGAGGAAAAATGAAAAAAGCAATTTTAATAACACTAATGATTTGTTCGGCATTGGCTAATGCAAAACATTTAAAAATGAAATTACAGAAAGCTTTGGATGAACACTACATTAAAGCAAGCGCTAATAGTTTAGGCGGATACCAGGGCTTTTGCATTCAAATGAATTTGATTAATATGAGTTCGGATTCCTTATTTATTTTAATTGAAGCAGGACGTAGATTAAATTCACTCGAAGAAAAGGATCAGGATATCTTAATCACCCGCCAGGAAATTATTGTACTTAAAAAGAAAGAACAAAAATGGGTTCCGGTTTATGGATATTGTTGCCAGGCCAGTAATCATTGTCCTAAGAAAAATGCCAAATACGGCTTAAATAATTTAGGAGATAGCAGTTTGGTAACCCTGGCCAGATTTCTTAATTCAAATCAATTTGATAATAATGTTACACAACAGGCGATATGGGCCTTAAGCGATCAACAACCCAGTGCGCAAGTCTATTCTAAAGTGGATACGCTCGTTAAAAAATTAAGAAATCTGGTTTGTACCTTAAAAGGTGAAGAGTTGCCCTGGTATTCTTTAGAAACTAAAACTTTGGTTTATCAAAGTGGAGTGATGCAAAATTTTGCAACTGAATTAAGCGGTCAGTTTAATTATATCATTCCAAAAGATAGCTACACCACCTTGCATGTGTTTGATAAAAAAGGGCGGGAAGTTTGTAAAATAATCAGACAATGGAGTTTAAAGTCAAATACAATTTATGACTTAAAGCTTCCGGTAAAAGGGATGGCTAAAGGCAAATATACCATTGAACTTAAAACAGAAAATGGCGAACAAGTGGTTCAAAAAAGTTTTGAGATTTGAAAACTAAAATCAAGCTTTAAAAAGAGGGTATTTAACCATCATGGTATTTACCTTCTTTTTAATTTTTGCTAATTCGGTATCATTATCTCGTTTCATTAGTACTTGATCAAGTAATTCCACAATTTTAATGCAATCTTTTTCTTTTAAACCGCGAGTGGTTATAGCAGCTGACCCAATTCTAATTCCGGAAGTCACAAAAGCCGACTTATCATCAAACGGAACCATGTTTTTATTCACTGTAATATTTACTTTTTCCAATGCAGCTAAGCCGTCTTTACCGGTTAAATTTTTATTTCTTAAGTCGATTAAAAACATATGATTGTCTGTTCCTTTGGAAACAATATTGTAACCCAATTCTTTAAATGCATTTGACATAGTAGCCGCATTTTTTACAACTTGTATACAATACTTTAAATAATCATCCGATAAAGCCTCGTGATAAGCCACTGCCTTTGCAGCTATAACGTGCTCCAGCGGACCGCCCTGAGTACCAGGGAATACAGCCATATCCAACACGTTGCTCATCATTTTTAATTCACCTTTAGGTGTTCGCTCTCCAAACGGATTTTCAAAATCTTGGCCCATCATAATCATGCCCCCTCTTGGTCCTCTTAATGTTTTATGCGTGGTTGATGTGATAACGTGACAATGCGGTAAAGGGTCATTCAGAATTCCTTTAGCAATTAAACCACTGGGGTGAGAAATATCGGCCAATAAAATAGCATTTACCTCATCAGCAATTTCTCTCAATCGCTTATAATCAAAATCGCGAGAATAGGCACTTGCTCCGCAAATAATCATTTTAGGTTTTTCTCTTCTGGCTATTTCTGCTACATTTTCACAATCAATCTTTCCACTTTCTCTATCTACCCCATAAAATGTAGCCCGATATGTTTTTCCCGAAAAATTTACCGGTGAACCATGTGTTAAATGTCCGCCGTGAGATAAATCTAGTCCTAATATCGTATCGCCTGGTTTTAAACAGGCTAAAATTACGGCGGCATTAGCCTGCGCTCCGGAATGCGGTTGCACATTTACCCAAGCCGCACCGTATAGTTGTTTAGCTCTGTCAATGGCTAATTGTTCTACCTGGTCAACTACCTCACATCCCCCATAATATCTTTTAAATGGCAATCCTTCGGCATATTTGTTTGTTAACACACTGCCCATTGCTTTCATTACCTGATCACTTACATAATTTTCACTGGCAATTAATTCTATCCCGTTTGTTTGGCGATGTAATTCTTCTTTGATGAGTTTAAATACTGTTGAATCTTTACTAATCATGTGATATAGATTTGAGGTTTAATTTTTCTGATGCAAGTAAAATTAAGCAAATTATAGGTGATTGTCCAATACCCAATAACCAACGGCTAAAAGTGTACTCATCATTTTTCAAGTTTCCGTTAATAAAATACCCAAAAATCATCGAAATAGCGGCTAAAATTAGTATGAGCAGGTATGCTCGGGTTAAATATTTCAATAATAAACCCGCCTCCGTTAAAAGCAATTTTAATGAAACATAACTGCATGCATAAAATATAAAAGTCCAGCCAAGAGTAAACGCGTACTTTGAATAATATAAATTAATATATGACCATGACATTAAAGGAGCTAAAATTTGCGGCATTTCCTGGTGCACAATTTCGTACTCATTTGTTCCTCTGTAAACACTGGCCAAAATAATATTTAAATGTTCGAAAAACCTTTCCCGGAAATAGCCCAGAACTCCGAATACCAATATACTAAGCAATAAAAAGTATTTACGTTTTTTCACTTTGCCTATTTTTATCTGCTAACTTATTAACCCAAATAATCCACAACCAAAAAATAAACGCATACACCAAAAACGTAAAAGTGTAAGTATGATTAAAATCCAGATAACTTGGAAATTTCAGATTGATAAACATTAAAGCTACCACCCTAAAAATATTCAATACATGAATAGCTAAATTTCCGGCTAAAATATACCACCATTTATCTTTTTGATTACCGGGATAAGCAAAAATAAAGACACTGAAAAGGGTAAATAAGGTTATCGCATTACAGTTTGAACCTATCCAAACCCCTGTTGAACCATCCAATCCTATCACCTGCATATCTATATCTTGTAAGCTTTTGAATGTTTTATAACCGAATAATTGCACAATAAAATCAGCGGCGGAAATAATACTTCCTATAAACTTCTGATCATAATAAGTATATCGTTTAACAATAAACTGATAAAGCAGAAAAAGAACTAAGTAAATAATTCCGGCTTTGAAAATAAACTGAACAAAGGCGTTTTGTTTAAAGGATGCCTTCATTAGCGTTTAATATTATTGAATAGATGACTTTTTTTTGTGTGCTTTATACAACTTTTTAGCACCATAAGCTGCCCCGGCTGCAACTAAAAAAGAGATTCCTCCATCAATAGGAATGCAAGGAGGGGGCCAACAGGAGGGCGTTCCCACCGGCGGTGGAGGTGGAGGGGGCGCTCCAAACATATATTGACTTCCAATTAAAACAAGGATGAAAATGATTAAGAACCTAAGTGTTGTCATTGAGGCAAATATAGTGTATAAAAGTATAAAAAAATCAATTATAAAACAACAATTGGCTTTAAAATCATATATTTGCAATACAAGTGGCTACCTCCGGCGTTAATAAAAAACAATCTCTTGTTTCAGCCAAAGATCTAAGTCTTATTTATAGAGTAATTAAGGCCAATTGGTGGATTCCTTTGATTATACTTCCCTTGGCATATGCTATAGGGTCTTTTTATGTATATCGGCTAACCGTTAGCTACAAGGCTTCTACAGAGTTTTTACTTAAAAATAACGATACTTATTATCAAAGCAACGTTTTAAGTGATGCTAACTTTTACAATTACGGGGGTTATGTTGACAATCTCAATGAAATCAGAATTATACAATCTTATGACCTGGCTAGTAAAGTAGTAGAAAAATTAATGGATCGATTACAGGTTTCTTATTTTATTGTAGGGAAAGTAAGAACCACCGAACAGTTTAACGGAATGCCGTTTAAAGTAACTGTTAAGCAAATAAACCCGGGTTATTATGAAGTTCCTATTGATATACGTGTTGTTGACTTTGATAATTATCAAATATCGATTGGTGAAGGTTCTAACATAAAAACATTAAGCGGAAAATTTAATACCGATTTAATTGATACCGATTTAATAATTAATGTTAGTAGAATTGATCTGTTTACAAAAAACAAAGAAAAGGATTTTCAATCCATGCTCTATCAATTCACCATTCACACCAAAGAATTTTTAATCAATAAAATCAGAAGTAATTTAACTGCTGAAAACATTACCTATACCAATATCCTTAAAGTTGATTTAGTGGATATTTTACCGGAAAGAGCCGTATTGATTTTAGACACCATGAATACGGTTTATGCGATGGGTAAGTTAAAATCCAAATTTGATTTAAACGAAAGAACTATTGAGTATATCGACAGACAGTTGAGTGAAATTACGTTTTCCTTAAAAGGTTTGGAAGATACCATGCAGAATTACAAACAGCGCAAAAATATTATTGATTTAAATTGGGAGCAAGGTGATTTTTTAAGCAAAATAGGAAGTTATGACAATCAACGTTCTGATTTTAAAATGCAGATTGAAGCCTTAAATGATTTGGAAAGATATATCATTGAGGATAGAGATCCCCAGTTTTTACCGCCCAATGTTTTTATTACCGAAAAAAGTGGCTTTATGTTAAAAGCAGTGAATGAACTTTACAATAAACAAATTGACTTGAATAGAATGTACAGTGTTGCGAAAGAGAATAATCCATTAATCAGCGAACTTAAAAACAGTATTAAAAAAACCAAACAAGACCTATTGGTTTACATCAATAATAGTCGTAAAGCAACAAAGCAACAAATTGAAAATGTTGAAAAAGAAATATTAAACTATTTAAATGAGGCTAGACAAATTCCGGGTAAACAAAGAGATCTATTAAATATTCAACGTAAAACAGTGGTAAGCGAACAACTCTATAACTTTTTATTGGAAAAAAAGGCCAGCACCAAAATTGCCAGAGCAGGTATTATTTCTGATATTAAAATAGTGGAGTCTCCACGCTATATAGGAGCCGATGACCCCGATCGCATTACTAAAATTCAAAAACAATTTGTTAGTGCGGGTTTATTTTTAGCCTTATTCATCATATTCATACGCATGTTTTATTTTTCAAGAATTGAATCCGTTGAACATTTAAAAGAATTAACTAGTTTACCACTTTTAGGTGTTTTACCTTTTATTAAAAAGGAAGAAACGGAAGGAATTATTGTAGATAATAACCCAAATTCATTAATTTCCGAATCATTTCGGAATTTCAGAACAAATTTACAATACGCCAATGTCGATTCACACGCGAAAACCTATTTAATTACTTCCTTTTTGCCTGGAGAAGGTAAAACATTTACCAGCACCAATCTCGCCACCATCCTTGCTAAAAGCGGTAAAAAAACAGTATTATTAGAATTAGATTTACACAAACCCCGCATTTTTAAAAGATTTAATTTACAGAATCAGGATAAAGGAATTACTACATTTATATCCGGATTAAATTCTTTAGAAGAAATTATTACCGAAACCAGAATTGAAAATTTACATTGTATTTTTTCGGGTCCTATCCCACCGAATCCATCTGAGTTTATCCTTTCGGAAAAGCTCAAGGAATTAATTGCCTTTGCTAAAAATAATTATGATTATGTAATTATTGATTCCCCACCAGCCGGATTATTATCTGACTCTGTATTTATGATTCAATATGTGGATGCTTCTATCTTCGTATTAAACACCCGCAGCAGCAACAAAAAAGTAATCACTTTTATTGAGGAACTAATTGAAAACAATAACCTTAAAAATATTAATTTATTATTGAACGGGGTCAAAAACCTGGGTCGGAAGTATTATTATCGGGGTTACGGATATAGTTACGGTTATGGCTATGGTTATGGCTACGGAAAAGGATATGGAAAAAACTCAGGTTATTTAAATAAATAATTGGCGATTTACACAAAATTGAGTAATTTTACTACTCAATGTTAGAGACCCTAATATCCTCAAAAACAAGAATTAAGCTACTCTACAAGTTCTTCATCAATAGTAATAATACGTCTTATTTAAGAGGATTGGAAGAAGAGTTTAATGAATCTACTAACTCCATCCGGCTTGAGCTCAATAAATTTGAACAATCCGGCTTTTTAACCTCGCAAACTTACGGTAATAAAAAATATTTTAGAGCCAACACCAATCACCCCTTATTCTCTGATATACACCGCATTGTCTTCAAATTGGTAGGGATAGAATATGTGGTGGATTACATTTTGCAACGCATTGGAAATTTAGAAATGGTTTACCTGGTTGGTAAATTGGCTGAAGGGATTGACAGCGAAATAATAGACATTGTATTAGTTGGAGATATTAACAAGCCTTATTTGGTAGAATTGATAGCTAAGGCTGAAAAGAAACTCAATAAAAAAATTAAATTCATCTGCTACTTGCCATCGGAATTTGTAATTGAAAAAATAACAGAACCCGGTTTGCACCCGCTTTTGATTTATCAAAAGTAAAACATAAATACTGGGATGAATTTTTCCTCCCACTATTCAATTAAAAATTCAGGATGTGACTGAGGTGGCGAAGCTTTGAATAAAATGAACTGGAAGGCATTATACGTTTCATCAAGAGCAGAAAAAAAAATTCAACTGCGTTTAACCGAATTGGGAATTGAAGCTTATGTGCCTTTAAAAAAAGAACGCAAGCAATGGAGCGACCGCAAAAAAACTGTTTACACGCCTTTGCTAAATGGATATGTATTCGTGCATCTTAATGAAAAACAAAGAGAATTGGTATTTAAATCCAGTGGCGTAATTCAATATGTAAGATACAATGGCAAAGACGCGATTATTCGAGATATTGAAATTCAAATATTAAAAGATATAGAACAAAAAGGTTATTATGCCGAAGCCGGACCTCTTGCCGATTTCAAAATCGGCGATCGCACACTAATTACACACGGACAATTCAAAGGTATGCGGGGGATAATTGAAAGAAACTCCGGAAAAGAAATTTATACCATTGCCCTTGAAAGTATTGGCTTTTCTTTACGGGTTAATTTACCGGCTGAAATATTATCTAAAACAAAAGCATGAATGCAGATTCTAAAATACTAATCACTGGTGGTGCCGGATTTATTGGAAGTAATATCGTGGCTAAATTAGTAAGCTTAGGATACAAAAATATTAGCGTGCTGGATAACTTAGAAACCGGATTTATTCAAAACATACAGGAATTCATTGAAGAAAATAAAATTGAGTTTATACGAGGAGATATAACCGATTACCAAACTTGTCTTAATGTTACCGCGGGCAAAGAAATTATTCTGCATCAGGCTGCGTTGGGAAGTGTGCCCAGAAGCATTGAATTCCCAATGAATACCCTGCATGTAAACGTGAATGGGTTTAATAATATGCTCGATGCTGCACGAATAAATAAAGTGAAAAGATTTGTTTACGCCTCTTCTTCATCGGTGTATGGAGACGACCTTACACTTCCCAAAAAAGAAGATATAGTCGGAAATCCACTTTCACCCTATGCCATCAGTAAAAAAACAAATGAATTATACGCCAAAGTATATGCCGACTTATACGGAATGGAAATTATAGGCCTAAGGTATTTCAATGTATTTGGCCCTAAACAAAACCCTAACGGTCCGTATGCTGCAGTTATTCCGATTTTTATTCATAATTTACTTACTGGCAAACCTTGCAACATTTATGGCGACGGAACCAACCAACGCGATTTTACATTTATTGATAATGTAGTACATGCTAATTTACTCGCCGCTTCAAGCACTAATTCAAATGCATTTAATAAAGTATACAATATAGCATTTGGTTCAACTAAAAGCGTAAATGAATTGTACAAGTTCATAGCCGACGAATTAAAATCAAATTCTTCCGTTAATTATTTGGCACCACGAAAAGGGGAAATTAAAGACAGCTTTGCATCAATAGATTTTGCAACGGAATATCTAAATTACAAACCGGAAGTTAATCTGATCGATGGAATCAGAGAAACTATTAAATGGATGAAAACTACCCTGTGAAAAATGAAGAAGAAGATAATTGGGATTTGATTGTTAGTCCTAAGTCCTCCTTGCTTGAATTAAATTTAAGAGAAGTATGGAATTATAGAGATCTAATTTTACTTTTCACAAAACGTGATATTATTTCCCAGTACAAACAAACCATCCTTGGCCCTCTTTGGTTAATCATTCAACCAATTCTATCAACAGTTTTCTTTACGGTAATTTTTGGCTGGTTTGCTAAATTTAAAACCGGAGAAATACCCTATGCTATTTATACATTATCGGGTTTAACAATCTGGAATTTCTTTTCAACTTCACTTAGCAAAAGCTCTTCAGTTTTTTTGAGTAATGCTGGAATATTTGGAAAAGTTTATTTTCCAAGATTAACCGTGCCAATATCTATTGTTTTATCTAATGCTATTTCTTTTATTATTCAATTCATTGTTTTATTATGCCTTTTATTTATTTATACTTATTTTAAAGATTTTAATTGGCAACCAAATATTAAATTATTTTTTTTATTGCCATTTATACTAATAATTTTTGCTTTTTATGGAATGGGTTTGGGTTTAATAGCATCTGCTCTTACAACAAAATACCGAGATCTCTCATTTTTAATTTCATTTATGCTTCAGTTTATCCTTTATTTCTCTTCAGTTGTATTCCCTTTAGATGGATTTGCTGGCAAGTTTCAATTGCTTTTTAATCTTAATCCTTTGACGCATATAGTTAAATTATTCAGAGCTATAATGATATCCACCGAAATGCCTGATCCCAAATGGATAATTTACTCCATTACTATTGGCATTATAACCCTTCTCCTTGGAATTCTGATATTCAATAAAATAGAAAAATCATTTATGGACACAATATAATGAGTGATATAGCAATAAAAATTGAAGGATTAGGTAAAATGTATCGATTGGGCGAAGTTGGAAGCGGCTCCTTTGGCAACGATATTAAACGTTGGTGGGCGTCATTGCAAAGTAAAGAAGATCCGTTATCAATTATTGCAGAAAAAAATGACAGGACTTTAATAAGTAAATCTCAATCAATATGGGCATTAAATGATATTAATTTTGAAGTAAAAAAGGGGGAAGTTCTTGGGATTCTAGGTAAAAATGGTGCTGGAAAATCTACTTTGCTTAAGATAATTTCCCGAACCACTGCACCCACCAGAGGAACTTATAAAATAAAAGGAAGAATAGCTAGCCTTTTGGAAGTTGGAACAGGATTTCACCCAGACCTTAGTGGAAGGGATAACGTATTTCTCAATGGTGCTATTTTAGGAATGACAAAAAAAGAAGTTGCAAAAAAATTTGATGAAATAGTTGAATTTAGTGGAGTTGGGGGCTACATAGATACGCCCGTTAAAAGATATTCTTCAGGAATGTATGTTCGTTTAGCTTTTGCTGTAGCTGCACATTTAGAATCTGATATTCTCATTGTGGATGAAGTTTTAGCTGTTGGAGACATGGAGTTTCAAAAGAAATGTCTTGGAAAAATGAAAGATGTTTCTGGTCAGGGGAAAACAGTATTGTTTGTTAGTCATAATGTTTCTGTTATAAAGAATTTATGTACGTCGGGAATATACTTAGAAAATGGGTTGTTGAAATCAAAAGGAAATCTTGACAAGGCCATTGAACTTTATTTTGGAGAAAAGACATATTCAACTTATGGAAAAACTTGGCTGAAAGAAGAAAGGCCCGGAAATTTAAAAATTAAAATAAATAAAGTATCTATACAAGATTCAAAAAACACTACACCTTCAATAGTAAATATTTCAAGTAGTTACAAGCTTGTAATTGAATATGAAACTATTTCTGATAATGTATTGCCAATATTTTCATTTGGCCTATTTTATTCCAACGGTGAATTAATTTTTGGTTCAATAAGCAATGTGGAACCAAAATATCCAATTATTCGAAATAAATCCGGTTATTATAATATAGAATGCGAGATTCCTCCTCACACATTTAATAACGGTAAATATTATATAACTATAAATGGTTATTGCGAAAATTATGGTCAACATTTTTGCATTGATAGCCCTATAAGTTTTGAAGCTTTTGATGACGGTATACTCGCTAACGATTACAAAGGTAATTTTGGTGGTTATTTAAGGCCACTTTTAAATTGGAAGAGTTCAAATATAAATAACTATGAGTAAAAATATTTTCTTTTTTGGAGATTCAATATGCTTTGGACAATTTATAAGTCCGCATAAAACTTGGGTAAGTAAATTATCTGTGGAATTAAACAAGCATGATTCAGATTATATTATATTTAATCCCTCTCATAGCGGCGATACAACTCGAATGGTTTTAGAAAAAATGCCTTTTGATGTACAACAGCATGGTATATTTAGCATACTAATCCAATATGGAATTAATGACAGTAACTACTGGGCTTCTGATAATGGTTTACAGCGAGTAAGCCAAGCTGCCTTTAAAGCTAATTTAATTGAGATAATTGATCGTGCAAAAGCATTTGGCGCAAAAAAAATATTTCTTGATACAAATCACCCAACCAATAAAAAAATTACAGTAAAAAATAAAAAAATAGAACATCAAATTGGTAACAGAAAATATAATCAAATAATAAGACAAGTCGCTTTAGAAAAGAAAGTCCAATTGATTGACATTGAAAGATACTTCTTAATCGAATTAAATAAAATAAATAAGACCATTTCCCATTATCTGCTAAAAGATGGGATTCACTTAAATGAAGAAGGACACAAATTGTACTACAAAATAGTATTTCCTTACTTTAAAAAACATAAAATTATATAAATATCAAGTATGAAAAAAACAGAAACAAATAACTACTGGAATGAAAGAGCTAAAACAGTAGAAAATGATTTGGAGGTAAACATTATGGATGTGTTCCAAAGAAATCTAGAATACGATTATATTATAAAATATTTAGAACCATCCATGCATTTACTCGAAGTAGGATGTGGAATGGGAATAAGCACCAATTTATTCCGTGATAAAGTTAAATGGGTTGATGCATTTGATTATGAAACCAATATGATAGATCGTGCTAAAACTCTTTATGGAGAAAAAAACAATAAATTTATTCATGATAATATTCTAGAACCTAAATTACTGACCAATCAATATGACGCAATAACTTGTGTAAGAGTATTAATTAACTTGGCGAACTTCAATGAACAAAAAACAGCCATACTCAACATGACAAAACTTCTTAAAAAAGGAGGTAAATTAATTTTAGTTGAAGGTTTTAATGAAGGTTTTTATGAAATGAATAAATTAAGAAAGGAATTAAACCTTTCTGACCTCGTACCCGCTAAAATTAATTATTATTCTAACTATTCGGAAATTAAACCATTGCTTGAAGAAAATTATAGTTTAGTTGATGAATTTCACTTAGGCGCATATGACTATCTAACCAGAGTTGTTTATCCAACTTTGGTAGGTGAGAATAACGTAAAACACAACACATCATTTTCCGAAAAATCTGAACAATTAGCTCGCGCCTTCAACCCGGATGACTTCAAACATCTGTCTAGAATAAGGGGGTTAGTCTTAGTCAAAAAATAGAATTCAAAATTTTGAATATTCTCATTCTTTATAAATGCCTTGGCTTTCCACTTCGTACTACAGTTAATGAGCATTTGTATTCTTTCCGACGTTATTCTAATGCACGATGTTATTATTATAAATTAGATCATAGAGTTGATAGTTTTAATAAAGCTGAACCAATTCCAGATTATCTAAATAATATTGATTTTGACTTAATTATTTATCATTACGGCTTTGCCTCATCAAGATGGGCCGGAAGAGAATTTCTAGATTTAACTTTAAATCAGGTAAGGCATTTTTCAAAATCAAAAGCTGTTAAAGCTCTAATAACACAAGATGAATATAAAAACTCATTTGAACTAAGTCACATAATAAATGAACTAAATATTCAAGTTGTGTTTACTTTGGCAACAATGGAAGAGGCTTTAAAAATTTTTGATGAAGTAGATCATAATAAAGTTAAATTTCACCGGGTATTAACCGGTTACATAGATCCTAAATCAATATTTCGTTCTAGGTTGCGATCTCTATTTATTAAAAGAGTTATTGATGTTGGTTATAGAGCTCGTAATCTACCTCAATGGTTAGGACGTCATGGGTACATGAAATCGCAAATCTCCGATGTTTTTAAAAAAGCTTGTGACAAGTATAGTATAAATAATGATATTTCTATTAAACCAGAAGACACTTTGTTTGGAAATAAATGGCCGAAGTTTTTACATAAGTGCAAATACATGATAGGTGTTGAAGGCGGTGCAACTGTATTAGATAAATATGGCGAAATATGGAAAAAAGGAAGTGAATATTTAAAGCAAAACCCCAATTGCAGTTTTGAAGAAATAGAACAAGAATGCTTTCCCGGATTGGATGGCAAATTAAAATTAATTAATATTTCGCCCCGACATTTGGAATGTTGTGTTACAAAAACATGTCAAGTAATGTTAGAAAGCACATTTAATGATATCTTGATCGGAGGGAAACATTACATCGCTGTTAAAAATGACTTTAGCAATTTAGATGAAGTTATGATGCAGATAAAAAATGACGTTAACAGAAAGAAAATAGTGAATAATGCTTATAAAGACATAGTCTTGTCAGGAAAATACAGTTACAAGACATTCGTAGAATTTGTTACAAATAAATCTGCTGAACTGGCTTTTAAGATCAATAAACCTAAATTAACCGATTTACATTTATTCATTTATAATAGATTTACCGATTGGCTTTCTTGGAAAATAGACTATTATTTTTTCATTATTAAACCTCGTATTCCAACTAAATGGTATTTCATAACAATGGCTACCAAATATGGGAAATTAATAGGATTAAATAAATTGAAATTACTATTGAATAAATAAATTAAATGAATCTGTATAAAAATTCTCCTTTAAAGTTTGTAGATGAAATTCCGGTGTTTTCGGAGACAGATAAGTACATTAATAATTACGAAGAAATTTCTAAGGTCCATATTACTGAACTGAGCAATACCGGTCACAATCCCTTTATTCCTGAATCGCAATGGATGGAACTAGAATTAAGTACGGTTAGATTGATTCGTAAATACGTTAAAGAAAATGATAAAACTTTAGATATCGGTGTAGGATTGGGTAGAACATTAAGTCACTTTCAAAATATAAAAAAACACGGAGTTGATATTAGCTTAGATTATTTAAAAATTTCAAAATCTAAAGGAATTGATTGTGCTTTAGCAAAAATTGAAGAACTTCCTTATAATAATAACTATTTTGATTTAATAGTCTGTACGGATGTTCTTGAACATATGATTGATTTAAATATCGCTATTAAAAATATTTTAAATATCCTTAAACCGGGTGGTCACTTTATTATGCGGGTTCCATATCGGGAAGATCTTTCTCAATACTTGAAAGAAGATTATCCCTTTTACTTTGTACACATAAGAAACTTTGATGAACATCAGTTAAATATATTATTTAAATACAAATTTAATTGTAAAGTTATCGAATGGAATTCGGTGGGTGATGTAATAAGTGAAAACCGCATGATAGAAAAGGTAAAATACTACGGCAGATTTTGGAAATTTTATCAATGGAAATATAAATTCATTAAAAAACATTTTCCAACCCTGTTTAAAAACATGCATTATAAATGTGAAATAAACTTAGTAATCCAAAAAACGCTTTAATATTCCCTATTTATTAAATAAATGTCCCAATATCAAGACCAAATTATAAATAACTCGCTCAAATTAATTCCTGATATAAATTCATTTTGTTCTATATCGGTGGTTTCGGAAAAGAACTCTGAATTAGGAAATTATTTTGAAAAAAAATTAGATTCAGATTTTAAAAATACTGAACGCATATATAGAAAATATTCAATAAAAGATTTTAACTGCGATATCGGTTCGTTTCCACATATTATCAATAATAAAACTTCGGGAAAAAAATTGTTTATTTGTATTAATATTTTAGAAAGTGTGTTTGAATTAAATGATTTAATTTCTCAATTCGAGAGTGACTTATCTGAAGATTCATGTCTTTTATTTATTCTTAATAATAAAGAAGATTTAAATAAAAATACCAATTTCGAAAAGAATAAACCTAAACACGTTAATCAATTCGACATCAGTTCACTAGAATTGTTGCTTACACGGGGTTTTAATAATAAAATAATTGGAAAATGTGTATTAGAGAATTTTGACCCTTTCAATCAGTTATCTGGGCTTGAATATTTGAAATCAGATAAATCGATAAATAATTTTTATAATAAATTTATGTTAAAACTTAATTACAGCAAGTTTGTTAATCACTATCATCAAAGCCATTTATTAATTCTATCTCAAATTTCTAATTAAATCGAAACTAAAAATATTAATTATATACAAATGTTTGGGTTATCCGCTTCGAAGCACAATAGAAGAACATCTCTATTCGTTTAAGAAATACTCCAATTCTCATTGTTATTATTTAGGCTTGGATTCTGTTGATACAATCCCTGAATATTTGCTTAAAATTGATTTTAACCTCATAATTTTTCATTACGGCTTTATTTCATCACGATGGTCAGGTAAAGAACATTTGCTGAGAGCAGTAAAACAGGTTGAGCCGATCTTTGGTTCAAAAGCCGTAAAAATAGTGATGCCACAGGATGAGTATAAAAATTCTGAAGACATTTGTTGGTTTATTAATGAATACAATATTGATTGTTTGTTCTCGGTAAGTCCCCAATCTGAATGGCCTATCCTTTACCCAACTGTCGATAGAAAAAAGGTTAGGTTTTACCAGGTATTAACCGGTTACTTGGATGATGATTCCGTAAAAAAGCTAAATTCTCTTTCCAATTCCGTTACTAGAAACATAGATATTGGATATCGCGCAAGAAATTTACCTCCTTGGTTAGGAAAGCACGGTTATGCGAAAACTGAGATTGCCGGTATAATTAAAAATGCAGCTAACAAATTCAACTTAAAAGTAGATATCTCTATTGACCCAAAAGATACATTTCTGGGAGATGAATGGTATAAATTTATGCTTAGTTGCAAATATTTTATCGGTGTTGAAGGTGGCGCTACTGTGCATGATCCAAAAGGCGATATATGGAAAAAAGGTGAAACTTACATATCAAAATATCCAAACGCAAGTTTTGAAGAAGTTGAAAAGGAATGTTTTCCTAATGAAGATGGAAAACTAAAATTAATAGCCATCTCGCCAAGACATCTTGAAGCTTGCGCAACCAAAACATGTCAGATACTAATTGAAAGTACATTTAATGGAATCTTAAAAGCTAATCTACACTATATTCCACTTAAAGAAGATTATAGCAATGTTAACGAAGTAATGCAACTAGTAAAAGATGACAATAAAAGAAAAGAGATTACAGAGCGAGCTTATAATGATATTGTGCTTTCAGAAAAATGGTCGTATAAACAGGCTGTAAAAGATTTGATCAATGATGCAATTGGTGTTGATGTCAGTTCCCATGAATACCTTTCCATTAAGGAAGAAAAACCAGATGAACTTTTGATAAATATTAAACAGGATGAAAAACATTGGCGCTATGCTGAATTGTATACCCATGCCTGGTATAGATATTACGCGAGGTATAAAGGTAAACTCAGATACGGGGCAGTAATTCTGGCCAAAGGATTGGGTGCCAAAATAGTTTATAATCAATTTAAAAAATTTAGAAATTAGTGCGGATACTAATCATATACGGTCAAACAGGTTATCCAATTCGTGTGGCATTTCGAGATAATTTATACTCATTCAAAAAATATCTTAACGAAACTACTGTAGATTATTTTAACGCATCAACCGGCAAATTTCCAAATAGTATAAATCCGGACCGGTATGATCTGATTTTTTTTCATCATTTATTTTTAAGTGATAGGTGGACTCATGGTAACATCAATTTCTTTCATAATATTACCTTAAAGAATGTAGATGCTTTAAAAAAAGTGAACGTACCAAAAGTGCTGTTTACCCAAGACGAATGGTTCCAATCAAATGCAATCAATTTCTTCATTAATGAATTTCAAATTTCGGGTGTATTTACTGTTTCTCCGGAAAGCGAGTGGAAAAAATTATTTCACCAAGTAGATTTCTTAAAGATTCATTTTAAACAAGTGCTTACCGGATATTTAGATGATGAAGTGATAAATTATGTGAATTCTAAATTAAATCTAAATGAAACACGGTCAATTGATATTGGATACAGAGCAACCAAAGCACAGCCCTGGTTTGGTAAAAAGGGATTTCTGAAAACAAGGATTGCTGAAATTTTCAAAGATAATGCGCCTAAAAAAGGCTTTATGTGTGATATATCCAATGAAGCTAAAGATACTATAACAGGCAATCATTGGTTTGACTTTTTATTGAATTGCAAATATACCTTGGGCGTTGAAAGCGGAACATGTTTGCATGATCCGGACGGACAAATATGGAAATGTGGCTCAGAATTTTTAATGCGAAATCCACAAGCTACTTTTGAAGAAATAGAAAATCATTGCTTTAAAGGAAAAGACGGTAGTATCCACTTTATGGCCATCTCACCTCGTCACCTAGAAGCATGTTTGACAAAAACCTGCCAGGTATTAACTGAGGGCGAATATAATGGAATACTGAAGCCGAATATCCATTACATCGAACTCAAAGAAGATTTTTCGAACTTAAATGAAGTTCTTCTATTATTAAAGGATGAGAAATTAAGAAAAGAAATTACCGAAAATGCATATCAAAAAATTGTTGAGTCAAATGAATTCACTTATCAAAAGTACACACAGAATGTTTTAAACACCTGCAAAGATTGGTTCAATATTAATGCAGCAAATGCAACAAGCAGAAACAATTCATTAAAACTTTATTTTTTAGAGCTTAGAAGTAAGCAGTTGACAAAATATTATGCCGTTGGAAAAATCGGCTTGTACATTTTGCCTGAAATTGTTGCTAAAAAAATATACAAATTTATTATTTCAAAATTTTCTCAAACTAAACTCGTGTAGCATCATGTGTGGAATAGCAGGACAATTACAATTAAATCTACAACAAATACCCGGATTAAATAACTCATTAAGAGTGATGAATCAAATTCAAAAACACCGTGGACCGGACGGTTCAGGATTTTTTGAAAATGCAAATCACTCAATAGGTTTCACACATCAGCGTTTAAGCATCATTGATTTAAGTACAGGTGATCAACCAATGACCAATGAATATGGCATTACCATTTGTTACAACGGTGAAATTTACAATTACCTGGAACTTAAAAAAGAATTGACAGGTTATCCTTTCAAAACTTCATCGGATACCGAAGTGATATTGGCCGCTTTTCAAAAATGGGGACACGATTGTGTTAACCATTTGAGAGGTATGTTCGCATTTGCTGTTTGGAATGAGAATACACAACAAATGTTTATAGCCAGAGACCGATTTGGTATTAAACCTTTTTACTACACCATTCAAAATAATAACTTTTATTTCGCATCCGAAGCTAAAACACTACTTCCCTTTATCGATAATATTGAAATAAATAATACCGCACTTAAAGATTATTTATATTTTCAACTTTACCTCGGTGAGCATACCTTAATACAAAGCATAAAAGAATTACCTCCTGCGCATACTTTAATTATTCAAGACGGAAAAATTCAAATCAAAAAGTATTGGGAAATATATTACAACATCAACCACGGCAAAAAGGCTTCTTATTTTGAAGAAACTTTACACGAACTCATTTACGAATCGGTGAAAATTCATACCAGAAGCGATGTGCCAATAGGAGCTTACATTAGCGGTGGTATCGATTCTTCCATCATTGCTTCAATAGCTTCAAAAGTATCTACCAATAAAGATGAATTTTTAGGATTCACCGGTAAATTTACTTATGGTGAAATGTACGACGAAAGTTTTTACGCCAGGAAATTAGCGGAAAAAGCCAAAATCGGCTTGCACGAAATTGATATCAACCATAAAGATTTTGTTGACTCCATTGAAAACGTAATTTATCACCTCGATTTTCCTATTGCCGGGCCAGGTTCTTTTCCGCAATATCACGTTTCTAAACTCGCAGCTCAACATCGTAAAGTAGTGTTAGGCGGACAAGGCGGAGATGAAATTTTTGGAGGATACACCAGATACTTAATTGCTTACTTTGAACAATGTATTAAAGGCGCCATTGACAATACGCTTCACAATGGAAACTTTGTAGTAACTTATGAATCCATAATTCCTAATTTGATTTCACTTCAAAATTACAAACCGCTCTTAAAAGAATTTTTTAAAGACGGATTATTCGACCCTATTGATAAACGTTATTTTAGACTAATAAATCGAGCACCGGATTTAAATAAAGAAATTAAGTGGGACCAATTAGATGGGTATAAACCTTTCGAGTCCTTCGCAAAAATATTTAATGGTGATAATGTAGGTAAAGAATCATACTTTGATAAAATGACTCATTTTGATTTCAAAACTTTACTTCCTGCACTTTTACAGGTTGAAGACAGAATGAGCATGGCACATGGACTCGAATCCAGAGTGCCGTTTTTGGATCATCCATTGATAGAATTTGCAGCAACTATTCCGGCCGATGTGAAATTTAAAGACGGAACACTGAAAATGATTTTAACCAATACCATGAAAAGTGAACTGCCCGATGAAATTATAAACCGTAAACACAAAATGGGTTTCCCGGTTCCTTTAAACGATTGGATTGGTAATGAACTAAAAGAATTTATTGGAGATATTTTTACCAGCGAAAAAGCCAGAACAAGAGGATATATAAATAGCGATGAAGTATTAAACGGATTAAAAACAGAAAGTAAATTTGGACGAAAAATATGGGGATTATTATCCCTTGAATTGTGGCATAAACAATTTATAGATAAACATCATCAATATAAAAAATTAATAACTAAAAACTAAAATCAAAAAACATGAAAGTACTAATCTCAGGCGGTTGCGGACAAATAGGATCCCATGTTGCCGAACTCTTATTAAAAAGAGGCGATCAGGTAATTACCATTGATAATTTGGCCACCGGCCGCCGAGAACATTTAACAGATCACCCGAATCTTAAAGTAATAATCGACACCATTTCGGATAAAAAATTAATCGATCAAACTATAAAAGAATTTAAACCGGATGCTATTGTTCACACGGCCGCTTCTTACAAAGATCCGGATGATTGGTATAATGATACCTTAACCAATTGCGTTGGCGGTAGTAATTTAATTCATGCCGCAAAAGAATTTGGGGTGAAACGATTTATTTATTTCCAAACTGCTTTATGTTATGGAGTAAAACCACTTCATCAACCAATTCGCCTGGATCACCCTAAATTTCCGGCTAATAGTAGTTATGCCATTACCAAAACAGCCAATGAAGATTTTCTTGAAATTTCAGGATTAGATTTTGTTACTTTCCGTTTAGCCAATGTTGTTGGACCTAGAAATGTGAGTGGTCCACTTCCAATCTTTTTCCAAAGACTCAAAGACGGAAAAAAATGTTTCGTTACCAAAGCCAGAAGAGATTTTGTTTACGTTATGGATTTAGCTAAAAATGTGGTGAAAGCTTGCGATGGTATTGGCAAAGGTGCTTATCACTTTTCTTCAGGAAGTGATGTAGCGATTATTGAATTATATGATGCAGTAGTGAAAGCCATGGGAATTTCTCCTTATCCGGAAGTAGAAATTAAAGAATTAGGGGCCGATGATGCACCTTCGATATTATTAGATCCGAGCAGAACTTTTCAGGATTTTGGGAAAATTGAATTCACTCCTATTGAAGAAACCGTAAAAGCGGCGATCGATTATTTTAAAGTTCATGGTACCTTGGGCGAGTATACTCACTTAAAGCATGAAAAAAGTAAATAAATTTTGAAAATTTTAATTACGGGCGGCGCAGGTTTTATTGGCTCAGCGCTCGCTGATCGACTTTGTTTACTGAATCATCAGGTTTTAGTAATAGATAATTTTGAAACAGGAAATAATTTAAATGTTTCAGAACAACCTAATTTAAAATTGGTGCAAGGTTCCATTACAGATTCAAAACTAATGCATCAGGTATTTTCTGAGTTTTTACCCGATCAAGTAGTTCATGCTGCAGCATCTTACAAAGATCCTAACAATTGGATGAAAGATGTACATACTAATATTGAAGGTACAATTAATTTAATTGATGTTGCTCAAAAATACAAAGTCAAAAAAATAATTTATCTGCAAACTTCACTTTGTTACGGCCTTAATCCTTCAGAAAAACCTATAACATTAAATTACGCTTTGTTTGGAGGAAAATTTGATGCAGGCTCGTCTTACGCGCTTTCAAAAACTAGTGCTGAACTTTATTTAAAATTGAGCGAAATACCGTTGCTTATTTTTCGATTGAGTAATATTTATGGACCTAGAAATTTAAGCGGACCAATTCCTACTTTTTATCAACGATTAACAAATAAACAAAAATGCATTTTGGTAAACTCGAAACGTGACTTTTTATTTATTGATGACTTAGTTTCGCTTTTAATATTAGCAATACAAAATCCGGATATCACCGGAACTTATCATGCCGGTTCCGGAAGCGAATATTCTGTTCCTGAAATTTTTAACTTTATTAAATCAGCTTTAAATATTGAAAATTTTGAAATCGAAGAAAAAGAACCTAATGCAGATGATACTTCTTTCATATCCTTAGATATCAGTAAGACAAAAAAAGATTTTAATTGGATGGCGGAAATGGATATTCATCAAGGCATAAACGTTACCGTGAATTGGTATAAAAATCACAAAATTTCCGAAAATTATACACACTTAAAAAACATTTATTAAAAAAAAATGAGTACAAAAAAAATACTAATTACAGGTGGTGCAGGCTGTTTAGGCACAAGCATTATCGACGCTTATTTACCTAAAAATTATCAACTTCTTATAATAGACAATTTTGCAACCGGCAAAAAACAGAATCTACCGGAACACAAAAATTTAAAAATAATAGAAGGCAGCATTACTAATGAAAAATTAGTAGACGATTGTATTGCTGAATTTAAACCGGATTTAATTATTAATAGCGCAGCTGCATACAAAGATCCTTCCAACTGGAGTGAAGATACTTTGACTAATGTTATAGGCTCCATAAATATTGCTAAATCAGCCATAAAATATCAAATAAAAAAAATAATAAATTTTCAAACGGCCCTGTGTTATGGAAGGCCGGATAAAGTTCCTATTCCGGTAACTGCTCCAACAAAACCATTTACAAGCTATGGCATTTCAAAAACCGCCGGAGAACAATTTTTGTTGAGTTCAGAATTAAATGTGATCTCATTACGCCTTGCCAACATTTGTGGTCCTCGTTTAGCCATTGGACCCATACCAACCTTTTACACCAGATTGAAAGACGGAAAAAATTGTTTTTGCAGTGACAGCACTAGAGATTTTATAGACATGGAGGATTTTTTAAATGTTTTGGATGTAATTATTACCAAGGAAATACCAACCGGAGCTTATAATATTTCTACCGGCGTTGGCAGTTCAATTAAAGAAGTGTTTGACGAAGTGGTTGCCCATTTAAATATAAAGGCTCCGGAAGTACCTATCGTTCCGGTTGGTGCCGACGACGTTCCGCAAGTTGTGTTGGATCCAAGTCACACAGAAAAAGTTTTTGAATGGAAGCCAAAATATAATTTTAAACAAACCATAAAAAGACAATTAGAATGGTACGACAAATATGGCGTAACCGATATTTTTTCACATTTATCAGAACCTAAATCATAGCACATGAAACAAACAAAATTTAACAATTCGAAAATCATTGTAGTAGGCGGAGCCGGATTTGTAGGCAGCAACCTTTGTAAAATGATATTAAATCAAAATCAAAACAATAAAGTAGTGGCCATTGATAACTTAATGAGCGCCGAAAAAGAAAATTTACCATTAGATCATCCGGACTTAACATTTTTACAGGGCTCCATTACAGATCAAAATATTTTAGATCAAATGAAAGATGATGTAGATTATATTTTCCATTTAGCTACCTATCATGGCAATCAAAGTTCCATTCACAATCCCCTTGCCGACCACGCCAATAATACCTATACCACATTGCGTTTAATGGAATGGGTTAAAAATTTCAAAAACTTAAAGAAATTAGTATACTCCTCCGCAGGTTGTTCCGTTGCCGAAAAAACTTTTGATACAGCCAAGGCTACCACTGAACAAGAATTCACCAACATCAAACACGATTCGCCCTACTCTATTTCCAAAATCATAGGCGAGTTTTATTCGGTTTATTATTTCAATCAACATCAATTACCAACCGTTCGTGCGCGTTTTCAAAATGTATATGGCCCCGGTGAAGTATTGGGTGCCGGACAGTGGAGAGGTACACCGGCCACTGTTTGGCGAAATGTAACACCTACTTTTATCTATAAGGCTATTAAAGGAATAGATTTGCCATTAGAAAACGGAGGAATTGCTTCTAGAGATTTTATTTATGTAGATGACATTTGCAGGGGATTAATTGCCTGCGCACTTAACGGCAAAGCCGGTGAAGTTTACAATATTGCCACAGGAAAAGATATTACGATTGCAGAATGGGCAAACATGATTGTAGAAGTTGCTGAAAGTAAATCAAAAGTTGAATTATTACCCAAAAGAAACTGGGACAACTCTGGCAAACGATTTGGTAGCACCGATAAATCCGAAAATGAAATTGGTTTCAAAGCAAGTATCGATTACAGAGAAGGGCTCACTAATACCATCAAATGGACTAAAGAGAATATCAGCAGAATTGAAAGCACAATGAAGAAACACGAAAAAAGTCTGAAAGCACTTTAAAAGCTTGAACAATTATTTTTCAATAATAATACCAACTTATAATAGAGCTGAGATAATTTCACAAGCTATTGAAAGTGTTTTAAATCAAAATTATCAGAATTGGGAATTAATTATTATTGATGATGGCTCTCATGATCACACCAAAAAAATTGTAAATAGTTTTCTTGATAAACGAATCAAATACTTTTATCAAGAAAACAAAGAAAGATCAGCCGCAAGAAACAAAGGTATTGAAATGGCTGCAGGAAATTATACTTGTTTTCTTGATAGCGATGATAAGTACGTACAAGATTATTTAACAAATTTGAATTCTTTTTTAATCAAAGAAAGTAATCCTGACTGCTTAGTTCGATGTAATTCTATTCTTAATGTTGAAAATAAAAATTTAAAAACAAATACAAATACAATTAAATTTTCTTCCACAATAGATAGATTTCTAAAAGAATTTTCACCCCTTTGTGCAATTTGCGTTTCAACGATAATTCTGAAAAAAAATAAATTTGAAGAAACACTTAAATATGCTGAAGATACTAATTTGTGGATGAGAATTGCCTGCCAATACCCTATTCTATTTGGTGATTTTGATAGTTGTGTTATTAATTATAGGACTTCAAGTAGTGAAAACGTCACCATTCACCTTGATTATGTAAAATCGTTCTCCATAACCTTTTCTATTCCTGAAGTTAAAAAAATAGTTAATCGACATACCGTAAATAATCTATTCGAAAGAAGATTAAAATGGAGTATAGAAATCTCGAAAAAAAGTAAAAATTTTTTAATTTTTATAAAATCATACATACTATTTATTTGTTTCAAATTAAAAATTGTTTCTTTCTACTGAGTATATTGATTTGCAATAATATATTAAGTAAAGATGTTTTTTCTCTAAATCAGCAGTATTCCAATAAATTTAAAAAATGTGCGGCATAACCGGAAAATTACATTGGGGCAAAAATTATGATCCCAATCTGATCTCTAAAATGAATAAAGCTATCGCGCATCGGGGTCCGGATGATGAAGGAAAATTAGAATTAGGGGAAATTTCACTGGGTCACAGACGTCTATCTATCATCGATCTTTCTTCCGATGCTAAACAACCCATGTCGGAAACAACTAATCGTTATCATATCGTTTTTAATGGCGAAATCTATAATTATCTGGAAATAAAAAAAAATCTGGAAGCAGAAGGCTATATTTTTAAAAACAAATCGGATACAGAAGTAGTTTTAAATTCCTACATCAAATGGGGATCTTCCTGTTTAAATAAATTTAACGGTATGTTTTCTTTTGTCATTTGGGATAACGAAAACAAGGAACTTTTTGCGGCCCGAGATCGATTCGGGAAAAAACCATTTTATTACACTTACAAAAATTTGTGTTTTACTTTTGGCTCTGAAATTAAAGCCCTTTTAGAAGATGAAACAATTAGCAAAGAAAAAAACTTAGAAGCCTTAAATTGTTATTTGGCGCTGGGTTATATTTTAGCTCCCCTATCCTTTTATTCCGATATTTTAAAATTAAAACCCGGTCACTTTATTAAAATTACCAACCAAGGTAAAACCTTTGAAGAAACTAATTACTGGAATTATGCCGATTCATTCAGAATAAAAACAAAACAATCTGAAAGTGAAATAAAAGAAAATATTTTAAATCACCTCGAACAAAGTGTGCGATATCGATTAATTGCAGATGTAGAAGTTGGCGCTTTTTTGAGTGGTGGTATTGACTCTTCTTCCATTGTTGCACAAATAAAAAAATTATCAGATAAACAACTGCATACCTTTAATATCGGATTTGAGGAAAAATCATACAATGAATACGATGATGCGCTAAAAGTAAGTCAGATTTTTAAAACTTCGCATCACGCAGCCCTTATTCAAAACGAAGACACTTTAGATTTAATTAATCAATCTATTGACGTTTTTGATGAACCATTTGCGGATAATTCATTAATTCCCATGTATCAGGTTTCCAAAATGGCCAGCGAAAAAGTTAAAGTAGTATTATCAGGCGATGGGGCTGATGAAATATTTGCGGGTTATATTACTTATAAAGCGGATCACTATTTTAATTTTTACAGAAAAACTCCCTTGGCTTTTCGAAGAGGTTTTGCCACTTTAGCAGGGAATTTACGGGCCGGCAATAATAAAATTGATTTTAAATATAAATTAAAACAGTTTTTGGCAGGTTCTGATTCTGATCAAATAAAGGCACACTATTCTTGGCGATTATATTTTAATACGGAAGAAAGAATTAAAATATTAGGGGAAAAAAATAGAGAATTAGTTCAAGCCACTGATCCAATTCACACCTTCAAAAAATATTATAACGAGGTAAAAGATTTACATTGGCTTGATCAACATTTGTATGTAGATGCCATGACTTGGTTAACGGATGATATACTAACTAAAGTTGACCGCACTACTATGCATTCCGGATTAGAAGCGAGAGCTCCGTACCTTGATGTAAATTTTGTAAACTACGCAGCAAGCATTCCTGCTGAATTAAAATTTAAAAATGCTAAAACAAAATACATACTCAAATCAGCTCTGGAAAAACTACTACCGGAAAGCGTTCTGTACAAAAAGAAAAGCGGATTTAATGCGCCCGTTGGAAAATGGATAAAAAATAATGAAACCGATGAATTTAAGGCGTTCAATAAATTTGTTTACGATAAAAAAATATGATTCAAAAAAAACAAAGTGAATGGCATGAGCAGTGGAAAATGCTGCAAGATGACGAATTATTCTTATTCAAAGACTGGATTTATCCTTTAACGCTGGAGGATTTTAAAGAAAAAGATTCGCTTGAGTGCGGATGCGGCGGGGGTCAACACACTGCCTATGTTGCTCCATTCGCAAAAACGCATACTGCTGTTGATTTAAATACGACCGACCTAGCCCAAGAGAGAAATAAAGATAAAAGCAATATTATTTATGTGGAAGTTGATATAGCTAAAATGAATCTTGATAAAAAATATGACATTGTTTTTTCAATAGGTGTTGTTCATCATACCGATAGCCCTGATCTCACGTTTGAAAATATGAAGAAACACACAAAAAGCGGTGGTAAAACAGTGGTTTGGGTATATTCAAAAGAAGGAAATTGGATGGTAGATAAAATTGTTGAACCTATTCGTAAGAAATTCCTGGTAAATATGTCAAGAAAAAGCCTACTGCTACTTTCAAAAATAATTACCGCATGTATGTACTTACCTATTTATACCATTTATTTGCTTCCTCTTTCGTTTCTGCCATTTTATGAATATTTTCAAAATTTTAGAAAATTGAGTTTTTACAGAAATACCTTAAATGTATTTGATAAATTAAATGCACCTCAAGTAGATTTTATCAGTAAAGAAAGAATCTCCAAATGGTTCAACGACAATGATTTTACGGATATTCATATTAGCGCTTATAAAGGAGTTAGCTGGAGAGGAAGCGGAACAAAAAAATAATGACTAAAAATAATCAAATAGAAGTTTCCGGTTTTGAAACAATGGCCGATTCCATGGAGTTTGCAGACAACTACAACAGTTGGGTTTTATCCAAATTCCTCCCCTATGCCGGTGATACTTTATTAGAAATAGGAACAGGCCAAGGAAATTTTAAGAAATATCTGCAGAAAAATGTAAAGACTTATGTTTCTCTGGATATTGATGAAAAAGTTATTGAAAGGGCTAAACTAAGAGATCCTAACGGACATTATGAAGTAGCCGATATTTCAGATCAAAGTATTTTAGCATTGAAAAATAAATACAATTTTGATTCTATAATTTGCGTGAATGTATTAGAACATGTTCCTGATCATAAAGCCGGTTTAAATAATATGATTAATTTATTAAAACCGGGCGGACATCTGCTACTTTACGTTCCTTCATTTATGCATTTATACAATGATCTGGACAAATTAGCCGGACACTTAAGGAGATATACTAAAAAAGATGTAGAAAATTTAATTCAGGATAATCCCAACTGTAAAATTATAGTAAATGAATACTTCAATCCGGTAGGCGCATTTGGTTGGTGGATTAATAAATTTAAAAAACACAAAAATATTAATTCCAAAAACGTAAATAACCAGGTTATTTTCTTCGATAAGTTTGTTGTTCCCTTCTCCAAATTTTTCAATCCGCTCTTTAAACAATTTTGGGGTCAGTCACTCTATTGTATCATTCAAAAAAACAAATAAAATGATTAGCATCGTTATTCCGGCTTATAATGAACAAGATGTAATTATCGAAACAATCGACAGATGTAAAAAAGTTTTAGCAGAACTTTTTGGATCAGAAGGAGAAGTAATTGTTGTTGATGACTGTTCAAAAGACAAAACATACGAGCTTGCAAAAAGCACAGGCATTACTGTTTTAACTCACCCACATAACGCCGGTTATGGCCGTTCCTTAAAAGATGGAATTAGCGCAGCCAAATACGATATCATTGTAATCACCGATAGTGACGGAACCTATCCCATCGAAAGTATTCCTCAGCTTTATCAGGAATATTTAAAGGGATTTGATATGGTGGTTGGAGCAAGGCAAGGTAAAAACTATGATGAATCGTTTAAGAAAAAAATTCTAAGAAAACTTTTAAAATTTTTAGTTGAATATACGGCAGGCCGAAAAATCGACGACATTAATTCAGGGCTCAGAATATTTTCGAAACAAACAATCATGAATTACTTTGATACCCTATGTGATACGTTTAGTTTTACCACATCAGTAACACTCGCTTATATGATGACCGGAAAATTTGTAAAATACATTCCCATTGAATATCATAAACGGGTAGGAAAATCACACGTTAAACTTTTTAAAGATACACTCAGAACATTACAGTATATTATTGAAGCCATTTTATTTTACAACCCAATAAAAATATTTTTGATATTTTGCTTTTGTACATTTTTATCATCCATGATAAGTTTAGCCATAGGTTTTGTTTGGCAAATTAAAAGTGCGTTTTATTTAAGCGTTGGCTGCCTTTTAGTTACTTTCATTTTATTTGGATTAGGAATGGTATCAGTGTTGTTAAAACAAATTTTATTTAATTCTAGATTTAAAACGTGATTCAGCTGCTGAAAAAGTCGAAATTCTTTTATTTATTTTTTGTTCTTGCCATATTCTTAAGAATTTTAAGCGCCAGCTTCAATCCAATATTAACTTCTGATTATAGTATACAACTTGAAGCCGCAAAAAATTACCACAACTCCGGAAAATTTAATCTTAATTGGGTAAATGCAGAGAATCTTTCTCAAATTCAATCTCAGCCCATGAATGGCTGGCCTGTTGGATCATCATTTATTTATGTACTGCTGAACTGGTTTACCGGTAATTTAATTTATTCTCAAATACTATTTCAATGCATTGGAGTACTTTTATTTTTAATAGCATCTGTTAAATTATTACGCTACTTCTCTGTTTCAGACTACCACATCAATCTATTTTTACTTTTATTCGCATTCAATCCTTCTCCATTCTATTATTTGGGTCCTACTGATTTATTCACGGCTTCTCTTTTCCTATGGATTATTTATCATAGTTTTTGGGAAGTTAGAGCGGCCCAATTTCGATTAAAAGCTTTACTACTTATTTCTATTCTTTCTTTTATAACTGCTACAGTAAGACTAGCCTGTATACCCAATCTAATTATTCTTCCACTATTCTTTTTTGTAGTTTATCTATATTCAAAGCGTAAGGAACATCTTTGGCAAAGTGTAACTATTCTTTCTATTTCTGTAATTCTCACTTTTATTTTTTATAAAATATATCCGTTTAATAGTGAAAGAACAGGGTTTTTAAGTAACCTAATTCATGGTAACTTATTTTTTAATCACTTAAAATGGTTTGATCCGTTTCCAATTAAAGCCCTGCTTTTTACCAGGCCCATTGAATTTCACTTACCCCATCTATCCGCTTTAATCCTTACATATAGAATTTCACTGTTATTAATCTCTTTCGGCTTTCTGGCTTTGATTCTGAATAATTTTATTCCCAATCTTAAATTCAAGGCTTGGATAAAAAATTTCAAAAAAAATATGGCGAATAAAAACTATTTATTAACGCTGTTATTTTTGGTAAGCTTTGCAGTAATTACCGGATTTATTGCTATGCAATCACTAACTACCGGACCCGAAAATAATTCTTTTGGACCATCTTGGATGCCACCACTTTGGACTTTCGTTTACGCAACACGTTACTTTGTTTACCTGCATTTTATTATTATTGTATTATATTTTATTGGCTATTCGGAAAATCAAAATGTCGGCAATAAAAGCCTTAAATTGTACAAGCTCACCTACTCCATTTTTTTAGTATGGGCCATACTGTATTGGGGATTTATCAATTATCAATTCCTTTCCAAAAAAGGAAATGGTGGCGGCTCAGAATGGGTGAATGAAAAAGTAGCCATTGCGACATTTCGTGAAATTCAAACTATTAAATCCGAAAATCTAAGTGCCCAAATTGTAAGTATTCATCATAAAAATAAAAAAGCCGAAGGTTTAGTTACCAATTATTCAGCTGCTACACCTTGTGATGATTACGAAAAAATTATGCGTAATGAATTTAAAAACTCATCGCCCGTAACACTCATTATTACCATGCCTAAAAATTTATCGCCTAACGAAAAAAAATTTCTAAATACACATGCATTTAAGGTACTTAAAGTTTTTGATCAAGAATTAATTGTGAAAGTAGACTTAACATGAACATTTTAATTACCGGGGTTGCAGGATTTATAGGAAGCAGTTTAGCTGAAAAACTTGTTGAATTGGGACATTCTGTTTTTGGAGTAGATAACTTCGATACGTTTTATAAAAAAGAAACAAAATTAAGTAACCTCCATAATTTAATGCAATCAGCTAATTTCACATTTCTAGAAGGTGATATTTGCAATAAAGAACTGTATAAAAATAAAATATTTAAACACATCGATATCGTTGTACACTTAGCCGCAAGAGCCGGCGTAAGACCGAGTTTAGAAATACCTGACAAATATTACGAATCCAATGCCATTGGAACAATTGAATTACTTGAATTTGCTAAACGAGAAAAAATTAAACGTTTTATCTTTGCCTCCTCGAGTAGTGTTTACGGTAAAAATCCCAATTCCCCCTGGAAAGAAGATTCGGAATTGATGCCTATTAGTCCTTACGCAGCCTCCAAAATTTCTGCAGAATCTATTGGTAAAGTTTATGCCCACTTATATAATATTCAATTTATTGCCTTACGTTTTTTTACGGTATACGGACCAAAACAAAGACCGGATTTAGCTATCCATAAATTCTTTCATAAAATTTATAATGATCAAGCCATTGATTTTTATGGCGATGGTAAAACATATAGAGATTACACGTACATAGATGATATTATACATGGACTAATAGGCGCCTTGTTTTCTGAAGAACTTAATGAAAACTTTATGTGCTTTAATCTGGGAAATAATAAACAAATTTCTCTTGCAGAATTAGTTACAAACATTGAAAAAATAATTGGCAAAAAAGCCATATTAAATTACTTGCCGGAACAACAAGGAGATGTAAGATCAACATGTGCCGATATTAATAACTCCGCTAAATATCTTAAGTATAATCCAAAAACCGCAATAGAAGAAGGACTGCAAAGCTTTAATAAGTGGTATTTAACGCAAAACAAAATTAATTAAATGGTAGTAGGAAACGGAATGTTGGCTCAGGCTTTTAAAAATTTAGCTAAGAACGATTCTGTAACCCTATTTGCTTCAGGAGTGAGCAATTCACGAGAAACAGCTTCTAAAGAATTTGAAAGAGAGAGAAAAATGGTTGAAAACTGTAAGCAAACAGCATCTCGGTTTATTTACTTCAGTACTTGCAGCTTACATGATCCTGAACTTACTAACTCCTTATATATTCATCATAAGCTTGAAATTGAATCTTACATTAAAAATAACTTTAAACAGTACTCCATAATACGCCTACCCAATGTAATAGGCCCGTCTAATAATCCTAACACACTTACGAATTATATATTTAATGCCATTGTAAAACAAAATAAATTTGACATTTATCAAAATACAATTCGATACTTTATTGACATAGAAGACGTGGTAAATGTTTTAACGAAAGCTATCGAGGGAAATATATTAACCAATAAAATATATGAATTAACATTCCCAAACCCTTTAACCATTATTGAATTGGTCAATATTTTCGAGCAATTAACAGGAATTAAAGCTAATTATAATATCGTTCCCCGAGGTAATAAATATGAAATTAAAAATTCATCGGAATTTGAAATACTTCATGAGTTTCAAAGCTCTTCATTGGAATACTTTAATAAGGTTTTAAAAAAATATTACAATCGTGAAGCTACTTTATAAATTTTCGGCACTTTTTTATCATCTGCACCGCTTTTTCTTTAACAAAGCAAAAGACATGGAGCTGAAAAATGCCATGCCCTCTGAAATCAATAAAGTAAAATGGTATGCTGATAAAGTAGAAAATAAACTCCGATATACCTATCCCTTAAATGAAAATTCATTGGTTTTAGATGTGGGAGGTTATGAAGGAGAATTTGCGGCTCAAATTTTTTCCAGATACCAAACTAAAATAATAGTTTTTGAACCTGTTTCTTTTTACTACAATTATTTGGAAACCATTTTTCATCTAAACAAAAATATACAAATTATACCAAAGGGCCTTGGAGCTAAAAATGAAGAGCTAACCATTTCCGTTATGGAAGAAGCATCCTCTTATAACAGAAAAGCCTCTCAGCATAAAAAAGGTAAAGACGAGAAAATAAGAATTATTGATGTTAAAGATTTTATAAAAGAAAATAACCTGCAACAGATTGATTTAATCAAAATTAATATAGAAGGTGCTGAATATGATTTATTGGATAGAATGATAGAAATTAATTTTATAAAAAAATGCAATAATCTTCAAATTCAATTTCATGATTTTTATCCGGGCTACGAATCCAGGTATAAAAAAATACATAACGAATTAAGCAAAACACATCATTTAACTTATCAATATCCCTTTGTTTGGGAGAATTGGGAATTAAATAAATCATGAAAATTTTTGCATATACCGAGAATTATGCCAGCAAAACGGTTACGTTTATAACTAATGAATTGAAACATATTGATGAACAACACGAATTAATATTGTGTTACTCCAACCGTATTAATCCGGAACTTTATCAGCGTAAAAAAATGAAATTAATTCCTTTCCGGTACAATAAAATCATTAATAAATTTCGTTGGTGGCTGGAGCAACTTCAACTACATTTTACCCTAAAAAACAAATCTTTTTCTATAGAATTAAATAATGTTCTTTCTGAATTCAAACCAGATCTCATACATTGTCACTTTGGCACTGATTTCCTTAAAATAGCGTCAAATTTGAAAGGCGCAAATAAATTAATTCCTGTTTTAGTCTCCTTTTATGGATTTGATGTAACAGAAAAATTCATGAATAAAGCTATTTTGAAAAAGTACCGCACCTTGTTAAATAATCAGAAAGTATATAGTATTGCCGTTGCGGATTCGCTTACACATAAAGTAAACAGCCTGGCCTTTCCCAAAAACAAAACCATTACTTTACACAGTGGTATTGACACCAACTTTTATAAAAGAACAGGTGACAATAGAAGTAAAAATGATTTCCTTTTTTTACAAGTTTCTTCCTTTTATCCAAAAAAAGGTCATCATTTAATGCTTGAAGCTTTTAAAGAATTTTTAAATCAGGATAATCGATATAATTATAAAATGATTCTGGCCGGATTTGGTCCGCTTGAAGAAAGTATAGCATTACAAATAAAAAAACTTGGTTTAGAAAAACAGGTATCTATGCAAAGTGCAGTTTCTCCTTCGGAAATGATTGAAATCTGCTGCCGCGTGAACGCATTTGTTCATATGAGTGAAACAGCCGACAATGGTGATCAGGAAGGATTGCCTAATGTTCTTTTAGAAGTAATGGCATTAGAATTACCCATCTTATCTACTTTACATGCGGGTATACCTAACATGATAGTTCAAGGAGTAAATGGAATACTGTGTGAGGAAAAAAATAAATCGGAATATATAAAGGGTTTTAAAGAAATTGTTAACTGGCCGCTTTGCCCGCATAATCGTCAACGAGTAATCGAACATTTTAGTTTTTCTACACACATTCAAAAATTAGAAAACTTATATCAATCCATAATTAACTCACGTGCTTCAATCATCAATGCTTAGGGCAAGTAGATTAATTTATTGAATTTACAAATGAAAATTTTAACTGTTATTGGTACTCGTCCAAATTTTATTAAAGTCACTCGCTTTAAAGAAGTAGCAAATACCTATCCTAGTATTGAAATAAAAATTGCACACACCGGTCAACACTACGATAATAATATGGCTGATGTTTTTTTTGAGCAATTTGAGTTAGTTCCTGATTATTTCTTAAAAGTAAACAGCGGAAGTCCGATAAATCAAATTGCAGAAATTTTAATCAAACTGGAAGAATTGATACTCACGCAATTTAAACCCGATTTGATTTTAGCAGTAGGCGATGTGAACTCTACTTTAGCGGCTGCATTAACTGCCAACAAAATGAATATTAAACTCGGACACATAGAAAGCGGACTCAGAAGTTTTGATGAAAGCATGCCCGAAGAACACAACAGAATCGTTACCGACAAACTAAGCAATTTATTCTTCGTTACTGAACCCTCCGGAATTCTAAATCTTAAAAACGAAAATATACCTTCCGATAAAATTCATTATGTAGGGAATACCATGATTGATACCTTAGTTAAGTTTGAAAAGCAAATTGAACAAAGTGATATACTAAAAAAACTGAATCTTCAATCTAAGAAATATATTCTTAGTACTCTACACCGTCCTGCAACTGTGGATACCCAAGAAGGTTTACTCAAATTAATAGAAGTTTTTAATAGTGTAAATTATAAAATAATTTTCCCAATTCATCCTCGAACAACGGCAAGTTTAAAAAAATATGGATTATATGAACAGTTAATTCAAAATAAGAATTTAATTATTACCGAACCATTAGATTATTTTGCTTTTCAAAAACTCATCAAAGACAGTTATTTTATTATAACCGATAGCGGAGGGATTCAGGAAGAATCTACCTTTTTACAAATACCATGCTTAACCCTAAGAAATAACACCGAAAGACCCGTAACTTGTGATATTGGAACAAATACATTATTGGAATTTAATTTAGAATCTATTACCAATAAAATTGCCGAAATTGAAAATGGTCAATACAAAAAAGGTCAAATTCCGAATTTATGGGATGGTCATGCTACCGAAAGAATTTTTCAGGTAATATCCAAACAAAAATGATCTTTTATCTGACGTTTAACGATAGTCCTTCAGGAATTTACAGAAGCCAGGTAATTGATGTAATAAAATTTATAAGAAATGAACTTAATCAAAAAATTAAATTAATTGCTTTTATCTCAATCAGAAATTTCTCAGTTAATAAAAATAAAATCAAAGCCGAATTAAGTGATAGCATTGTCTTACCAATGTTTCCCGGCATAGTGAATTGGAAAAAAAATAAATCCCTATTGAATTATTTCATTCGTAAATACAAACCCAATATTATAATTGGTCGTAGTGTAATAGCTACTAATCTTGCTCTCCGTTCTCAAAACCTTAGGCATAAATACCATGTTATATATGACGGACGCGGTGCGATAACAGAGGAATGGAAGGAATATAAAGTGGTAGTTCAACCTGAAATGTTAGCCGAAATATATGAGTTAGAAAAAAATGCAATTCTCAAAAGTAAATTCAGGATAGCGGTTTCCAAAAAGCTAATTCAACATTGGTCGAAAACCTATAATTACAGCAGTAAAGAGCATCTGGTAATACCTTGCACAATAGAAGCGCAATACGAAAATTTATTAATTGATTCAAAAAATATTGAATCTTTAAGAAAAGAATTAAATTTCCTCGAGACTGACATTGTGTTTATTTACGCAGGTTCAAGTGCCGGCTGGCAATCTCTATCTAATTTAAAAGAAATAATACTAAAGTTATCGCAAGAAAACCCGAATGCGAAATTCCTCTTTCTATGTCCGGATCATGAAATTATTCACGAATTAAAAAAAAATCAAGTAAAAATTCAACACTATTTTGTTGAGCCCAATCATGTGTATAAATATTTATTGGCAGCTGATTACGGACTATTAATTCGAGGGAATTCTATAACCAATAGCGTGGCTTCTCCCGTTAAATTTGCTGAATACCTATCCTGTGGATTACAAGTAATTATTTCTCCTAACCTAGGAGATTACAGTGACTTTGTTGTGCAACATAATTGTGGATTTATTTATAAGCCCAATCAAAAAATGGATTTCAAAAGAACCAATAAACAAATATCGAATAAATTGGCACATCAATATTTTACAAAGAAATCCTTCCATTCTGAATACAAGAAGTTAACCGAAATAGAACTAAATTAAAATGTCGAAAGTACATGCACAATATGGCTGTGGTTTATCAGGTCCAAAAGAATGGGTAAATTTTGATAGTTCACCTACCTTACAATTACAGCGAATACCCTTAATTGGAAAGCTTTTTTATTCCTTCTCAAGTGTGAAGTTTCCGGAAAACATTAAGTACGGAGATATCATTAAAGGTTTACCGCTTGCTGCTAACAGTTGTGATTCATTATACTGTTCTCATGTATTAGAACACTTATCCTTAGAAGATTTCAGAATTGCATTAAAAAACTCATATCATGTATTGAAGCCCGGCGGAATTTTTAGATGTGTTTTACCCGATTTGGAATATATTGCCAAAACATATTTAGAGAAAAAAGCAAACCGTGAACTAGACGCCAGTATTACTTTTATGAATTGGACACTGTTAGGTCATGAAAAACGGGAAAAAGGATTAAAAGCCATTGTTAAAAATCATTTTAGTAATGCGCATCATTTATGGATGTGGGATAAAGATTCTTTAGCAATGGAATTAGAAAAAGTCGGATTTAAAAACATCCGCAAGGCTTCGTTTAATGACTCCCAAGAAAACGCATTTAAATTGGTGGAGGATTCAACGAGATTTGAAAATGCAGTTGCAATAGAATCAATAAAATGAAACTTGCATTCCAATTTTATTATCAAATAATTTATAATTCAATCCGTGTAAATGAATAAACCAATAAAAATAGCAATCATTGTTCCCTGTTATAATGAACAAGAAATAATTGGGCATACCTGTCAAAAACTTTCAGATTATTTGAAAGAACTCATGGCACGAAATATTATTTCAATGGAGAGTTATGTTTGTTATGTAGATGATGGTAGCCGAGATCGAACTTGGAAATTGATTCAGGAATACGTTAAAGCAAATTCTCTTTTTAAAGGAATTAAATTATCAACCAATTTCGGTCATCAAAATGCTTTAATTGCCGGACTATTCACAGAAAAAAAATATGCAGATTGTATGATTACCATTGATGCCGATTTACAAGATGATATCACGGTAATTGAAAAAATGGTTTCACAATACAATGAGGGTAGTAAAATAGTTTATGGTGTGCGTGAAAACAGAGATAGCGATACAATATTTAAAAGATTTACAGCTCAATCATTCTATCGTTTAATGAGCTTCATGAAAATAAAAACAGTTTATAATCATGCCGACTTTCGATTAATTGCAAGCGATACTGTCGAGCATTTAGAAAAATTCAATGAAGTTTCTCTCTTTTTAAGAGGTATTATACCATTGCTAGGATTTCAATCTAGTTGCGTGTATTATAGTAGAAGTGCGAGAATTGCCGGAGAAACAAAATATCCATTTAGAAAAATGATGAGTTTTGCCTGGAAAGGAATAACCTCTTTTAGTACAACCCCATTAAGAATAATTTTTTATATAGGTATTTTTATGTTCTTAGCCTCTATTGCTGTTGGAATTTGGGTATTATTTTCTATTCTTTACGGACACACCATTAAAGGCTGGGCTTCCTCCCTCCTGCTCAATTTAACTTTTTCAGGCATGAATATGATTTGCTTAGGAATTATTGGTGAATATATAGGTAAAATTTATCAAGAGGTTAAGCAACGTCCGAGATTTATTATTGAGCATAAAATTGAACATGGGAACTGAATTCAATAAAGAACAATTTGATGCAATCTATCCCGAAGGAATAGAAAATCATTATTGGACACATGCCAGAAACTTAATTTTAAAACATGTTTTAAGTAAAAGCGAAAATAAAAATATTCTTGAAATTGGTTGTGGGAAGGGTGTTGTAGTTAATTTTTTACGTATTTCGGGATATAATATTAGTGGAGTTGAATTAGCTGATATTAAACCAATGAACTCCGTAAAAGAAAATGTTATGTGCGGAACAGATGTATTTAAACTTTCAGCTGATAAATGCAATCTTATAGATACCATTATGTTGCTGGATGTTATTGAACATTTAGAAAATCCAAATAGTTTCATCCTAAAACTAAATGAGAAATTTCCTTCGTTGAAACAAATAATTATAACTGTACCTGCTAGACAAGAACTTTTTTCTAATTATGACATTTTCAATGGTCATTTCAGAAGATATGACAGTAAAACCTTAATTTCAGAATTCTCCGGACTCAAAACATGCGCTATAACTATTTCCTATTTTTTCCATTCACTTTACATTCCCGCCAAAGCCCTGTTAAATACAAAAGGAAAAAGAAGTGAAAGTATCAAGGCTCCTATTGGCACTTTTTCCAAATTCATACATCGTTTAATAGCATTATTTTTTTATATAGAATATTTACTCTTACCTGCACCCATTCACGGAACTTCATTACTCGCCAGAGTAATTATTAATAAATAAACATGATTCAATTACTCCTAAGAAAAAAAATTCATGTGCTTATCATCTACGCACTTTTGGTATTTCCTATTTTTTACTTCGTTTATAAATTCGGAATACTTTTAAAAGGATATGATGATGCGAAATGGTATTTAAAAATGTATTTTGATCTTACGTCTGATGAAGTACCATCTCCTTTTAATATGCGTTTGATTAGTGCTTCGATTATTCACTGCATGCAAAGCCTCGGCTTACATTATCATACTGAATGCGCCATAGATGCTTTCCCGTTAGTAGATAAATCTTTCTTTTTCAATAATATTCTTTTCAATTTTGCTTGCATTACACTTACAGCTTTTTCGCTATTTATCATTTTTGTTAAACTAGGATTTGGCCAAGTACTATCCTTTATTGCCGGCACACTATATACATTAGGATTTGGGTCGCTCTTTTATTTGATGATGCCCGGACCTGACGCCTTGTCCGTTCTGATTTTTACCTGGATTTTGTTTTTTTACATCAAAAAAAGTTATTGGTTAATTCCGCTATTTATACTTTTGATTTTCCAACGTGAATATTATTTTTTGGCTTTTATGGTTATTGCATTTATGGATTTTATCAAGTATAAACGCGAAAAATATTACCTTTTTGTATTGTTAATCAATATATCTTGTTTTATCCTATATTATGTTCTAAGAAAAACAATATTTCATACACACCACTGGAGTCATCAAACCTCTCCCACTTTTTTATTTTCAAGTTTACTCGATAATCATATAGAAATAATACCTATGATTCGTCAAAGTTTGATGACTATGAATTTATTTTTTATTTACCTTTTCATATTAGCTTATAAGTATTATTTCAAACAAACAATTCTTAAACATCACCTTTATGTTTCGCTTATAGCTTTACTGCAAATAACGCTTTTGAGTTTTGCCGCCACTTTTGGGAATAATAATGGTCGCTATTTTTATCTTTTAGCACCTTTAATACTCTATTATCTACTATCGGAATTAAAACCATTGCTTGAAAATAAATTGATTGTTCCTCAAGCTTGAATAAAAATAAAATGAAATTATCAATCTATAAACGGGCATTTAATTGTATAAAAATTACTAGTACCAATTAATGCAGTTGAAAAATGAAATAATTACCGATTCTGGTAAATATACTCATAGTATGTGGATCGTGATATTTATATTCATTTCTGTTTTCATCAACTCCATTGTATTAATCCAACAACCCTTTGAGTTTTACTTAGGCTACTTTATTTTCATTATTCTGCTACCCAGCTATCTGGGAAAATATGGAATTAATCGACAAATACTTTTAATATTTACTGTTTTATTCATATCCGGTTTATATAATATTTTGTTGGATAATAACACCGCGGCACTATTTTTTAAAGTATTTGCCGGAATGTTTATCTCTTACGTATTTTATCACTGCGTGGTTGAAGAGTTTAAATTTGATATTGAACAATTATTTAAATGGTATTTGAAAGGATGTTATATTGCGGCATTAATCGGTGTTTTTCAATTTGTTTCCTATATTTTAAAATTCGAACCGGGTTATAATTACCGTTGGCTGTTTAATAAATGGGGTATAGCTACCGGTGGGAATTTCGGAATTCGCATCAATTCCATTTTTGGTGAACCAACTTACTTGGCAGCTGTTCTTTCTGCAGCCTTCTTTGTATCCTTACATAATTTAATTCGCAAAAAGAATTTTTACTTAAGTAAATTTCAAAGTGTGGTAATTATTCTAGCCTATTTACTTTCTTTTTCGGGATTAGGGCAAGCAGGAATTTTATTAACAGTTTTATTTCTGGCCATCAGTTACGGTTTTGTACGCTATATTTTTATTTTTATTCCTGTTGGTATTCTCATCTTTAATGTGATGTACGAAAATTTACCCGATTTTAGAAATCGTTTTGAAAGCTTATATGATTTATTTAATGATGGTAAATTTGTGCTAGGAAAAACACACGGGTCTTCTTTTATCTTATACAACAACTATCATGTTGCCACCGAAAATTTTAAAACTAATTTTGTTTTTGGCACAGGGTTAGGCTCACATCCAATTGCCTACGAACAATATTCTATTGCCAAAGACATTAAGGTAAGAGGATTTGATCAAAATTCTGCCGATGCTAATTCCATGTTATTACGTTTGATCTCCGAAACCGGAATTTTTGGAGTTACCGTTTTTTTAATTATTGTATTTAAATGTTATGTGAAGCGCAACCCCGACAATGAAAGTATTCACTGGCTCATCAGCAACTCATTACTCATTATGATTTTATTAAATCTTTTCCGGCAAGGACATTATTTTTTAAATGGCTTCCCTCTTTTCGTAATTATGTATTATTATAATTACACCAATCACCAAAAATACCTGGAAGAACTTGACGCTGAAGGTCAAGAAAGCTTAGTTACAAATTTAGATCCTTCTTCCGCTTAATCCGCTTCTCTTTCATGTTAAACATCTCAATCAGCAAGGCGAAAGCTAAAGCTATATAAGCGTAGTTTTTGTTCAACTCTATATGTTTATCATGCGGCACTGAAAAATTATACGAATCAATTAATCCTTCTGCCAATAATATACCTCCTATCACTAACAAAAATGCCAAAGCAATCATTTTTATTCCTTGATTTTTATTTATAAAATCAGCAACCACCCCACTAAATAATATCATCAATAACATACTTATTACCACTCCTCCTATCATTATTAACACTACCCCACTTACACCCACTGCAGCTAAAATACTATCAAAACTGAAAATAAAATCGATTACAACTATTTGCAAAATTACGGCCATAACGGTGTGCTTTGGTCCTTTATGCGATTCTATTTCATCATGATCGGTATTAATTTTTTCCTGTATTTCCTTCCAGGTTTTAATCAATAAAAATATTCCTCCGCCGGCCAGTATCAATCCTTTTCCGCTTACACCGTACGGTCCTATGTGAAACAAAGCATCTCGTAAGCCGGCAATCCATCCCACAAAAAATAGAAGAACTGAGCGCACAAGCAAAGCCACCAATAATCCAAAGGTTCTTGCTTTTGCTTGCATAGCGTGTGGTAATTTATTTACAGCAATGGAAATAAAAATAATATTATCTATACCCAATATTATTTCAAGAATTGATAAAGTAAATAATGTAATTATACCTTGAACTGTGCAGAGAGCCGTAAAATCGGCCGACCAATCGTACATTTTAATGGAAGTTTATGCAAAGATAAGTTTTTTTTTATCCTTTAGGATAAATTTTATGTATTGATATTCAATACTTTACAAAATTTTCACATATTTTTTAGTACCTTGTGTTGCATAGTACCTTTTTATAGCCTTATATTTGTATCACATACTAGTAAACATAACCTAATAGCAATTATTAAATTAATAACATAAAAACAAAAAATTCAAATGATTAACTCAGAAAACACAAAAGCACAAATGAGGAAAGGCGTATTGGAGCTTTGTATACTCTCCATACTTTCTAAAGGTGATGCTTATCCCACAGAAATTATTGAGCGATTAAAGGATACCAAGCTTGTAATTGTGGAGGGCACACTTTATCCTTTATTAACCCGATTAAAAAACACCGGCCTACTGGCGTACCGTTGGGAAGAAAGTAATAGCGGGCCACCTCGTAAATATTATAAACTAACCGAAATTGGCGAACAATACTTAAAAGAGTTGCAGGTAAGCTGGAACGAACTGGTACACGCCGTAGAAAAAACAATTAATAAATAAGTAAGTAAGTAAGTAAAAATATTAAATAAAAATAAAATGAATAAAACAGTAACCATTAACATCAGCGGAATAATTTTTCATATCGAAGAGGATGCGTTTGAAAAATTGAGCAAATATTTAAGTACCATTAAAGGATACTTTAGCAAAACCGACGGAGGTAATGAAATTATGGGCGACATTGAAGCCCGTATTGCCGAAATGTTACAGGGAAAAACAAATGCAACCAAACAAGTTGTTTTAATGCAGGATGTAGATTCCGTTATTGAGGTAATGGGAAAACCCGAAGAATTTATTGATGAAAATCCTAATTCTGAATCCGAGAATCAAGAAGAAGCTAATCAATCTTTTGAACAAACTAAAAAGAGAATGTTCAGAGATCCGGATAACAAAGCCATCGGTGGTGTTTGTTCAGGTATTGCGGCTTACTTTGATGTGGATTTGATTTGGATACGTTTAGCCATGTTCTTGTTAATATTTTTTGGCGGCGTTAGTTTATGGGTTTACATAATATTATGGATTGTAATTCCGGAGGCTAAAACTACTGCCGATAAATTAGCCATGCGTGGCGAAAAAATTGATATTAATAATATCAGTAAAACCGTAAAGGAAGAAGCCGAACAGCTAAAAAAACGAATGGAAAAATACGGTAATGATTTGAAGGATTCCGGTTCTTCATTCAAAAACAACAATCGTAACTTCTTTGACAAATTGGGCGATTTTATTAAAGAGTTTATGTTTCTTTTCGGCAGAGTATTTGCCCGCTTGGTTGGTTTGGTGCTTGTTATTTTTGGATTAATTTTCATGTTCTCTTTATTAACCAGCATTTTCGGATTCTCAATTGCGGGATCTAATACCGAATTTAATGATTGGATTAATTTAATTTTCCTGGAAAGAAGTCACTATACACTCGGAAAAATAGGCGTGATTCTATTATTTGCTATTCCGATTTTAGGAATTATATATGGAGGAATTAAATTATTGCTAAAAATCCGCTACAAAAACAGATGGTTAAATTTAGGCATGGGTGTGGTATGGTTAATCGGACTTTTCATTGTAATATATATTGGCGTAACCACCGGAAAAGAATTCTCTTCTGATGGAAAAATAAAAGACCAATATTCCCTTGTTCAAAAAGATACCCTGTATTTAACCTTAAACGACAATCAAAAATTGCGTTCAGATTTACAAATAACTGAAGAGTCAGAAAAAAGAAAAAGATATTTTAATAAAAGACATGTGGTAATTGCCAATAGTGATAATTCATATTATATTGGGAAAAATCAAAACGGAAATCAAATTGTTGGTCATGCCGAATTAAATATCGTGCCTGCCTCGGGCGATCAGTTTGAAATGATTGTGGTTAAAAAATCGAGAGGTGAAACACGCGAAATTGCGGCAGATAATGCCAAAGCCATAAAATACAATTTTGAACAACAAGATAGTTTGCTGGTATTTGATGAGTTGTTTACTGTAAACCCCAATGAAAAATTTAGAGTACAACAAGTAAAAATTACTCTAAAAGTTCCTCGTAATAAAGTAATTTATTTAGATAATTCTTTGGCCTCATTTATATATGACGTAGAGAATCTTTCAAATACATACGACAGAGAAATGGTGGGCAGAAGATGGATCATGACCAAAGATGGATTAGCTTGTATAGATTGTGATGGATTGGAAAAAGAAAAATCATCCAGGAAAAATGATGACGACGATGACGATAATGATGAAAGTGTAGAAGTAGATCACAAAAACGGAAACGTGAAGGTGGATGTAAAAAATGCCAATGTGAAGATTGATGAGAACGGCATTAATATTAAATCAGAAGATGCCAACGTAAACATTAACAATGGCAATATTCATATTGAAAATAAAAAACCTAAAAAGGGAAAATAACACCAAAATAAAATTGCTTTTTTTTCATGTTAGAAAGCATCAACGAGTGAGGGAATTAATCTTGTATTAACACAGGATTTTTCCCTTACTCGTTTTTTAATATATGCTAATCTGTTTTATTTTAGTTTCAAATATTCTTTATAAATACAATATCACGATTCAAATGTTATTGAAACTTAATAATCATAACTTGATTTGAAACTTACTTAGTTAAATCAATGAAATACAACTGAGTTGCAGATACAATTCTTACTTCAACAACTCCATCGCTTCCTGAATAGAAATGATGTTACCTTTAAATGTTGCAATAATAAAAGCATCGGCAAAACCTTTGGATTCTAAATCTTTTCTGGATTTTTCTGCTGAGTCCATGCCATTATACTCTCCTACCACATAACGAATAGTTCCGGTATTGGTGGTTTGCTTTTGTATTCCGGTAATGTCTTTTACGCGTTCATCCATGGATTTTTCAGCGAACGCTTTTTTAGGAGTCCCCAATTGTATTCTAAACACCACTAATTTTTTATCTACCGAGCTAAACATTTTTTCTTCGTTCATATCTTCCTTATATGATTTTTCAACAGTAGCTTTTGTTTTATTCATCGGAATACGTTTACCATCTTGGTATGCAGTTACAAAGGCATCGCTATACCCTTGAATTACTAAATCAGCGCGAACAGCTGCGGCTTCTTGTATGGTTTTATAACCTTTAGTAACATAACGATAAGTGTTATCACTTGTTTTCAATTCTAACACACCGGCATTTGTGTTGAATACCGAAGTGGAAATTCTTTGTCTAAATGCTCCCAATTGCACGCGGTAAATAATATCAGACCGGTTATACACCTCATCATTCGGGTCAACTTCAGTTAAAGTGTTTGTGCCGGCTGTAGCAGTGTTTGTATTGGCAACAACTGTGCCGTTTTCTACTGATCCTGTTCCGGAATTTATTGCTAAAGTATTTTCGCCGTTTGCCTTTAATTCATTAGCATTTTGTTTATTGAGAATGGCTTCTATTTCTTCCTCTGTTAAACGAGTAATTTTTTTACCTTTTATTTTTGAAATGCCCGCATCTTTTAATCCTTCATTTTTAAATTCATCTCTGCGTTTTATAGCGGTTTTTATTTTTTTGTATTCACCGGCGGTGTAAACAACAGTAGTTCCATTATCTAATGTAATCGATTTAATATCGCCAATGCTCAATAACATGGCCATTTCATCACTTGGTATTGTTCCTTCATAACGGGCCAACTCAACCGTGTACAAATCTTTTTTCAAATCGAGTAAATTCTTTTTCTGATCTAAGGCTAAAACATTACCCACATATTCTACCTCAACATCAGCCCCTAAGCTATCATTCATATAATCATTATACCAGGCCTGCCAGTAATCATCGGTTTGCCCTACCCCTTTTTCATTTACCGGAACTCCTAATGCAGTTGCTAATTCATCATCTCTGAAATTCGGTATACCATCTTTATCATCATCCAACGGACAACCTTTATCATCTACTTTCACGCCTTCCGGTGTACCTTGACAATCATCTTTTAAATCAGTTACGCCATCTTTATCACGGTCTTCATTATCCATGGCTAACCAGAATGCCGAATTCAGCGTGTCTTTAGCTAATTTCTTTTTCTCTTTTGTTTTTGCAATTAAATCATACTGTAATCCAAATGAGGTGTATGTAAAATTATCCTTTTGCTTATTCCCACTTCTCTCGCCCACGCTGTTATTGGTTACACCATCAATATAATCTGTTGTACTTATATACAAGGAGAAATTCACTTTCATATCCACTCTGTCGGTTACCTTAGCAATAAATCCGGCACTAATCGGAAAAGCAAAAGCCGATTCGCGATATTGTCCAAATCCATCAATATTCCGTTCTCTTACATCTGTTTCGTATGTATAATCCCTATATATATCTTTGGCAAACTGAGCACCGGGAGCATTTTCCGCCATATTTTTTATGCTTCCGTCACTCCAATAATGATAAGTATTTCCATCTTTATCCATTAAGTCGGTTTTGCTTAAAAATTCAAATCCAATCACTCCTAAACTAATAAATGGTCTTAGCTTATATCTGTCGGGCATAAAATTCCCGAAATCATACAATAAATTAACTCCACCTGATCTTATTTCGGATTGAAAATTTTCTTGTCGATTATTTTTATATTCATTTGCGCCTAACTTTCCGAACATCACATTAAAATTCAATTGCAAATATCTGGTTAAACGTTGCGATACGTTTAAATCATAAGCCATCCGTGCCGTAAGGGGCGATTGAAATCTTTTATCGTATAAATCTCCATAAAAAGCCAAGCGACCAAATCCGAGTCCGATTTTAGGTTTCATTTTAAAATCAGCACGGTTAACTGAATCTAATAAAAAAGCATTTCTTTCATTCTGTTCCTGCCCTTCTCTAAATAATGCATTGGCATGTACAGTTTCAGTTGGTACAACTTGTGTATTTAAATTTTCGAAAAGAGAATCGCCTACTTTTTCGGGTCCTTTGAAGGTTGAGGGAGGTTCGGGTTCATTAATATAATACTGCAAAAGTTCTTCTGGCGTTAATTTATCCAATGCCGAAGAATCTGTTTGCCCTTTTACAGCCACAGAAACTAAAATAAGAATGAAAGAAATTAGTTTCTTCATTGTGCCCAATTACGTAAAGATAAGCAAAAATATTATCTAAACCATTTTTGGTTACTGATCATTAATGCTTCTTGAACTGTTATTCTTTTTCCGGTATTGTAAGCCACTACAAATGCCGATGAAACTCTGTTAACTGACCTAACCTTCTCACGATGATCCCGCGCATTTTTATACTCCCCGTGATTGCCAATCATAAATTTGGAATACCCTCCTGCCATTTCACTTTGAATTTTTTCATCAATATTAAATTTTGAAGAAAGTTTTTTGGCATTTACAGCCGAATTGGTAAAAGCCCCTATCTGTACCATGTAATTAATATTACCTTCATTTTTAGGCAGCTTTTCGTTGGAAGAATTATCAGGAGGTGTTACCGCAACTTCTGTGTTTGTTGGAGTACCGGTATTATTATTTTCATTATTCTCAGTTACTGTACTTGCTACTGTTGGCGTAGTATTAACGGTAGGCGTTGTATTTGCGGTTTCGTTATTGTTTTCATTGTTATTTGGTGGTGTTGGCTCTTCCGATTTTGTTGGAGTATTTACGGCTACATGCCCTGCATCTGTACTTCCTTCGATGATTATTTGTTCTGGTTTTAAATTAAAAGATTTACTTTGATTTTGTTCCAAATAAGAATACTCGCCATTTAAAGTCAAAGTTTTTTTCACACCACTAATGGTGTAAGAAATTTCAAGTATTTCTTTTAAGGGTACAGCCACCCAAACAAATTTTAGTTTTCCGTCAGAAACAGAAAAAGAAGCTCCTTCTGTAATTACAGATTTAGCGCTTACTTCAGCCGGTAAGTCATCGCTGTATCTGGCGAATCCTTTGGTCATTAGTTTGTTTATTTTTAAATCGATAATATATTCTCCTTCGTTGGCACCTGGTGTTATCGTTCTTTTTATAGCAATTTCCCCCTCCGGTTCTGCATTAGAATCGTTGGAGTTATCAGTATTGGTTATAGTTGGTGTTGTGTTTGTTGTTTCATTTTTAGGCTCTCCGCTATTATTTGTGTTTCCGGTTTCGTTTGATGCCATTCCTGCTTCGGATGATATTTCTACCGGAGGCATCTCAACCACTTTCTTACCGTTATTTTCAACATAAGAGTATTTTCCTCCTATCGTTTTTAATCCACTAAACGAAGATGACGCTACCAATTTGCACTTTACTATTATTTCATCTTCACTTGGTAAATTAGACCAAACCCATTTGGCTAAGCCGTCGGAATAATTAAAATTCGCACCTTTGCTATCCTCTTCTTTTACAGATAATCCCTCCGGTAAATCTAGTTGAAGTTTGGCAAAACCGCCCATTGCGCCTTTAGTAACTTTGAGTTCAATGCTCACTTCATCGCCTGGTTTTAAAAATTTAGGGATGTTATTTGAAATCGTAATTGGGTTATCTCCACCAAACAAACTATAAAGAAATAAAGTGATGGAGTTTATTAAAATAAAAAGGTATTTAATCATAAGTGCTAAAATACCTGCATAAAGCGATGGCAATCAGCACTTAAAGTAACATTTAATAACACACTGATGTTAACTATTATAAATTGGGGGTTCTACCCCCATCTACCGGAATATTTATACCGTTAATGTATGATGCAGCCGGACTTGCCAAAAAGGCAACTGCTGCAGCAATTTCTGAAGGCTCGGCAAATCTACCCATAGGAATTTCTTGCTGCATTTCCTCTTTGATACGTTCTGTTTTCTCTCCGGTTTTTAATGCTTTATTTTCAATTATCCCGCTCAGTCTTCCGGTAGCAGTAGCGCCCGGTAAAACATTATTCACGGTTATGCCAAATTTGCCTGTCTCATTCGCAAGCGTTTTCGCCCAATTGCCAACTGCAGCTCTTATGGTGTTACTCACACCCAGATTAGGAAGAGGCGCCTTTACCGATGTGGAAATAATATTGATTATTCTTCCATATTTGCTGTTTTTCATTCCTTCCAAACAGGCCTGCATTAATACATGATTACAAATTAAATGTTGATTAAATGTATTCGTAAACTCTTCGGGTTTTGCATTAATAATTGGGCCCGATGCAGGTCCGCCGGTATTGTTTATTAGAATATGAATTGGTCCGCTTCTTTGAATATAATTTTCAACAAGCTCTTTTAATTTATGAGGCTCGTTAAAATCAGCACATAAATATCCATGAACTTGTTTCGCTTCCACCGAAAGTTCAGTTTTTACTTTTTTAAGTTCGGTTTCGTTGCGAGCCACTAAAATAACTGTGGCTCCCAATAAAGCCAGTTCAATGGCTACTGCTTTTCCGATTCCCTGAGTGCTTCCGCAAACCAAAGCTTTTTTATTTTTTAAGTCTAAATTCATGCTTCAAAATTAGATGAGTTCTTCAAAATTACATTTAAACGAGCAATTGACAAATCATTTTCAAATCCCTTAGTCATTAGATGGCGTAATATACTTTGATATATATTATTCTCTTCACTCAACTGATCGGCTTTTTTGTGAATAATTTTATCCAAATGATTAATATATTCATCTTCATTTAATGAATTTAATGCTTTCTGAATAATTTTGTCGGAAACTTGATGCTTTATCAACGATTGTTTTATTTTAATTTTTCCCCAACTTTTAATTCTCATTTTACCTCTGGCTAAGGCGCAAGCAAATCTTTCTTCATTTAAATAATTTTCTTCGATCAGAGCGGAAATAATATTTTCGATCTCGTGCTTTTGTAATCCAAATTCAAAAATTTTCTTCCTACAATCAAAATGTGACCTTTCCTGATAAGCACACCAACTTTTCATTTTTTCTAGCGCCTCTTCGGCACTAACAACTAATCTACGCCTCATAAAGTGCTAAATTATTTATTACTTTGCATGTTTTCTCTTTTATTTATGCCCTTGCCGGAAAAATTATTAGCATCGTTGGATGAACTTGAAGGTTTTAACCGCGGAGCTTTTATTGATGCGCATAACAGCGAACAACCAATAAGTATTAGAAAAAATAATTTTAAAAAAAGTGATATTACTTTTGAAATAAAAGAGGATGTTCGATGGTGTAAACAAGCCTATTATTTAAAAACTAGGCCTTCCTTTACTTTGGATCCTTTATTTCATGCTGGAGCTTATTATGTGCAAGAAGCTGGAAGTATGTTTTTGGATTTTGTATTAAATGAAATGGTTGAATTGCCCGATAAACCTTTAATAATTGATATGTGTGGCTCACCTGGAGGTAAATCCACTATTATCAGTTCATACTTAAAAAACAAGGGCACCCTAATTGCGAATGAAGTTGTAAAAAAAAGAGCATCTATCTTAGCACAAAATTTAAGCAAATGGGGAACCTCTAATGTAATAGTTACCAATAACGACCCTTTGGTTTTAGCCAATCAAAGCTTCAAGGCAGACCTTGTGGTATTAGACGCACCTTGTAGCGGTAGTGGTTTGTTTAGGAAACAACCCGATTCTATTGATGAGTGGTCTGAAGATAATGTTAACTTTTGCTCTTCACGTCAAAAGCGAATAATAGCTGATAGTATTGGAGCCATAAAAAGTGGGGGATATTTGTTTTATTCTACTTGTTCATACTCTTATGAAGAAAATGAGAAAATTGTTGATTGGTTAATAGAAGAATTTAATTTTAAGATTATTCAACAAAAACTACCTGAAGAATGGGGTATAATTGATACTGGCAAAGGTTATCGCTTTTATCCTCATTTAACGCAATCTGAAGGCTTCTTTTGTGCATTACTTATAAAAGACGGACACAACGAGGTAAATAATTTGTTAAAAATAAAGGGTAATGATGATTTATTTGTTAAAAAAAACCCTTTTTTGAATATATTTGACGAAAATTCCGGAAAAACGATGAAAATTGGTGATTTATATTATTTTCTTCATCAAGATACTCTTCCATATTATCTCCAACTCAAAAATCAATTATACATCAAAAAAGCCGGGGTATGTTTAGGAGAGCTGAAAGGTAAAGATGTTATTCCAAACCACGAATTAGCAATGAGTTACGAAGCTACTATTCAAAACGCAATTGAACTTGATCATGAAAATGCTTTAAATTTTCTCAGAAAAAAGGAGTTTTCTTTGGCGATTAAAAGCTCAGGTTTTCAGTTAATGCAATACAAAAACCTTGGTTTAGGTTGGGCTAAAATCTTACCTAATCGAATAAATAATTATTTACCGCAGGAATTTAGAATTTTAAACTGATTTTTACCTGCTTTCCGAAAGGCCCGCAAACCCTTTTATTTCTGATTAATTTTTTGCGGGAATCAAAAGTATTATTACCTTTGCAATCCCAATTTTTTGGGGTAGTTCTTTGTCATCACAAAAAAGCCGGAGTAGCTCAGCTGGTAGAGCAGCTGATTTGTAATCAGCTGGTCGGGGGTTCGAGTCCCTTCTTCGGCTCTTTTTTGTAGGGGTAATACCAGAGTGGCCAAATGGGGCAGACTGTAAATCTGCTGACTTCGTCTTCGGTGGTTCGAATCCATCTTACCCCACGTGGCTGTTCTAATCAGGATAAAATCTGATTAAACGGTAAGTTTGAAAGCATTGTATTAAATCAGCGTAACGGATTTAATGTAAAAGCGGAAGTAGCTCAATTGGTAGAGCTCCAGCCTTCCAAGCTGGAGGTTGCGGGTTCGAGACCCGTCTTCCGCTCATTGGTGTAGTTGGTTAGAAGTTGAATGAAAAAGATTGTGTGCAGTTGAAGAAAACATACCCACTTCGTGTGGGGCGGATATGGAGAAGCTTGTGTATCACGGCCTCAAAATATCCGGAAGTCCCCAAAATAGAGGGACTTTTCGTGTATGAGCATGTTAGTTCTTTAAAATAATGAGTTGGTTCTTTGAATTTGTGCTTATCACAAAATTCCAGACTAGGATTAAGCAAGTGTACTAAAATTTGCTTGATCGAATAAGCTGTTGTAGCTCAGTGGTAGAGCACTTCCTTGGTAAGGAAGAGGTCGGCAGTTCAATCCTGCTCAACAGCTCAAAGAGATGTTGAGCGATGAGAAATTCACTTTGGAGAGGTCGGCAGTTCTCCCGATAGCTATCGGGACTGCTCAACAGCTCAAAGAGATGTTGAGCGATGAGGCGATCAAAAAATGAACGATTATTCCGTTAATTTTCGGGATACTCAACAACTCTTCGGATTAACCTCCAAGAGTTAAAATAGAAATGATTAAAAAAGTACAAACAAATAATCAATAGAAAATAAAATTTAGAAACTTAATTAAACAATAAATAAAAAAATAACAAGTAAAATAAACAACTATGGCAAAAGAAAAATTCGACCGTTCCAAACCACACGTAAATATTGGAACTATTGGTCACGTTGACCACGGAAAAACTACATTAACTGCAGCAATCACTACTGTATTAGCTGAAAAAGGATTAGCTGAATTGCGCGATTTCTCTTCAATTGATAATGCTCCTGAAGAGAAGGAACGTGGTATTACAATTAATACTTCACACGTAGAATACGCAACTGAGAAGCGTCACTACGCACACGTTGACTGTCCTGGTCACGCCGATTATGTTAAAAACATGGTTACAGGTGCTGCTCAAATGGACGGTGCTATTCTGGTTGTTGCTGCAACAGATGGTCCAATGCCACAAACACGCGAACACATTCTTCTTGCCCGTCAGGTTGGTGTACCACGTATAGTTGTTTTTATGAATAAAGTGGACATGGTTGAAGATGCTGAGTTATTAGACTTAGTAGAAATGGAAATTCGTGAACTTCTTTCATTCTATAAATTTGATGGCGATAACACGCCTATTATTCGTGGATCTGCTTTAGGTGGATTAAATAAAGATGCAAAATGGGTAGATAAAATCATGGAATTAATGAATGCTGTTGATGAATTTATTCCATTGCCTCCACGTGAAAAAGATAAGCCGTTTTTGATGCCGGTTGAAGACGTGTTTACTATCACCGGTCGTGGTACTGTAGCTACAGGACGTATTGAGACTGGAGTTATTAATACGGCTGACGAGGTTGAAATTATTGGTATGGGAGCTGATAAATTAAAATCAACTGTTACCGGTGTAGAAATGTTCCGTAAGATTCTTGATTATGGAGAAGCTGGTGACAATGTAGGCTTATTATTACGTGGTGTTGAGAAAAAAGACATTAAGCGTGGAATGGTAATCTGTAAGCCGGGTTCAGTAAAGCCACACTTAAAATTCAAAGCAGAGGTTTATATCCTTAAAAAAGAAGAAGGTGGACGTCACACTCCATTCCAAAATAAATATCGTCCTCAATTCTATTTCCGTACAACTGACGTAACTGGAGAAATCGAGTTAGAAGCTGGACGTGAAATGGTATTGCCTGGTGACAACGTAACAATTACTGTAAATCTAATCAATGCAATCGCAATGGATAAAGGTTTACGTTTCGCTATTCGCGAAGGTGGTCGTACAGTTGGTGCTGGTCAGGTTACTGAAATTTTAGACTAAGCCATAGTCAGAAGATTTGGCAGAATGACAGCGAAAATTATGCTGTCATTCTCGCCTTTTCTAATGCGGCCGTTTGAATTATCATTATACGGGCATAGTTCAATGGTAGAATAGCGGTCTCCAAAACCGTTGATGGGAGTTCGAATCTCTCTGCCCGTGCGAATCTGAAGTAAGAAATCAGGTTTGAGAAATTAAGGATTTCACACCTTAATTCTTGAATCTTAATTCAAACTTCTAAAATTAAAAGAGTATGAGCAAAATAGGTACTTATATATCAGAAACACGCAACGAACTTGTAAACAAAGTGAGTTGGCCTACTTGGCCTGAATTGCAAAGTAGCGCTATTGTAGTTATGGTATCGTCAATAATAATAGCATTGGTTGTTTTCGGAATGGATTTTCTTTTCGAAATTCTAATGAAACAAGCTTACGAAATTATCAAGTAATTAAAATGGCTGAAACAACAAAAACCGACACTTCAACCAAAAAATGGTACGTGGTACGCGCTATTAGTGGTCAGGAGAAGAAAGTAAAACAATATATTGAAATGGAGATTTCACGTTTGAAGTTGAACGATTTTGTTTCTCAGGTATTAATACCTACCGAAAAAATCATTCAAATCAGAAACGGAAAAAAAACTACTAAAGAGCGTTCATTCTATCCAGGATATGTTTTGATTGAAGCTACTTTAAGCGGTGAAATTCCACATATCATTAAAAACATTACCGGTGTAATTGGCTTTTTAGGAGAAACGAAAGGCGGATCTCCGGTACCAATGCGATTAAGTGAAGTAAACAGGATATTAGGAAAAGTAGATGAGTTAACAGAGAGCGAAGGAACCGTTTCAACCAATTATACGATTGGTGAAAATGTGAAGGTGATTAATGGTCCGTTTAACGGATTTAACGGAATCATTGAAGAAGTGATGGAAGATAAAAAGAAAATCAAAGTAACCGTGAAAATTTTCGGACGTAAAACTCCGGTTGAATTAAACTTTGGTGAGGTAGAAAAAGAATAAAAACATTGAATGGTAAAATCGATGGTCTCTTGAGACGCTTTGCTGCTTCCAACTCAAAGTAAATTAAGACCCGATAAACCTTCAGTACAAAAACAAATAAATAAAATAAAAATGGCAAAAGAGTTATCAGCAATAGTAAAGTTGCAAATTAAAGGTGGTGCTGCTAACCCCTCGCCTCCAATTGGACCTGCATTAGGTGCGAAAGGTGTAAACATTATGGAGTTCTGCAAACAGTTTAATGCAAGAACTCAAGAATCTCCGGGAAAAGTATTACCGGTTATTATTAATGTTTACAACGATAAGTCGTTTGATTTCGTAATCAAACGCCCTCCTGTTGCAATTCAAATTATGGAGACAGCTAAAATTAAAGCTGGTTCGGCTACCAGTAACCGTAAAAAAGTTGGTTCCATCACTTGGGATCAAGTTAAAAAAATTGCAGAAGACAAAATTGTAGACATGAATTGTTTTACAATTGAATCGGCAATGAATATGGTTGCAGGAACAGCTCGAAGCATGGGTGTTACTGTTTCAGGCAATAAACCATTTTAAAAAAATTAATTATTAACCAAAAACAAAGCTTAACAAATGGCAACGTTGACTAAAAAAAGAAAAGCTGTTATCTCAAAATTTGATGGTAACAAGCAGTACTCCGTGGCCGAAGCTTCAAAAATCGTAAAAGAAATAACTACGGTTAAGTTTGATGCATCGGTGGATCTTGCGATCCGTTTAGGAGTTGACCCACGTAAAGCTAATCAAATGGTGCGCGGTACAGTTACCTTACCTCACGGTACAGGTAAAACTATGCGAGTTTTAGCCATCGTTACTCCAGATAAGGAGGCCGAGGCTAAAGACGCAGGTGCCGATCACGTTGGATTAGATGAATACATTGAAAAAATCAAAGGTGGATGGACCGATGTAGATGTAATTATTACTATGCCCTCTGTAATGGGTAAAGTAGGTGCATTAGGACGAGTATTAGGACCCAGAGGTTTAATGCCTAATCCAAAAACCGGAACTGTTACTATGGATATTGCGAAAGCAGTAAAAGATGCAAAAGGCGGAAAAATCGACTTTAAAGTTGATAAAGCAGGGATCATTCACGCAGCAGTTGGCAAGGCCAGTTTTGATGCGGATAAATTGGCTGAAAATGCTAATGAGTTATTGAGCACTGTTATGAAATTGAAGCCTAGCTCTGCAAAAGGTACTTATGTAAAATCAGTTACCATGAGTAGCACCATGAGCCCGGGAATCATCATTGATACTAAAACATTCAACTAATTAAAAATTTGAGTAATTCGTAACCGAACGAAAGAAATTAAAAAAAACAAACATGAATAAATCAGAAAAAACAGAAATGATCAATGAGTTGGTAGAGAAATTAAACTCCAACAACAAGATCTATCTGGCAGATTGTTCAACATTAACGGTTGAAAAGGTTAATGCGTTTCGCAGATCATGTTTCGAGAAAAAAGTGTCTGTTACCGTAGTGAAAAACACTTTATTGAAAAAAGCTATTGAGCGTGCAAATGACAGCAAACTAGCAGAATTAATTCCCGCACTTAAGGGGGAAACTGCTTTAATGTTTACTGATGTTTCAAATGCACCGGCCAAATTGATTAAAGAATTCAGAAAAAATGGTACTAAGCCGGCTCTTAAAGGAGCTTATGTGGAAGAAACTATTTATTTGGGCGATAATCAACTTGAATCATTAGCTTCACTAAAATCGAAAAACGAATTAATCGCAGATGTTATCTTCTTACTTCAGTCTCCAATCAGCCGTGTAATTGGCGGATTAGAAAACAAAAAAGGCGGAGAAGACGCTGCAGCTTAAAAAATGTACAGAACAAAAATTAATTAAAAAAATAACAATTTTAAAAACCATAAAAAATGGCAGATGTAAAATCAATAGCTGAAACATTAGTAGGCTTAACAGTAAAAGAAGTACAGGATTTAGCGAAAATCCTTAAGGATGATTACGGTATCGAACCGGCAGCAGCTACAGTTGTTGCAGGTGGTGGTGCTGCAGGTGGTGGCGACGCCGCTGCTGCTAAAACATCATTTGATATAATCTTATTAGAGGCTGGTGCAGCTAAATTAGGTGTTGTGAAAGTAGTTAAAGACCTTACTGGTCTTGGATTAAAAGAAGCAAAAGACCTAGTTGACGGCGCTCCAAAACCTGTGAAAGAAGGAATTGGCAAGGAAGAAGCTGAAGCTATTAAAAAAGCTTTAGAAGAAGCCGGAGCTAAAGCAGAAATTAAATAATTCTGCACCGCTTTTTGAAAAGAATCTTCCCTTCGGGGAAGATACTTTTCTTTTTTCGCTTAAAAAAGAACTAATAAGGCCTGTCAATATTGTATTAATCAAATCTATTTAACCTTGGCTTCAAGTACAAAAACACAAAAACGAGTTAACTTCTCGTCAAACAAGTTCCCGGTTGATTATCCAGATTTTTTGGACATTCAAGTGAAATCTTTTCAAGATTTTTTCCAGTTGGAAACAACACCGGAAAACCGTAAAAAAGAAGGATTATTTAAAGTATTTGCTGAAAATTTTCCTATTTCAGATGCGCGAAATAATTTCGTGCTCGAATTTAAAGATTACTACATCGACCCCCCTCGATATGCTATTGATGAGTGTATTGAAAGAGGATTGACATATTCAGTACCTCTAAAGGCCAAATTATACCTTTATTGCACTGACCCCGACCATGAGGATTTTGAACCCATTATGCAAGATGTGTATTTGGGAACAATTCCATACATGTCACCCAAAGGTTCGTTTATTATTAATGGCGCAGAGCGTGTTATTGTTTCTCAATTACACCGTTCACCCGGAGTTTTCTTCGGACAAAGCCGTCATGCGAACGGAACCAAATTATATAGTGCTCGTGTAATTCCGTTTAAAGGAAGTTGGATTGAATTTGCAACAGACATCAACAATGTAATGTATGCTTATATCGATCGTAAGAAAAAATTACCGGTAACTACCTTGCTTCGTGCCATCGGATTTGAAAGCGATAAACAAATTTTAGAAATTTTCGGATTAGCTGATGAAGTGAAAGTAAGTAAAGCAGGTTTAAAACGTGAAGTGGGTCGCAGATTGGCCGCGCGTGTTTTAAAAACCTGGTTAGAAGATTTTGTTGACGAAGATACCGGAGAAGTTGTTTCTATCGAGCGTAACGAAGTTATTTTAGACCGTGAAACTATTTTAGAAGAAGAATTTATTGATCAAATTGTAGATGCTGATGTAAAATCTATCATCTTGCACAAACAAGATATCAATACAACTGATTTCGCAATTATATATAATACCCTACAAAAAGATTCAACCAATTCTGAAAAAGAAGCCATTGAATTTATTTACCGTTTGCTTCGTAACGCCGAACCGCCGGATGAAGAAACAGCAAGAGGGGTAATAGATAAATTATTTTTCTCTGATAAGCGTTATGATTTAGGTGAAGTAGGTCGCTACAGAATTAATAAAAAATTAGGATTAAATATTCCGGCTGAGATTCGTGTACTTACAAAAGAAGACATGATTCTTATTATTAAGTATTTGATTGAATTAATCAACTCTAAAACTGATGTTGATGATATCGATCACTTATCAAACCGTCGTGTGCGTACTGTTGGTGAACAATTATATTCTCAATTTGGTGTTGGATTAGCCCGTATGGCACGTACCATTCGCGAACGTATGAATGTTCGTGATAATGAAGTTTTCACACCAACCGATTTAATTAATGCTAAAACGCTTTCTTCAGTAATTAATTCGTTCTTCGGAACAAATCAGTTATCTCAGTTTATGGATCAAACAAATCCATTATCTGAAATTACGCACAAGCGTCGTTTATCGGCACTCGGGCCCGGAGGTTTGAGCAGAGAGCGTGCAGGATTTGAGGTTCGTGACGTGCACTATACACACTATGGTCGTTTATGTACCATTGAAACACCGGAAGGACCAAACATTGGTTTGATTTCTTCATTGTGTGTTTATGCAAAAGTGAACAAATTAGGCTTTATTGAAACTCCTTTCAGAACCGTTGTCAACGGAAAAGTTGAAGTAAATAAACCTATAACTTACTTAACCGCAGAAGAAGAAGATTTAAAAAATATTGCGCAAACTAATTCTAAATTGGACGAAAAAGGTAATTTCTTAAACAAGAAAGTTACTGCTCGTTATGAAGGTGATTTTCCGGTGCTTGAACCGGAGAAAATTCATTTGATTGACGTTGCTCCAAATCAAATTGCTTCTATTGCCGCTTCCTTAATTCCTTTCTTAGAACATGATGATGCTAACCGTGCCTTAATGGGATCAAACATGCAACGTCAGGCTGTTCCATTGATGCGTCCGCAAGCACCAATTGTTGGAACCGGAATTGAAGCGCGTGTGGCCGAAGATAGTCGCGTTTTAATAAATTCTGACGGTGAAGGTGTGGTAGAATATGTAGATGCAAACACCATAACCATCCGTTATAACAGAAGCGAAGAAGAAAAATTGATTTCTTTTGAAGGTGATGTTAAATCTTATAAATTAACTAAATTCCAGAAAACCAATCAAAGCACTTGTATGAACTTAAAGCCAATCGTAAAGAAAGGCGATAAGGTTAGTAAAGGTCAAGTACTTTGTGAAGGTTATGCTACGCAAGATGGTGAGTTAGCTTTGGGTCGCAATTTAAAAGTTGCGTTCATGCCTTGGAAAGGATATAACTTTGAAGATGCTATCGTTATTAGCGAAAAAATTGTGCGTGAAGATATCTTTACCTCAATTCATATTGATGAGTATACTTTAGAAGTGCGCGACACTAAACGTGGAATGGAAGAATTAACTCCGGATATTCCAAATGTGAGTGAAGATGCAACTAAAGACTTAGACGATAAAGGAATTATTCGTATCGGTGCAGAAGTGAAAGAGGGAGACATCTTAATCGGAAAAATAACTCCGAAAGGTGAAACTGATCCTTCTCCGGAAGAAAAATTATTACGTGCAATTTTTGGTGATAAAGCAGGAGACGTAAAAGACGCTTCATTGCGTGTTTCTCCTTCTATCAAAGGTGTTATCGTGGATAAAAAGCTTTTCTCCCGTGCCGTAAAAGACAAAAAACAAAAAGCAGAAGAAAAACCACTGATTGAAAAATTAGATTCTGATCAGGAAAAAAATGTTTACAATCTGAAATTAAAATTGGTAGATAAACTTTTTGTTTTAGTTAATGGCAGAACATCGCAGGGCGTAACTAATATTTTAGGAGAAGAAGTAATTCCTCGCGGAACAAAATTCACACAAAAATTATTAGAGCGTGTTGATTTTACTGAAGTAAATCCAAGTAACTGGACAACAGATAAAGATAAAAATGAACAAGTGGAGCGCTTATTACACAACTTCATGATTCATTACAATGATTTCTTAGGCAAGTATAAACGCGAAAAATTCCAAATTACTGTTGGTGATGAATTACCAAACGGAATTGTACAATTAGCGAAAGTATACATTGCTCAAAAGAGAAAATTAAAAGTTGGTGATAAAATGGCCGGTCGTCACGGTAATAAAGGTATAGTTGCACGTATTGTTAAAGAAGAAGATATGCCTTTCTTAGAAGACGGAACACCGGTTGATATCGTTTTAAATCCATTGGGTGTACCTTCTCGTATGAACCTCGGTCAGATTTATGAAACCGTGTTAGCATGGGCCGGTGAAAAATTAAAACTTAAATTTTCAACTCCGATCTTTGATGGTGCCACTGTTGATCAGATTGATGAATACACAAAACAGGCAGGACTACCACAGCACGGTAGAACGTATTTATACGATGGCGGAACAGGTGAACGTTTTGACCAGCCGGCAACTGTAGGTATCATTTATATGCTAAAACTTGGACACATGGTTGACGATAAAATGCATGCTCGTTCTATAGGTCCTTATTCATTAATTACACAACAACCTTTAGGTGGTAAAGCTCAATTTGGTGGTCAGCGTTTTGGTGAAATGGAAGTATGGGCACTCGAAGCATACGGTGCTGCTAACGTGCTGCAGGAGTTGTTAACTGTTAAGTCTGATGACGTAATGGGTAGAGCTAAAGCATACGAATCTATTGTAAAAGGTGAAAACATTCCAACACCGGGAATTCCGGAATCATTCAATGTATTGTTACACGAATTGAGAGGACTTGCCTTAGATATCACAATGGATTAATGCAGAAGCATAACAAATTAATTAGTATAAACGATAAAGCTTAAAATAAAAAATGGCGTTAAGAAGAGATAATAAACAAAAATCAAATTTTTCCAAGATTACGATCAGTTTGGCTTCACCTGAAACCATACTACGCAGATCAAGCGGAGAAGTTTTAAAACCTGAAACCATAAATTACCGTACTTACAAACCAGAAAGAGATGGTTTGTTTTGTGAGCGAATTTTTGGTCCGGTAAAAGATTTTGAATGTCATTGCGGTAAATACAAACGCATTCGCTACAAAGGAATTGTTTGTGATCGTTGCGGTGTGGAAGTTACCGAAAAGAAAGTAAGACGTGAGCGAATGGGACATATCAATTTGGTTGTTCCGGTTGCACACATCTGGTATTTCCGTTCCCTACCCAATAAAATCGGATATCTGTTAGGGTTACCAACTAAAAAGTTGGATATGATAATTTACTACGAGCGTTATGTGGTAATTAATGCAGGTTTAGCTGCTGCTAATGGAATTTCTTATTTGGATTTTTTAACTGAAGAAGAATATTTAAATACTTTAGAATCACTTCCAAAAGAAAATGTTGCTTTAGATGATTCAGATCCGAATAAATTCATCGCTAAAATGGGCGCCGAAGCAATTCAAGATTTATTAGCTCGCTTAAATTTGGATGAATTATCTTATGATTTAAGACACAAAGCCGGAAACGAAACTTCTCAGCAAAGAAAAAATGAAGCTTTAAAACGCTTACAGGTTATCGAGGCTTTCCGTCAGGCTAATCAAAATGTAGTCAACCGTCCGGAGTGGATGATTGTAAAAGTTGTTCCGGTTATTCCACCGGAATTACGCCCACTCGTTCCATTGGATGGCGGACGTTTCGCAACATCAGATTTAAATGATTTATACCGAAGAGTAATTATCAGAAACAACCGCTTGAAGCGATTAATTGAAATTAAAGCTCCTGATGTGATTTTACGTAATGAAAAACGTATGTTACAAGAATCGGTTGATTCTTTATTTGATAATTCACGAAAATCAAACGCTGTAAAAACTGACAGTAACCGTGCATTAAAATCATTATCTGATTCACTAAAAGGTAAACAAGGACGTTTCCGTCAAAACTTATTGGGTAAACGTGTAGACTATTCTGCTCGTTCAGTAATTGTTGTTGGTCCGGAATTGAAATTACATGAGTGTGGATTGCCGAAAGAAATGGCAGCCGAGCTTTTCAAACCATTTATCATTCGTAAAATGATTGAGCGTGGAATTGTAAAAACGGTAAAATCCGCAAAGAAAATAGTAGACAGAAAAGAACCAATTGTTTGGGATATTCTTGAGAATGCTTTAAAAGGACATCCGGTATTATTAAATCGTGCTCCTACGCTACACCGTTTAGGTATTCAGGCCTTTCAACCTAAATTAATTGAAGGAAAAGCAATTCAGTTACACCCACTAGTGTGTACTGCGTTTAATGCTGACTTTGACGGTGATCAGATGGCGGTTCACGTTCCATTAGGACATGCCGCAATTTTGGAAGCACAAATTTTAATGCTGGCTTCTCACAATATTTTAAATCCTTCTAACGGTGCGCCCGTTGCCGTTCCTTCACAGGATATGGTGCTAGGTTTATATTATTTAACAAAATCTAAAAAGAACCTACCAAAAGATCCGGTTAAAGGCGAAGGAAAAATTTTCTATAGTGCTGAAGAAGTAATTATTGCGCTTAATGAGAAAAGCGTAGATATGCACGCTAATATTAAAATCAGAATAACTAACGCTGTTGAAGGTGATAAACTTGTTGCTAAAACTATTGATACCACTGTAGGTCGCGTTATATTTAATACAGTTGTTCCTGAAGAAGTAGGATATATCAATGAACTTTTAACAAAGAAGTCATTACGTGATATCATTGGAATGGTTGTGAAGAAAACAGGTATGGCTGCAACAGCTAAGTTTTTAGATGATATTAAAGAATTAGGATTCCGTACGGCATTTAAAGGAGGGTTATCATTTAACTTAGGAGATATTCAAACACCAGACGAGAAAGTTAAAATTATCAATGAAGCACAAACTTTAGTTGATGAAGTGTTGAATAACTACAACCTGGGTTTCATCACAAACAATGAGCGTTATAATCAGATAATTGATATTTGGACGCACACCAACTCAAAAGTAACTAAACAAGTATTAGATAAATTAAGTACCGACAGACAAGGATTTAATCCGGTTTACATGATGCTAGATTCCGGTGCCCGTGGTAGTAAAGAACAAATTAAACAATTGAGCGGAATGAGGGGATTAATGGCGAAACCACAAAAAGCCGGTGACACCACAGCATCCATCATTGAAAATCCCGTTCTTTCGAATTTCCGTGAAGGTTTATCCATTTTAGAATACTTTATTTCAACTCACGGTGCTCGTAAAGGTTTAGCGGATACGGCATTAAAAACAGCTGATGCCGGTTACCTTACCCGTCGTTTAGTTGACGTTGCTCAAGACGTTATTATTAATGAGTCAGACTGCGGAACCTTACGTGGGTTAAGCATGACCGCATTAAAAAACAATGACGATGTTATTGAAGCATTATATGATAGAATTCTTGGTCGTACCACTGTTGCTGATGTTTATCACCCAACAACCGGTGAATTAATCATTGAAGGTGGTGAAGTAATAACAGAAGATATTGCTGCTTTAGTTGATAAATCTCCAATAGAAAGTATAGACATTCGTTCAGTACTAACCTGTGAATCTAGATCAGGTGTTTGTGCCAAATGTTATGGCCGTAACTTATCTAATGGTAGATTAGTGCAATTAGGAGAAGCCGTTGGAGTTATTGCGGCACAATCAATCGGTGAGCCGGGTACACAGCTTACTTTACGTACATTCCACGTGGGTGGTACGGCAAGTAATATTGCTGCTTCATCCAGCTTAATTGCTAAATACGATGGTAATATTGAAATTGACGAATTACGTACTGTTGAGCGTGTAAATGCTGAAGGTAAAAAATCAAACATCGTTATCGGTCGTTCAACCGAAATGCGTATTGTAGATTCCAATACCGGAATCACATTAACTACCGGAAACATTCCTTACGGATCTAACTTATACATTAAGCCCGGAACAAAAATTAAAAAAGGTGACTTAATTTGTGATTGGGATCCATACAATGCGGTTATCGTTTCTGAATTTGGCGGTAGCGTAGCTTATGATAGTATTAAAGAAAATGTAACCTATCGTGAAGAAGCCGATGAGCAAACCGGTTTCCGCGAAAAAGTGATCATTGAGAGTAAAGACAAAACTTTAAGCCCAACCATCAGTATCGTTGACAAAACAGGAAAACCACTTAAAACATACAACATTCCGGTAAGTGCTCACATTGTAGTGAATGAAGCTGCAAAAATTGAACCCGGACAAATCCTTGTAAAAATCCCAAGAGTAACCGGAAAAACCGGAGATATTACCGGAGGTTTACCGCGTGTTACTGAATTGTTTGAAGCGCGTAACCCAAGTAATCCGGCTGTAGTAAGTGAGATCGATGGAATTGTAACTTTCGGAAAAATTAAGCGTGGTAACCGTGAGGTAGTTGTTGAAGCTAAAACCGGTGAACAACGCAGATATTTGGTGAACCTAAGTAAACATATACTTGTACAAGAAAATGATTTCGTTAAAGCAGGAGAACCATTATCAGACGGCGCAACAAGTCCCGGAGATATATTAGCAATTAAAGGCCCTACTGCCGTTCAAGAGTATCTTGTAAATGAAATTCAGGAAGTATACCGTTTACAAGGTCAAAAATTAAATGACAAACACTTTGAAACTATTGTGCGTCAAATGATGCGTAAAGTTGAAATTGTTGACCCGGGAGACACCATGTTCCTTGAACAACAATTGGTAAACAAAGTTGATTTCATGAAACAAAACGATGCTATTTACGGACAAAAAGTTGTAACGGAACCGGGTGATAGCGAAGAGCTAAAACGCGGACAGATTATCACTTCACGTAAATTGCGCGATGAAAACTCGGTATTAAAACGTAAGGATAAAAAATTAGTAGAAGCTCGCGATGCTGTTCCTGCAACTGCAAATCCGGTATTGCAAGGTATTACCAGAGCATCTTTACAAACCAGTAGCTGGATTTCAGCCGCATCCTTCCAGGAAACAACCAAAGTGTTGAATGAAGCTGCGGTTAACGGTAAAGTGGATAACCTACTTGGATTAAAAGAAAACGTAATTGTTGGACATTTAATTCCTGCAGGTACCGGTTTACGTCAGTACGAAAAATTAGTTGTTGGTAGTAAAGAAGAATACGAGCGATTAATGGCCAGTAAGGAAGAAGTAGAAGAAGAAGCCGAATAAGAATAAAAACTATACAATTAAGGCCCGATTATTAATCGGGCTTTTTTTATGCTAAATATTATTGCGCCATAAATACAAAACATTTAAAAAAGATTGATTTTATTATGATTTTAAATTAATTTCACAAATGCTGCGCCAGCGATTGCAGTGAAAAGCCCTTCGTAGAACTTTGTATAATGTTTGTTGGGCTAGGAGGCGACCAAAGGAAGCCACCGCAGCCTTACAAACATAACAAAGGGCAAGAAGGCTTGAAACGGAAAGCGCGACAGGGCGCCCTCAAATAAATTATACACATTGCCTAAATAAATAAACGCTTTTTGGAAGTCAATAAAAAAGCTCTAAAAATCTGTTAAATCATGCTTAAATTGAATAAGTAGCCTGTATTATGGCTTGATTTTTGAAAGTAAATGAATAAATTTAGCTATGAAAAAATTTACATTAACTCTACTTTTTGTATCAATCTCCACATTAATTACATTAGCCGGAGATGGTGATAAAATACCAAACGCCACCATGAAAAAACTGGATGGCTCTAAAATCAACTCTACTTCATTTTCAAATGACGGAAAACCAATGGTTATTAGCTTTTGGGCTACCTGGTGCAAACCCTGTATTGCTGAACTCAATGCCATTCACGAAACATATGGAGATTGGGTGAAGGAAACCGGAGTAAAACTTATTGCCATTAGTATAGACGATGCTCGTTCTTCTGTAAAAGTTGGTCCGGTTGTTAAAACCAAGGGATGGGAATATGATATTTATATAGACGAAAATCAGGATTTCAAAAGAGCTATGAATGTGAATAATCCCCCTCAAACATTTATTATTGATGGCAAAGGAAATATTGTATGGAGTCATACCGGTTTTTCGGAGGGAGATGAAGAAAAATTATATGAGAATGTTAAAAAAGTAGCCGCCGGCGAAAAATTAGAACACTAAACCAAAATTTAGAAGGAAATCAACAAAAACCCGTGTTAAAACATGGGTTTTTTTATTGGCTATTCTTTGAAAATAAAGTTATTTTTGTTCATCTATGGCTTATCTATTCAGAATCAAAGTTGCATTCATCCTTGTATTTTTTATTCTTGTTAATCTGTCAAACGCATTGGCTCAAACCGTGAGTGATGAGATAAATTCAATACACGGTAATTTTCAAATTGATGCCCAATATTATAACTACGATAGTTTAATTGGGGCTCCAAAGGTTCCTGAAAAAATGCTGAGTAATGCCTTTGGAAATTTAAATTATCAAAAAGGTAAATTTAGTGCCGGTATGCGCTATGAAGCGTACAACAGCGTAATGCAGGGATTTGATGCCCGATATAAAGGCCAGGGAATTGTAAATCGCTTTGCCCGATACCAGGATAATTTATTAGATATTACTATTGGAAATATTTACGAGCAATTCGGAAGTGGTTTGCTGTTTAGAACCTATTATGAACCCGGATTATTATATGATAATTCATTAGACGGAATTCGAGTTATATCTAACCCTATGAAAGGTTTAACATTAAAGGGATTAGTTGGCAAACAAAGAACTTTTTTTACCGTAGGACCAGGAACTGTACGCGGATTTGACGGTGAACTGAATATTAACGAAGCATTGGATTCAATTGGAGCAAAAATTAAAACCAAATTTATTGTTGGCGGAAGCTTTGTGAGTAAATTTCAGGCCGACCAAGATCCGAACTTGGTTTTGCCGGAAAATGTGGCTTCGTATGGAGGAAGAATCAATATTATACATGAGGGTTTTAACTTATTTGCAGAATATGTAATGAAAGAAAATGATCCAAGCGCAGATAATAAAGTTTCTGCGAACGGAAAAAATTATTACACCTATAAAAATGGTGAAGCTTTCTACCTCTCAACTTCATACGCAACAAAAGGCTTTTCTATCTTATTTCAAGGAAAACGAATTGACAATATGGGTTACAGAAGTGACCGAGACGCCTCTTTGCAAAACTTATTAATCAATTACCTCCCAGCAACCACAAGACAACACACTTATTTAATGCCAGCATTTAATCCCTATGCAACTCAGCCTCGCGGTGAAGTTGGAGGTATGATTGAAATTGCATACAAGGTTAAAAAAGGTTCTTTATTAGGAGGTAAATATGGGATGGACATAACACTAAATTATTCGCACGCCAGTGGCTTAAAACAATACGGGGTTAATGATTCTAATTCTACCATGAAATTATATACAACCAAATGGGATTTTGCAGAATTCAATAATGGAACACACCATGTAGATAGTGTTTTGACAGACGTGAACGGAATACCAACTTATCAAAAAAGTAACGTTTCTAATTTCTCTGCTTTAAGATATTACCAAGATTTCTTTATAGAAATTTCCAAAAAATTCAACAAAAAAGTGAAAGGAAATTTCATGTATGCACATCAGTTTTACAATAAAAATATTGTACAATTTGGTTCTAAATTTGCCGGTTACGATAATATTTTTTCGGATATTATTGTTGTGGATATTACCTGGAAATATAAATCAGGCGCTGCCATTCGTTTTGAATCTCAAGGATACTTCACACATAATGCCTCAAACCCGAATGCCGGAAGTTGGACAACAAATTTAATTGAGTGGACTCCAAGCACTCACTTTTTTATAGCTGTACTAGATCAGTTTAATTATGATAATCCCAACAAATCTAATATCACTAAAATTGTTAATGAAAGTTCTCCGGTTTTAAAAGCGCTTGCAGATGCAGGTATGAAGGAATTAGCCGGAGATTTAAACCTGCATTATGGATTAATAACCGCAGGATATTCAACGGGTCCGCACCGGATAGCCTTTAGTTTTGGTAAGCAAAGAGCAGGAATTTTCTGTGTAGGAGGTGTTTGTCGAAATGTACCTGCTTCTAACGGAGTGGCTATTTCAATTACCAGCAGTTTTTAGTATATTTATATAAAATTAAAGCAATGAAAAACTCAAATTTAACAGTTTTGTTTTTTCTCATCATAGGCCTTTACTCCTGCGATAAGGTAAGTAACCCTATTCAAAACGCTACAACCACCCCTGTTGTTAACACCAATACACAAGTTAGAAAAGTGCTACTTGAAGATTACACGGGGCATAAATGCGGTAATTGTCCTGCAGCAGCTATCGTAGCAGAAAATTTATACAATCAATATCAAGGAAAAGTAATTCCTATTGCTGTTCATGCAGGTTTTTTTGCTAAAACTTCCGTTTCTCATCCAACATCTTACACAACTACTGCCGGAAATGAATGGGATGCAAATACCGGTTTCGGCATAGGAACCGCCGGAAATCCAAATGGAATGGTGAATAGAAAGAATTTTCCTGATCATGGTTTAATTCAAAAAGAAGATAAATGGCCAACTACCGTTTCATTGGCATTAAATGACACTTATTATTTAGGTTTGGATTTGAAAACCAATTATAATGAAGGTACACGAGTATTAAATACCGAAGTAAAAGCAAAATTTGCAGCTACCTACACAAACAATGTAAAATTGCAGGTTATTATTACTGAAGACAGTGTCATCGGCCCACAAACCGATTATTCTAAAAACCCAGATTTAATTCCAAATTATGTATTCATGCATATGTTAAGAGGCGATTTAAATGGTCCGTGGGGTCAAGCTTTACAATCTGCTCCCATTGCATCTAACGATTCCGTAACCGTAAATATTACTCCATACAATTTACCTGCCGGCTTCAAGGACAAGCATATTACTGTAATTGCTTTTGCATATGATGAAACCACAAAAGAAGTTTTGCAGGTTGAAAAGAAAAAAATTAAATAATTAATTATCTCGGATAAATCATACTCTTCTTATTCCTTCTATCATGTCGTTTCTTTCTAACAGAGTAAATCAAGTTTCCGAATCGCAAACCATTGCGATGGCTCGCAAAAGCCGCGAACTTAAAGCTAAAGGTATTGATATCATTAGCCTTAGTTTAGGCGAACCGGATTTTACAACTCCTCAAATAATTAAAGACGCAGCTATAGAAGCGGTAAATACCAATTTCAGTTACTATACCCATGTTTCTGGTTACTTAGAACTGAGAGAGGCCATTTGTAAAAAATTTAAGCGGGATAATAATTTAGATTATACACCCGAAGAAATTGTGGTGAGTACCGGCGCTAAACAAAGTATAGCCAATGCCGTATTGTGTTTAGTTAACGAAGGTGATGAGGTTATTGTACCTTCTCCGTATTGGGTAAGTTATATTGAAATATTAAAATTGGCCGGAGGCGTTCCTGTAATAGTTGAAACTACCATTGCCGACGATTTTAAAATGAGTGCCGAGCAATTAAAAAAAGCCATCACACCAAAAACCAAACTCATCATGATTAGTACGCCTTGTAATCCTACAGGTAGCGTATACAGTAAAGATGAATTAAAAGCTTTGGCAGATGTTGTGGCTCAGCACAAAGATCTTTTCATCCTAAGCGATGAAATTTACGAACACATAAATTTTGTGGGCGGACATGAAAGTTTTGCGCAATTTGATTTTATTAAAGATCGCGTGATAACTATAAATGGAGTTTCAAAAGGATTTGCCATGACCGGTTGGAGAGGCGGAATTTTAGCTGCTCCAAAAGTAATTGCTCAAGCTTGTGATAAAATACAAGGACAATTCACTTCTGCCACTTGTAGCATTACGCAAAAAGCTATGCACAAAGCCATGGAATTGGATTATGAAACCTATATCAAACCCATGCGCGACCAATTCATGAAGAGAAGAGATTTAGTTTTAGAATTGATGCAAAAAATTCCGGGATTAAAAATCAATAAACCCCAAGGTGCATTTTATGTTTATCCTGAAATAAGTGCGTATTTCGGAAAAAAATATGAGAATCATACTATATTAAATGGCACCGACCTTTCTCTATTTTTATTAGATGTGGCACATGTGGCTTTGGTTCCCGGCGCTGCCTTTGGTAGTGATAATTACATACGTTTTTCTTACGCTACCAGCGAAGAAAATTTAATTGAAGCTTTAAAAAGAATGGGTAACGCATTAGCGAAACTTCATTAATTTTGTCCTTTAACATGAAGAAAATATCAGTAAAAAAAGAACACATCCGCGAAATTTTCCGCTCTTTCAATAATCTGAATGTGTTAATTATTGGAGATGTAATGATTGATAGTTATTTGTGGGGAAAAGTAAGCCGCATTTCTCCCGAAGCTCCTGTTCCAATAGTTGCCGTTACTAAAAGAGAAAAAAGATTAGGCGGAGCTGCAAACGTGGCATTAAATATACAAGCATTAGGTGCAAATCCCATTTTATGCTCGGTAGTAGGTGTAGACCATGAAGGACTTGCCTTTTTGGATTTATTACGAAATCAAAAACTGAGTCAAAAGGGAATTTTAAAATGCAGAGACCGCATTACCACTGTAAAAACAAGAGTGATTGGAAACAATTCTCAGCTATTAAGAGTAGACGATGAAATCGTTAGTGATATTGAAGCGCTAGAAACACAACAACTATTAATGCTGATTTCTCACATCATTCAACACGATAAAATTGACGTAATTATTTTTGAAGATTACGATAAAGGATTAATTACGCCCAAATTAATCAGTAAAGTATTTGAACTAAGTAAAAACAAGGGGATTCCAATTTGTGTGGATCCTAAAAAGAAAAGTTTTCATGCCTATAAGGGAGCGAGTTTGTTTAAACCCAATTTAAAAGAACTAAGAGACGGTTTAAAACTTGATGTTAGTTCAGATAATATTGCAGAATTGCAAAGAGCAATCAGTAGTTTCAGAGTGAAATTAAAAGCAGAAACTATTTTAGTAACCCTTGCTGAAAAAGGAATTATTACCAATTCCAGAAAAACAAAAGAACATTTAGAAGCTCACGTGCGCAGTATCGCAGATGTAAGTGGCGCCGGTGATACTGTAATTAGCGTAGCTTCGTTGTGCAGAGCTTTAGAATGCAATGAAATTGTAACTGCTGCATTGGCCAATTTATCAGGCGGCTTGGTTTGTGAACAGGTTGGAGTTGCCCCTATCAATAAAGAAAAATTTTTAGAAGAAGCTCTTAAACTCGATTTTGTAAAATAAAATCAATTTTATTTTATTCTTTACCGCTGCTGAACTTAGCAGAAATTAAAACTATGCAACACGACTCAATAACTCCGTATAAAAATTCTGAGGCCAAAAAAGATCAGGTTGCCAATATGTTTGATAATATTTCACACCGTTATGATTTTCTGAATAATTTACTTTCGTTCGGAATTCAAAAAGGATGGCGAAAAAAATGTGTTAAACTTTTACTTAATCATAAACCACAAATTATTTTAGATGTGGCCACCGGAACAGCGGATTTTGCGTTAGAATGTATAGTTCTCAAACCTCAACAAATTATTGGAATTGATATTAGTGAAGGAATGATGAAAATTGGTAGAGAGAAAATTAAAAAAAAAGGATTCGAGAATATTATTAAACTGGAACAAGCCAGCGCAGAAAATTTTAATTATCCCAACAATTCATTTGATACCATTGTTATTGGATACGGTGTTCGTAATTTTGAAAATCTGGAAATGGGATTGAATAATTTACTGCGAGTATTAAAACCCGGAGGGAAAATGGTAATTCTTGAATTTTCATATCCCAAAAATCCGTTTATCAAAGCAATTTACACGTTTTACTTTTCTTACATCACACCCATAATTGGACGGATTTTCTCCAAAGATCCCAGAGCCTATTCCTATTTAACTGAAAGTGTAAAAGCCTTTCCCAACAATGAAAATTTTACGGCTATTCTTGAGAAATGCGGATTTATTAATTCCAATTTCAAATCATTAAGTTTTGGGGTTGCAGCGATATATACCAGCGAAAAAAGGAAATAATTGATTCTTCTCATAAACTGATTTTTTAACTTTTATTTTTATTATATTTTCTTTAACTTGTGAATTCTATGCAAGTAAAAAAATATTCTCTCCAAATTGTAGTATTAATTCTTGTCACTATCCTTTCCGCGTATGGTCCGGGGCCCTCTAGTTCGGGCGCGCCCGCATCACATACCGGTGCCCCTGGTGAAGGAAATTGTACTGAATCCGGGTGTCATGATGATCACATAGTTAATTCGGGAACAGCCATGCTCCAATTAGAAATTGAAGGACAACCTGAAAAAATTGAAGCCGGTAAAATTTATTCACTGAAAGTTAAAATAGAAGATAACAATATCACCCGTTTTGGTTTTCAAGCTTTAGTATTGGAAGGAAACAATAATCAAAATTGTGGGGAATTTTTAATCACAGATTCTGCACGAACTCAAATCGTGCACAATCGATATAAATTGCAAGATAGAAAATATGTAACCTACACATTTAACGGAACTGATGCTGTTGCTAAAGGAAAAGGTGAATGGTCTTTTAAATGGAAAGCGCCCGAAAAATTAAATACACCGGTTCATTTTTACATTTCCGGAGTTTCAGCCAATGATGATATGTCGGACAAAGGAGATAAAGTATATACCAAAATTTCAAAATATAATTAAATGAAAATTTTTAATAAAACTTATATTTCTTTTATTCTGTTGCTTAGCCTTTTTTTCCTGGCGGCATTTACCATTAAAAAATCTTCAGGCGCACATCCCGGAAGCACTGGCGCACCGGATGATGAAACTTGTGCTCAGGTTGGATGTCACGCTGACGCTATGGTAATCACTAATGCAGTAAATAATAATACCTTAATTTTTTCCACACCTGATTCGTCGTACTTTCCCGGACAAGTATATACTTTAACTGTGCAAGTGCAAGGCTCAGGGCTTAATCCGGTTACCAAATTTGGTTTTGAGCTACAACCTATTAAAGATGCAGATTCAACACACGCCGGGCAGTTTTCTTTACTACAGCCAACGCGAACGCAAATTATCAATCACTTGATGAATGGTGATACCCGTTATTCTGTTACTCATACCGAGACCGGAAATATTCCCGTTTCCACTAACTTAAATCAATGGATAATAAATTGGACTGCACCGCCAACCAATGTTGGAAAAATTACTTTTTATTATGCTACCAACTGCGCAAACGACAACGGACAAAATACCGGAGATAGAATTTACTTACACAGTTTTCAAATTCATCCAAACCCAGCCGTTGGTATAAATGAAGAAGAATTAACACATCACATGTTTGCATTTTATGACAATTCAACAAAGAATATTATCGTAGATTATAAATTGGCCGAAAAAAGTGAAACGGAAATAAAAGTATTTGATGTAAGTGGAAAACTAATTTATTCTACTTCTAAAGAAAATACGCAAGGCACTCAGAAAATATCTATTCCGGCAGGAAATGAATTCAGTAGCGGTAATTACATTATTCAGTTAAATGTAAATGGATCCGTTACCAATAAAAAAATAATCATTAATAAATAATACCATGAAAAAATTAATCGCTTTATTCACATTCACCATTCTTTTAACAATACAATGCAATAAAATGCACGCGCAGGTAACCGCAATGGATTTTAATGTTATAGATTGTAATGGTGGTGGTCCTCATAATTTATTTAGCGATCTCAACTCAGGCAAAGTAGTAATTATTGAATATTTTATGACCAGTTGCAGCCCATGCATCACGGCCGGCCAAACTTTAGAAAATTTAAAATCAAATCTTATTTCACAATATCCCGGAAAAATAAAATCCTATGCATTTGGATTTACAAACACGTATTCATGCAGTACAATTTTAAATTGGGTAAACACTAACAGTATAACTTCAATTCCGGTTGATAGTGGTGCAACTCAAGTTGCTTATTACGGAGGCATGGGTATGCCAACCATTATTATTGCGGCCGGAAACAATCATCAACTTTTGGGCTCACCCTACGTTGGATTTAACACAAGTGATACCACCCAAATGGCTAATAACATCCGTACTTTTTTGAACGGCCCGGCATCTGTTTTCGAAAACAACAATTCCATTTCAGACTTAAAATTATTTCCTAACCCGGTAAATAATAAATTAAGTATTGATTTTAATTTAAGTGACAATTCAGATATTCAAATAAAAGTAACCGATATTTCCGGTAGACTTATTTCCTCTCAAAATTTAATGAATAAACAAAAAGGAAATAATCTATTTGAATTAAATACCACTGAAATTGAATCTGGATATTATACTTTACAAATTCAATCTCAACGCGGTATATCAAGTCGAAAAATATCAATCATTCATTAAACAAATTAATATGCGAAAATTAATTAGCTATAGTTTATCGTTATTTTCTTTTTTACTGATTCATGCTCAAAACCCGCTTTTTATTCCTGACACATTAAGCGGAACAAATTTCAGTTTGAGTATTCAAACAGGCACCAAACAATTCATTGGGTTAAACAATACACCTACTTACGGATATAACGGAAATTTTTTAGGCCCTACTCTTTTTATTCAAAAAGACGATAGCATTACATTAAATGTAAAAAACAATTTAACTCAAGCAACTACAGTTCACTGGCATGGCTTTCATGTATCTCCTCACAACGATGGTGGTCCACATCAATTAATATTACCCGGAGCTACTTGGAGTCCTTCTTTTAAAATGCGAAATGAAGCCGCCACGTTTTGGTATCATCCTCACGGAGAAGGCAAAACAGAAATGCATGTTTCCAGAGGTTTAGCAGGAATGATAATAGTTCGAGACAACGTTGAACGTTCCTATAACTTACCGCGAAAATATAAAGTAGATGATTTTCCCTTAATCCTTCAATCCAAAGCCTTTGATGTGTTGTGGCAATTAGCTCATGCCACACACGAAGATAGTGTGATGATGGTGAATGGCACGATAGATCCATTTTTATCCGTTCCTCAACAAGTAGTTAGATTTAGAATGCTTAACGGTTCTTCTGACAGAACGTTTTATGTAGGTTTATCTGATAATTCCAATATGCATTTAATTGCGAGCGATGGTGGATTGTTATCAGCGCCTTACAGTACCAATCGGGTAAGAATTTCACCGGGTGAAAGAGCAGAAGTGCTTGTTAACTTAACAACATACAGTGTAGGAACGCAATTATATTTAAAAAGTTATTCATCAGAATTACCGAAAGGAATAATTGGCGCAGACAGCGTTGGCACAGCCTCTTTAGTTATTTCGGAAGGATATTATGCCAATAAATTAAACGGTGCCGATTTTAATTTGGTTCGATTGGATGTGGCCGCGCAAACTGCAAGTCCGGTTACCACTATACCTTCTACATTTACTCCAAAAGTCCCCCTGTTAGAATCCAACGCAGATGCTACCCGCCTGATTGTATTTACGCCCGACACAATTACCAGCGGACAACAAGGTAAAGTAGATGGCCCTTTCCTGATGAACAATAAACCGTTTCACATGGATACTATTAATATTAAAACCTTGTTGAATAACACTGAAGTGTGGACCTTACATAACAAAACAATGGTGGCACACCCTTTCCATATTCATGACATTCAGTTTTATGTATTAGATATCAACGGTGTGCCTCCGCCACCGGAATATCGCGGATTAAAAGACGTTATACTTGTGAAACCTAATGACATTGTTCGATTTATTTGTCAGTTTACAACTTTTAAAGATAACATGATGCCCTACATGTACCATTGCCATTTACTACACCATGAAGACGACGGAATGATGGGCACTTTTTTGGTATTAGACCCTAACGAAATAGGTATGCCGGAGTTACAAAAAAATAATCTTGATTTTGAAATTTATCCAAATCCCGTGAGCGACCATCTAACAATAAAGTTAAACCGTTTTTCAAATGATACTAATTTATTTGTAGAAATACGAAATGTTTTGGGGCAACGGGTTTTTACAAAAAATAATATTACAGAAATAACCCGTATAAATACCCATTCTTTGAGCGCAGGCGTTTATTTCATTTCGGTACAATCAAAAACCCAAAAATTCACGAAGAAGTTAATTGTTGAGTAATAAAAGTTTTTGTTTATTCCAATTCTTTCGGGTAACACACATAGTGCTTAGTTACCGTTTTGCTTAAACTAAGTAAATTTAACTGATCGCTGGCCTGTGCCACATCTACCAATTTCCCATCACTCATTAAAATATTTATATTAAATGAATTGGCATTGTACGCACTATTATTAACCGAATCAACGGCAACAAAATAAGAAGCTTCTTTTCTGCTTATATTATAATATTTACAAGCCTTTTCAATCAATTTATTCTTTAAGGAAACCGGTATGGGCTCTGCATGCAGCTCTATCCGATTTAAATGTCTGTTCATTAATTTCAAACACAAAGTGGATAGTATTTTATCGTCGTTGTAGCACCACACTTTTATTGAAGCTAAAATATCGCTATCATCAAGCCTTGTAAATTCGGTCAACAGATTTTTATTTTTCTCAAAATCACTGCGCTTAAAATCATTTTTTAAAAAGAGTTGAAAAACCGGAGTTGCAAACAAAAGTTCTCCTTTAGCCGACAATTCTTTGGCGCGTTTCAAAATATTAACCAATAAAGTTTCGGCGCATAAAACAGTTTTGTGCAAATATACCTGCCAATACATTAAACGTCGGGCAATTAAAAATTTCTCAATGCTGTAAATGGCTTTTTGTTCAACCACTAACTGATCTTTAGCCACATTCAACATTTTTATTATTCTGTCGCTACTAATAACCCCTTCACTTACTCCGGTAAAAAAACTATCTCGCTTTAGATAATCTAATCTATCCATATCCAATTGTGAACTTACCAGTTGGTGCAGAAAATGTTTTTTATATTGATTTTTAAATATTTTAATGGCTAAGGATAATTTTCCTTTAAACTCCTTATTTAAATGGCCCATGATTAAACCACTTACGTCTTCGTGTGAAATTTCTCTCACCAAACTATGTTCCAATGCATGGGAAAACGGACCGTGGCCAATATCATGCAATAAAATCGCAATTAAAGATGCTTGCTCCTCCTCCCTCGTTATTTCAATTTCTTTAGACTTCAGTGTGTGTATAGCTTCCTGCATCAGGTGCATGGCTCCAATGGCATGATGAAAACGAGTATGCAATGCACCCGGATAAACCAGGTTGGTGAGACCCAACTGTTTAATATTTCTTAAACGCTGAAAATAAGGATGATTAATAAGATCATAAATGATATCATCCGGCAGTGTAATAAATCCATAAATCGGATCATTTATTATTTTTCGTTTATTACGGGTAGCCATATTGTAATTCAGTTTAAAGATAATCTTTTTTCCATTGCTAAAAGTGTACTTTATTTGTGATTAATTGGGCGAGGCAACACACTAAATTCTTTCATTTCGCGTATATTTACATATAGAACCAATAAAATTATGGATAAAGTTAAAATCTTGTGGGCTGATGATGAAATTGATTTATTAAAACCGCACATCTTGTTTTTGGAAGGCAAAGGATATGAAGTGTTAACCGCTAAGAGTGGCGATGAAGTTTTAGATATACTAAAGGAAAACAACATCCCCGACGTGGTTTTACTCGATGAAAATATGCCCGGCTTAAGTGGCATTGAAACTTTAATTAAAGTAAAGCAATTAAAAACAGATTTACCGGTAATTATGATTACCAAAAGTGAAGAGGAACACATTATGGAAGGTGCCATTGGAGGTAAAATTGCCGATTACCTGATTAAGCCGGTTAATCCCAATCAAATATTGATATCCCTGAAAAAAACGCTAGATAATAATCGATTGGTTAGCGAAAAAACGAATACCGAATACCGTAAAGAATTTGGGAATATTGGAATGCAGATTAACGATAATTTAAGCTGGAAAGAATGGCAGGAATTGTACAAAAAAATTGTGTACTGGGAACTAGAAATGGATAAGCTGCAAGATAAAAGCATGTTGGAAGTTCTTAAAATGCAGAAGTCAGACGCCAATGCTCAATTTTTTAAATTCATTGAGAAAAATTACGTGAGTTGGCTAAATGGAAAAGAAAAAGATGTTCCTACGATGAGCCATACCTTGGTAAAAGACAAATTTATACACGAATTAAATAATCCGGATCCGGTTTTTTTATTATTGATTGATAATTTAAGATATGATCAATGGAAAATAATTCAACCCATCATTCAAAATTATTACAAAGTTGATTCTGAAGAAACTTTCTTTTCGATTTTACCAACGGCAACACAATACTCACGAAACGCAATTTTTAGTGGTATGATGCCTGCAGAAATGCAAAAACTTTTTCCTAATCAGTGGTTGGATGATGAAGATGAAGGGGGGAAGAATTTACACGAGGAATCGTTTTTACAAGCACAATTGAAAAGATTATTGGCAAAGGAAATAAAAATAAGTTATAACAAAATTACAAACTTCAACGCCGGTAAAAAATTATCTGACAACTTACACAACCTGTTTCAAAATAAATTAAATGTAATTGTTTACAATTTTGTGGACATGCTTAGTCATGCAAGAACCGAAATGGAAGTGATCAGGGAGTTGGCAGAAAACGAATCTGCGTACCGAAGTATTACGTATAGCTGGTTTGAACACTCTCCATTATTTGATATTATTAAACAATTAGCAGAAAAAAAGATTAAAATTATTATCACAACCGATCACGGTACTGTTCATGTAAAGGAACCAACAAAAATTTTAGGTGATAAAAATGTAAATACTAACCTCAGGTATAAGCAAGGAAAGGCTTTGGATTATAATCCAAAAGAAGTATTTGAAATAAAAAATCCGGCAGATGCTCATTTACCTAAATTACATCCAAGCTCAAGGTTTGTATTCGCAAAAGAAGATAGATTCTTCGCTTATCCAAATAATTTTAACCATTATGTAAATTATTACAAAAATACATTTCAGCATGGTGGCGTAAGTTTAGAGGAAATGATTATCCCCTATATCACGCTTTCTGCCAAATGATAAAACATGGAGCTTTCAAACATACGCTTAGATTTAGATGAACTGCCTAAAACCGCAGACTTACTTTTACAAATGTTCAGTAAACAAAAAGTTTTTATTTTCGCCGGAGAGATGGGTAGCGGAAAAACAACCTTTATAAAAGCTTTATGTGAAAGATTGGGAAGTAAAAATTCGTTCTCCAGCCCTACTTTCAGTTTAGTAAATGAATACAATTATTCCAATGGAAAAATATATCATTTTGATTTATATCGAATTAAATCTGAAGAGGAATTACTTGACATTGGATTTGCCGAATATTTAGAAAGTGACAATTACTGTTTTATCGAATGGCCTGAATTGGCGCTTCCGTTAATTCATGAAAAAATCGTACGAGTTCATTTGAAGCAAAATGATAATATTCATTACCTTAGCGCCATAATCGAATAATTAAAAATCTTCATTGCAATGAGGAAAATACTTGCCACTACTTTTTTTACTGCCGTACTATTTTCTTCTATTGCGCAAGATTCCTTAAGCGGTAAAAAAAAGGGGCATTTTTATGGTTCCTGGGGTTATACCAGAGCAATTTACAGCAAAAGCGACATTCACTTGAAAGATTTATCCGGTAATTACCACCCGGCTACAGGCAAAAACAATTATTATGATTTTAAAGTGCTTCAGGCCACAGCAAGTGACAGGCCCGACTTTGATAGAATTCCGGATATTATAAATATTACAATACCTCAATTTGTTTTTAGAGTGGGATATTATTTTTCTGAAAATAGTGGCATTGAAATGAATTATGATCACACGAAATATGTTGTTAATCGCGGACAACGCGTACATATAGTAGGTCAGATTGATGGAATTGCTTTAGATAAAGACACAACGTTATCTCATGACTTTCTGGATTTTGAACACACCGATGGTGCAAACTTTTGGATGATTAATTATTTGAAAAAATGGAAATTGCATAATGGAGGCAAAAAAATTAAAGCTTTTGTGGTTGTAAAACCGGGTGGTGGAATTGTTTTTCCCAGAACCGATGTAAGACTTTTTGGAGAAAGATTAAATAACGATTGGAAAATTTCCGGAGTAATAGCAGGTGTAGAAGCCGGATTTAGAGTTGAACTTTTTGATGCTTGTATGTTCGAAATTGTTTCTAAAGGTGCTTATGCCAATTACATAAACGCTTTTGTTTTAGGAAAAGGGAACGGAAAAGCAAGTCACTCTTTTTATTCCGGACAACTCACAGCCACCTTAGGATTTATTATTAATTATAATAAAAAGAAATAAAAAAATCCCCGGTTTTTTGCCGAGGATTTCTTATTAAATTATGTTGTATTATTTTTGTTTAACTACTTTGATTATAACATTTTCATTACCTTCCACAATCTTCATAAAATAAATCCCATCGTTTAATTGCTGTATATCCACATGAATCAATTCCCCATCACTAACTTTACTGTATACTTCCTTTCCAATAAGATCATACACAAATACTAAGCGCGATTTTGATTTTGTAAATTCTATTTTAAATTCTCCATTATTTGGATTAGGATAAACTTTTAAGTTTTCAGAAAGCATTTCCACTTTATCAATGCCGGTGCAAAGCTCCACAACAATTTGTATATTGGTGGTCATCATACAACCTGTTGTTGTATTTGTACCGGTTACCGTATAATTGGTAGTTGTTGAAGGTGTAACATTTGCGGTAGGTGTTAACGCGCCCGTACTCCAGCTGTAAGTATCCGCTCCGTTACCGGTTAAGGTACACATTTCGCCCTTACAAATAGTTTGAGAACTAGCTGCAATAAATACATTCGGAACTGGGTTAACAATAATATTTTTTATTGTCGGCGGTCCAACACATCCTAGAATTGAAGTTCCATATACACTGTAAGAAGTAGTTGTTGTTGGGCTTATTACAATAGTTTGTGATGGCATACCATTACTCCATGAATAAGAGTTTGCTCCTAAAGCGGATAAAGTAATAGTTTGCCCAACGCACATGGCATTTGGACCAGATACCGTTACATTAGGCGAAGCATTAACCGTTACGGCATGTGTAGCAAAACCGGTGCATCCGGCCGGCGTATCACCATATACGGTATAGGTAATATTTCCAAATGGAACCGGTGAAATGGTAGAGGTTAAATCACCTGTACTCCAAGTATAACTGTTAGCACCATTGGCAGTTAAATTAATTGGATTACCCGCACATGCCGTATTACTTCCAACAATAGTAACCGTTGGATTCGGATTAACCGTAACTGTTATTATTGCAGATGAAGTGCATGCTCCTGCGAAACCTTCAACAGAATAAGTTGTGGTAACTGTTGGCGAAAATGATTGACTTGGATTATTACTGCCATTACTCCAAGTATAACTCACCGCACCAATGGCAGTAAGAACTACACTTTGTCCAAAACATATTTGGTCAGTACCGGTAATTATAACGGTTGGGCTTGGTGTTACAGTTATGTCTTTTGTAGCTGTTCCTGTGCAACCGGCAACTGATGTGCCTATTACACTATATGTGCCACTAACGGTTGGCGTTATGGTTATAGGATTTATTAACTGGCCATTACTCCAAGAATAAGTATTGGCTCCGTTTCCGGTTAATGTAATGGAATTACCCGGACAAACAGCCGTGTTGCCACCCGAAATAGTAACAGTTGGATTCGGATTAACAGTTACGTTTAAAGTTGTAGCCGGTGTTGAAGTTCCGCATGTATAAGTTGCGGTAACCGATAAAACACCGGTAGCACTAGGTGTAACTAAAATTGTATTTGTTGTACTGGCACCTGTCCATCCACCCGGTAAAGTCCAATTGTATTGAGTTGCACCCACCATTGGTGTTACTGAAAAAACTTGACTAGCTCCAATACAAAGAGATGATAATCCTAAAATAGGGCCTGGCGCAGTTGGCCCTCCTGTTGATACAGTAAAACGATATGCATCTGATGTTGCGGTCCAGGTTTGACCATTTCTACCCGGTACTGCGGCAGCCAAAGTTCCAGGGCCATTCATTATTCCTTGCGTTGCATTAGAGCCGTCTGAAGTAATTACACCACTATGAATTTCAATAGTATTAGACGTTTCAAACAATTTAATTTGTCCGCTGTTAAATGCAGGTCCGTTATTGCAGCAATGAGGAATTAAACTATAGGTAATTAAACAAATTCGGTTTGGAGCAACACCGATGGTTTGATAACGAATGGTTCCACCACCAGGAGGATACAAATCATTCCAAGAAAAGGCAATCATATTATTAACTGCGTTTCCGGGTGCGGGAATTGAAGCACCGGAACAACAACCTTGACTTACAGCAGGATTAAAAGAAATAAATCCATTGGATGAAATATAAAAATTAGTATAGGCATTACAGTAAAAAGTAAATGTAAAACCGATAGGGCAAGCACCGGAAACCTGATCATCGCTCAATGTTACTGCTGTTCCCGCTGATGGAATAATATTTGGAGGAATTGATTGTGTAGTATATAATGAGCAATTGGAAACGCAGGGTTGTGCACTTACCAAAACAACTGATAAACACAATACTAAAAGGAGTATAAATTTTTTCATATAATAATATTATTTGTTTGATTTATTATCCTGTACAATTGCATTTTCAAATCTCCATATTTCGTAACGTAATAAACGAACCTTAGCAGTGTCATTTATATTTTCGCGAATTTGGTTTTTGATATTTTCTATTTTAAACGCTTTTTTGTTATTTAATTCTTCTTCAGAATTAAATACAACAGGCGTTGGATTTTCCGGTTTTAATCCGGTGAAAATATCGTCCTGAATTTTTTGTTGATTTTTTTTCTCTGATTGAGAATAGGCACTCATGGATAACACCAGTAATGCCGGAAATAATATTTTTTTCATTGGTAGATTTAGTAAAGTAAATATATTTAAACGGCGCTCAACTTTTACAACCTTTTCCGTTGGTTAAATTTAACCTCGGCTCAATCCCTATTTTTAGCCCATGGAAGTTGATAAAATTTATTACTAATTCGTTTTAGATTAGTACGAATTTTAAATTTCCGATTATAGAGTCGTTTTTAGTTTACACTTTGTTTCCGGCTTTATGTTGTAACAATGGAACAAATTTGAATTTGCCCATCACCTTTCGATCAAACTCCTTTTCGGAAGTTTTCTTCAACCAAATCATTTCCTGTGATTCTCCTTCTCCAATGGGAATAAGCATAATTCCGCCTACTTTTAATTGTTCTAATAAATCATTTGGAATATAGGGTGCGCCTGCAGTAACTATAATTTTATCAAATGGCGCAAACTGGGGCATTCCTTTATATCCATCTCCATAAACTAACTTGGCTGTTCTATATCCGATATGAGGTAAAAACACCTTGGTTTTATCAAACAAATTCTTTTGTCGTTCTATACTAAATACTTTAGCTTTCATTTCCAATAATACTGCTGTTTGATAACCACAACCTGTACCAATTTCAAGTACTTTTTCGCCGGGCTGTATATTCAGTTGTTGTGTTTGAAAAGCAACGGTATACGGATGTGAGATGGTTTGACCCGCTCCAATTGGCAAGGCTTTATCGCTATACGCGTGATCTATTAAAGCCGGAATGGAAGAGGATTGATTAAATGTGGAAGGGTCAAAAAATAAATGTCTGGGAATTTTTTCTATGGCCCTTAATACATTTTCATTATTAATGCCCTTGGTTTTAAGCTGTTCTACCAAACGCTTTCGCTTCCCCATCAATAAATACTCCACTTCTTTCGTTACCTGATAGAACATAAATTTTCTTTTTACAAAAGTAGAAGTTCTAAACACACCTTATTTGATATTTAGATTGAATTGCTAACAGTTTTTTTTTAAGAAAAAGATAGCTTTGTGATACATGAATCGAATTGGTCTTGTTGGTTTGGGTTATCTGGGTAAAATTCACCTGAAAATATTATTGGAAGATGATGCGTGGCAACTTGCCGGAGTTTATGATATCAATAAACGATTGTGTTTAGAATTAGCCGATCAATATCAAATTAAAGCTTTTGACTCTTATGCAGAAATGCTTGAGCATTGTGATGCTATCGACATTGTAACACCCAGCAATACCCATTTTGAAATTGCTGAAAAAGCTATTATCCATGGCAAACATGTTTTTATTGAAAAACCGGTAACTTCAGATGTAAAAGATGCTAAAACTTTAAGAGATCTGGCCACAGAAGCTTCGGTTTGCGTGCAAGTGGGACATGTAGAGCGATTCAATCCCGCGTTTATTGCAGCTCTTCCATATCTTTCAAATCCAAAATACATCGAAATACATCGTCTCGCTCAATATAACCCTAGAGGAACTGATGTTTCCGTAGTTCTTGATTTAATGTCACACGACCTGGATTTGATCCTTAATATTGTACATGCTAATGTTAAAAAAATACAGGCAATTGGCTCAAGGGTTATTAGTCAATCAGCTGATTTGGTGAATGCCAGAATTGAATTTGATAATGGCTGCGTGGCTAATATTACTACAAACCGAATTGCATTAAAAAATGTACGTAAGTTTCGCGTATTTACTGATAAATACCTCGTTAGCATAAATTTACTGGACAAATCAACCTACATTGTAAAAAATTCAGGACGCAGGCAATAACCCACAAAATATTGTGCTTGATCCGGGTAACGGTAATCCAAAAAAAGAAATAGTTTTTGAACATCCTATAATTTTACCAACAAACGCAATAAAAGAAGAATTGCGTGCGTTTCATAATAGTGTAAGTCTGAATAAAAGTGCCACCGTGAGTATAGATGATTCTATACTTGTGATGAGTATTGCTTCTGAAATAGAAGAATTTATCAAAGACTAAAACAAAGAAAGTAACCTATTTTTTTTAATTTTGCAGGCCTTTTCAGTAGGTTGTTTAAATGAAAAATTTGATTGGAATATTATTTGCCCTAAGTGTTTTAATAACCGCATGCAAAAAATACGCCCCGGCACCCGAGGCATTCTTTATCAAACCTGCTTATGTAAATGTTATTCCCTCCTCTCCTTCCACGCAGGGCTCAGGTAGTAGTAAAATCACAGATTTATTTCTGTATGTGAATGGTAAGTATCAAGGCGCTTATGAGTCCGGTAATTTATTACCCATTGTTAGCAACGGTGAAAAAGCCGAACTCACCTTATTTGCCGGAATTAAAAACAACGGAATAAGTGAAACAACCATTACCTGGTTATTTTACAATCAAATAAAAATTGATACGATAGTAGAAAGCGGAAAAACCATTAACCGCGGCTTTACATTCAACTACAACCCTGCGGTTAATTTTGTTTGGATGGAGAACTTTGACGGTGCAGGTGTTAGTTTAATCAAATCAGCACCTACCAGTACTGTAACTACACTAAACCTTATTAATTCGGGAGAAAGTTTTGAGAACAAATCGGCCATGTTTGAATTACAGTCCAACATTTCATTGGGTCAATTTGAAACAGCCATTGACTACGCTCTTCCTTTGGGAAATTCCAATATTTATCTAGAGTTAAATTATAAATGTGATGTAGAATTAGAAGTGGGAGTTACCGATGGTGTAACTCTAAAAAATGCAATCACCTTAAACCCTAAAAGCGAATGGAATAAAATTTACATACAAATTGCTGAAGCAGTAAATAGACAGCCGGCACCGGCAACACAAAAAATTTACTTCCGTGCATTAAACCCCAACCAACTGAATGCGGCGCGCGTATGGTTAGATAATATAAAACTGATAACGCTATAAATGAATCAAAGATTAAGAACCATATATTATTTGATCTCAGATTTTTTAGCATCAGCATTAGCATGGACCATTTTTTACTATTATCGAAAAACACAAATCGATCCTTTAAAAACCGGAGATTTTAATCAGAAAATATTCGACGATAATTATTACCTAAGTATAATTTTAATTCCTTTAGCTTGGGTTTTGGCCTATTATCTCACAGGCGCCTACAGCAATGTTTTACGCCGTTCAAGAATAAATGAGTTTGTTCAAAGCTTTACCTCTTCCTTAATTGGTGTTACTGTTTTATTCTTTGTGTTGTTGCTCGATGATCAAGTGGCCAGATATATTTTATATTATAAAATGTATTTCGTTTTATTCTGCACACATTTTTTAATCACTTCTGTTTTCCGTCTTATTCTTTCCAGTTATACCAACAAACAAATTCACCACAGAAAATTTGGATTCAATACCCTTATTATTGGCAGTAATGAACGAGCACTTAAAATGTTCAGAGAAGTGAATGCACTAAAATATGGCATCGGCAATAACTTTTCGGGGTTTGTGCATATTGAAGGGAAAAATGGATATTCAGACACGTTAAAAGCGGAGCTTCCGCATTTAGGCGAATATCATGAAATAAAAGAAATAATTGAGAAAAACCAAATTGAAGAAGTAATTATTGCACTAGAAAGCTGGGAACACGAATACATAAAAAATATTGTAAATGATTTAAGCGATTTAGGCGTTATCATTAAAATTATTCCCGATATCTATGACATCTTAAGCGGTCATGTAAAGATGAATGCGATTTTAGGTACGCCACTAATAGAAATTAAAAATCAAATTATTCCGGTTTGGCAAATTTCCGTGAAACGATTTATTGATGTGAGTCTTTCATTAATCGCATTAATCGCATTCAGCTGGTTGTATTTTATACTTGCTTTACTTGTCAAATTAACTTCAAAAGGTTCCGTTTTTTTCAAGCAAGAAAGAATTGGCATACACGGCAAACCATTTTACATTTATAAATTTAGAACAATGTATACCGATGCGGAAAAAAGCGGACCTGCACTTTCCAGTCAAAATGATCCACGCGTTACTCCGTTTGGAAGGTTTCTTAGAAAAGTACGATTAGATGAATTACCCCAATTTTATAATGTATTAATTGGCGATATGAGTATTGTTGGTCCAAGACCCGAACGAAGCTATTACATTGAACAAATTGTAAAAAAAGCGCCGCATTATAAACACTTACAAAAAATCAGACCGGGTATAACGAGTTGGGGACAGGTAAAATACGGATATGCAGAAAACGTTGATCAAATGATTGACCGATTAAAATTTGATATTTTATATGTTGAAAACATGAGCTTATTATTGGATTTCAAAATTTTAGTTCACACCATTCTTATCGTATTGCAAGGACGAGGAAAATAAAATGTTATAGTTTTTTGTAACTTTACCCCTCTGCAAACTATTCTCAAATATTTTTCATTAGTTAAGTTCAGCCATACTATTTTTGCTTTGCCATTTGCAATTTTCGGATTCATTTTAGCAACACAATCTAACCGCGCACAATTTGATATAACAAAATTAGTATTAGTAATCTTGTGTATGATATTTGCCCGAAGTGCTGCAATGGCTTTTAATCGATTGGTTGACCATTCCTTTGATGCAAAAAATCCGAGAACTGCAATACGAGAAATTCCTGCCGGACAAATTTCGGTAACAGCTGCAATTGTTTTTGTTATTTTAAACGCTGCAGGTTTTATGATTGTCTCCTTTTTTATTAATAAATTATGTTTCTATTTAGCTCCTGTTGCACTATTAGTGATATTGGGCTATAGCTATACCAAAAGATTTACCCCGCTGTGTCACCTTGTACTTGGGTTGGGCTTAGCGCTTGCGCCAATTGGAGCCTATCTGGCGATCACAGAAGAATTCGCCTTAACACCCGTTTTAATTGGAATTGTAGTATTGTTTTGGGTGAGTGGTTTTGACATCATTTATTCATTACAAGATGAAGAATTTGATAAAGAAAATAAGCTACTATCTATACCTGTTTTGCTTGGTAAAAAAAATGCTCTTCTGCTATCGCGTTTATTACATGTTATCTCTGCTATTTTTATTATTCTTATTTTTTTTATTGGCCCATTTTCATGGCTCTATATAACAGGTGCCGGAATTTTTATTTTTCTTTTAATCTATCAACACACTATCATTAGTCATAATAACCTCAGTAAAATTAATTTAGCGTTTTTTACAACTAACGGTTTTGGGAGCATACTTTTTTCATTGTTTGCCTGTTGTGATTTACTTTTTTAAAAATAAATGAAACTTTTATCCTTTATATTGAAATGGACAATCAGGCTTTCAGTGCCGATTTTAATATTTGGAGTGATTTGTAATAGTTGGATAAGCCGGGAAAATAAAGAAATGCTTTTTAGTGAAACCGATTCTATTCCGTTTTGTTATGCGGCTATTTTACCCGGAACATCACGCTATTTAGAAGGTGGTGCACAAAATCTGTATTTCACTTATCGTATTCACGCTGCCGGAAAATTATTCCTATCCGGAAAAATAAAAAAAATAATTTTAAGCGGGGATAATAGAATGCACGATTATAATGAACCCCGTGAAATGAAAAAAGCACTGCGCAAAATGGGTGTACCCGATTCATGTTTAATTCCAGATTACGCCGGATTGAGAACTTTTGACAGCATGGTTAGGTGCAAAGATGTTTTTGGGCAAGACAGTGTGATTGTGATTTCTCAGCAATTTCAAAATGAAAGAGCGCTATTTATAGCCAATCGTATTCAATTAATTGCATTTGGGTATAATGCACAAGATGTTACCACCCAAAAAACCTGGAAAATGAAAATACGCGAATTTTTTTCAAGAATGAAATGTGTATTGGACTTATATGTTTTTGATACGAAGCCCAAACATCTTGGCGATAAGATTTTGATTTAAATTATTGCTTTTTTATCATTTTCAAGTACCGAACACACTCTTCCAACACGGCAATTAGTTCCTTGTTCGATGATGCAATTATTAAATCCAGTTCTCCAAATGTATCATTGCTTCCACATCTTAATCCGGCATGAATTGAAGCACACAAATTTGAAGTGAACGTGTTGTCACTCGGATTTACACAAACTAGCACATCGTAATTTTTTGCTTTTAATTTTTCGAACAATTCCTTTTTAGGTAATCCAAATATACTTTTTTGCTTTTTCGTGATACAGCTCCAATCGGAAAAAGTAGGTTCCGATTTATTTGTTTCTACAAGATAAACTGAAAAATATTTATTTAACTGTGCGAAAAAAGCATCCAGTTTACTCTTATTAATAGTTGTATGAACATCAATAATAAAAGCTATTGATTTAACCGAATCCCAATTCGTATAAGGAACTGATTCCTTTTTTTTATTTTTCGCAATTAAACGCTTAGTAAAAAAACGAGCAATAAAATCAAACATTATAAATTGTTAGATTTAACCAATTGAACAAATTCCGATACAGTATCGTTAAGTGATTTCAAACTCTTTCCGCCGGCCGCATTAATGTGACCGCCACCGTTAAAATACTTACGTGCAAATTTATTTACATCTATTTTACCTTTGCTTCTAAAACTTATTTTAATGTATCCGTCTTGTTTAGATTCATTAAAAAATGCACAAACTTTTATGCCCTTTATGGAAAAGGGATAATTAACCAATCCTTCTGTATCTCCTTTTTTATAACCAAATTTATTCAATTCCTGTTCGGTTAATGAAATATAAGCGATAGGTAATCCCTCTATCACTTTCATTTTCTCACTAATTGCAAAACCAACTAATTTCATTCTACCTTCGCTATAGGTATCGTAAACCTCTGAATGTATCAGATTTGGCTGAATACCGGTTTTCAATAATTCAGATACGATTAAATGTGTATTGGAATTAACACTCGAATAACGGAAAGATCCGGTATCAGTCATTAACCCCGTGTATAAACATGCTGCAATTTTTTTATCAATTAATTTTTTTCCTTTAAGTCCTACTATTAAATCATAAATCAATTCGCAGGTGCTGCAAGCTTTTACATCATGGAAATAATATTGAGCATAAGTATCCGGTTGTTGATGATGATCAATTAAAGCCATCGGAATTTTAAGGGTGGATAATATTTTACCCAAATTTTCCAGTCGACCGAGCGTGTTAAAATCCAGGGTAAAAATTAATTTGCATTGCTTTAAAAGTTTGGTGGCTTTTACTTCATTATCCTGAAAAACGATTACCTTATTATTGCCCGGCAACCATTTTAAAAAATCGGGGTACGAATTGGGAACAATGACATGCACTTTTTTACCAATCTTATTTAAATAGTGAAAAAGGGCTAAACTGCTACCTATGGCGTCACCATCTGGACTCCAATGAGTTACAATCCCAATAACCTCACTTTTTTGAATTACCTGCTTAAATTTACCAAAAGAGTCCTTTTTCATAGTCGGAGCCTCAAATTTAGCCATTTTAAGCCCTTTATTTACATAATTAAAGCTATATTTTTTAATAACTAAAGATCTTTTACTACATTTGCCCCTCTAAATTTTAAATTTAAAAAATGCTAATTGTTCAGATTAAAGAAGGTGATTCAATAGAGAAAGCCTTAAAGAAGTACAAAAAGAAGTTTGAAAAAACCGGAGTTGTTAAGCAATTACGTGAACGCCAAAAATTTACTAAACCATCGGTACGTTTGCGTGAAACGAAAATTAAAGCCGTTTACAAGCAAAAGTTACAGATAGGTGCTATTGAAAAATAGTTAATCTGTTAATTCTTTCTAAAGGATATTGCAATCCTAACCTTGAATTCTTAATTTAGGTTAGGATTTTTTTATTACTGATGTTTGATATAGAGCGAGAGAATTTTTCAAAATATTTAAAGTTAAGGCGCAGAGCAAGCGATCATACGGTAAACGGCTATGCTATCGATTTAAAACAGTTTTCTGACTTCATCCATACACAGGATTCAGGTATTGCGGTTTCAGAAATCAATCATCATCATATCCGGCATTTTATGTCAGGTTTAATAGAATTAGGAAATACCCCCGAAACCGTAAACCGAAAATTAAGCACCTTAAAATCCTTTTTCAAATTTTTATTGAAAAACGAAAGCGTTAAAATAAATCCGGCTTCATTAATAAGCGGACCAAAAAAATCTCAAAAAATTCCCGTTTTCATTGATGAAAAACAAACCCAAACTTTGTTTAACGAATTAGCGTTTAATAACGATTTTGAAGGAGTGAGAGATAAATTGTTAATGGATACCCTATATCAAACCGGCATAAGAAGAGCCGAACTCATCAATTTAAAAATTGAAGATATAGATCTGTATAATTTGCAATTGAAGGTATTGGGAAAGCGAAATAAATTAAGGATAATACCCTTTAGCCTGGCCTTTAAACGAAACCTGGAAGAATACCTGCACGTAAAAGAAAGTGAAGGCTTTGGCAACCCGCATTTATTTGTTACCAAAAAAAATAAAGCGCTTAGCACAAATCAAATAACAGGTATAGTGAAAAAAGTATTATCGCATGTAAGTACAATTGATAAAAAAAGTCCGCATGTTTTACGTCACACATTCGCCACCCATTTATTGAATAACGGAGCTGATATTAATGCAGTGAAAGAATTATTGGGACACGCTAATCTTTCAGCCACTCAAATTTATACGCACAACACCATTGATAAACTAAAGAAAACACATAAACAAGCTCACCCTAGGTCGGGTGAGTAATTAATAAAAGAAAAAGGAGGAATAAATTATGACAATCAACATTCAATCAGTGCACTTTGATGCAGACAAAAAACTAATCGAGTTTATTAATGAAAAAGTAAGTAAAGTTTCTACTTTTTATGACGGAATCATTAACAGCGAAATCATACTCAAATTGGAAAAAAATGAGAATTCGGCCAACAAAATTGCAGAAATAAAAATGCTGGGCAAGGGGCATGAATTTTTCTCAAAAAAACAATGCGCCAGCTTTGAAGAAGCAACCGATTTAGCTGTAGAGGCTATCAAATCACAGGTCATTAAACACAAAGAAAAAAGCAAAGCAGTAAAGTAATTTAACTGCCCCATTCAAAAAGCCGCGTTAATCGCGGTTTTTTTGTTTTATCAGCTAAAATCCCCCAATTTACCCGTTCAATTTTCTTGCCATTGTTTTAAATATTACGTATTCTTGCGATGCAAAAAAATCAAATCCTATGAATAACATTGTAAAACTTTTAGCTATTGTATTTTTATTAAATGCCTGCTCATCTTCTCAAAACGAATTAGAAGCATTAAAGGCAAATTTGAAAAAGGACAGTGTTGTAACAAGTCCGGTTGAAGAAACTTTTGTTTATGAAGCCGATAAATTTGCAGATTTAAGAGTTTTGCGTTATGAAGTAAAAGATTTTGATAAACTTCCTTTACAGATTAAAACCTTACTTTATTATTTATACGAAGCAGCATTATCGGGAAGAGATATTATTTATGATCAGAATTACAAATACAATTTAACCATTCGCCGCACATTGGAAGTTATTTTGAATAACACGAAAAACGAAGAAAAGAATACGGAATACGATAACTTTTTAGTGTACGCGAAAAGATTTTTCTTTAGTAATGGCATTCACCATCACTACAGCATGGATAAATTTACACCGGATTGCAGTCAAGAATATTTTGCAAAATTGATAAATGCGGTTGATGAAAGTGCGCTGCCCTTAATTAATGGTTTAAAAAAAGAAGAATTCAGCAAATTCATTTTGGATATAATCTATAACCCGGAACTTGCTGCCAAAAAAGTGAGTTTGGATTCTGATAAGGATTTAATTCTTAATTCAGCGGTTAATATGTATGAAGGGGTTACTCAAAAAGAAGTAACAGACTTTTACGCCGCAATGATTGATAAATCCAAAAAAGAAAATCCAAGCTATGGCTTAAACAGCAAAGTGGTAAAAGAAAACGGTAAAGTAGTAGAGAAAAAATACATGTTGGGCGGTATGTATAACAATGCCATTGAAAAAATTATTTACTGGTTAGAAAAAGCAACCGAAGTTGCAGAAAATGAAAATCAAAAAGATGCCTTGATAAAATTAATCCGTTTTTACCGAAGCGGTAGATTGGAAGACTTTGACGATTACAATATTGCCTGGGTAAAAGATACAGAAAGTTCGGTGGATGTAGTAAACGGATTTATTGAAGTGTATAATGATCCCTTAGGAAGAAAAGGTTCATTTGAATCGGTTGTTTCTGTTAAAGATTTTGAAGCCAGTAAACGTATTGCTACTATTGGAGCCAACGCACAATGGTTTGAAGATAATTCTTCTATTCTTCCACAACATAAAAAGAAAGATGTAAAAGGAATTTCCGCTAAAGTAATTAATGCCGTTGTTGAAAGTGGTGATGCGGCTCCAAGTACGCCCATAGGTATAAACCTGCCAAACAGCGAATGGATTCGTGAAGTGCACGGAAGTAAATCGGTTAACTTAGGAAATATTGTAGAAGCGTATGATATGGCAGCCGGTGGAAGTGTAGTGAATGAATTTTATTACAACGATCAAATTAAAAAACGTGTTTTGGAATGTGCTTCTTTAGCGGATAAATTACACACCGATATGCATGAGGTAATCGGACATGCCAGCGGACAAGCCGAAGCCGGAGTTGGTGCTTCACACGAAACATTAAAAAATTATGCCAGTGCATTAGAAGAAGGTAGAGCTGATTTAGTTGCGCTTTATTATTTGCACGATCCTAAATTAATTGAATTAGGGGTTATGCCTTCGTTAGACTACGGTAAAGCGGCCTACGATGAGTATATTACCAAAGGCTTAATTGTTCAGCTTTCGCGCATTAAACCCGGAAAAGATATTGAAGAAGCTCACATGAGAAACCGACAAATGGTTGCAGCCTGGGTGTACGAAAAAGGAAAAAAAGAAAATGTAATTGAAAAGAAAAACGAAAACGGAAAAACTTATTTTGTAATAAACGATTACGATAAACTACGGGTTTTATTTGGTGATTTGTTACGCGAAATTCAACGCGTTAAATCACAAGGCGATTATAAAGCCGGTAAAAATCTCATTGAAAACTATGGTGTAAAAGTAGATCAGGCTTTACATAAAGAAGTGATGGAAAGATATTCTTCCTTACAAATGGCCCCATACCAGGGATTTATTCAGCCTAAATTAACTCCGGTTACCAATGCCGAAGGAAAAATTACTGACGTAAAAATTGCCTACCCAACCAGTTTCATTGGGCAGATGTTGGAGTTAGGCGCTTATTATAGTTTATTGCCGCACATAAACTAATTATCCTTTTTGGAAATTTCATTTTCAAGTTCTAACTTCAAATTAGAATTAGAAATATGGCTTCAAAAATTTGTCCGGAATGCGGTGAAAATATTGTAGGCAGAACTGATAAAAAATTCTGCAGTGATATTTGTCGCAATTCATTTAATAACAGGCTAAATAGCGATGGAAATAATTACGTACGCAATGTAAATAACATTTTAAGACGCAATCGAAGGGTATTGGAAAGCACAATCAAAAACGAATCTAAAATTACTGTGCCTAAACAAAAAGTTGTGGATAAAGGATTTAACTTTCAATACTACACCAACCAATTAACTACCCGAAATAATCACGTTTACCATTATGTTTATGAATACGGTTATATGTTATTAGATAACGGTATGATGTTGATTGTGAAAAGAAAAAATGATTAAACGCGCGCTAAGAGATTCGCTTTCATAATGGCATCCGCATCAAACTCACCCACTACAATTTTCTGTTCGGTATTTATGAGTTGATCATCAAAAGGAACTTTAACACGCACGTAGTTATCCGTAAATCCCGAAATCCATCCGTCTTTATTTTCGCTTTCAAACAAAACACTTTTTTCTTTGCCCATATTCTCAGCGTAAAACTTCATTAGCTTTTTGGTAGATAAACTTCTCAAAATTTTATTTCTCCTTTTTCTTTCAGCTATCGGTACTACGCCCGCCATTAAAATGGCTTCCGTATTATCGCGTTCACTATACGTAAAAACATGTAAATAAGAAATTGGGAGCTCAGCTAAAAAATCAAAAGTTTCCTGAAATAATTCTTCCGTTTCTCCCGGAAATCCCACAATAACATCCACTCCAATACAGCAATCGGGCATCAATTCTTTTATTTTGTTTACTCTGTCAACATACAATTCTCTTAAATACCTTCTCTTCATTTTTTTCAGCAATTCATTACTTCCGCTTTGCAGGGGTATGTGAAAATGCGGAACAAATTTTTTAGAATTGGCAACAAAACTGATTATTTCATCTTTCAATAAATTGGGCTCTATGGAAGAAATCCGAAAACGATTAATACCCTCCACTTCATCCAAGTCCTGAATCAAATCTAAAAATGTGTATTCTTTCCGTTTCTTTTTCTCCTCATCCAAAAAACGGCCATAACCAAAATCGCCAATATTAACACCGGTAAGTACAATTTCTTTAACCCCGCTTTGCGCTATTTTTTTTGCATTGGCCACTACGTTTTCGATGGTATCACTTCGGCTTTTTCCGCGGGCAAGCGGTATGGTACAAAAGGTACAAGTATAATCACAACCATCTTGTACTTTTAAAAAAGTGCGTGTGCGGTCGCCGGCGCTATAGGCATCCACAAAAAAATCCGCTTCATTAATATCACAGTTCATCACCTGAGCCTGTGTGTTTTTAGCATTAATATTGATGTAGTTTAAGAGCTTAAATTTTTCGGTTGCACCCAAAACTATATCAACTCCTTCGATTTTTGCTATTTCTTCCGGTTTTAGCTGTGCATAACAACCTACTATGGCAACAATAGCGTTGGCATTATTTTTTAAGGCCGATCTCACAATTGTTTTACATTCTTTATCGGCATTTTCGGTTACCGAACAAGTATTTATTACATATACATCTGCCGGCTCATCAAATTTTTTTTTGGTAAAACCTTGCTCCATAAACATTCGGCCAATAGCTGAAGTTTCTGAAAAATTCAACTTACAACCCAACGTATGAAATGCAACCGATTTACCCTTAAAATCCATGGATTTCAAAGATACGGATATTCTCTTTTGCCACTCCCTAAAGGCTGTTAAAACCCCCACAGAATCTTAAAATAATCACATTTTTACAGTACATTTGTGCTTTGTTACCTATGCAATTAAATCCACTAACCGCCATTTCGCCCTTAGACGGGAGATATAGAAAAACCACTGCAAACTTAGCTGAATATTTTTCTGAATTCGGCTTAATGAAATACCGTGTTTTGGTGGAAGTAGAATATTTTATTTTTTTAGCCAAACAAAAGTTACCTCAGTTCCCACCCCTTAAAGCTGCGCAGGAAAATGCTTTAAGAAATATTTATAAAAATTTTAGTGAGCAAAATGCCTTACAAATAAAGGAAACTGAAAAAATAACCAATCATGATGTTAAGGCGGTAGAATATTTTCTGAAAGAAAAACTAAAAGCGCTGAAACTTTCAAAATTTAATGAATTTGTACATTTTGGCTTAACTTCTCAGGACATCAATAACACCGGTATTCCTTTATCACTAAAAGAGGGAAGTGAGAAAATTATTGTTCCAAAAATAAGTGAAATTATTTTGCATTTGAGTAAACAAGCTAAGGAGTGGAAAGACGTTTCTATGCTTGCCCGCACCCACGGACAGCCCGCCTCCCCTACCCGACTTGGAAAAGAAATTTATGTATTCTCTCATCGTTTACAAATTCAATTAAAGCAATTAAATGCCGTTCCGTTTTCCGCCAAATTTGGTGGAGCAACCGGAAATTTAAATGCACATTATGTAGCTTATCCGAAAAAGAATTGGAATGATTTCGCCAATGATTTTGTAAATAAAATATTAAAATTAAATCGTTCTTTGTTTACCACACAAATTGAACATTACGATAATATTGCAGCGTATTGTGATGCCTTAAAACGAATTAATGTTATTATGCTTGATTTGTGTAGAGATTTGTGGACCTACATCAGCATGGATTATTTCAAACAAAAATTAAAAGCCGGTGAAATAGGTTCTTCGGCCATGCCACATAAAGTAAATCCCATTGATTTTGAAAATGCAGAAGGAAATTTAGGTATAGCAAATGCCTTATTAGAACATTTAGCGGCCAAATTACCGGTTTCCAGATTACAAAGAGATTTAACCGATAGTACCGTTTTAAGAAACCTGGGCTCGCCCCTCGCTCATTCATTAATTGCTTACGAAAGTATATTAAAAGGATTAAATAAATTGATTTTAAATCAAGAAGCATTAAATACCGATTTGGAAAATAATTGGGCCGTTGTTGCTGAAGCCATTCAAACTATTTTAAGAAGAGAATCCTATCCAAAACCTTATGAAGCGTTAAAAGAATTAACTCGAAAAAATGAAAAAATTACCCGCCAAACACTTCACGCTTTTATTGAAAAATTAAATGTTTCGGCCGCTATTAAAACCGAACTGAAAAAAATTACACCGCATAATTACACCGGTAAAAACGCATCATTTTAATGGGAAGAGTTTGGATATATATTATCAGTAAAAACTTAACAGATTCAGAATTACAAAGCTTACAACAAGCCGGCCAAAATTTTGTTTCGAAATGGACTGCCCACGATTTACAACTCCATGCATCTTTTGAAATTTTTAAAAAACGAATAATCATTGTAAAAGTGAATGAAAGCCTGCAGTCGGCCAGCGGTTGCAGCACCGATAAATTATCGCGTTTTATTAAAGATTGTGAATCGCTGTTTAACATAGAACTTTACAACAGATTATTAGTTGCCGTTAAAAATAACGAAGAGGTACAGGTTATTCATTCCTCACAAATACCTGAATTATTATCCAAAGAAATTATAAATAATGAAACCCTCGTTTACAACACTTCGGCGGCTGACTGGGAGCAATTAAATAATTGGGAGCAAAAAATTTCCGATACTTGGTTAAAAAAATACCTAATTAACAAATAGCTCCAATCTTTGTAATCCCAAATTTATACGTTGCAGAATTGTATAAAACCCGCTATTTGATCTGCGCAAACTTTTTCCTGAACTGCATCCACTAAAACACCCTCATTATTTATCACCTGATCCAATTTTGATATAGGAAGCTTGTTATGAAAAACATTCATTTTTAAATAATTCAAAATTCCATTTAAATGATCCAATCCTCTTAAATTACCGGCTCTCCCAACAGAAACGCCAACCAAACAAGCCTTTTTATCTTTCCAAACATGCGTAGGTAAATGATCAATAAACAATTTTAACACACCCGGAAAACTTCCATTGTATTCCGGTACTACGAAAATAAATGCAGAAACATCCAACAAATAACTTTTAATTATTTCATCAAATTTAGGATGCCGGGTTTCCGTTAAAATATACCGCATCCAGTCTTCCGGCAAAGTATTTAAATCGAGTATCTTAGCCTCATGACCTTGTTTACTTGCGATTTCAGCATAAATTTTACTCACTTTTAATGTGTTGCTTTTAGGTCTGCTTGTGCAGCTTATAATGAGAATTGGATTCATTTTTTATTAACAGCTTACAGCTTGATGGATTGCTTTTGTTAAAAACTAAGGCTTCCTAAAGTCCGTATTAAGTTTAATTTTACAAACGCCTCATGGGCAATTTTGTTTCTTAATTATGAACATCACCTATTATGGTCATTCTTGTTTTGGAGTTAAAGTAAATGGTAAAAATTTGCTTTTCGACCCCTTTATTAGCCCTAATGAGCTTGCGGCAAGTATTGATGTGAGTAAGATTGAAGCCGATTACATCATTATTTCACATGGTCATGAAGATCATATTGCCGATGCCGAACAAATTGCAAAAAGAACAAAAGCTAAAGTTATTTGTAGCTGGGAAATTAATGTTTGGTTAAGCGAAAAGGGAGTCATTAATATTCACCCAACCAATATTGGCGGTAAAATTCAATTGGATTTTGGAAGCATTAAATGCGTGAATGCTGTACACAGCAGCTCTTTACCCGACGGAAGTAATGGAGGAAATCCCATGGGATTTGTGATTGAAAGTTCAGAGGGCAATTTTTATTATGCAGGAGATACAGCCTTAACCTACGATATGAAATTAATAGGGGATTACAGAAGCATTGATTTTGCATTTTTACCCATAGGAGATAATTTCACCATGGGAGTTGATAATGCCATTATAGCTTGTGAATTTATTAAATGCAATAACATCATAGGAATGCATTACGATACATTTGGATATATAAAAATTGATAAAACAGAAGCGATTCATAAATTTTCGGCAGCGGGAAAAAATTTAACGCTCATGGAAATTGGAAAAAATATAAATATATAATTATGGGAAAAGTTATAGCCATTGCAAACCAAAAAGGCGGAGTAGGAAAAACAACATCTGCAATTAATTTAGCTGCTAGTTTAGCGGTTTTAGAATATAAAACATTATTAATTGATGCCGATCCGCAATCCAATGCAACTTCAGGTGTGGGCATTGATCCGGCCAATGTTAAAGCAGGATTATATGAATGTATAATCGAAGCCACGCATCCAAAAGATGTTATTCTTAAAACGGATACACCTTACCTTTGGTTATTGCCAACCAATGCCGATTTAGTGGGTACAGAGGTTGAATTGGTGAATTTAACCAATCGCGAATACATGATGAAAAAGGCCATTGATAAGGTAAAAGACAAATATGATTTCATCATTGTTGATTGCTGCCCTTCTTTGGGATTAACAGTAATCAATTCGCTTTGTGCGGCTGATAGTGTAATTATTCCGGTACAATGCGAGTATTTTGCCTTAGAAGGAATGGGAAAACTACTTCAAACCATTAAAATTGTACAAACTCATTTAAATACCAACCTAGATATTGAAGGTGTTTTACTTACCATGTTTGACGGACGTTTACGTTTAGCGAATCAGGTAGTTGAAGAAGTAAAAACACATTTCCAGGATATGGTTTTTGATACTTTAATTCAAAGAAACACCAAATTGGCAGAAGCCCCAAGTTTTGGAAAAACTATTATCATGCATGATGTTGCCGGTAAAGGTTCAACAAACTATTTAAATTTAGCCAGAGAAATTTTACAAAGAAATGGCTTAACCAAAATAAGCGACAGTGAAAGAACTATAAATATTTCCGAAGAGTCGGAATTGAGTGAAGATATTTAAAGGAAAATAAATAAGGAGTTAAACGGAGTAGAATAGAAAGAAATGAGTACAGGAAAAAAACCGGCATTGGGAAGAGGCTTAAGCGCCTTGCTTGAAAACGCAAAAACAGATATTACCACAAAACAAACCGGAGACGCTGCCCCTGTTGTGAACAGCGTTTCTGTAATTAAACTGGCACATATTGAAGTAAATCCCTTTCAACCCAGAACTAATTTTGATGAAACAGCATTACAGGAATTAAGTGCCAGCATTAAACAACATGGCATAATTCAACCCCTAACACTTAGAAAACTGGGCTATGATAAATACCAATTAATTTCAGGCGAAAGAAGATTCAGAGCTTCACAAATGGCCGGATTACGTGAGGTGCCTGCCTACATTCGCGTGGCTGATGATCAAGCCATGCTCGAAATGGCGCTGGTAGAAAATATTCAAAGGGAAGATTTAGATCCTATTGAAGTATCATTATCTTACAAAAGATTAATTGACGAATGCAATTTAACGCAAGAACAATTGAGTGAAAAAGTTGGAAAACAAAGAAGCACGGTAACTAATTTTTTACGCTTATTAAAATTGCCCGCACCAATTCAAAAATCATTGCGCGAAAGTGAAATTTCCATGGGCCATGCCAAAGCACTTATCAATATTGAAAACGAGGATCGTCAATTAGCTATTTTTGCCCTAACCCTTGAACAAAATCTTTCCGTACGACAAATTGAAGAATTAGCAAGAGGCGAAAAATTAAAATTAAAACCAAAAATAAATCGTTTGGTTAAACCATTAATGGCTGAAGATAAAATCATAAGTAAGCAACTAGATAAAATTTTCCCTAAAGCTTATACCCTTTCACGTAATAGTAAAGGCGGCGGAAAACTTGTATTAAGTTTTAGCGACGATGAAGAATTACGTCAAATCATTGCACATTTCGGTATTGAATAAGTTATATTTCATTTGAAAAAAATCTTATTGATATCAGATTCACATTCACATCTAGATCAAAAATTAATAAAGCATATTGAAGCCGCTGATGAAGTTTGGCATGCCGGAGATATAGGCAATTATTCGGTTTGTGAGGAAATAATTAAGCTGAAAAAACTCCTGGCTGTATATGGAAATATTGACGGCCAAGAAATCCGAACAAGCTACCCTGAATTTAATATTTTTAATTGTGAAAAGGTAAAAGTGTTAATGACGCATATTGCAGGTTCTCCATCCACCTATAATCTATCTGTTCGCGAAAAAATTAAAGAAACTAATCCCAATATTTTAATTTGTGGGCATTCACACATTTTAAAGGTAATGTATGATAAAAAAAATAATTTGTTGTTTATGAATCCGGGCGCTTGTGGAGTTCATGGCTTTCACAATGTAAAAACAGCCATAAAATTTGAAATTGAAGGGGAAGAAATAAAAAATTTAGCTATCATTGAGCTCGGTAAAAGAACATCCACATAATTAAACATGCAAGATTCGAATAATAACATTACTTTTTCTGAACAAGATTTAATACGATTTACAACGGCACAAAACAACGTTTTAAAAAAAGTAGTTTGTATACTTTGGCAAAATAGCACCAACGAAAATGATATTGTAGAATTAATAGACCGGGTTGAGTTTACTTTTGAAAACGGTACATCCTTAAAAATAGCCTGTAACAACGAAGGAACCGGATTGATGACCACCGAAGAGGATGCAAAGCTTATTGCAGCCGAGCTTAAAAAAGAATTTAACGGTAAAATAAAAATCTTTAAAGTTGATGCTTCAAGCACAGCTATGTGGAAAGATATTATCGATAAGAAATTAGATATGGTGCAGTTAACTAAAGAAAATGAAGCCTATAAATCAGATTCCCTGCTTCTTAACTTTGGGCCTGAAACCAGAATTATTTCTGTTCATCCGCTCGATGGTTTAATCATCGATTTTTATGAACCGGACTAGGTGTATTAGTTTTTTGCATTTGGTTCTATAAACAGTTATGAATCAATAAATTTGCTACTTTTAACGACTAAATCACACCATGAATAAAGGCTATTTAAATGCAAAGCGTAATTGTATTAGCACAAATGTAATATTATTTGTACTGCTAATCGCTCAATGCTTTTTCACCAACTCCATAAAAGCACAACACCCCGGCGATGTAAATTTATTGATAGCCGATAAAAAATTCATTAGAGCCGACTACATGGGTGCAGCGGCGATATATAAAAAGCATTTATCTAAACATGAGGGAGACTTTTACACCACTCGGCAAATAGCAGTTTGTTATAGCAGGGTTTATGATCATGATCAGGCCATTGATTATTGGACACCCATTTATACCCACGCAAAAGCCAGTGATCAAGACCGAATGGAATATGCAAAATGTTTACTTGCTAATTATAGAAATGAAGAAGCTACTCGCGTATTTAACGAACTAAAAAATAGTAGAGATCCTATTGTAATGGCATGGAGTAACGCCTACAGCAATCCGAAATTTTTTACTGAAGATGCCTCTTTACTTCACATCATTCCTGTAACAGGTTTTTCATCGGATGAGCACGAGGCTAATCCTGTTATTTATAAAAGTGAATTAATTTATATAACGGATAAAGACAAAAATTTTCTTCAGAAAATATTTGATTTTAAAAAGAAGAAAAGTCAAATCTTTTCTGCTGTGAAAGTGGATAGTGTAACCTGGCAAAAAGGAAAAATTTTCAACCCCATTATACAGCGCGACAAGGTTAACGGTTCGGTTGCATTTACTCCGGATGATTCTGTAATGTATTTTACAGGCTGTTACTCGAGCAAAGAAATGAAAAAAGCCGGATATGGTCACGGAGCCTCTTTATTAAGAATATTATTTACAGAAATAAACACATATGGTGTAGCTCATCCGGAAGTGCAGCCATTTATACACAACTCTTCTTCTTATAATACGGCCTATCCGTTTATAGATAAAAGTGGCACAAAATTATATTTTGCGAGTGATATGCCCGGAACGTTAGGAGGATATGATATTTGGGTATGTGAAAAAATAAATGGCACTTGGGGGCCTCCAAAAAATCTGGGGCCACATATAAATAGTGGCGGCAACGAAATTTGCCCACATCTTTCCAACGAAGGTATTCTCTACTTTTCAAGTGATGGGAAACCGGGAATGGGCGGATTAGATATATTCTTCGCAGATCCATCAGGTGATGAAAGTATTTTTATAGAAGCAGAAAATGCGGTATTGGTTTAAATTCTCAATTCAATGATTTTGGCGTATTTCTACTTCCGGATGGTAAACGAGGATACTTTTCATCCAATCGCAAAAATGGAATGCGAGACAATGACATTTACTATTTTATAAATCAAAAACCGGCATCTTTTTTTGCCAAATTTAAAATTATAGATTCAGTGGAGAGAACAAGTGTAGCAGCGGAAATTTCTATGCTTACTGCCAATGGTACAATTGGACAGGCTGTAGATTCAGGAGGAGTGTTTAAAACCAGACTGAAACCGGGACGTGAATTTAATATTTCAGCAAAAGCTGTTAACTATCACCCGTACACCTCAACCCGGTTAGCTACTGATGCCGATACCTTGGTGTATTTAGAAATGATTCCTAAATCGCGAAAATGTATTGAAGGCAAAATTATTGATAAAGAAACTAATCTGCCTTTAGTTGGAGTTAAAGTTGCTATATATGATGAAGACGGAAATAATTATTTAAACTTGATAACCGACGAAAGTGGTTCTTATAAAGTTTGTCAGTTGCCCTTGGACAAGGATCTTTATATAGGCGCCGAAAAAAGACCCGAATACTTTACAAATACAGAAAGATTTAGAGTAAGTATTGAAAATGATATTAAAAAAGATTTACTCACACAAAAAATTGTAATTGGAAAAGCTATTAAAATTGATAATATTTATTTTGATGCCGGAAAATTTAATGTGCGTGATGATGCCGCCGTAGAATTGGATAAATTGGTTAATTTGATGAAAGCTAATCCGGATATTATAATAGAATTAGACTCGCATACCGATTGTAATGGTTCCTCCTCTTCTAATTTAATATTATCTGATAAAAGAGCTAAGTCAAGCGCTGCTTATATTGTGAGTAAAGGAATTGCCGCCAATCGAATAAAAGGAAAAGGATTAGGCGAAACCAAATTGATTAAGACTTGTAAGTGTGAAGAATGTTCGGAAGAAGAACATGCGGAAAACAGAAGAACAGAATTTAAGGTAACCGGATTCACCAAGAAAAAATAAATTTAGTTCGACTTTTTAGTGATAGTGAATTATGCAAGATTGCAGGAAACTATTATTATAGTTAGTCACTTTATAGAAGTAAGTATAGATTTATTAGAATTTAGAACGTAATCGAGAACGTTTACGTTTTTGTTTGAAGATATACCCGAAAGTTAATTCCAGAGTCACGTAAGAATCATATTCATCATCTCCTCTTTGCGCCCCTATCCCATCAGCATCAGGCTTAGTGGCGCCAGGAATACTTCCTAAACTTGGATCAGCCATTTGAGCAGATAAAGGTCCATAGGCATCAAATAAAGCCTTGTTATCATAATAACGTGTGGCAACATCGTCAATATAATCAGTCCAAGTTTTACGATAGGCAAACTCAGCACCAAAAGACCATTTTTTGTTGATAATCACTTTATAATACAATCCCAAAGGCATACAAACAGACACACGCTTGTATTGTTTTGGTCCGCCCGGTAAGCCCTGTCCCTCTGTATGAAGTGGATGTAATTTAACCCAGGTTCCGTTTGGCGCTAAACCTTTTGGATTAAAATAAAAGCCACCTACACCAATAAAGAAAAATAAATTCTGATTGTTGTTTTTCATCCTTCGGCTTAAGGTCTTTTTAATACCATAACGGTTTCCGGACTTGTTACTTTGATAACCAATTTCAATTCTGCCGGAGAGTTCGAAAATTTTTGATTTAAAATTTAAATTTCTATTGTTACGGTATTGTTCTTGTGTTAACTTATCATCTCCTCTGATAAAAGCGAAATTAAATTTACTGGCTACATTTAACCAGCGCTGAAGTTTATAACGATACCCTAATCCAAATGCACTTTTTGTAACCGGAAAATCAATATCAACCGGACTATAATCTGTACCAACTTGATCTCTTCCTCCTAAATCACCTAAGAAATTTGAAGTACCGGCACTAATGTATAATTCCTTACGCCACTTCTTCCAATCACCCGGGCGACTAAAATTTTGCGCACGGAGGTTCAGAGCGAAGGCGCTCAAAATAAGCAATGTACAGAGATACCTCATAAAAATAACCTAATAAAAATACAATAATAACCTGAATACGTGAAAAAATTCATTCCACAAATACATAACTAATTGAAAAACAAATCGTTGAAATTAAGTAAATACACCTTTTTGGTACCCCTGGTGATGGCTGTGTACAACCAACGCAAAAAATTACGATCCATTTCATCTTCCTTTATATACCCTTGGTCAATAAAAATAACCGACCATTGACCGCCTTGAGATTTATGACAAGTTATTGCATAACTGAATTTCACCTGCAGCGCATTGTAATACTCGCTGTTTCTTACATACGCAAGCTTGGTGGATTTGGAATGAAAACTTTCTACGTCTTCAATCACCTGATCAAATAAATGCTTTTGTTGTTCTTGACTCAATGCCGGCGTATCTGTATACAAACAGGAGGTTAATATTTTAACTTCTTTTTCGCCTAACTCTTCATTATCCAAAAAGCGTACCACACAATTTGCAAACGCAAAACCATATAATTCCTCCCTATTTTTTATTTTGCAAATTTCGGCCATTTCACCATTGGCGATAAATGAATTTTTTTCTGATGATTTGGTCCAAAAATAATTATTCTTTACAATCATTATTCTATCGCCGGTACAAAAATCTTCTTCGTAATATTTAATTCTGTTTCTATAACTTTGGTTAAACAGATTTGCTCTTTTATTACTTCGGGTAATAACCAAAACCTCCTCTTCACCATATTCTGAAATTGCATTTTGAATGGCATCTTCCAATTCGTCTCCGTTAATTCGTACAAAATCAGCAGTGCATTTAAATTTAGGTAGTAAAAAAGCTGATTCAAACAAACTAACTCTTAGCATAGTTGCATTATAAAGTATACCGCTTTGTTCTTCTTGGCGGGCAACTTCTTTTAATTCATAATGATTTAATTCTAAATGAAAAGCTGATTTTAAAAAATCTATATTCAACGCCGGACTTAAATCGCTTCCTACCGGTGGTAATTGAGCGGTATCTCCACAAATTAATAATCGGCAATTATCGCCGCTGAATACAAAAGAAAATAAATCCTGTAATAAGGAGTTCTGGCTAAAACTTCCACCTTCGCTTGCATCTCCAATCATAGAGGCTTCATCCACAATAAACAAAGTATTTTTATGTGTGTTATCGGCTAAAAAAAACTGAATGCTTCCATTATCTGATTCTGTCTTGGCATATATTTTTTTATGAATGGTAAATGCCGGCTTTCCGGAATAAGCAGAAATAACTTTTGCGGCCCTGCCGGTTGGAGCCATTAAAACGCATTGCATTTTAATCAGCGATAAACTATTATTTAATGCTGAAATTAAATTTGTTTTACCTGTACCAGCATAACCTTTTAAAACAAAAACCGAATTTAAATTAGTTGAAAAAATAAATTGACTTATTTTTTGAATTGCTTCTAACTGTCCGCTATTTGGCTTAAATGGAAGTTGTTCGGTAAAATATACCGCAAATTTTTCAGGTGTATAACTTTTTTGAATCAATGATTATTAAAACCGGGTCAAAAGGTATGTCCGAGTTTATCCTTTTTAGTGGCTAAATATTTTTCATTATGCGGATTAGATGGAATGACCAATGGTATATTATCTACAATTTCTAATCCATACCCTATTAAACCGGCTCTCTTTTTGGGATTATTGGTAATTAATTTAATTTTCCGAATTCCCAATCCTCTTAATATTTGTGCACCCACTCCATAATCTCTTTCATCTGCTGTAAATCCTAATTGTAAATTGGCTTCTACTGTATCCAAACCATTTTCCTGTAATTTATAGGCTTTCAATTTATTTAAAAGGCCAATACCTCTGCCTTCCTGGTTCAAATAAACGATTACCCCTTTACCTGCTTTCTCAATTAACTTCATGGATTCATGGAGTTGAGGTCCGCAGTCGCAACGACAACTTCCAAAAACATCTCCTGTTAAACAACTCGAGTGCATTCGAACTAAAACAGGTTCCTCCTCTTTCCATTCTCCTTTTACTAAAGCCAAATGTTCTTGTTCGTTGGTATCAACTTTAAAGTCTATTAATTTAAATTCGCCAAAAGTCGTTGGCATATTAACCTCTACTTGTTTGGTCACAAGAGTTTCCTTCTCTAAACGATACGAAATTAAATCTTTGATGCTGATGATTTTTAAATCGAAACGTTTAGCAATTACCATTAACTCCGGAAGCCTGGCCATGGTACCATCTTCATTTAATATTTCTACCAACACACCACAAGGCGCAAACCCGGCCAATACAGCAATATCAACTGTAGCTTCAGTATGTCCGGCTCTTCGAAGCACTCCGCCTTTTTTTGACTTTAAAGGGAAAATATGTCCGGGCCTACCAAACTCAGAAGCTTTGATATCCGGATTAATTAGAGCTTTTACTGTTTTACTGCGATCGGAAGCTGAAATACCGGTGGTACAACCGTGACCCAATAAATCTACCGAAACGGTAAATGGGGTTTCGTGTAAAGAAGTATTTGCCGGAACCATCATGTCTAATTTTAATTCCATTGCACGCTCTTCCGTTAGTGGGGCGCAAATTAATCCACGCCCATGCGTGGCCATAAAATTAATTACTTCAGGAGTTGCATTTTGAGCAGCTGTTATAAAATCACCTTCATTCTCTCTGTCTTCATCATCAACTACAATAATGACTTTACCATTTTTTACATCATTTATTGCGTCCTCAATCTTATCGAGTTTATAATTAATCACATCCATCGGTTAACATTTACTTTTAAAAAATTCTCAAGCAACAACAAATTTACTTAATTTCAAACGCTTTTAGGGCTTTTAATTTGGAACAAGACATAAATAAACTCAAAATTATATTGACGGAAACCCTTCCGGGAGAAGATGCGCAATATATGATGGCTCCATTAAAGAGACAAAAGTTAAATGCCAACGAACTTGAAAACGAAGATTACCGAAAAAGTGCGGTTATAATACTATTATGCACAGATGTAAATGGTCATTATTACATTCCTTTAACCGAACGATTTGCCTATGATGGCGTGCATAGCGGCCAGGTAAGTTTGCCGGGTGGGAAGTGTGAAGAAGATGATGAAGATCCTGCCATCACAGCGTTGCGGGAATGCGCAGAAGAAATAGGTGTTGAAAAAAACGATGTAGAAATTTTGGGTCAATTAACTCCATTATATATTCCCGTAAGTAAGTATCTGGTGAACCCAATCGTTGGGTTATGCACTATTCCAAATCCGGACTTAAGAAAAAATCCGCGTGAAGTTAAGCACATTGCTAAATTGTTAGTAAATGAACTCATGAACGAGAATATTGTACGTACCGGAAATATTAAATTAAGAGATAAACAACAAATAGAAGCGCCCTATTTTGCCGTACAAGATTTAAAAGTTTGGGGAGCAACAGCAATGATTTTGAGTGAATTTAAAACACTCTTAAAAACTATTTCTTAAACTCAGTCATTGTGTTGTCATAACACAAATAATAACCGCCCTTAGATAGATTATCTATTTTAACAAATTTACCAAAACCCTTTTTCACGACTACCCCATAGGCATCGTATATTTCATATCCTGTTTCTGAACTAAAATCTATACCATTGTTGTGTCTTGGTATAGCAAATGAAGGTTTGTTAATAGCAGAACGAACGCTTACTACTTGAGAATACTTAGTAATGGAATTCATTCCTTTTTGTTTTAACCTGTATTTATTCTCTCCGCTATGCATAACTACCTGAAATGAGTATTCATGTGTTTCAGGTGTACCAATACCATTTACTTCGCCAATTGGAATCCATTTGTTCCACTTAAACTGTTCAACAACATAAGGTAGAGATCCGGCCTCATTTTTAGTACTCCACTTTAATAAGCCGGAAGGATTTAAATTTAATGTCAGTATTTCAAATGTTGGCTTTGGCTTAAGGTCTTCCAAGTTTAAAACCTTAGGCATACAACCATCTTGATGAATAATTTCGATTGTAACATTTTGTCCGTACTTCAATTGTAAAGAAGCTAAATCAATTTCAAAAGCGCTTGAATTGGTTTCATCTGTGGTGATTTTTCCGTTTACCTTAATTTCCTGCGCACAAAAACCAACACCATTACTGCTGTATGCATTTTGTACAAAAACATTTTTGTTTTGATATTTTCCTTCAACCACTAGCGTTGCACTGAAAAAATTCAGTGAAATAATACTTAAAACTGCTAAACCTACTTTTCTTTTCATTTATCCTTTAAACACTTTTTTACGAGCACAAAGATAGAATTTTTATCGACGAATTAGAGATATTTTCTCATTTTAACAATTAGATAAAGAATTGTTAAAAAAATGATAATAGAAATCAAAACTAAATATGGTTTTTTAAAATGTAATTTAGTAATGATTGCATCTTTTTTATACGACCAAATTAGCCCAACAATAAAAATCAGCACAAAAAAAAGGGTAAAAATTATTCTTCCGGTCGTAAACATGGATTGTTGGCAAATATACTACAGATTCGCTATTAATTCTTTCATGTGTGCATAAAAAAATTCAAATTTACACTACCAAAATTATTGTGAAACGTTTTACTCTCATTATTACATTAATACTTTTTGTCCAAAAAATTCATTTGGTGGCCGGACAAATAGAAAAAGGGTACGAAGCGCTTTCGATTTACGATTATTTTAAAGCAAAAAAAATCTTTTACAGTTTAATCAAAAAAAAGAATAGCTCGGCTTATTACGGACTTTCATTAATTTATTTTAGAAAAGATAATCCTTTTCATCAACTCGACAGTGCTTTAAAATATGCGGTTGCAGGGGCCAATTTATTGCGCAATGAAAATAAAGAATATCAATTTCAAAATTTTCAAATAAACAGTGTTAGTTTTTCAAACTTGATCGATTCTTCAACTCTATTGTTAATGCAACAAATTAAACCTTTATACAGTGTGCATAAACTAAATCATTTACTACAACGCTCCTATTCTGCCTCGCCTAATATTCGTAAAGATTTAATAAACCTGCGGGATGAAATTGAATGGGATAAAGCACTTTCTTACGCAAAAAGTGACAGCACCATTCAATTCATATTAACGCATCCGCTTAGCGTATACATTAAAGAGGCATTACAACAACGCGACATTCAGATTTTTAATGAGCAAACCGCTCCAAAAACAGAAACATCCTATTTCAATTTTATCACTAAAAATCCTAATAGTCAAATGCTTAATTCGGCATACCGAGAACTCTTTGAGATTTTTAAAAAAAATGAAGATAAAGGTGGATTAAAAAAGTTTGTTCATGCCTTTCCGAATTCTCCTTATTTTGAAAAAGCTTGGAAATTTTTATTCTCACTTTCCGTTAAAACCTTTAATACGGATGAACTTCAACTTTTCTTAAGTGAGAATCCTGAATTTCCTTTTAAAAATTCCATACTAAAAGAGCTGGAATTGAATAAAATAATTCTTATTCCCTATTTTGATTCAGAATTTTATGGATTCATAACAGAAAACGGTAATAAAAAAATTCATTGCATGTACGAATCTGCTCAGGCTTTTTCTGAAGGACTTTCCGTTGTTAGTAAAAATGATTCTACTTTTTTTATTAATAAAGAAAACGAAATAGCATTTAATGAAATTTATGAGGAAGCATTTTCCTTCCATAACGGACTTGCTCCTGTTAAACAAAATAAGCAATGGCATTTAATTAATAGACAGGGTATAAAATTGCATAGTTTTGAAGAGATTTATGAATTAAGCGATGGTATTTATGTGTTTAAATCCAATGAAAAATACGGAGCCATTGATCAATATGGAAAAATTATTCTTGAACCTCAGTTTAATAAACTCGGTTATTTTAAAAATGGTTTTGCTTATTACTCGGTTGGCTCCAAATATGGTTTTGTATCCAAAGAAGGTAGCGTATACAAAGCAGATTTTTCTTGGATTTCAGATTTTGATGATAACAAACAGGCCATTATTAAAAAAGATAATTTGTATGGAATAATCCACGCATCCGGTAAAATAATATTAGAACCTCAATTTGATCAGATTCAAAAATGTAAAAATCAAATCTACTTACTGGTTAAAAATTATCAATACGGTTTTTATCACGGAAGCGATTGCTATTTAAGTGAAATAAAGTACGAATATAAATTAGAATTTCCCATTCAATATTATTGCAATGGAAATTATTTACGCTTAAATCAAAACAACAACTCAACAATTGTTAACCTCAACGGAAAAGTAATAGCAGAAACCGGAGCTTTGGATGAGGTGAATTTCTTTTCGAATGGATTAATGCGGGTAAAGAAGAAAAATAAGTTTGGGTATGTCGATAAAAAATTAAACATCACTATTCCATATAAATTTACAGAAGCGGAAGATTTTGAAGATAGTTTGGCAATTGTAAAATTAAAAGACGATAACCTAATTATTAATACGAAGGGGCAAACAATTTATCAAACCAAAGAAAAAATAGAAAAAATAAATGCGAATTATTTTTTCATAGGAGATGAAGAAAAAACCTTAATAGATGCTAACGGAAAGGAGTTTCTCAAAGGAATTGATTTTTTTGAGATCTACAATAAAAAAACATTAATTATCACCCTAAGTTCGGGTCAAATTAAATTATTAAATCTTTAAGCAATTCGTAAAGTATTTGTACTTTTGATTTGTAATTAAACCATAAATCTTATGTCAGCAAAAGTTCACAATTTCAGCGCCGGTCCGGGTATTTTACCTCAGGAAGTATTAAAAGAAGCTTCCGAATCATGTATTAATTTTGACGGATTAAATCTTTCTCTTCTTGAAATATCTCACAGAAGTAAAAATTACGATAAGGTAATGGAAGAAGCGCGTTCCATAGTAAAGGAATTGTTTGAAGTGGGTGAAGATTACGATGTTATTTATTTGGGCGGCGGAGCCAGCATGCAATTTGCCATGATTCCTTATAATTTCCTAAAAGATAACGGAACAGCAGCCTACGTAAACACAGGCGTATGGGCCAGCAAAGCCATTAAAGAAGCTAAAGTAATTGGCAACACCAAAATTATTGCTTCCAGTGAAGATAAAAAGTATACCTATTTTCCAAAAGGATTTGATATTCCAACAGATGCAGATTATTTACACATCACCAGCAACAATACGATTTACGGAACACAGATTAAAGAATTTCCTAAATCACCTATTCCTTTGATTTGCGATATGAGTTCAGATATTTTCAGCAGAAAAGTGAACGCAAAAGATTTTACTTTAATTTATGCCGGGGCACAAAAAAATATGGGACCGGCAGGTTGCACTATGGTAATGGTGAAAAAAGATGCGTTGGGAAAAACAGGAAGAAAAATGTTATCTATGTTAGACTATCAGGTACACATAAAAGGTGGCAGTATGTACAATACACCTCCGGTATTCCCTGTTTATGTTTCTTTATTAACGCTAAGATGGCTCAAAAAAAATGGCGGTATAGCCTGGATAGAAAAAATTAATCAGCAAAAAGCAGATTTGTTATATAATGAAATTGACAGAAACCCGATGTTTTACGGTACGGTTGAGAAAAGCGACAGAAGTAATATGAATGTTTGTTTCTTAATGAAAAACCCGGAGTTAGAAGCTGAGTTCGACAACTTCTGGAAGGCAGCTAACATCAGCGGAATACGTGGCCATAGAGATGTGGGTGGTTATCGTGCCAGTTTATACAATGCCTTACCTATAGAAAGTGTTCAGGTATTGGTTGATGTAATGAAAGATTTTGAAAAAAAGAAAGGATAAATTGTTGTGCCTTTTATAAAACCATTACCCGATAAAGATTTTTACGCCGTTATTTTTTCCAGTACCAAAAGTGGGGATTTAAATGGTTATGCCGAAATGGATGATTTAACCATGAAGCTGGCACACGAACAAGATGGTTTTTTGGGTTATGAAAGTGTAAACAGTGGCAATTCAGGAATTTTTATCAGTTACTGGGAGAGCATGGAATCTATTCGAACCTGGCAAAATAATTCAACGCATTTATTGGCAAAAGCTAAAGCGGAAATGTGGTATGCTCGTTACCTTTCCCAAATCTGTAAGGTAGAACGAAGTCACCTGTTCGAAAAATAAAGAAATAAAAAAAACCCGAGACAAGTCTCGGGTTTTTCAATTTTACAAAATAATTATTTTTTAGCATCTGTTTTTGCTGCATCAGCCGTTGCTGCCGGTGTTGCTGCCGCGGTAGTTGTTGGAGCAGCTACTACTTCTTCAACAGCAGCTCTTTGTGTTTGAACGCTGATCACCGAAACGTTTGCCGGGTGAAGTACAGTAATTCCATCCATTTTAATATCACCTGCAGCTATTGATTTCCCAATTTTTAAAGGCTCAACATCTAACTCCACTACAGCAGGTAATTTTGAAACTAATCCTCTTACTTTTAACTTACGCATTTTTATAACTAATCTTCCGCCGGCTTTAACACCTTCAGCCTGACCTTTAGTTATAATAGGTAAAGAAACCGTAACCGGTTTATTATCTTCTACCTGTAAAAAATCAGCGTGAATTAATCTATCATTAATTTTATGATATTGCGCCTCTTGCAATACCGTTCTGTATTTTTTTCCTTCCACCTCAATTTCAACTAAATTAGTTTCAGGCGTGTAAATAATTTCTTTAAAGTGACGCTCATCGGCGCTGAAATGGATTTGTGAACCATTACCATAAATTACACATGGAACACGACCTGCCGCTCTTAAAGCATTAGCATCCGTCTTCCCTACGTTCGCTCTTGGCGAACCGCTCAAAGATACTGTTTTCATATTTTTATTTTTTTTATGTGAACTCCAATTGCCCGATCAATTATCATTCACGTTTATTTTTATTTATTCGGGATTACTGTATAAAATTTCCACTAATCGATTCGTAGGTATGCACACTTCTTATCACCTTGGCAAATAAATCAGCTACACTTAAGGCTCTGATTTTATCGCTTTTTTGAGTCAAAGGAATAGTATCCGTTACAATCAGTTCTTTCAACTTTGATTTTTCAATATTCTCATAAGCTTTACCCGATAAAACGGGATGCGTACAAACAGCTCTAACACTTAATGCACCTCTCTCCATCATCATATCTGCAGCTTTGCACAAAGTTCCACCTGTATCTACTAAATCATCTACCAATACAATATTTCTTCCTTCAATATCTCCTATAGCGGTCATGCTTTCAACTACATTGGCTTTCGCTCTTTGCTTATAACAAATAACGATATCTGCTTTTAAATGTTTAGCATAGGCATTTGCCCTTTTACTTCCGCCCATATCCGGCGCGGCCATGGTGAGATTATCTAAAGCAAGCGATTTAATATATGGAATGAAAATTGTTGAAGCATACAAATGATCAACCGGCACGTCAAAAAATCCTTGTATTTGATCGGCATGCAAATCCATCGTCATAACACGAGTGGCTCCTGCAACAGCTAACATATCAGCAACTAATTTCGCGCCAATAGCAACCCGAGGCTTATCTTTTCTATCTTGTCGCGCATAGCCGTAATAAGGAATTACCGCAATTATATTTCTGGCACTTGCACGTTTAGCAGCATCAATCAATAACAACAATTCCATTAAATTATCAGCTGATGGCATCGTGCTTTGTATAATGAATACGCTTTGTCCTCTTATACTTTCTTCATAAGAAACTTGTAATTCACCATCGCTAAAACGATAATGTTCAACTTTACCCAAAGAAGTGCCGTAAGAATCGGCCATCTTTTTTGCCAATTCCTCTGAAGCGATACCTGAAAAAAACCGTACTTGTGTTTCCATTTTTTGGGAGGGCAAATATAGTGAAAATTGATGATTTATTATGAAAAAGGGCTTATATTTTTGTAAATAAGAAAACAAAAAGTAGCTTTGTAGCCCCTTTTTAGGTGAATTGTGTAAAAGAGCATGCAATTAATAATGCCCGGATAGCGGTCCCGATAACTATCGGGATGGTAGACCTGCCTGCCGGCAGACAGGCGCGCAATTGGAATAATTATGTTCTTTGTTTATATATTAAAAAATGAAATGCCCGGATGGCGGAATTGGTAGACGCGCTGGTCTCAAACACCAGTGATAGCAATATCATATCGGTTCGACCCCGATTTCGGGTACAAAATCAGAGTGAGAATGAGAGCGAGAGCGAACATTCGAGCTCTGATTTTTCTTCGTTCTCATTCTGTTTCTCATTTAATAATTTCGAGTGAGAATGAAAGCGAGAGCGAACATTCGAGCTCTGATTTTTCTTCTTTCTCTTTCTGTTTCTCATTTAATATTATAGAGCGAAAGCGAGGTTTCGAACTCTGAGTTTTCATTTCTATAGTTTTGAGATTTTTTTATTCAGTTAAACATGGCTAGTGTTAATATTTTACATTCTGATTCAGTTGATAAGTTTTATATTGCTTGCACCAACAATCTTGATTTGAGATATGAGAATGTTTTGGGAACAAAGCAAAATTTGTCTTATTTAATTCTAGGAAGTAAAATAGAATTGAATGTGAGTACAATAGTGACGGGTATTTATTTCATAAATGGTACAATTAATAAGTTTTCTCTTAATAAAAAGTTTATAGTTACTCGTAAGTAATTTAAATTACCGTTGAGGGCTATCGGTTTTATTAAACCCTACTTCATCGCTCATTTCCTTCACAATTTTTAGCCTTAGTCGCTTTACAACTTACTTTAGTTTTTATACATTTGATTATGACCCGTTTGGAATTTATTAAACTTTTAAGTGCTTTACCGCTTATAGGCAGGTCACAAATTCAACAAAATAAAAAAATGACATCCAACGAAAATAAAAAAATGCCGGTGCTCTTTATCGGACATGGCAGCCCCATGAACGCGATTGAAGATAATGAGTTCGTAAAAGGATGGAAAAAAATTAGCGATGACATTCCAACACCAACAGCCATTTTATGCATTTCGGCGCATTGGGAAACTAACGGTACGCTGATTACCGCTATGGAAAAACCAAAAACAATACACGATTTTGGCGGATTTCCTCAAGCCCTTTTTGATGTACAATACCCGGCCAATGGCCATCCGGAACTGGCTGCAGCAACTAAAAAATATATTACCAAGTCTGAAATTAAACTCGATTATAATTGGGGACTGGATCATGGCGCATGGTCGGTGATAAAACCCATGTACCCCGAAGCTAATATTCCGGTTTTTCAAATGAGTTTAGATTATAAGCAAGCACCGCAATATCATTATGATTTAGCCAAACAACTTGATTTTTTAAGAAAAAAGGGCGTATTAATTATTGGAAGCGGCAATATGGTACACAATTTAGGAATGGTAGCCTGGGATAAACTAAACACTTCAAATTATGCTTATGATTGGGCAAAAGAAGCCAACGAAAAAATGAAAACGTTTATTGTAAATCACAATCACAAAGCCTTAATCAACTTTAAATCGCAGGGTAAAGCATTTGATTTAGCTATACCAACACCCGAACATTTTCTTCCCCTGCTTTATGTGTTGGCTTTAAAAGAAGAAAAAGATGAACTTAGTTTGTTTAATGATGTGGCCGTGGCCGGTTCATTAACGATGACTTCACTTAAAATTGATTCTTTGAAAGATTAGCGAAAAAAATTTATAGAATAAATAACTACCTTCATGTTATGAAAAAGTTAATGTCATACACTTTGGTACTTGTTTTGTTTTCGTGCAACCAACATAATACAAATGAACAAAATAATATTTCCGAACAGAAAAATTCGAATAGAAATAACATTCAAATGATGAGTTGGTTGATTGGAAAATGGAAATCCGTTAATGATAAATTAATCTCTTATGAAATTTGGGAGAAAAAAACAGATAAGTTATATGCAGGAATGAGTGTTACGTTAAGGGGGCAAGACACATTGTTTAAAGAATCAATTACTTTACAAGAAATAGGTGATGAAATATTTTACATTCCAATTGTCGCTGATCAAAATGAAGGGAAACCTGTGCCCTTTAAATTCACAAAAATAAAAGACGGAGAATATTATTTTGAAAATCCTGAACATGATTATCCTCAACAAATCATTTACAAAAATCCACAACCTGATTTTTTATGCGCAAGAATTGCTGGGATGACAGAAAAAGTTTTCCATCAAGAAGATTTTAATTTTGTAAAGGTGAAATAAATCAATACACCAAAATTTTACGTGTAATTGAAAAATTCGCCGTGTTAATTTTCAACAGATAAATTCCATCGCTTAAATCGCTAAGGGCAATTGATTGATTTAAACTATCTAATTCTTCTCTTTTGCAAATTGCACCGGTTAAAGATATTACCTGAATTTCTCCTGCTAACACTTCGTTTAAGCTAAGCACAATATTTTTATCGGATGAATTATAAAACATTTTTACTTTGTTTTGTTCAATATTTTCATTGAGTCCAACCGGTTTTTGATGTATTACGCCTACGGCATCTAAATCAAATCCGCTCGAAGGAAAAGGCGTTGACCATAAATCATTAATAATATTATTGTTTTTATCGTAACGCGCATACTGCGGCTGAATACATCCCACCACATCAATTAATTTTACATGAGTAATATTTTCCAAATCTAATCCAATACTTCCCGCCAATTCTTGCAAATCAAAAGGCACTCCGTAATGGGCTACATATTTTCCGGCCAAATTATTTATTTTAGTTGGATCGCTGCTGGTATCGAAAGGACCAATCTGCAAGGTGTTTTGCACATTGCAAGTTGCCGGAAATCGGGTGTAATTTATTCCGTCGCTACTTACTTCCACAAAAGCCAATTCTAAAAATCCGGGATCAAATGAATTTTCGAAAACACAAAAATCAAATCCGGGACCGTTACGAATGGCTTGCGGGAAATTTAAAATGGCCTGCCCTCCATCTCCTAAACTCACCACTTGGTTCCCATCTGCCGGTCCAATTGCACTCGTATTTTCTCCAACTGTAGTTAATCCCAATCCTGTATTAGAAATATCCTGATATCCTCTTGTAATTTCACAGGCATTGGCCCAATTCACAATAATTGAACTATCTTTTTTAATAGCCGTTGAACCCGGTTGTCCGGCAGCGGGAGCAAATTGTCCTTTTATACAAAAGGGAAAAATTAGAAATAAAAAAAATCGCTTCATACTAAAGCGATACAATTACTTAATTTTACTTAAGTCGTACTCCGTATCGCGAGAGTGTTTTTTAGTTAATAAGTGTCCGGCTTAGCAAAATTGCATCACGGTTGCGCGTCAGCTCCTGATTCAAACAGGATTCCTTAATTTATTTTTTCAATTACAATTCTTCGTCAAATGAATCATATAGCGCAATCATTTTTATGGCTGTAATGGCAGCTTCATCTCCTTTATTTCCATGCTTTCCTCCTGCTCTATCCAAGGCCTGCTGCATATCATTAGGTGTAAGTACGCCAAAAATAACCGGCACACTGTACTCAATATTTAAATCCGTAATTCCTTTGGCTACGGCATTGCAAATAAAATCAAAATGTTTGGTTTCTCCCTGTATCACACAACCTAAACAAATCACAGCATCTACATCTGTTTCTTCCAACATCCATTGTGCGCCTAAAGTAAGTTCAAAACTGCCGGGTACAGCTTTAATAATAATATTTTCGGCCCGGGCTCCGTTATCCAACAAAGTATTTTTAGCTCCCTGTAAAAGCGCATTAGTTATTTCCGAATTCCATTCCGACCAAACTATTCCAAATTTATATAAGGATGCATCCGGAACTTCGCTTCCCTGCACTTTTGATAAATGATGATTTACTGAACTCATATAAAATTAAAAAGTCCCGTTTGTATCGGGACTTTCATATTAAAGATTACCTAATGTTTTTACCTTAGCAATATCGCGTTCAATCTCTTTTCCTTCCGCACTTTTTCCATATTCGCGTTTTATTCTTTCGTAAATACCTAAAGCTTCTGCATAATTTGCTTTTAATTCATAAGCGAATCCTGCTTTTTTTAAGTATAAAGGAGTTGTAAAACTATTGTTGCTTTTATCAGCCGCCTTCAAATAATATTTTACGGCTTGTTCGGCATTATTTAATTGCATATACGCATCGCCGGTTGCTCCAAGTGCAATGGGTGCCAGTAATGCATCATTCGCGCTGAATTGATTAAAACGTTCAATGGCTTGCTCATATTTCCCTGTTCTTAAAAGACAAACACCGGCATAATAATTACTTAAATTTCCAACTTTAGTCATGCTATATTCATCAGCAATTTGTTCAAAGCCCATCATTTGTTTTTGTCCTTCTGCTGCCATCACCATAGGTCCGCCCTTTAAGCTTAAATTAAAGCTATCTCTTTCAAAAAAAGCTTGAGCCCAAAATGCTTCATTGGCTGCCTCTTTTTCTTTTTCAGGCAGATACATAAATTTATAATATACAAAAAGAGCAATAAGTAAAGCTAAACCGCCACCCACATAAGTGACCATTTTTTTATTTTTTTCATAAAACAATTGAATGCCCTCTAAACTGGGATCAATCGGCTTTGCTACTTTTTCTGAAACCTCTTCATTTACTTCAACGATTTCATCGTTGTTCTCAACATTTGTTTCTTCTTTTAAATCAGACATTTGTACAAAAAATTAGTCTGCGAATTTAGCATTTTTTCCTTGAATTCCGAATTTTTTTTAAATAGCGGTACTTAGCCTTAAAAAATGCCTAATTTTGTTGAAAACCCATGTTTTTAAAGCAATTATCCCTTATAAACTTCAAAAATTACGCTTCATTTGACGCTGAATTTTCGCAAAAAATTAACTGTTTTGTGGGTAATAACGGCATGGGCAAAACCAATTTACTGGATGCCATCTACTATCTCTCTTTTTGTAAAAGTTACTTCAATGCTATTGACAGTCAAAACATAAAACACAACGAGGGACTTTGCGTAATTCAAGGCGTGTTTAATAAATTTAATGAAGAAACAGAGGTTTATTGCGGATTAAGGCGAAATCAAAAAAAAGTTTTTCGAAAAAATAAAAAGGAATATGATCGATTAAGTGAACACATTGGTCAATTTCCCTTAGTTATGATTTCACCGGGTGATGCCGAATTAATTAACGGCACCAGTGAGGAAAGAAGAAAATTTTTAGATAGTGTTATTGCGCAATACGATAAAGTGTATTTAGATAAATTGGTTGCTTACCAACAAGTTATTCGACAACGCAACGCTCTATTAAAACAATTTGCCGAAAGCAGAACATTTGATTCTGAAACCATTGATATTTGGGATGAACAATTGGTGTTACACGGAAAAATAATTTGCGAAATACGACAAGAATTTCTCAAACAATTTATTCCCATTTTTAATAAATACTACGCTTTCATCAGCAGCAGTGTTGAAGCAGTGGGCCTGGCCTATCAGAGTAGTATTGGAAGCAAAGATTATAAGGCAGCTTTAATGGCTAATTTGGCCAAAGATCGTGCATTAACTTATACCAGTATTGGTCCGCATAAAGACGATTTGGAATTTATTTTATCCGGCAACAGTTTGAAAAAATTCGCTTCTCAGGGCCAGCAAAAATCATATGTGTTGGCGCTGAAGCTGGCTCAATACGAGTTTATAAAAGATAAAAAAAATACCACGCCCTTGCTTTTGCTGGATGATGTATATGATAAACTGGATAAAAACAGATTTACTAAGTTAATTGAATTGGTGAGCAATGAAAATTTTGGGCAGGTATTTATAACGGATTCCCATGCCGACCGAATGCAGCAGCTATTTGATAGTATGCCTATTGAACATAAAGTATTTTTGGTAGAAACCGGAAATGCTGTTCCGCTTTAAAACGCATCAATTTTAATTAAACTATCGTTATATTTAGGGCTTGTAAATAAAATGGAATATCATTTCAGAACTATAGAAAAAAAATGGCAGGAACGATGGGCTGCGGCAAAAACATTTAAGGCCGAAGATAATTCAGCTAAACCCAAATATTATGTTTTAGATATGTTCCCCTATCCTTCAGGTGCCGGCTTACATGTTGGGCATCCCTTGGGTTATATCGCATCGGATATTATTGCCCGATATAAAAGACATAAGGGATTTAATGTTTTACATCCCATGGGATACGATAGTTTTGGTTTACCTGCTGAACAATATGCCATACAAACCGGACAACATCCTGCTATCACTACCGAAGAAAATATAAACAGATACCGCGAACAGTTAGATAAAATTGGTTTTAGTTTTGATTGGGATAGAGAAGTTAGAACTTCAAATCCGGAATATTATAAATGGACTCAGTGGATTTTTATTCAGCTTTTTAATTCCTGGTTTAATGAAAATACGAATAAAGCCGAAAAAATTGAAACCCTTATCCATGAATTTGAAACAAACGGTAATCAGAAAGTGAATGCCGCTTGCGATGAGAAATTTATTTCTTTCTCGGCCAATCAATGGAAAAATTTCGGTGAAAAAGAAAAATCTGATATTTTAATGCAATATCGTTTGGCTTATTTAGGCGAAGCCGTGGTGAATTGGTGTCCTGCCCTGGGTACTGTATTAGCCAATGACGAGGTGAAAGACGGAGTAAGTGAACGAGGCGGACATCCGGTAGAAAGAAAAATGATGAAACAATGGAGCATGCGAATTACTGCTTATGCTCAGCGTTTATTAGACGGACTCGAACAAATTGACTGGAGTGAAAGTTTAAAAGAATCACAACGAAATTGGATTGGAAAAAGTGAGGGAACTTCTTTGAAATTCAGCCTCATCCCTAACCCTTCTCCAATGGAGAAGGGAAACAAACCGAAGTGGCAAACAGCAGATAAATCAGTTTACCAAGCTTTAAAACAATTTGCAAAAGAAAATCGACAGCCTCAAACTGAATCTGAAGATAAATTATGGCAAGCTATAAGAAATAATCAACTAGGTGTAAAATTCAGAAGACAACACCCAATAGAAACGTTTATTGCTGACTTTATATGTTTAGAAAAGTCGCTCATCATTGAAGTAGATGGCGAAATACATGAACTAACTAAAGAGCGAGATGCCAACAGAACAAGAATTTTAAATTCAATTGGCTTTGAAGTGATCAGATTCACAAATAAAGAAATCAATAACAACTTGGATGAAGTCATTGAAAGAATAAGAACAAAAATTTCCTCAACCCCCTCTACTTTGGAGAGGGGGCAAGGGGGTGAGGCTTCAAACACAATCGAAGTATTTACAACAAGACCAGATACAATATTTGGAGTAGCCTTTGTAACCTTAGCCCCTGAACATGACTTAGTGAATACTGTTACTACAGCAGAACAAAAAAATGCAGTTGAAGAGTATGTAACTTACGCCAAAAACAGAAGTGAGAGAGAAAGACAAGCCGAAATAAATAAAGTAAGCGGAGTATTTACCGGAACTTATGTTGAACATCCCTTCACCAAAAAACCAATTCCGGTTTGGGTGGGTGATTATGTTTTGGCCGGATATGGTACCGGAGCGGTGATGGCAGTACCTGCACATGATGAAAGAGATTTCAGATTTGCTACACATTTTAAAATTGAAAAACCTCAGGTAATTATTCCAACGAAAGAGCATAATTTTGAAGAAAATTCCTGGGATGAGAAAGAAGGAAAACTAATTAATTCTGATTTCTTAAACGGATTAGAGGTGAAGGCTGCCATTAAAAAAGCCATTCAGGAAATTGAAAAATTAAATATAGGAACCGGAAAAATAAATTACCGTTTAAGAGATGCCGTTTTTGGTAGACAAAGATATTGGGGCGAACCCATTCCTATTTATTATAAAAATGATATTCCCTACGCTTTATCCGATGAGGAATTACCGTTGGTGTTACCTGAGGTAGATAAATTTTTACCCACCGAAGACGGAGAACCCCCATTAGCCAGAGCGAAAAACTGGAAATACAAAGGAGAATTTAATTACGAGCACACCACCATGCCGGGTTGGGCAGGAAGTTCCTGGTATTTTTTAAGATACATGGATGCTCAAAATAAAAATGCTTTTGCCGATAAAAAATTAATGGATTATTGGCAAAATATTGATTTATACATTGGCGGAAGCGAACATGCCACCGGCCATTTATTATATGTGCGTTTTTGGACTAAATTTTTATTTGATAGGGGTTTAATACCTGTAGATGAACCCGCCAAAAAATTAATTAATCAGGGGATGATACAGGGAACTTCAGCAATAATACATCGAGTTCTCAACGAAAACAGAATTGTTTCTGCAGGATTAAAGAAGAATTATAATTGTACAGATGTACATATTGATGTAAATATTGTTGAAGGAAATAGTGTTGACCTTAATGCATTAAAAAATTGGAGAGACGATTTCAAAAATATTGAATTTGAATTAGAAGATGGAAAATTAATATGTTCAAACGCTATTGAAAAAATGAGTAAGCGTTGGTATAACGTGGTAACTCCTGATTTAATCTGCGAAAAATACGGTGCCGATACTTTACGTTTGTATGAAATGTTTTTGGGTCCGCTTGAGCAAAGTAAACCCTGGAATACCAATGGCATTACCGGTGTTTCCGGATTTTTAAAAAAACTCTGGAAGTTGTTTTATAAAGAAGATAAGTTAGTTATTAGTGAAGAAGAACCCAATAAAGCAGAATTAAAAACATTACACAAAACCATTAAAAAAATAACAGAAGACATTGAGCGATTTTCGTTCAATACTTCGGTGAGTAATTTTATGATTTGTGTAAACGAATTAACCGATTTAAAATGTACAAAGCGTAAGATATTAGAGCCCTTATTGGTTTTAATTTCTCCTTACGCCCCGCACATTACCGAAGAATTATGGGAGGCGATTGGACATAAAGAAAGCATTGCCTTTGCAGCGTTTCCGGAACTTAAAGCGGAGTACTTGGTAGAAGATTCGTTCAATTATCCGGTTTCCTTTAACGGTAAAACGCGGTTTAACGTGGCATTACCGGCAAATTTAAATCCGGCTGAGATAGAAAAAGAAATTTTAAGTTTGGAAGAGACGCAGAAATATTTAAACGGAGCTAAGCCAAAAAAAGTTATTGTTGTTCCTAAAAAAATTGTTAATCTGGTAGTTTAACTGCTTTTAATAATATGTTACAAAAAATTCTGGACATCGGTCTATTTCCGGAAATCAGTTTCTATCAAAAACGGGAAGTCCGTATACTTAACATCATTTCATTAATAACAATTTTTGGAATGGTGTTGGGTGGAACAACAATTCTTTTTATAAAACAAAAATATCCCATTTCTCTTCAGTTATTTATTATCTTTTATAATGTATTTATTTTGTATTCAAATTACAAAAGAAGATTTAACCTATCGGCCACAACATTTGTAATTGGATTAAGTTGTGTTTTACTGTATGTTGGAGAATATTATCCTGAAGCTACGGCGAGTTATTTATTTTATTTTCCCGCCTTGTTTTGTATTGGTTTATTACACAATCCTGAAAAACATCAATTTCGAACTCATGGATTGTTTTTAATATTAATTATCGGATTTGTTGCAAACCGTTTGTTTGACATTCAATTATATCCCGAAGTTAATTTTAATGCGGAAGAAATAGAATTACTTTTTAACTATAATATTCTATTCTGCATATTGCTTACACTTTCCTTAATTATTATCATGATTGGGATGCTTAATAAACAATACAATGAAGTAATTAATTTACTGGATAAAACAAAAAGTGACAAAATAATTATAGAAAATTCGTTACACGAAAAGGAAATTTTAATTTCGGAAATTCAGCACAGGGTTAAAAATAATTTGGCCGTATTGATTGGACTTTTTAATATGCAAAAAAATTTAAGCAAAAATGAAGAAACGATTGAAGCCCTTTCAGATGCAAAGAGTCGAGTGATGAGTATTGCCATGGTACATCAAAGTTTATACAAAAAGAAAGACTTATCTAAAATTAATTTAAAGCAGTATTTAGTAGGTTTAGCGAATGAAATATTGGATGGACAACAACTGGATTTTAAAGTTGATCTTACGGAGAGTATAGAAAATATTGAAGGGGATATTACAAAGGCTGTACCTTTAGGTTTAATCACCAATGAATGTATTACCAACTGCCTAAAACATGCATTCAATCAAAATACAATTAACCCTACCGTTTATATATCATTAAGTATTCAGTTTGGTTCAGCCTTACTGAAAATATCAGATAATGGCAACGGCTTTGATGTAAAACAAACAAAAAATGATAGTTTAGGACTCACCTTGATTGAGGCGCTTAGTGAACAATTGGACGGACAATTTCATTATGAAAGTAAGGAAGGAAATACAGAATTCCGCGTTAAATTTCCATTATAAAAAAAATGCAAACCTTACAGGGTTTGCATTTCTTAACTAATAAACCAACAACTTAATCAACATTATCGTGTAAGAAGGAGTTATTCGGACGTATTTCAATTTTTTTATCGTCTCCTTCTCCTAAAGTATATCTTGACACATTGCTCTCGGTGCTCGGCGTTTTATTTTCTAGCGCTATATTTTTCCGTTCAAAAGCTGTTTGTTTTTCTAAAGAAGCTAATCCTTCAGGGCTTTTCATTTTAAGCGTGATTTCTTTTAATTTACGGATTCTTTCTTGAGCCAATTTAATTTGTTCTTCACGGTTAACCACTTCCTTTTCTTCCGTATTTTCAGAAACTGATGAAGTAATATCCGTTACGTTTTCGTCGGAAACTTCATTAAAAGTAAACTCCGTAATTTTTGCCTGAGGCGATTCATTTACTTCATTGGTAATATCGTGATGGCTTGTTTCATCTGTTGGATTTACGGTGGGTAAAACATCAACCGTTTTTGTTTCCTTCACTTCCTCTTTCACAAAAATAAATGGCTCTTCATTTTTAATTTCATCCACAATATTAGTTTGCACCGGCTCGTTCTTTATTTGCGGTTGGTCATCTAAGTTCACAATCTTTCTATCTGATACAATGTGTGATTCAAATCCGGTAGCCTGTTTCGTATTAAATCCGGTTGCAATTATAGTTACGCTTACATTATCTCCCAACGAAGGATCGGTACCATAACCGGTAATTAATTCGGCAGTTCCGCCTGCAGCCTCTTGAATAAAATCAGTTATTTCACCAAACTCATCCATATCAATATCATCACTTCCGCTCATAATATTTAATAATACATGACGAGCGCCTGAAATATCATTATCATTTAATAAAGGAGAATTCAAAGCTTGTTCAACCGCTTTTAATGCTCTTTTTTCTCCACTGGCAATGGCAGAACCCATAATGGCAACTCCGCTATCTGTCATTACAGTTTTAACATCATTAAAGTCGACATTAATATGCATGTGTAAGCTTATAATTTCTGCAATACTTTTTGCTGCACCGGTTAATACATCATCGGCATGCGCAAAAGCTTCGCTCATTTTTAATTTACCGTAGATATCTCTTAACTTATCATTACCAATTACTAGTAAAGTATCTACATACTTTTTCATTTCTTCCAAACCGGCTTCTGCCTGCATCCTTCTCTTTTTTCCTTCAAAGGCAAAAGGTATCGTAACAATACCAACCGTTAGTATTCCCATTTCGCGGGCAATACTGGCTATTACCGGAGCAGCGCCAGTTCCGGTACCACCACCTAAACCGGCAGTGATAAATACCATTTGCGTATTGGAATCTAAGTAACTTTTTATTTCATCTATAGATTCTAAAGCGGCGTTTCTACCCACTTCAGGTTGAGCTCCGGCACCAAGACCTTTAGTTAAGTCTGAACCCAATTGTATTTTATTAGGAACAGGGCTTTGATCCATGGCTTGTTTATCTGTATTGCATATCACAAAGTCTACACCTTTTATCCCAAGGCGATACATGTGATTAACGGCATTGCTTCCTCCTCCACCAACACCAATCACTTTTATGATTGAGTTTTCTTCTTGAGGTAATTCAAATTGCATCATGATTTTACGTATTTGTTGTTTATTATTTATTAGTTTTTATTCAATATCATCACTTATCCATTCAGAAGCTGTTTTGATGATATTCTCAAAAAAGCCTCCCAGTTTTTTCTTGGAATGTCCAACCACTTTTTTCTTGTCTTTTGTCTCTTCCACTTCAACCGGGCTCTCATCTGTAATCTGAATTTTAGTTGCATTCATTCCTTTTTTAGCATCGCGCTCGTATTTTTCAATTCCCTTCATTACTAAACCAACACCGGTTGCATACAATGGGTTCTTTAATTCATCCTCATTGCCGGCTAAATGTTCATTTGGAGTTCCAATTCGGCAATCCATTCCGGTAGTAAGCATAACCAATTGAGGTAAATGTTTTAATAAAGATCCACCGCCTGTTACTACTATTCCTGCTGATAATTTTCTTTCGAAGCCACTGCTTTTAATTTCAAAAAGAACAAACTCTAAAATTTCTTCCATTCGGGCTTGAATAATTTGTGCCAGAAATCGAATAGATATTTCCTTGTGTGGGCGACCGCGTAAACCGGGAATTGAGATAATTTCATTTTCCTGATTCTCTTGAGCCAAGGCAGAACCAAAACGCACCTTTAATTGTTCGGCTTGAGTTCTGATGATGCTGCAACCCTCTTTAATATCTTCTGTAATAATATTTCCACCAAAAGGAATTACAGCTGTGTGTCTGATGATTCCATCGTAAAAAATAGCCACATCTGTTGTACCTCCTCCAATATCCACTAACACTACACCGGCTTCTTTTTCCTCTCCGGATAAAACTGCATCGGCACTTGCCAATGGTTCTAAATGTAAATCAACAGTTTCTAATCCTGCTCTGTTTACACATTTAAAAATATTTTTTACTGCACCTACCTGTCCGGTGATGATGTGAAAATTTCCTTCCAATCTAATGCCGGCATGACCAATTGGATTCTTAATTCCTGATTCACTGTCAATAATATACTCTTGAGGTATTACATGAATAATTTCTTCGCCCGGATTCATCACCAAACGATGCATATTATCAATTAAATTATCTACATCTTTTTGTGAAACTTCATCTTCCAAACTCTGACGGGTAATCATTCCTCGGTGTTGCATGCTTTTGATATGCTGACCGGCAATTCCAACAATCACCTCTCCAATATCCACATTGGCCTTATCTGCAGCAATTGCAACAGCCGCACGTATAGAAGATATTGTTTGCTCAATATTTACAACAACACCTCTGGTAACACCTAACGATTCTGACTTTCCGATACCTAAAATTTCAACTTTACCAAACTCATTTTTACGACCAACAATTGCCGCAATTTTTGTTGTTCCAATATCTAAACCTACTACCAGTTCAGAAGCGAGATTTTGATTTTGTTGATCGTGTTGTTTTTCCATAATATTATTTTTTCGTACAAACCACCTGGTTTTTATATTTTAAATTGATAATTGAGTATTTATTCCAAGCATCAGCTTTATTCAAACCTTCGGTATAAAATAGTTTTAATCGATTAAATTTTTGCTCAATATCCTTAGCTTCCCCAAATACTATTTTATGATTACCTATTGCCGGAAATAATTCTATTTCCTGCTCTTCATTTATATTAATTTGATGAATTAAACTGGATAAAGTTGAATCTTGATTAATTACATGAACTACTGCTACGATATCATCCAATAAGCTAACTTTTTTGTATACTTCACTCCCGGCTATCTCATCAACTGTAAGTTGATACCTGCGAGCGAAGGGTTCATTTAAATTTCCATTTACCACAATTACTCTAGCCGAATAGTTCTCATTAAGTGGCATTAATTTGTTCTGAGAATCGATATAATAGCTTTCTCCATCTGCATTAATGATTCTGCAAATGGGGGTACGCTGCAACACGTTTACACTAATTTCTCCATTTAATTCTGCCGACACCTCAGCATTTTCAATTGCCGGATGTACATTTAATAATCTTTCCAGTTTAGGAATATTTATCTCTGCAAATTTTTGATTTAATATTTTTGTGCCACTTTGTTCAAAATAGGCGCGAATGTCGGCTTCTGAAAGAAATTGATTTTCAGTATTATTTAAAATTGAAATATTCAATCTGTTCACACTAATTTGTTTTTCGCTTTTAGAAACAAAAGAAAAAGAAACCAGCAATCCGCTAATAGAAAATGTCCATATTAGCAGGTGAAGAATCTTTTTATAGTTTATTTTTTTCAATTTATTTCTTTAAAATATTTTCAATGGGTGTGATCAGTGTATCGATATCTCCGGCTCCCATGGTTAATAAAACTTCCGGTTTATTTTTTTCAAGTTCAACCAGCAATTCTGTTTTACTCAACACTTTTTTAGGCATGTTTCTCATTTTTTCAATCAACATATGAGAATCTATTCCGGGAATCGGCTTTTCGCGAGCCGGATAAATGTCTAACAGAATGCACTCGTCCAACAAATTAAGACTTTCTGCAAATCCTTTAGCAAAATCCCTGGTTCTTGTAAAAAGATGGGGCTGAAAAATTCCGGTTATCTTTTTATTGGGATATAAAGCTTTAGTTGAAGTGATTGTTGCTCTTAACTCTTCCGGATGGTGTGCATAATCATCAATAAATATGCAATCATCTTGTTTTATCCGATAATCAAATCTTCTTTTCACACCTTTGAAAGAACGTAACGCATTTCGAATAACATCACTTTCTACACCTAACTGTTGTGCAATAGTCACAGCAGCTATCGAATTTTCAACATTATGAAGCCCCGGAACTCCTAGTGCCACGTGGGTTACAGGAGAAATCGGACTTTTGATGTCATACAAAAATTGAGCATTTTCGATACGTATCGATTCTGCACAATATTGCGTATCTAAATTTAACGAGTAGATTAGCCGTTTGCGGGTGAGCTTCAAATCGTTATCAACATTTTTCTTAACAATTAAGATACCTTCCTTTTTTACTTGTTCGGCAAAGAGTGTATACCCTTCCTTTACGTGACTGTCATCACCATAAATATCCAAATGATCGGCATCAACGCTAGTAATTAATCCGATATAAGGTTGTAAAGTGAGAAATGAGCGGTCGTATTCGTCGGCCTCAACAACTACAAACGTATTTTCATCCTCAATATTTCCTAAAATTAAATTGGTGTTGTAATTAGATGAAATGCCTCCCATGAAAGAAAAGCAATTAATACCTGCACATTTTAAAATGTGTGTAACCAAGGTGGTGGTTGTAGTTTTACCATGTGTGCCGGCAATTGCAATCGTTTTAAACTGCTCTGTAATTTTACCCAGTACTTGAGAACGTTTTAAAAGCGAATAATTATTCTTTAAAAAATATTGAAATTCACTGTTATCATATGGAATAGCCGGAGTAAAAACAATTAAAATATCATCTTTATTAAATTCTTTGTTCAAATTTTGAACAAGGTCTACATTTTCATCATAATGACACACAATTCCTTCTTTTTCCAATTGGATAGTTAAAGGAGTAGAGGTTTTATCATAACCCATTACTTTTTTTCCGAAATGATTATAGTAACGCGCTAACGCACTCATGCCAATACCACCCACTCCTAAAAAATAATATAATTTATAATCAAGAATTTTCATTTTGTATAGCCGGCAATTTGTAAAACGTGCTTGGCAATAGTTTGTGCCGAGTTTAAAAAAGCCATTTTAGAAATATTCTCTGACAATCTATTGAGTTCTGATTTATCATTTATAATTTGAATGGCCGTTTGTATTAATTTATCACGAGCTTCTGTATCTTTAATTAGTATAGCTGCGTTTTTGTTAACCAAAGCCATTGCATTTTTAGTTTGATGATCTTCAGCTACATTTGGTGAAGGAACGAGGATGCTTGGCTTTGAACAATTGCACAATTCGGAAACTGAACTTGCCCCTGCTCTTGAAATTACCAGATCAGCACTAGCATATGCCATATCCATTTTGGAAATAAAATCAAAAGCAAAAATTCCGTTTGATTCAAATTTTTCTGTTTGCGTTTTTGCAATTGCCAGATATCCTTTTCCGGTTTGCCAAATCAATTGAATATTAGCCTCGGCTAATAACTTTAAATTTTGTCCAATTGCCTCATTAATTGTTTTCGCCCCTAAACTTCCGCCAATAACTAATATTGTTTTTAATTCGGGATTTAACTTAAAATATTTCAAAGCTTCGCTTCTTTTTGATTCTAAATTTATAATATCCTGCCTTACCGGGTTACCGGTTAATACTATTTTTTCTTTAGGAAAAAACTTTTCCATGCCTTCATAGGCCACACAAATTAAAGAAGCTTTTTTGGCCAGAATTTTATTAGTAATACCGGCGTATGAATTTTGTTCCTGAATTAAAACGGGAATACCTTTATTTGATGCGGCTCTTAATATGGGTCCGCTCGCAAAACCCCCGGTTCCCACCACAACATTTGGTTTAAACTCAGCAATAATTTTTTTGGTTTTGATTAAACTCAAAATAATGAGAAAGGGTAATTTAAAATTTGACCAAGTAAATCTTCTTTGAAGTCCGGCAATTGGAATTCCTATAATTTCATATCCGGCGGCAGGAACTTTTTCCATTTCCATTTTGCCCTGTGCTCCCACAAACAAAATTTTTACATCGGGGACTAATCTTTTCAATTCATTAGCAATAGCAACTGCTGGAAAAATATGTCCACCGGTGCCTCCACCGCTTAATATTACTTTAAGTTGTTTCGAGTTGCTCATCTGTTTTCTCTTCTACTCCTTTACTTACACTTAAAATTATTCCCATGGCAATCATCGTAAACCAAATAGAAGTTCCACCCATGCTCACCAATGGTAAAGGTTGTCCGGTAACCGGAAATAAATTAACAGCAACTGCCATGTTTACTAAAGCTTGAAAAACCAAACTAAATGTTAGGCCCAAGGCCATGAAACTACCAAAAGGTTTATCTCCATCCCTTAATAATTTGACCCCTCGATATAGTAAAATCATGTATAAAAAAAGAATAATGAATCCGGTTAATAATCCATACTCTTCAATAATAATAGCATAAATAAAATCGGAAGATGCTTGTGGCAAAAATGCACGTTGTGTGCTATTACCCGGACCCTTACCAATAACCCCTCCGGTAGCAATTGCGATTTTTGCCTGTTCACTTTGATAATTATTTTTAGAATCGCCATTGGTGAAATTTTCAATACGAGCTTTCCAGGTAGTACCTCTACCTCCCGGAATAGAAGAAGGAGCCAACCAAACCCATGCAAAGAACATGGCTCCTGCTAAAATACAAATACCGAAAATTTTGGCAATTATTTTTAAATGCACTCCGCCCAAAAATAATAACAGCATGCAATTAATAAACAATAATGCAGCTGTAGAAAAGTTAGCCGGTAATATTAAAATACATACAATTCCAATTGGTATCATTAAATGTTTAAGTACCGATTTAAAATCTACCAGTTCCTTCGCTTTAATAGTTAGCACGCGAGCCACATAAATTAAGAGCATCAGTTTGGCAATATCGGAAGATTGAAAAGTTAAACCCAATCCCGGAATTTCAAGCCAACGTGAAGCTTCGCCGGCGCTAACTCCTTTTAATAACGTGTAAATTAATAAAGGAATAGAAAGATAGAATCCGATTTGCGCAATTTTACTAAAAATGGTATAACGCATTCGATGAAACAAATAGGCAATAAGAAAACCGAGTGCAATAATTACCATATGTTTCATTAAATAGAATTCGGTATTCCCTTGTTTGAACTTATGCGCAAGTGTAACAACCGCGCTATAAACAACTAAAACGGACAATAGAGATAGCAAGAGCATGATGGCCCATATTACCTTATCTCCTTTTAAATAGTTGAATACCTTCATTTTTTTTTAATTAAAGTGAGCGAACAGCGGCTTTAAATTGCATACCTCTATCTTCATAGTTTTTATAAAGATCGAAGCTTGCGCAAGCAGGTGACAATAAAACTACATCGCCTTTTTTACCAATTTTGTATGAAGCGGCTACAGCATCCTGAGCGTTATCCGTTTCTACTATTAATTCAACAATGTCTTTAAAGGCTTCTACAATTTTTTTATTGTTTTTACCTAAACAAATGATGGCTTTTACTTTTGATTTTACAATTTCCGACAATTCATTGTAATCATTTCCTTTATCTTGCCCACCACAAACCCAAATTACGGGCTTTTCCATACTTTCAAGTGCATACCATGTTGAATTTACATTAGTTGCTTTAGAATCATTAATAAATTCGATTCCGTTGATGGAGGCTACAAATTCTAAGCGATGTTCAACATTTTGGAAATCCTGTAAGCTTTCGCGAATGATTTCTTTGCGCACATCAACAATTCTTGTTGCTAAAGATGCGGCCATGCTGTTGTACACATTGTGTTTTCCTTGGAGGGCTAATTGTTCAATTGTCATAATTAAGGGTTGGTTTTGATTTGGTTTATAATTAAGGGTTAGTTGATTTTCGTTTAAATAAGCGCCGTTTCCTTCGATTTTTTTTTTAATGCTGAATTGAATTTTTTCGGCTTTGCACTGTATTTCTTTTACCTTACGTTGAATTGTTTCATCGTCGCAATTATATATGAAGAAATCTTTTTCGGTTTGATTTTGAATTATTCTTAGTTTACTGTTGGCGTATTCGTCAAAAGAGTTATTGTATCTGTCTAAATGATCAGGAGTAATGTTTAAGAGAATGGCTATGTCGGCCTTGAAATCGTACATGTTGTCTAATTGAAAACTACTTAGCTCCAACACATAGTAATCGAAATTTTCACGGGCAACCTGTAAGGCAAAACTTTTTCCCACATTTCCGCCTAACCCTACATTATATCCGGCCTTTTTAAGAATGTGATAAGTTAATAATGTGGTAGTTGTTTTTCCATTAGAGCCCGTTATACAAATTTTCTTAGCCTTGGTATATCTTCCCGCAAATTCAATTTCTGATATCACTGGAATATTTTTGCTCTTTAATTTCATTATAATGTCTGCTGAATCCGGAATGCCGGGGCTTTTAATAACCTCCGTAGCATTTTGTAACAATTCATAAGTATGCTTTCCTTCTTCAAATAATATTTTTTCAGTTTGTAATTGCGTTTTATACTTTTCTTTTATCGTTCCCTGATCACTCACAAAAACATCAAAGCCTTTTTCTTTAGCCAGTATTGCACTGCCTACTCCGCTTTCGCCGCTACCGAGTATGATTATTCTTTTATTCATTAGCGAATCTTCAGCGTTACCAGGGTTAATACAGCAAGAGCAATACTTATAATAAAAAACCGCATCACAATTTTAGACTCATGAAATCCACTTTTTTGATAATGGTGATGTAAAGGGGCCATCTTAAAAAGCCTATGGGTTTGTGCATATTCAAGTCCGCGTTTCTTTTTCTGATGTTTGAAATAATACACCTGTAGGATCACAGAAATATTTTCTACCAGAAATACTCCGCATAGAATTGGAATTAATAATTCTTTACGAATAGCGATTGCGAAAACAGCAATTATTCCACCAATAGCTAAACTTCCGGTATCGCCCATAAAAACCTGCGCTGGAAATGAGTTGTACCATAAAAACCCAACACAAGCTCCAATAAATGCCGCAATAAATACCACAAGCTCTCCGGTATTTGGTAAGTACATAATATTTAAGTAGTCGGCAAAAATGGTGTTACTGGATACCCAGGCTAAAATTCCTAATACTACACCAATAATTGCGCTTGTTCCTGCTGCCAGGCCATCAATTCCGTCGGTAATATTAGCCCCGTTAGATACAGCGGTAACAACCAAAATTACCATTGGAATAAAAATTATCCAGCCAAATTTCGCACAATCATCGCATAGCCAAGATATAAATGAAGAGTAGTCTAATTCGTTATTCTTTAAAAAAGGAATCGATGTTTTTAAATTCTTTTTGGCATGCTCTTCATATTTTGGAAGTGTTACCACTTTTTCGGTAACCTGTGAAATTGAAATTAAATCTGTTTTTCCTTTAGCAATTCTTTCTTTCACTACCACATCCGGATGAAAATAAAAAACACAACCTACAATTAATCCGATACCTACTTGTCCGATTATTTTAAATCTACCTTGTAATCCCTCTTTGTTCTTTCTGAAAACTTTGATGTAATCATCCAAAAATCCGATACCTCCTAACCAAACAGTTGAAATCAGCATCAGAATTACATAAACATTATCAATTTTTGTAAATAGAATAGTAGGCATAATAATCGCTGCCAAAATAATTAATCCGCCCATGGTTGGTGTTCCGCCTTTTTGTGCCTGTCCTTCTAGTCCCAATTCCCGAATAGTTTCCCCGATTTGTTTTTTTCTAATGAATGCTATAATACGTTTGCCAAATACCAGCGAAATCAATAGTGAAAAAATTAAAGCGAGAGCAGCCCGAAATGAAATGTAATTAAACATGCCGGCACCGGGGAAATCAAAAGCTTTATCTAAATATTGAAATAAATAATATAACATTACACGCCCAGGGTTTTAATGGTTTCTTTTAAAATTTCAAAATCATCAAATGGGTGTTTCACACCATTTATTTCCTGATACTTTTCATGTCCTTTTCCGGCAACCAAAATGATATCTCCTGATTTACAAAAACTAATAGCTGTTTTAATTGCTTCTTTACGATCACTGATGCGAAGTACTTTTTTAGCTTCGGCCGGGTTTACTCCGGTTTGCATTTCATCCAAAATAGTTTCGGGATTTTCAGTTCGGGGATTATCGGAAGTGAGAATTACCCGGTTACTGAACTCACAAGCTATTGCTGCCATGATTGGTCGTTTTTTCGCGTCCCGATCACCACCGCAACCCACTAAAGTTATTACTTGCTCATTACCCGAACGAATATCTGTTATTGTTTCGAGCACATTTTTTAATGCGTCAGGGGTGTGCGCATAATCAACAATACCAATTACTCCGGTATCAGACTTTACGTACTGAAATCTTCCTTCAACTGAATTTAAATTGCTTAGAGCAGTAAGCACATTCGTACTATCCTGTTTCAGTAAAGTTGCAATTGCGTAAACCACCAAAACATTATAAGCGTTGAATGTTCCGATTAATTTTACCCAAACATCTCTTTGATCAATTTGCAGAAATAATCCATTAAGATGACTTTCAAGAATTTTACATTTAAAGTCGGCTATACTATGTAATGAATAAGTTTTTATTAGTGCTTTGGTATTTTGAACCATCACTAATCCATTCTTGTCGTCTTTATTCACTAAAGCAAATGATGATGATGATAAATTATCAAAAAATAATTTTTTTGCTTTAATGTATTCATCAAAGGTTTTGTGATAATCTAAATGATCGTGAGTGATATTGGAAAATGCCCCTCCTGCAAAATTAATTCCGGCAATGCGATGTTGTACAATGGCATGAGAACTCACTTCCATAAAGGCATAATTACATCCTTGTTCTACCATTGCGTTTAACAATTCGTTTAAGGCTAGCGCGTCAGGAGTAGTGTGCGTGGATGGTATTACCGAATTATTTATTTTATTCTGAACTGTAGATAATAATCCTACAGAATGACCCAATGCTCTGAATAAATTAAAAAGTAAAGTCACGGTGGTTGTTTTACCATTAGTTCCGGTAACTCCAATTAATTTTAACTTAGAAGAAGGGTTGTCAAAAAAATTGCAAGCAATAATGCCCAGTGAATAATTAGAGTCGTTTACTTTTACATAAGTTACATTCGATTTTTTTTCGGTGGGTAGTTTTTCACAAACTACAGCCAAGGCTCCGGCTTCTATGGCTTGTTCAATAAATTCATGACCATCCGACTGAGTACCTTTTATAGCAACGAACAAAGAATTCTTTCTCACTTTTCTGGAATCAAAAACCACATTGGCAACAGCCAAGTGAGTAGCACCAATAACTTGTTCCAGTTTTACTTTATATAATATGTCGCTTAATAATTTCAATTTATATCAAAGTGAGAATAACTTTATTTCCTCTTTCAATTTTAGTTCCTGCATCAATACTTTGTTTCTGAACGCTTCCGAATCCAACAATTTTTACATTCAGCCCGTGATTCTCCAGAATATATAAAACATCTTTAGCAGAAAGGCCTTGTAAATTTGGCATTACACCATTTTTAAGTTGTCTTTCTATTTTATTTTCGATCATTGCGATTGTTGAAGTATCGCTTTTAATTCTACTTACAAATTGATTTGAGTTTACTTCCTTAACTGGCAGTGAAAACGATTTTGCTAATCTTTGTAATTCATCTGAAAGCGTATTAATTCCTTCCGGAACTTTTGTAATTAAATCTTTTCCTTTATTAATAGGAGGAAGAAATTCAAGTCCGCTTGAATACACTTTTTCGGCAATTTCTTTAAAAACCGGACCAGCCACTAAACCACCATAATATATTCCATTACTTGGAGAATTAATAATTACGATGCAAGTATAAAGGGGTTTTTCAGCTGGGAAATATCCTACGAACGAGGCCTGATAAGTTCTGTCACCCACATCGCCATAAGCAGTTTTACCACTCCCCTTTCGGCGACCAATTTTTGCTATTTGAGCAGTTCCGGTTTTCCCACCCACTTTAAAAGATTTAATATTTAAACCTTTTCCACTTCCATTTTCAACCACACCTTCCATTAATTTTTTTGCTTTACTAACGGTTTCCAGCTTTACCATTTGCTCTATCAATACTTCCGGTTCAAACTTTTTCACCACTTGATTATTTCTTCTGATTTCATTTACAAAACGAGGTTTTACCATTTTCCCATTATTAGCAATGGCATTATAAACGCTTAAGGTTAATAAAGGCGTAATCAAAGTTTCGTAGCCATAGCTCATTTGCGGTAAGGTTAAACCACTCCAATCTTTGTGTTTTACATCCTTAATAAATGGACTTGCTTCGCCGGGAATTGAAAGCCCGAGTTTACGATCGAGATGAAAAGATTTAATTTTATCTACATATTTTTGCGGATTTTTTGAATAATACTTCATGATTAATTTTGCAGTTCCGCAGTTTGAAGAAGTTTCAAAAATTTCCTGTACAGATAATGACGGAGTTTTTGGAGGGTGAGCATCTTTAATAGTTTTGTTATAATAGGTAACCTCTCCATTTCCAACATGAATTTTTTCATCCAAACTCACATCATAATCATCAATTGCTGCAAGAAAAGAAGCGAGCTTAAATGTTGATCCCGGTTCGTTTGCATCTATCATAGCATGATTTAAACTTTCATAATAACTAGAATCTTTTTTTCCTTTTGATAAATTTGCAATAGCCCGAATGGCGCCTGTTTTAACTTCCATTAAAATGGCACAGCCGTGTGAAGCTTGATTTTTAATGAGTGCTTTCATTAAGGCATGTTCTGCCACATCTTGTACGTTAATATCAATAGTAGTATATAAGTCGCTACCTTCTTTAGGTTCAATTTCCGCTTCACTATTTATCGGACGCCATACGCCTCCTGCAATTTTTTGCATTAATCTTTTTCCGGGCACACCCAATAAAACAGAATCATATGCTCCTTCAAGACCAACCGGTTTTATACCTTCACGCGCCAAACCAATGGTTCGAGCAGCTAACAACTGAAAAGGACGCTCTCTTTTATTTGTTTGTAGGGTAATTAAACCGCCCCGACTACCTTTTTTTAGAATTGGGAATTTTTTCAGAATTTGTAGATTTTTGTAAGAAACATTTCTTTGCAGTACTACATAACGATCTCTGTTATTTCGAGCTTTTCTCAAAATATTTAGATATTCGGAAGCAGTATGATCTCCAAAAAGATTACTTAAACACAAGGCCAATGAGTCTCTTTTTTCTTTAAAAAGTTTTTCATCAATTGATGGCGCGCAAATATCGATGGCAATTTCATAATACGGAACACTAGTTGCCAATAAGGCACCGTTCACATCAAAAATATTTCCCCGAACTGCTTCAATGGTGTGAAGCTGTGTTGTATTAGCTTCTGCTCTTCTTCTCCATTCTTCCCCTTCAATAAATTGAATAACAAATATTCTATAAAATATGCCAACCGCAAATAAGCACATGCTTACATATAAAATATAGGTTCGAACTAATATTTGTTTTTTATTTTCCATTTAGTTCTTTCGATTTTCTTTAAGTTGCAAACTATCAACCTTAATTTTCACCGGTGGCTCAACCGATTCTTTTAAACCCAATACTTCCGCTGATTTTGCCACTTCGCTCTGCTTACTTACAAACATCAATTCAGTTGTAGTTGAAATAAATTCAGAGTGCTTTTCTTTTATTTCATTAGAAAGCTTGTTCACTTGACGAATTTTATCATCTGCATAAAATCCGTTAGCGATATAAAAAACAGCAATTGCAGTAAGGAATAAAATGTACGGAAGGTGTTTTATGGTTTTTTCAGAAGTTAAAAATGAACCGCTGAAAACAGAAGAGAGGCCTTTAGCCAGGACTCCTTTTTTACGAGTTTTACGGGGTTTCTTTTCCTGCTGAGTTTCATTTTGAATCTCAGGCATTTCAGTTTCTATTTCGGGAACAGTTTTATCCCGGTATTTGTTTGCCACTTTATTAGTGTGTGTTATAAATTATATTTTTTCTCCCACACGTAACTTTGCACTTCTTGCTCTTGTATTGATTTCAATTTCTTTTTCATCCGGAATGATAGGTTTTGTGGTAATTAACTTAAAAACTTTTTTAACCGTGCCATAAATCACATCCTTTTCTTCTTTCCCCTCGGTATTTCCCGATCTCAAAAAATTCTTCACTATTCTATCTTCCAAACTGTGATAAGAAATTATCACTATTCTACTTCCGTTATCCAAAACATCCAAACACTGCGTTAAACATTCTTTTAGAGCAGACATTTCGGCATTCACTTCAATTCGTAGAGCCTGAAATACTTTTGCTAAAAATTTATTAGCGTCTTTGGGTGGAGTACAAGGCGCGATTATCTTTTTTAAGTCGTCAGAATTTACTATTGATTTTTCAGATCGGGCGGCAACAATTAAACGAGCTAACTTACGTGGATTTTGAACTTCGCCATATTCCTTAAAAATGTTGGTGAGTTGAATTTCTTCGTAATCATTTAAAATAGATTTTGCGGTAATCGAACTTTTCTGATTCATGCGCATATCTAAATCCGCATTAAATCGAATTGAAAACCCTCTTTCCGGAACATCAAACTGATGAGAAGATACTCCAAGGTCGGCCAAAATTCCATGCACTGTGGTTACTCCATTTAGACGAAGATAATTTTTTAGGAATCTGAAATTTTGCGGAATTAAAGTAAACCTTGAATCATGAATGTTATTTGCTAAAGCATCTTCATCCTGATCAAAGGCAAACAGTTTTCCTTTTTCATTCAAACACTTTAAAATTTCGTTGGAATGACCACCGCCACCAAAAGTTAAATCAACATAAGTACCATCCGGTTTAATGTTTAAATTATCAATACAAGCTTTTAAAAGAACGGGGGTGTGATAAGCAGAAGTCTTACTCATCGTCACCTTCATTGAAATTTAATCCTCCAAGTACATCTATGGCTAATTTTTCAATATCAATATCTTGTTTTAGGAAGTTTTCATAAATTGTTTTATCCCAAATCTCAATCACATTATTACTTCCTAATACTTTAATTTCAGTTTTTACACTTGCGTAATCAATTAATGCTTTTGGAAGTAAAATTCTTCCTGTAGTATCTGCTAACACACTTGTTGCCCCACCCGTAAACTTTCTCACAAAAACATCGTTAGCCTTTATTAATCGATTAAGCTTGCTTATTTTTTTATTTAGTTTTTCCCATTCTTTAATTGGGTATAAAACCAAACATTGCTGATGTAAGTTTCTGTTCACTACAAATCCCAGGTCAAACAAAGCTTCCAACTGTTTCCTTAAATCAACAGGAAACATGAATCTGCCTTTAGCGTCAACTTTACAATCGTATTCTCCTATGATACTGGACATTTGGTGTGTTAATGATAGTGGCAAAAATAGTTAAATAATTACCACTTTTTACCACAAACTTCCATTTTTTACCACTTTTGTTAATAAATTACACTTATTAACACCCAATCCATAGTAAAAATTCATTATGGAAAAAAGAGAGGGAATGGCTACAGGCCTTATGGCTCAAGGCTTTTCAATGATTTTAAAGAACAGAAAAGCTTAAAAAACCAGGTAAAAAATGCCTTAGGATATTAACAATTAGAGGATTATTTTGCACTCACCCATGGAAGTAAAAAAATACATTGACGTAGAGAAAGTTTTAATGACTAAGGCGCCTACGCTGTATAAAATTTTACCCCGTTTTGCGATTAATTGGCTAAAAAGAAAGTTGCACGAGGATGACATTAACAAGGGTATGATTTACCTCGAACAATTTCATGAACTGGAATTTAATACAGAAGTGCTTAAATTTCTTGATGTGAAACTGGAGGTGAGCGGCCATGAGAATTTGCCATTAAAAGGTGGCGTGATTGTTGCGGCTAATCATCCTTTAGGAGGCTTAGACGGCATGGCCTTGATTAAAGCAATTGGCGATAAGCGGAATGACGTTCGGTTTATTGTAAACGATATATTAAAAAATATAAAAAATTACGGAGATGTTTTTGTGGGCGTGAATAAAGTTGGCGGCCAAAGTAGAAATAGTTTGCAGTTTGTTGAGCAGATTTATGCCACCGAATCGGCTATCTTGGTTTTTCCCGCCGGATTAGTAAGCAGAAAATTTAAAGAAGGAATTCGTGATTTGGAATGGAATAAAAGCTTCATTAATAAATCCATTAAATACAATAAACCGATTGTACCGGTTTTTATTGAAGGGCAAAATTCAAGATTCTTTTACAACTTCGCTAAATGGAGAAAACGCTTAGGTATTAAAGCAAATTTAGAAATGTTGTTTTTACCGGATGAAATGTTCAAGCAAAAAGGAAATACCATTAAAATACATTTCGGGAAAATTATTGAGCCATCACTTTTTTATGCCAATCACACCCCTCAAAAATGGTCTAATATTATGCATGATTATATTTATACCAATGCAATAAAATCCGGAATAACCTTTCGTGAATACGTTAAAAATATGAAGTAAATTATTTTTTGATTTTTTGAATTACAAAATCCAGACTTAATTTTCCGCTTCCGAAGGAAAACAAAATCAAAAGCATTGAGAGGTAATACAAAGGAATTTCAAAACCGTTATCTGACGCTAAAAATCCGTTTTCCCAGTGAACAGTTTTAATAGCCACAAGCATAACAACAATTAATGGAATAGCAATAAATCGAGAACCCAAGCCTAAAGCCAATAAAAACACGCCCAACATTTCAGTTGAGGCTGCCATGTACGCGTTTAATTTTGGAGCAAATATGCCCAAACTTTCAAACCAATCAGCAACGGATTGAATATCGTCCCATTTCATTTTAGCCGGTTCCCAAAATCCATAAGCAAGAAGTATACGTAACAGAAAAAGACTTATGTCTCCACTTTTCTGAGCCAGTGACTGGAATTGATTAATTAATTTTATCATTTTTTAAAGCCTAAAATAAATTTTCTCTTTTGAAGGTCCTGCAAAAAAAGTAATGTATTTTCTTTTAATAACTTAATATCATTTATACCAAACATAGAATTAGCATCCACAAGAATATCTTTTACAATTAATCCATTGGCAATATTTTCCAATAAAAAAGTATAAAACATAGAAAGATCTATGAATTGTACATTTCCGCTTTCCTTTTCCCGGTAAATAAGTAAAAAATAATTTCCCTTTTGATTGAGAAGTTCTTCCCCGGGAGGGATTTTATGTACCGGAAATGTGAATGGAATTAATTTATATTCCGGATTAAAAACGATAGGATCAGCAAGCAAATCGCCATTGGATTTGAATTCCGGGAACTCCATGTCTTCCATCGTATGCACATCCAGTTCGAGCCATTCAAAATATAATAAATTATTTAAATAAGGAAGATTTAATTTTTCGGCTATATTTTTTTCTTTACAATAATCGTAAAATTCAAGGGGCATCCGCCAAACCTGATTGGTTTGACATTTATGTTCTTTAAAATAGGTGTGTACCAAATCTTGCCAAACATTTTCTTCCAAAAAACTAAATGTGATAGGAAAAGCTGTTTCTAAAATATCAGAAGCAATATTAAAAACTAACCTGCGATAATGATGAAGGTTTTCTGATTTAACGTTTATGAGTCCATTCGGAGTTTGGCCATCTCTACAGTAGTTGGCTAATAAACTTTGCTGACTTTTTGTTTCTTTATTAAGCATGTAATTTTTTAGATTTCCACGACTTGGCAATTATAAGATCCATTCTGGATAATTCATTTTGCAACACTTGCATTTCCGGTATATTAAAATCTCTTTCTAATAACACCGGCACCGGATTCAATAGAGAAACTGCAAACTCAAATAATTCAAAAACCGGATCAATTATGGCCTGACCATGCGTATCAATAATTAATGAATCAGATACTTTTTCATGTCCAGCCATATGCATATAGGCCACTTGCTCCAGTGGCAATTCTCTTATAAAATCTTTAGCATTGTATTGATGATTAAAAGCATTTACATAAACATTATTTACATCCAAAAGCATTTTACAACCCGAACCTTTAATGATTTCGGATATGAATTCCGACTCATTCATTTCTGCTGCAACAGGAGTGTAGTACGAAACATTTTCAATTACCAATGGGATTTCAAGTATATCCTGAACTGTTTTTATTCTTTGAATAATATGATTTACTGCGTCCATTCTAAATGGAATTGGTAGTAAATCATATAAATGTGCATTGTCGCATTTCGAATAACTTAAGTGTTCTGAATAAACCTGAATATTGTATTGCTTAATAAACTTTTTTACTTGTTTGATGAAAGTGATATCGAGTTCTTCCGGACTTCCGATAGACAAAGAAAGCCCATGTGCAGTAATTGGAAATTTTTCGGCAGCTTTATCAAGTTGTTTTTTCCAATAACCACCCATCCCAATCCAGTTTTCAGGAGCCAGTTCAATAAATGAAGGACGTAACACTTCAGAATTTATCAATTCTTCGGCAAAATCTTTTCTAAAGCCTATACCGGTGTGCGTATTCATATTCATAATCTTGTTTAAAAAAAACTGCCCTTCCGATTAAGAAGGGCAGCTCTTTATTTAATTATTTAGGATCTTTTTTATCACCTTTTTTCTCTCCGCACTTACCTTCTCCACACTTTCCGTCTTTTGCTTTACCCTTGTGTTCTCCACATTTACCTTCTCCACACTTTCCGTCTTTTGCTTTTTTCTCACCACACTTAGCATCTTTTGCTTTTTTCTCTCCGCACTTCGCGTCTTTTGCTTTAGTGTCGTCGGCTTTTTTCTCTCCGCAACTTGCTTCAATAGATTTTACTAAAGCAGAACGAACTTCACCGGCGCTTCCTAGAGCATTATACTCTAATAAACTGTTAGCTTTAACAGATGATACGCTTAATAATGCACCTGCAATCATAGAGCAGGTAACTAATGTTGATTTTTTTTCCATTTTGTGTTTATTTTAAGTTATATACTAATATACGATTAAAGAAAGGCTTCCTTACAGCCCAATATTAATTCTTCGTTAAAAATTGCTTAATTTGTTGATTTATAAGCGCTTTTTTTGACTCTGACATAGTTAAACTGTCTGTTTTAGAAGAATTTTTAATGAAATCATCTAACTTTTGAATTTGCTGAGAGAATCTACGGCAATATTTGCACATAAAAAGGTGAAAATGATAAAGGATTTTTTCGGATAAATTTAATTTATGAAAAGAAGACTTAACTTTTAGGTAAGATGCGTCTTTACATCCAAACGTATACCACTTGTAAGTATGTTCTTTTATTTCGCTCATTATAATTTAAGCCAGTTTTTTTCCAAACATGCTCTTAGTTGTAATTTAATTCTATGAATAATCACCCAAAAGTTAGACGATGTAAGTTCAAATTCCTTACAAATTAATTTTGCATCCAACTCATCTATAACGCACATAGTAAATATACCTCGCCATTTTACCGGAACTTTATTTAAACACATTTCAAAAACAGATTGAAACTCCTTTTTATTTAATTCAATAGCCGGCTCTTCCCATTCTTTTGGCATAGCGCCTTTTTGCCAATGCCCATTTTTTTTATCGTCGAAAAAGTTTTCATAATTCAAGTAGTTTGGTTGTCCCTCTGAAAAATTTTTTTCCATTTGTGTTGACGCTTTTTTATAATGATCAATAATTTTGTTTTTTAATATAGCCGAAAGCCAAGTTTTTTCAGAGGCTAAACCGTTAAACTCGTTTGAAGCATTTAATGCCGATAAAAAAGTATCCTGAACTAAGTCTTCGGCCAGTTCGCTGTCATTTACTCTATAAAATGCAAACTTATACAAGTAATCGGCGTATTCATTTACCCATTCGGGAGGATTTAATGAATTTTTATTTGGACTGCCCATTAATAAATTTTATAAAGCACAGGTTTACTTGGGCTGGCATCATTTTCGAAAGGTGCAATTTGAATATTTAAAATATATGTGCCATCCTGAATTTCATTTGGAACATATATCAACTCTGTGATTGTTTTATTTAAAGCGGGATTATCCGGATAATTCCAGAATAAGTGATGCGAAGCCAATTTCCCTTCATCCAATTCTTTATCGATACTTGGTAAATCAATTAATATATGTTCGATGCCAATTTCGTTTAAATAAGCAATTGCATCCGGGTCAATGTAAGGAGGATTAGAATTGCTGTACTGATGAGATTTTTTTTCCGGCGAATTACTTATTGTGCGTATAACCAGTGCTTCGGTATTTTTTAAATCCTGTAAAGCCGATTGAAAATGTTTTCTTGTTATGACAAAATCTCCATTTTCTAATTCTATCGGAAGTACAGTAATTAATTCGGCAATAAAGAAAAACTTTTGCAAGGATTGATTGATTGTATAAAACTCTTTGCTGATATGCCCAACACATTCTGTGTGCGTGCCATTTCCATGCGGATTAAAAATAACATTTCTGAAGTTTACACTACCTCCTTTATTTATGTCGCCTATCCATTGTCCGTTAACTACAGGCTCTAATTTCATTGGAGCAACGTACCAAGCACTAACACAATTTTCTCCCGTATGTAACGGAATAGAAATGTCAATTGGTTTATAAAAATCAATTTTAAATTCTTTTCCCTTGTGAAATAAAGCTCCTATCATATTAGTTAAACAGCAACATCAGCTTTAATGTGTGGATGTGGATTATAGTCTTGAATTTTGAAATCATCAAATGTAAAATCAAAAATATTTTTTATTTGAGGATTTATTTGTAAAGTTGGGAGAGATTTAAAATCGCGGGACAGTTGCAAACGAGCCTGTTCAATATGATTTGAATAAAGATGTGCATCGCCCAGTGTGTGCACAAAATCTCCTACTTTTAAATTACAAACCTGCGCTACCATAAAAGTTAATAATGCATAGGAAGCGATGTTAAACGGAACGCCTAAAAAAATATCGGCGCTACGCTGATAAAGCTGACAACTTAATTTACCATCGGCCACATAAAACTGAAAAAAAGCGTGACATGGAGGTAACTTCATATTATTTATATCGGCAACATTCCAAGCACTTACGATTAACCTTCTTGAATCCGGGGTTTTTTTAATCATATCAATCACCTGAGTAATTTGATCGATATGTTGGCCATTTGGCGTGGGCCAGTTTCGCCATTGGTAACCATAAACCGGACCCAAATTTCCGTCCTTATCAGCCCATTCATCCCATATACTCACGCCATTATCTTTCAAATATTTAATATTGGTATCCCCTTTTAAAAACCACAACAACTCATGAATGATGCTTTTGGTGTGTACTTTTTTAGTGGTCAACAACGGGAAACCTTCTTGTAAATTAAACCGCATCTGGTATCCAAAAACACTTATGGTTCCTGTTCCCGTTCTATCTGTTTTTTTGATTCCGTGCTTTAACACATGATCCATCAACTCGTGGTACTGCTTCATTTCTTACTAATTTAAAAACAGTATAAAAGTAAAAATCCCCTCCGTTTATCACAGAGGGGATTTTTAAAAAGTTGTTAGCGTTTATTTCATTAGGGTTACATGCCCAACATACTCTTTACGACCTTCGCCATTTGAGCCTGTTGCTTTCACCTTGAATACATAAACTCCGTTTTCAGCGGTTATTCCTTTTACTGTTCCATCCCAACCTTTATTAACGTCTTTGGTTGAATAAACTAAAGTACCCCAACGATCATAAATTTCCATGCTAAATCCTTCAGATTTCATGCCTACTCCTTTTACATTGAAAACATCATTTAAGTTATCTCCATTTGGTGTAAATGAATTAGGAATAAACAAGGTGAATTCATCGCGCACTTCAATAACTTTCAACACACTGTCTATACAACCCTTATCTGTTTTCGAAATTAGCATAACTGCATAATTACCAGTTTTGTCATACAATCTTGTAGGGTATTTTGAACTAGAAGTGTCGTTACCTTGATTTCCTTTAGCACCATCAAACGTCCACAGATAGTTAGTAACTACTCCACTAGCGTTTGTAGGTAAGAAAGTTACATTATTATTAGCCGTTGTAATTAACTCAGGGTCTGAGGTGAAACTAGAGCCCGGCATAGGATTAACCACTATTGGTGTTCCATGTTCGAATGTCCAGCTACATCCATTTTTACCGGTTGTTTTAATTTTAAGGTTATACATTCCTGCATTTTGTAAACAATGCGTTAGATCGTCACCCATTAACACATCGCCATTTCCGAAATCGTATACAACTGCGGCTGCGTGTTCTTGAGTTTTTGAATTTAATTTCAAGCATAAAGGCTGACAACCTTCATAAGAAGCTAATTCAATTTCCGGTTCCGGTGCTTTATTTACATTCACTGTAAATGAAGCTCCTATAGTATAGAAAGGGCAAGCTATATCATAAGCTGTCAAATTATAAATTGTTGTTCCTCCCGGATGTCCGTATTGTATACTTCCGGTAGGAGAACCTAACCATTGTTGAGGATTCCATACGTAAGCGTAATTATGACTACCACCTGAAGCACCTGCAGTTAATGCAACACTATCTCCTTTACAAATGGTAACATTTCCCGGTGTCCAAGTAAATACAATAGGACTAAGAACATCAACCTGTGTAACTCCATTTGTTTTACAAGGGCCTAACATTACTTGTAATGAATAGGTTCCTGCTAAAGGGGTTTGTATTGAAGGAATAACTAAAAGTTGATTTGTGCTCATAAATCCGTTTGGTCCGGTCCATAAATAACTGGTTCCTCCATTTGGACCACTTACTGATTATAACAAAGTTGTTTATAAGGCTCTAAATTAAATTCAATGATTGGATTTACAGTAACCGCTGTGGTATTTGAATTATAACATGTTAAAGCACCATTGGTGTATGCAGTAAATACCGTATAAATTCCGGTAGCTGTTGTTCCGGGCGCTCCTAATATTGGATTAGGGATATTTGAAGTAAAGCCTGTTGTTGCCCCCCAACTGTAAGAAATTGCTCCCTGAGCAAATGAGGTTAGGTGAACATTCTCCGGATAACAAACTGCTGTTGGAGCATTAATTGCAATTGGTGCAATCGGTACCACATTCATTACATTGAAATTATTTATTGAACAACTTTTTGTTCCGATATTCCAAGTTGCAATTACATTATATAAACCAGTTGCAGACGGGCTTACATCAGCAATATTAGTGCTGCTATTAACTGAAGTAAATCCATTGGGTCCGGTCCATAAGAAGTTAGGAGCCATTGGATTTGTAGTTGCAGTTAATACAGCATTATCATGCTCGCAAATATTATTTGGAATAGTTAGTGTAATTGGTGAAGTGGCAACTACCGAAACGTTAGATACAGCAGTACTGGTGCAGACTAGCGTTATACCTTGAACGGCAAAAGAAGCTGTTACGATATAATCACCACTATGTATTGGTGCTGTATTTGCAATAACCGGATTTTGTAAATTAGAAGTAAATGTATTTGGTCCCGACCAAAAGTATGCGGTTGGAGGAACAGCATTTTGTGCAGTTAAATTTAACTGATCACCCATACAAAGTGTAAAATTTGGCGTAACATTTGTAGGATTAACAGGTACAACACCAACCGTAGTTGTATTAGCTGCTGAACAAGAACCACCATTGGTAAATGAATTTGTTACAGTAACAGAATACACACCGGAGTTGCTCGGTTGCGCCACCGGAATTACCGGATTTTGAAAAGCGGATGTAAATCCACCGGGGCCAGTCCATGCATAAGTAACTAAAGTACCACCCGGTACAGGAGCTACACTTAAATTTAAAGGTGCATTTTGACAAACCGGAGAATCACTTGAAGGAATAACTGTTGGTGTTGGGTTAACTGCTAAGTTTACGGTTTGAGTTAAAGGACAATTTCCCGGAGAAATAACAACTGTGTAAATTCCGCTTGCATTAGGCTGAGCATTAGGAATACTAGGAGCAGCTAATGAAGATGTAAAAGCATTAGGACCTGTCCAAGTATAAGTTAAAGCACCTGTATAAGTTGTTGCAACTGAAAAGTTAGCGGTACTACCACTACAAATTGGTGAACCTAATACTTGAGTTGTTGCAGTAATTACACCTGCTGGCATTTGCGGTGTTACGTATAAGGCATAATCTTCAACCTCACCGTAAGTTGTATTAGCACAAGGATCAATAAAGTTCCCATTGGTAGCCCAAATACAACGAACACGCATTCTGTAAGTGCCTCCGGCTTGACCGGCAGGAACAGTAAATGAACCTGAAATAAATGTAGCAGCAGGAGGAACAGCGGTACCTATTAAACGCTCACCTGGTAAATTAAATACGTTATCTTGATTCCAATCTACGAATAAAGCAAAACCTTGTGCCCAAATATTTCCGGATTGAAAATTACAAGTAACAACTTGTCCCGGATTTACAACTAAATAATGTTCGCAACCCCAGTTACGGTAATTTCTTTGACCAATACCGGTAACAATTTGCGTATTACAACATGAGTTATTATTGGTAATATTAGTAACCGCACCTGTTGTGTTGAAACTATTAATAAAATCATTGATAAAATTACCGGGGGCGTTACAAGGACCAACTTGATTACATGGGGTCATTGCATAAATAGGTAAACAATAAGGCGCTGCGCCAACACCGGGTTGAGCAAATGCTTTTTCTCCAACTAAAAATAAACAAAGAAAAACGTATAGGTATGATAATCTTTTCATGATTTCTTTCGTTTTAAAATTAGTTTAATTTGTAAATTAATTTGTTTTCAGGTAACAACACAACCACATCTTTAAATCCGGGTAAAGTAACAATCACCTCTTCGGTTTTGCTTCTTTGATTTTCGAAACGTGAAATATCTATAATCGATTCGTCTAATGTTTCTCCTTTAGCAATATGATTGCGTTTAATATAAAATGATTCTGAATAATACCACATCTCCTTTGCATATTGCAATTTATTTGTGCTTTTCCATGCCTCAAAACCATCTCCACTTCCATGTTTCCATTTCATGTACGGTTCAAATTGTTGAATTTTTTTTGGATTCAACTTAATCTCTTCCAATTGCTGTGAAAAAGTAACTAATGAAACAATCATTAATAAACTTAGGAATAGGAATTTGCGGCTTGACTTCATTTTATTCAGTTTTAATTATAAACAAATTTACATTTAAGGTTTAAAAAAGCGTCTTTTTTTACTAAATGGGAGGGGCAATTCACTCAAAAGTTGATAATAAAAAATTGACTGAACTGGAATCTAAATCGTCTAAAATTAATCTATATTATTGTTTATCAATACTTTAAATACCTATAATGGCCAATGATGGTATAATTAAACAGCATATCCTCCAAAACATTCCCTCCGCCAATATTGTGGGCAATTAAATATCCTGTTTGATCAGCATTTTTAATATTAGTTACTATACCAATATGGGTTATTCCGGCCACGCTCGTTTTGTTTTGCAAGTTCCAGGTTACTAAATCGCCCGGCTTATAATCCTCTCTTTTATTAGTGATTTTTAATTTCGAATTTTTTCTTTCCAAAAAGCACATTAAATTAGGAACTCTTCGATGATCAATGTTTGAATCGGGTTGTTTTAGTTTCCACATTTTAGGATACAACTTAAAATTGCTAAGCATATCCTCGTGCACTTCCTTCTGTAAATCTATTCCTATTGCTCGATAGGATCGTATTATTAAATCGGTACAAACGCCGGTGTTTGAAGGCACATCTCCGCCCGGGTATGAAATTTTCACATAGGCTGGTTCATAGGTAACTTTTGTTTGAGTTTGTTTTACAGCACTATTAATTAATTGATTAACTACAGTTTCATTTTGTTTAAAAGCAAAAAGAATAAAAAGGATTAAAATACAGGAAACTTTTTTTCTCATATAAATAAAAATAATAAATAATGTTTGTTACCTAACTGTTTTAATTAAATTTGTGAATTAAGCAATTACATGAAAGGAATTATTTTAGCCGGAGGTTCCGGTACAAGATTGCATCCATTGACTTTAGCCATGAGCAAGCAAATGATGCCGATTTATGACAAACCCATGATTTACTATCCGCTTTCTGTTTTAATGATGGCAGGAATAAGAGATATATTAATTATTTCTACCCCTCATGATTTGCCAAATTTTGAACGTTTACTTGGTGACGGAAAAGATAAAGGTTGTAATTTTCAATACGCGGTACAGGAAGTTCCCAATGGATTAGCACAAGCCTTTGTTATTGGAGAAAAATTTATTGGCAAAGAAAAAGCCGCTTTAATTTTAGGAGATAATATTTTTTACGGAGTTGGATTGGGAAGAATGCTTAAACAAATTAATGATCCGGACGGTGGTGTTGTATTTGCTTATCATGTGAGTGACCCGGAAAGATATGGAGTTGTAGAATTTGATAAAGATCATAAAGTAATTTCTATTGAAGAAAAACCAAAAGTACCTAAATCCAATTATGCAGTGCCCGGTTTGTATTTTTATGATAATGATGTAATTGAAATAGCAAAAAACCTAAAACCAAGTGCCCGTGGGGAATATGAAATTACGGATGTAAATAAAGAATACTTAAAAAGAGGGAAATTAAAAGTTTCTATCATGGATCGCGGAACAGCTTGGTTAGACACAGGCACTTTCCCTTCCTTGATGCAAGCCGGACAATTTGTTCAGGTAATAGAAGAACGTCAGGGATTAAAAATTGGATGTATAGAAGAAGTAGCCTATAAAATGGGTTATATAACCAAAGAACAACTCATTAAAATTGCTGAACCCTTAACCAAAAGCGGATACGGAACCTATTTACTTGAAGTAGCAAAACATTTTTAGTTTTATTTAATAGATATCGTGTGACAAACTACAAAGCATTATCGGATCTCTTTTTGGCTCATCTTGAATCTTACAGTGAAAAGGAAAGGCGACAAAGACCTAAAGAATTATACGATCCGGAACTTTATATTTTATCTTTAGGAGGCAAACGAATTCGTCCTTTACTTGCTCTAATTGGATGCGATTTATTTGAAAAAAATCCGGCATTAGCACTTGATGCCTCATTGAGCTTGGAAGTATTTCATAATTTTTCATTGATTCACGATGATATTTTAGATAAAGCGCCGTTGCGAAGAAATCAGCAAACTGTTCATGAAAAATGGAACACCAATATTGCCATTTTAAGCGGTGATCTAATGTTAGTTAAAGCATTTGAAATTTTAACTTCTTACAAAGCCAATATACTAAAACAACTTTTCGTTAAGTTAAGCGAAACAGCTGTGCAGGTTTGCGAAGGTCAGCAAATGGACATGAACTTTGAAAGTTCAGAGGCGGTTAGTTCTAAAGAATACATTGAAATGATTACCAAAAAAACGGCTGTATTATTAGGTTGCAGTTTACAACTCGGTGCAATATGTGCTAACGCAAATAAATCATCACAAAAAAAATTATACGAATTTGGCCTTCATTTGGGAGTTGCATTTCAATTAAACGATGACTTACTTGACTTATACGGTGAAAACACCGGAAAACAAATTGGAGGAGATATACTAAGCAATAAAAAAACGTATTTAATTTTAAAGGCGCTAGAGAAAGCTAAATCCGGCCAAAGAAAGGAATTACATCATCTTTTAACCAATACGGAAATGGATTCTGCAATTAAAATTCAAAGCGCAAAAAATATTTTCGATCAATTAAATATAAAATCACTTTGCTTAGAGGAAGCAAATAAACACACCAAAAAGGCCATACAATGTTTATTAAAAGTAAAAGCATCTTCAGCGAAGCTTGAAGAACTAAAAACATTTGCACTTTCTTTACTTAACCGGGTTAACTAATGCTTTATAAAAATTACCGTCACTGTACTGATATACAAGTTAGATTTAACGACATTGATTCTTTAAAACACGTTAACAATGCCTGTTATTTGAGTTATTGCGAAATTGGTAGAGTAAATTATTTTCACGCCATTTTTAGAAATCACATCAACTGGATTGACAGAGGATTTGTATTAGCAAGAACCGAAATGGATCATTTAAATCCTATTTTTCTGCAAGATAAAGTCAAATGTTATACTCGAATCGAAAAGATAGGAACTAAAAGCATTACGGTATCAAATTGCATTGTGAAAGAAAATAAATCCGAAATTATTGAATGCGCAAATGCACTTGGAATATTAGTGGCCATGGATTACAAAAAGGAATTAAGCATTGATGTTCCGAAAGAATGGGTTGCTTTGATTAAAACATTTGAAATTGAATTGTAAATTCTATTTCACATCATTTAAATCTATAATGTATAAAAACCCGGCGTTGTAAACGTAAAACTTATTATTCATGCCGATTACATTTTCGGCTGCTTTTAGCGTTGAAAGCAATTCTAAATTTTCACTTATCAGCAAGGATTTATTTCTTTGTGAAATTATTTTTTTTCCGCCCTCTTCTGCTTTTAATTTATAAAGTTCGGTGAAATGATACACGTAATCAATTTGGTCGTTATTTAATCCATATACTTTGTCCTGATCGGTTTTAAAATATACCACATTATCATTGATAAAATTAAGTGGCACATAAAAACCTTCCTTCTCCACAAAATACTCATCTCCATTTATAAACTCTGTAAATTCTCCGTATTTTATTTTATCTATATGATATTGGTTTTTAACACCAATGTTATCTGCATATAAAATATCCGAACGTGAGGCAAAATATAATTTATTTTTGAAAATCTGCATATCAGACAATAAACCATATTGACTTAACTCCTCCAGGTAAATTAGCTGTCCGAATTGTTTACTGAACAACATTACAGATGGTTTTCCGTAGCTGATGTAATTTCCGTTTATTAATCCCAGGCCCAAATTCAACAGCAAAACATTGGATGAATAATCAACTAAAAAACTCAATGAATTGTTTTTATCTTTTAAATCGGTTTCCCATATTAATTTTCCGCTTAAATCAACCGAAATTATTTTATCTGTGGCGGCAAAATAGCTTAAGCCGTCTACCAATAAAATGTTAGAAGCCAGTTGCCTAACAATTCCCTCCGTATTACTTGTTTTTATTGGTTTGAAAAACCGATTCAATGTAATTGGGTTAAAAACTGTTTGAATTAATGGTTTTTTTGGCTTTTCTGCTGTTATCATGGGATAAGACCAATTCACACCCCTTAAAGAATTAACACCGTGCAATCCGCTTGAAGCAATACAAATCAAAGAATCATTTACACCCAGCACATCATTCCAGTAATTTTTAGATTCTAAAGGAGCAGACCATAGCACGTTACCATCATTTAAATTCAGCGCACTCAAATTAATTTCGTTGCCGGTTTTAAATAATGGATTATATGATAAGCCAATTTCGTTTGATTGATTGATGTAAATTATTTTTGATGGATACTCAAATTGTTCATAGCCATGTTTTCGATTAAAACGGCCAGTTTTACTGTTACTCGACATTAAAAGAAAGTCGCCTAGCATTTCAAAATCCAGCTTTGAATCTTCGTATACACTTTTTATAGAATCGTTTTTCTGAATACACATATGAAATCCTTTGCTGGTGTATGATTTCCCGGAAGGATCCCTCTGTCGAACACTAACCAATAATTGGTGATTTGATGTATCGGGCAAAACAGTAAAAATAGGGTAACTGAATTGAAATGATTTTGCCAATAAAGTTGATTCACTTATAGCTGATATACCAAATTCCGATTTTGTTTCTTTGAAATAATTGAAACTTTTTTGCGTGAAACAAAAAAGAAAAGTTAGTTGAAAGAAGATATAATATATTAATTTCACTTTAAACTTTAACACCAATCACCAAAACATCATCTACCTGCTCTTGATCGCCTCTCCATTCTGCCATTGTGGTTTCCAATACTTCCTTTTGATTTTTCGCATCAAGTAATGCAATTTCCGTCAATAATTTTCTGAAATTTCCGACCATGAATTTTTTACCTTTCGGACCTCCAAACTGATCAGCATAACCATCGCTAAAAATAAATATCTGATCACCTTTTTGTAACTGAATAGTATTATTCGTAAAATTTTGTTTTTCACCAATGAATGCACCAATCGGAAACTTATTGGCCTTATGTTCAATAAGATTTTTATTGCGTATAATATATAGCGGATTAAATGCTGCTGCGAATTGTAATTCTAAAGTGTCATAATTTAAGCAACACAAAGTCATGTCCATTCCATCTTTCGTTTCACCACCGGATTTATCTGCGTGTAAGGTATTAATAACTCCTTCTCTAAGCCGGTCCATAATTTCAGCCGGCTTTTTAAGATTTGAATTATTAATAATATCCTTTAATATATTATGACCAACCAAACTCATGAAGGCTCCAGGTACACCATGACCTGTGCAATCCACTGCGGCAAAATACACCAGTTTTTCTTTACGTTCTATCCAATAGAAATCACCTGAAACAATATCCTTAGGGTGATATAGTACAAAAGAGTTAGGTAGATTTTGTTCTAATACTTTGTTTGGAGGCAAAATAGCCTCTTGAATTCTTTTCGCATAATGAATACTATCCGTTACTTGCTTGTATAAAATCTCCAATTCAGCATTTTTACCTTCTATCTCTTCTTTTTGACGCACTACCTCTTCGGTTCTTTCAATAACTTTTCGCTCCAATTCTCTTTCATTCACGGCCAGGTCATCACGCATTTTTATCAATGCATAGCCTAAAGTATCATCCTTACTTAATGGCGTGTAAGTAGCATCAAAATTTCCTGAACCGGTTTCTTTGGCAAAATCGGTGGTTTGGCGCATAGATTGAACCAATTCATTTAATGCTTTACCCATCTCTCCTATTTCATCTTCACCGGTTGTAATTCTTTCTGTTGGTAAAATTCCAAGGCCCATAGAAAGTAAAACTTTTTTAAGTTTATGTACCGGGCGGGTAATTGAACGTGTAGTGAATACCGCAATTAGAATTCCACCGACAACAAGCGCAATACCTAAAATTTCAACAAATGTGTTTAAGAAATTAAATCCTTTAAACATGGAATTAGTTACACTAACTGCATTATTTTGTTTGGATATAATTAATTCATTTAAAGTTTTAAAAAGGGCTTTAATATTCAATTCAGAATCTTCGTAAGACATACGAGCCATCATGAGGATATTAGGGTCTTCGTAAGCCTCCGTTGATGTAAGCTGATCGGTAATTTCGCTTTTATAAACTTTAAATAATTTTTCTACTCTGCTAAATATTTGACGTAACTGATCTTTTTCCTGAGGTGTCCATGAAACGGAAAGTTCTTGCAGTCTATGTTTTTGTTTATAATAATCCTTATCAATTATTTTAATCAATTCATCGCGGAACTCTAAGTCATTAAAACTTTTGTTATAAAACCATTTGGAAATGTTGGTATATGACTTTTGCAATAAAAAATTCAATTGCCTTAACTCAATAACACTTGGTGTTACTTGTTCAACAACAGTTCGTGTTCTGCTTTTACTTTCTCGAATGGTTAATACGGTTGAAATAAACGCAACCATGGTAAGTAAAATAAAGATGGCGAAACCGAAACCGATTCTTCTACCTATTGTAAATCTGTATGCCATAGGAGTTAATCGAGTTTAATGTTTAGATCATTACATTTTTTCTTAAACTCTTCGGTTTTAGGAGCATCATTCAACATGCGATAGATGAAATATAAAGCTTCAACTGCTTTTTCATTTTTGGGTTCTTTTTTGTGAACCCTATCCATTAATTGTTGAGATTGTTTAGCCAGTTTAGTGATATTTTCCTGAATAATGTCCAATTGCGAAATATCAGCGCCATAATCCATCGATTTTACAAGATTAGCGCCCTGATTATAGTACATGATACTTAAATTGTAATTTGCTTTTACATTGTTCTGATCAAGTTCTAAAACTTTTAATAAGGCAGATTTAGCTATATCTTGCGCCTCCATATTTGAATTATCTTTATTAAAGATATCTGAATAAATTGCTCCTGTTGTATTGTAATACTCAACATCCGATTTTGTAAAGTTAGTATCCGGCTTGAGCATTACAGCTAACTCTTTTGATTTATTATAAGCCTCTAAACTTCTACTGTGCTTTAATGAATCCTGCAACAGTTGCGTACACATGTTGTAATAGTTAGCAACCAAATTATAGATTAACTTTTTGTTATTGGATAAAACATCTGATTCAGGTGAAAGTGAATTTGACTTTTTAATGCTACTAACAATGGTATCTCTTAAAGGGGAACGTAACGCGTAACGCTCTTTACGCTTATACAGTTCATAATATGAAAAGGCTCTGGTACTCCAGCTCAATGGCTCTTTGGCTGTTTCAGGGTGTTTTACTACGCTATCAATAAGCAATCTTGCAGCGTCGAAGTTTTTCGCCTGATAGTAATCTATCGCTTGCTGCAACTTGTTCATCTGCGCAAAACCTTTTATTCCCCACAGCATGAGCACGCCGAGAAGCAGGTTTTTAGTTATGTAGCGCAACTTGTTCATCTTTTCATTTTATTAATCAATATTTTTAGTAGCTAATGCTTTAAAATCATCATTCGTTTTTAATCCTGCCTTAACGGCGTTGTTTTTACTGTATTCAAATTTCACCTTGTTTTCTATAATCATAAAATTAATACTGGCCCCGGCCTTACAAGCATTTGTACCTTCCGCAACAAGTAAGGTTCCATTACCTTTATTTTTGGCCAAAGCGGTACTCGCCGACTTAAGTTCTTCAGGCAATAAATAAATTATACTGCAACTAATTTTTGGATCGTAGGTTGATGAATTTTTTATTTCCATATCCTGATTTCCTACTTTTTTCTTAGCCGCCAGCGATTTTAATTCTGTAATTAAATTGTCGTTTTTTCCCACCACATAAACCACAAAATCAGCCACTTTTTTCTTGTCCGGCCATTCAAAATATTTCGTGAAATTATAAATGAAAACTGCCTTTATTTTGGCATTAGTATCATAATTGGAAGGTTGCTGAAATCTGAACGAAATTAAGCAAAGTAGAACAAGTAAATATTTATGTGCGGTTTTCAGTTTTTTATACGGAATTACAAATATAACATTTGCATTTTAATGGCAAATAACTGTTTATTCGTAAATTAGGGCTAAAATTTAGCATCTGCCATCAAACTTTAAATACAAGGATTATACCGATAATGAACTCATTAACAATTTTTTGGAAAATGGTGATAATGAAGCTGTAGGCGTTTTATATGAAAAGTATGGCCATTTAGTACTGGGTTTGTGTATTAAATACCTTAAAAATAAGGATGATGCCAAAGATATGGTGATTCAGATTTTTACGGGTTTATTGGAAGATTTAAAAAAACACAAAATCCAGTTTTTCAAAAGTTGGCTTTATGTGTATTCCAAAAACCGTTGCTTGATGGAACTTCGAAACAGGCAAAGAAGTTTAAAGAAAGATCTTGAATTACAGGATAATGCACATTTAATTATGGATTTTAGCTCAGATGAACATCTCAAAGAAAAAGAGCATCAGATCACTGTAATGGAACAAGCAATTAACAAATTAAATCCTGAACAAAAAAAATGTATAGAATTGTTCTACCTAAAAAGCAAATCCTATGTGGAAATCAGCGATTTAACCGGATATACCAATAATGAAGTTAAAAGCTTTATACAAAATGGAAAACGAAATTTAAAAATAAAAATGGAAGAAATACTGAATGGAGAAAAATTTGAATAATAACGAGTTAAAAAAACTCCTTTCCAACAAAAACAGTACACAACTGGATCAATTTGATAAAGAAGCACTGGAAGGTTTTGATTTAATTGAAAATGAAACAGAGCTTTTTCAGTTAAAAAATGAATTGGATGAAGAGATGCAGAAAACTGTTTTTGCAAAAAAGAACAAATTTACCTGGAGTATAATTTGGGCTGCAGCTTCGCTTATGCTAATCTTAGGATTAAGTGTAATATTTTTATTGAATTCGACTTCCAATGAATCTAAAAAAGACTTGGCTTTATTGCAAATGGAGGAGTCTCCTATTATGGTACCCGGTGAAAAAAATGAACCGGCAACTGAATCACTATCCTTAAATGAAGAATCTTCAAAAAACAATAAACCAGTTTCCGATAATAAACAAATTAAAAAGACAGTTGCAGCAGAACAGGTAAACAAAGGCAAATCAGACAACTTTTCAGAAACAGCTAGCGAAAGCGAGGATGATATTATTGATGCCGTAGCAAAAAAAGAAAATCGAGGTGATGGAAATTCGGGCGGAAAATCTAATTCGGGTTATTTAGGATCGAAAGATGAAGCTAAGCCCAGTGGAAATTTACTTGATAAGCAAGCTGCAACAGACTCTGAAAGAGAGTCGTCTTCAGAAAAAGATCAAGATCAATTAGCCCGATCAATAGTAAACAATACAACTAAAACCAAGGAAGAGAAAGTATCCACCGGTGCTCCGGCAAAAGATGCTGAGTTAAATTTAGGCGGCGCAAAAGATAAAAGAGAGGGCGTGAGCAATGAGGAGGGTGAAAAATCAGACCGAAAGAAAAAAAGCGGATTAAAAGCTCCAAAAATCAAAAACCTTGAACAAGCAGCCAGTGAAAGCCCTGCACCTGCTGTTTCTGCTCCACAAGAACCTAAAACGGTTACGGAAAACAGAGATGAATCAAACTTAAACAATGAGGTTACTTTTAAAAGCGGAAAACCCGCCTTACATGAGTTTTTAAATAAAAAGTTGAGTGAAGAAAATGTGAATCAAAAATTTGATGCAGTTTTATTAATTAATAAAAAAGGGAAAGTGGAAAAGGCTGAAATTTACAACAAGTATGATTTATCGAAATCCGAAAAAAATAAAATAGAAAAAATTCTTGAAAAGCTTGAAAATTTTAAAATCGGGAAAAAACAAACTGAACTACAAGAGTACAAATTAGAGTACCGACCTTAACCAATCAATACCTGTTTATACATTTCGCCATAACCCGGATATAAATGATTAGCAAAAGTTCTTTCATGAAAAACAGTAGTAAAATAGCCTGAAACTTTTTTCACTTCGTCTTTTAATTTCAATAATTCTTCTTTTGCCTGATTGGCACTCTTTTTTCCATAAACAAAATAAACTCCATCCATTGCGCAAAATGGAAATAAAATTAATTCGGTTTGACATTCTTTATCAAAATCATAATAATAAAAAGGTTGAGTGCAACCTGCTCTAAAGCCTGAAGCGCTGGCAAATCCCATTGAAAAATCAATTTTAATTCCATTTTCCAATAATAATTTAGGAGTTTCTCTAATGTCAAATTTTAAATAATGTTGCCTTGTGAATTCCACACTATTTCCTAATCGATGATCAAATGATTTTTTCTCTGCAGAAAATACTTCTTCAGAATCTTTACTATAATATCCCGGATGCAAACCAATATTTGCACCGTGAGCTAAAACACGTTTAAACACCGTATCAAAAATTTTAGATTTGGGATTTACGGTTCTGTCATACTTGCCATTGTTACTAAACAGAAAGAAATAAATTAAGGGGATATTATTGCTTTTACAGAAGGAAGAAAAGCTATCGTAAATATCAAATGGATCCGGATCAATATCGTTAATTACCGCATTTCTCCTCATGATATTTACAAAATTTAATTTCAACATGTCTTTAACTCCGGCTCCGATTGTTCTTAAAAAACCTTTGTGTTTATAAGCATATAAATTATCCACATCAATAGTAGCGATGGTCTGAAATTTTCGTTGCGGAAAAACGAATGCGGGATATTTTTTTTCAATTTCATCTCTCAGTATTTGCATCCATATATCCACCACGGGTTTGTGATGAAATTTATATTGAAATAAAATACTTTCATTTATTTCAAAACGTCCGTGTTTATCCGGTGTAAATTTTTGCCACTCTTCATAACGGGAAATCATATAAAAAACAGCCGAAAAAATATCAAATCCAATTTCTGAATTATTTGTAAATAAATAAAAATTATCAGCTTTGAACTGAGCCTGGGGTTTATCGGACCTTACTGAGTTTTCCTCTAACAATCCATCCGGAAAAATAGAAATTCCATTTTCATCTGTTTCGTTTTTATACTGGATAACGGGTGAATTTATATCAATGGATGCGGGTAAAGATTTTTCAATTTGATAGGCACACTTTAGTGTTTGGCTAAAAATAAAATCACAAACATAAACCAGGCGATTAGTTTTTTTATTGGTAATTATAAAAATCTTTTGTTTGCCGGATTTTTCCGCATTAACCCTATGATAGAATTGTTCTATTGGTTTAAAATTTGTATTCACCATTTAAATAAGTGAAAAGAATTTGCTAATTGCCTTGTGACAACTTCACATAACTCAAATTCAGTTTAGGGCCTAGCGTGGCATGACCGGTACCTGCCAAAATAATTCTTTCAATGTAATTGTCTCTTCTTGCCGTATAAATCGGACTTGGATCGGCAATAACCAAATAAAAACCGTAATTCTTTTTTGTGCCACGCATGATAGCCTGAAATTGTTTGGATAAATTAAACACGATTTTATTACTAGTAAAATCATAATTTCCGTTGTACCGGGCTAAATCCGTTTCCGACGCCTGATCTAAGGCAAACAGTTCATAATTGTTTTCATCAATAGGTAATAATGAAAATTTTGGCGGATAAAAATAACTGCCTCCGGAAGATTGGAATGAAGGATCCAAATGAAACACAAGCTCAGCTCTATTCACTGAAATAGAACTTTCTTTCGCGTAATTTTGTAGTGCCGGAATGTACACTTTCAATCGAGTTCCTCCCATGCCTTTCAAAAAAAGTCCTTGTGATCCCTTTAATGTATCTTTACTTACCAATTGATCGTATAAGATATTTGAAGCAATGCTGCCCTTATCATATTTTGAAATATTATATCGCACAGCATCAATTCCCGAAAACACAAATCGATAACTGTTGTTTTTCTTAACCGCCGAAGGAGTTCCGTTTTGATAATGTAAATAAAATCCACTTAAAGCATCTTCTAAATCAAATTTGGCAATAAAACCCTGTTGATTTACCGGATTTAAATTACTTCCTGAAGTGGTAATATAAAATCCTTTATAGTACGACTGAAAAGTAGCGTTATTGGTCAAAAACTGTGGGTTTAATAAAATGGAGTTGGCATAATTGAAATCAATCGGAATCCTTGCTACCAATTTTCCTTCAAAAATTTCAAGCGTTCCTGTGTGACTAGCTAAAACTGAATTTGCATTGTATTTTACTTGACTATTGTTATAATGCACATCTGTAGTCTTGAGATTTTCTGTTAAGGGATGAACCGAGTATGTAAGTGCGTTTGTATAGGTTCCTAAAAAGTCCAAGGAGGCAACTGCTAAAATTATTTCGGCCGAAACCAATTGAGGATCGATGCCAAAACTAATATTGTTTTGATTATTTAAAATATTTGCATTTAATATAAGGCTAACGTCTGTTCTTCCAAAATGCGGATCCTGATTACTACCCAAATATTTATACCGATCATTAAAACTGATGATAGAATCATAGCCAACTGTATGGCAAAATAATTTTGAGGTATCGCTGAATACAACGTTCAATGCATCTTGAGAAGGCTGCACCTCAACACCTAAAATGCTATGGTCTTTTTTACATGCGGTAAATAAAAAGGTAAAAAAAACAAAATAAAATATGTATTGTAAATTCTTCAAATAAAGGTCTAAAGTAATCAAATTAAAATCTACTATTACACAAAAAAAATTAAAAAAAATGCCCCGGTTTTACCGAGGCATAAATTACGTTATAAGCTATTCTTAAGTTAAAACATTTTCTTCTTCCAAAATCACATCGTAAAACTCATTAAATGCATCCATGTATTCAATTTCATTTTTAAATGGCAAAAATGGTTTACCTGATTTTTTTACTAACTTTTCAATATCCGGATTCAACTTCTCAACCCCTTGAATAATACCGTCGGCTAACTCAATAGATTGCTTAATCAAATTGAAATGGCTTGACTCTTCAGAAAGGTGCTTTACATCCTTTTTATTGAAGCCGTCAAATGACAACTTCTCTATAAACTTTTTGTTTAATGTTTTTGGGAATTCATCATCATATAACGACACCACAATTTTAGTATCTGCAAATAATGGATCTTCCTGATAATACTTTTTAATATAAAGAGGCATTAAAGAAGTAAACCAACCATGGCAATGAATAATATCGGGTTGCCAACCTAATTTTTTAACTGTTTCAGCAACACCTCGAACAAAAAACATAGAACGTTCGTCATTATCATCAAATTGTTTACCCGATGTTTTATCGGCTAAAGTAGCTTTTCGGCTAAAAAACTCTTCATTATCAATGAAATAAACTTGCATACGCGCACTTGGTATACTGGCCACCTTTATTATGAGTGGATGATCTACATCATTGATTACCAAGTTCATACCAGACAAGCGAATAACTTCATGTAATTGATGTCTTCTTTCGTTAATGGATCCGTATTTGGGCATAAAAGTCCGGATTTCCTTTCCTCTTTCCTGAATTCCTTGCGGAAGCTTTCTAGAAATTTTACCGATGTAAGTTTCGTCTAAGTACGGAGTGATGTCTTGTGAGACAAAGAGAACCCTTGCTTTCTTCATAAATCTAACTTTTTTTAGGAGTATACAAAAGTAAGAAAAAAAAAGCCGAATTTCAAAGTTAAATGTACATTAGTAGGCTATAATACGTGTTAATATTCACCAAAATAAGCGATTTACGCAACTTTTTAGACCATAATGCTAATTCGGGTAAGAAAGTAGGTTTTGTGCCCACCATGGGCGCCTTACACAAAGGTCATTTGTATTTAATAGAATCTGCCTGTCAACAGTGTGAAATTGTGGTTTGCAGCATTTTTGTGAATCCTACGCAATTCAACGATCCAAAAGATTTGGAGCGATACCCTCGAACACCTGAAAGTGACATTGAATTACTTCAAACCACAAAGTGTGATGCGCTCTTTTTACCTGATGCCAACGAAATTTATCCGGTAAAAGACGAAAGACAATTTGATTTTGGTTTGTTGGATAAAGTTTTAGATGGCAAGCACCGACCAGGACATTTTAACGGGGTAGCGCAAGTGGTTAGTAAATTATTTGCCATTGTTCAACCCCATGCAGCTTTTTTCGGATTAAAAGATTTACAACAGGTTTGTATTATTAAAAAACTAGTACGAGTACTTGCACTGAATATCGAAATTGTTGCCTGCCCGACTTATCGCGAAAAAAACGGATTAGCCATGAGTTCACGAAACATGTTGTTAACAGAAGAACAACGAGAGCAGGCCGTTCAAATTTCAAAATATCTTTTCTGGGCTCAAGAATTATTCCATGAAAAAAAATCAGCCGTTGAAATTAAAAACATTATACTAAATGCTATAACAAATAATCCAAACCTGAGCTTGGATTACTTTTCCATTTGCGAACTGGAAAATCTTCAGGAAGTGAACGAATTTAATATCAATCAAAAATACGCTGCATTGATAGCCTGTACAATCGGAAAAATAAGATTAATTGATAATGTTATTTTATGAATATAGGATGTGTTTTAGATTTAGCATCCATAAACAAATGAATATCTGTTATTTCATTGCGCTCATTTCTTATTAAATTCTTATCCTCAATTATTAATTTTGATTTTCGATTGAGTTTGATTTTTGAGTTTGGCGTTAAAATTAATTTTGAATTAACCCGCAACTCTCTTTTTCTTTTTAAGACTAGCTCTCCATCCACTTTAAACGGAGTTTTGAAAACAGAATTCTTTTTAATAGTTTTTCTTTCCGAATTGGAATACACTAATGTTGTTTTCCAAATACCTCTTCCAAATGTGCCAGCATACAGCGTATTGTTTACGTAATTAATATCCAAATCAAAAATTAGAGTTAATGGAAGCGTATTTGAGTTAGCAAAGATTTTCCAAACTAATGAGTCGGCATTTAAATCTCCATAAAAAATTCCCTTATCACTAGCCAAATAAAGTACTCTACTAAACTGATCAATACACAAATCATTTATGCCCACGTTTGGTAATCCAAAACCAATTTCTCTGATTTTATATTTTAAAGAATCATTAAAATACTTCATTTCAAAAAGACGAGAGTTACTTTGGTTATTCACATCTCTGCTCACAAAATAAAATTTTCCTTTCTCCTTACCATCAAAAATCAAGGTATTAATTTCGCTCCACTGGCAAATTGCAAAACCATTGCAAACGGCTTCGTTACTAATATCAATCCAAACATTATTATTTAAATCTCTGCAATGATAAAATTTACCCGTGTTTTCAATATCACCCCAATTTGGATCTTTGAAAGCAATCAATCCTTCATTAGTTGGCCCTATAGCCATGGCCTTTATAGCACCATTTTTAATGCCACCGGTTTTATTCAACACATCGGGTATATTACTAAACTTTGTAAAATTAGTTTTACCCGCTCTTAATTCATGTAAACCTATTCTCCAACAATTAGAGTAACCTACATAAACAAATGAATCGTGCAAGCACATAGGGCGTTTACCGTCGTAACGATTATCATAAACATTTAAATAAACAGAAGATTTATTTTTTAAATTATGATAAAAAATAGAAGGCGTATTGCATTGGATAATCATTTCATTTTGTCCGGTAACCTGTGCCAAATAGCCGTCACCACATGCTCCCATTGAATTTATTTCTTCGTTTTTCCAAAAAATAAAACCACCATTATCAGCCGTGCCTCCTGCAATCACTAAAGAATCACTTTGTAAAACCGATATTCCCCAAAACTGATTTACATCCAAACCCTTTCCGTTTAAATTTTTCCATTTAAATGGTAAGCCTGTTGTATTTAAACTCACACCACCATCATTACCTAACAATAATTTATCGTTTTTTCCGCCTTCTGAACTTTGCAACAAAATTTGCGCTCTATTATCAGCATGTGTATTCACTCCATTATAATTACTGATGTGATGAAAAGTTTTTCCACCATCTAAACTTCTTGATGTTTCAGTCATACTTAAATAAAGTATGTTGGTGTCAACCTGATTGACACTCAATTCAAAATTCCAATACGCACCGGCATATACTTGATTAATGGCTTGTTTATTCAAATTGCCGCTATACTTATTTCCGTTATAATATTGCACATAAACATGTATCCAGCCCAAAGCCATATAAAATTTTCCCTTGTAAGCGGGATTTTTAATGGTGGCTACTTCTAATCGTTCAGACTTTATATTAGCCGGAGTGATATCATTTATAAGAACGCCATAATTTTCAATCGAAAATAATTTTGATTCGTATTTATTATTTGTACGCGTACATGCATAAAACTTTCCTTTTTCATATGGAGCAAATTCTATATCACATAAACTAACATCTTTGTCATTTTTCGCCAATCCAACATCTATAGTTTTATAGGTATTCCAATTATCGCTGGTTAAATAAATCAGATGGCTATCATACGCCAACATTTCATTTTCGTTTTCACTATTTACCACAAGGCCATTTAAAGCGAAGGTATTATCCTTTTCTTTTCCCGGTCCAACTTTTTTCCAGCTGATTCCTCCGTTATTCGTATATAATATACCATGTCCATAAGCTTTTGAGATTGCGCTTTTACTACAAGTTGAAATAAAAATTTCTTGTTCATGCGAATTACTTTTAATTACAATATCACTTACTCCAAACACTTGATCTAAGTATGTATCGCTGATGTTTTTCCAAACAGGCACCGAATCCAATGCATTTTCGCTTTTAAACAATCCTCCGGTAGCGCTTCCGGCAAAAACTATATTCGGAGTTACGGAATTGCACCAAACAGCAGTAATCATTCCTTTCACCTGCGATTTCATTTCATTTGGACCCACATACTCCCAATTTTTCTGCGCCCACACTATGTTCCAATAAAAACTGAAAAAGATTATTAACCTTATACTTCCCACGTTTAAATTTATCAATTAATTAGTTATTTTTGCCACTATATTTTTTTATGTCGACCAAACCAGAAGATTTTTTCAAGAACATTATTTCTCATTGTAAGGAATACGGATTTATTTTTCCAAGTAGTGAAATTTACGATGGGTTAAGTGCAGTGTATGATTACGGACAGTATGGCGCTGAACTAAAGAAAAATTTACGCGAATATTGGTGGAAGGCTATGGTGCAAATGCACGAAAATATTGTAGGCATAGATGCTGCTATATTTATGCATCCTACAACTTGGAAAGCTAGCGGACATGTGGATGCATTTAATGATCCCTTAATTGATAATAAGGATAGTAAAAAGAGATACAGAGCCGACGTGTTGATTGAAGAATACGTGGCCAAAATAGAAGATAAAATTAATAAGGAAATAGAAAAGGCCGCAAAACGATTTGAGAACTTTGACGCGGTTATGTTCAAAAGCACAAATGCCAGAGTGCTTGAATACCAAAATAAAATTGACGCAGTAAATGCAAGATTCAAAGAAGCAATGAATCAAAACAATTTGGCGGAAGTAAAACAGATTATTATTGATTGTGAAATTGCAGATCCCATTAGCGGAAGCCGAAACTGGACAGATGTGAGACAATTTAATTTAATGTTTTCAACTTCCATGGGGTCGGTTGCTGAAGAAGGAAGTACTATTTATTTAAGACCGGAAACGGCGCAGGGTATTTTTGTAAACTATTTAAACGTACAAAAATCGGGCAGAATGAAAATTCCTTTTGGAATTGCACAAACCGGTAAAGCTTTCCGAAATGAAATTGTTGCTCGTCAGTTTATTTTTAGGATGCGTGAATTTGAGCAAATGGAAATGCAGTTTTTTGTGAAGCCGGGTACCGAAATGAAATGGTATGAATATTGGAAAGAAGCCCGTTTAAAATGGCATCAAAGCTTAGAACTAGGAAATGAGAATTACAAATTTCATGATCATTTAAAATTAGCGCATTATGCCAATGCAGCATGCGATATTGAATTTCAGTTTCCTTTTGGATTCAAAGAATTGGAGGGTATACATTCAAGAACAGATTTTGATTTAAAACAGCATGAAGAATTCAGCGGCAAAAAACTGCAATATTTTGACCCCGAAGAAAATAAAAGTTATGTACCTTATGTGGTCGAAACCTCTGTAGGATTAGATCGATTATTTCTAGCAACCTTATCATCTGCTTATCAGGATGAAAAATTAGAAAATGGCGAAACAAGAACGGTATTAAACTTACCTCCTGCGCTGGCTCCAATTAAAGCTGCTATTTTTCCATTGGTTAAAAAAGATGGTTTGCCTGAATTAGCTAATAAAATTGCCGACTTATTAAAATTCGATTATCAAGTTATCATTGATGAAAAAGACACTGTTGGAAAACGATACAGAAGACAAGATGCTATTGGAACTCCATTCTGTATAACAGTAGATCATCAAAGTTTAGAAGATAATACGATAACCGTTCGCGACAGAAATACCATGAAGCAGGAAAGAATAAATATAGAAGCACTTTCAAGTTTCATGTCAGAAAAAGTTAGTTTAAAGAGTCTATTGAAGAAACTATAAGGCTCAAAGATTTGACTTGATAAGCAACGCTGTTTGTTCAAACTCTTCTTTTGTAAATTTTAATTTTGGATTGCTAAAATTACAATCATTTGTAGTATTGATTGGAATTAGATGAATGTGTGCATGTGGCACTTCCAAACCGACAACATGTAAGGAAACCCGATTGCAGGGAATACTTTTTTTAATAGCCTGTGCAATTGTATTTGTGAAATCAAACAATCCGGTATACGTTTGTTTATCCAGATCAAATAATAAATCAATTTCGGTTTTCGGAATTACCAATACATGTCCTTGCTTTAAAGGAAATGCATCTAAAAAGGCCAAGAAATTATCATTTTCTGCTATTTTGTAAGCAGGTATTTCACCACTTACAATTTTTGAAAAAATGCTAGGCATATTTATAATGTAATCTCTAATATTTCAAAAGTAATGGTACCGGCCGGTACTTTTACCTGGGCCTTATCGCCAACTTTTTTCCCTAATATTCCTTGTCCAATGGGTGAATCGATCGAAATTTTCCCTGCTTTCAAATCCGCTTCACTTTCAGCCACCAAAGTATATTTCATAGTTGCCCCATTAGCAGCATTTTTAATTTTCACTGTAGTTAATATACTTACTTTACTTAAATCAAGTTGCGATTCGTCAACTAATCTAGCATTCGCAATTACATCTTTTAATTTGCCAATACGAACTTCCAATAAACCTTGCGCTTCCCGAGCCGCATCGTACTCAGCATTTTCACTTAAGTCGCCTTTATCTCTAGCTTCGGCAACAGCTGCAGTGCATTTCTTTCTTTCTACAGTTTCCAATTCATGTAATTCGGCTTTCAATTTAGCCAAACCTTCTTCGGTGTAATATCCAATTTGTTGTGCCATTTGCTTAGGTATTAAATGCAAAGAATCTCGACATAAATCGAGACTCTAAACAAAATTAAAAAAATTTATCGAATACTTATAAATTCAATCTGAATCCAAAAGTATGAATTCCACTAAAAGGGTTAGTAGCTCTATATGAATAATCCAATCCAAAAGTAGATTTCTTCTCATTAAACGGAATTTCAAAAGTAATTCCACCGGCCGGACCCGTTAAAGCGGTTCTTCTGTTTTCAGCATCGAAAATATCTTTTTCAATATACATACCGCCTCTAAACATTAAAATATCTTTCCATGAATATTCCAATCCGAAAAGGTAGTTATCGTAAGTAAAAGAATTAGAAGTATACGTACTATTTAATGAAACTCTATGTTTTTTTGAAACACCGCTACTGTCTTTCATTAAATACAAATCATAAGAAAGTCCGATATTTACCAAAGCCGGTAGTTCAAAAGCTCCGGAACGGTTATTTACAGTTAATTCGTAATTGTTACCATAACGTACACTGGTTTGACGACTTAAACCATCACCACGATAAGTCATTTTTGGTCCCCAATTTTTAAGAGCGATTCCAATATGAATTTGTTCGTTTTTTCCGGTATGGTATTGAATTCCTGCGTCTATAGCCACACCCCTTGCCGATACATTTGGTATTTGTTCATTCAGTAATTTGATGTTTATTCCACCAAAAATATTATCAGAAAACATTTTTGCATAGGACAAACTAATATTTTGAAAAGTTGGGTTATATGTGCCTAAGCCACCTTCCGGTTGATCTTCCGTAGTAATTTCAATCTTACCGGCATTAATAGCCATTACACCAAAACCTATTGTTCCGGTTTCACCAACACCTTGCGTGATACCAAAGCTATTAATAAAAATATCAGTTCCGGAAAGCCAACTCGTTCTGTTAAACATAATCTCAGTTTTGCGAGTATACGCAGTACCGGCAATGTTTAAAAACTGAGCTTCTAACCCTCTAACTTTGGCAGAATTTGATCCCGCCATTCCAGCGTTGCGAGCAAAGGGATTAATTAATAATTGACTTGCGCCTGCCTGACCTGCACGCTCAGGATTACCTGCATTTACGTCAACCGCAGCAAAAAGCACTGCCGAAAGTCCTATGTATTTTAAATTTTTCATCTTCATCATTTCGGTTAGATTAATAATTTTGAACGTCGAGAGGTCTTATAACACCAAACCATTTTAATACTTTTTCGCCTAAATTAGGAGCGTCTATATGGAAAATGTATAAGCCGCTGGCAATGGTAATGTTATTCTGATTTTTAAGATCCCAATCCAAATAAGATATATACTTATTTTGCTTGGTTTCACCTGCAATAAAATCATCTTCCTGACCAGAGACGTCGCGTTTTAATGTTCTAACCAATGTTCCATTCATGGTGTAAATTTTAATCGTACACTTCGAAGGCAAGTTTGTGATACGAACACGATTATCAATTCTGTTTGTTTCGTAGCTTGAAGAGCCATAATAAGGATTTGGAACAATACGAATCTTATCCAACAAATTCTTAGCAACATCCACCTGACTAAACAAGGTAGCCAATTCATTGGTATTAAATGAATAAATCGGGAAGTTGTTATTTTGTGTAACTCCGGTTTTAACGTGTGAAGTTAAATTTGAAGGGGTATCAACCGAACCTAATTTATTGAAGTTATTGTAGGTTTGATTAGCGAAAGTAGCAACTCCAGAGAATCCGTAACGATAAGGTTTACTCACGTTAATTTGCATTCTTACATCTGAAGGCATATTTGCAGGATCTTTAAAGCTAACCCCTGAAGATGGCATTGGCATCGAAACCCACATAATATCTCGCTCGATAGCACTTAGAGGAGACATATAGTTTCCTGATACCGGATCACTACCTGAACCTATTGTGGATTTATCATAGAATGCATTCAAAATGGTCATCATTTTTTTGGCAGCATCATAACGGCCAACCCCATATGCTTTACCTTCCAAATTTGGTTCCCAATTGTAAATACCGGTATTGGTGAATGTAGAAGCGATGGTATTACCGGCAAAAACATAAACGAAGTGCTTGCCACCAAAAGCATACGGATATGGGAAGTTTCTTGAAGAAGTTGGATTCCACATCATATCTTGTCCGTTGTTTTCTTTTTGATAGCTATCTTCACCAAAAGCCACATTTAATCTTTCACCGGTTTCTAAATTAATAGCATAACCCGGGAACCAGCCCATACCTTTTCTTGAAATATAATTTGGAGAGTTCGGATCAGTGTCTGTAACTGTTGCAGTAGAATCATAATTTCCGTTCTTATCAACCGACCAATGATTTCTTGGAGAGAAAAAAGGAGCGTTACCTTGACTCAAATGAGATTTTTCCTGCATTTCTATTACCGGACAACGCGACCATTTGGATTTATCTTTGGTAAGCACAATTAACACCGAACTTAATTTTCTTAAATCGGTGTGTAATCTATTCGGATTTGTATTAGGTGTACCAGATAAGAAGTAGGTGTCTTTAAAATACTGATCTAATCCCCAAACACGTCCGTCAAATCCGGGACCTGCAAATACTCGCGAAGGAATATTAGGAGTCGCACCTGGATTAATCGTATAATAAGAAGCGCAAAGAGGGTATGGTGCCCACGTACCACCTAAAATATTTCCAAACTGTTTGTTAGGATCATAGAATGCTGCCGGTTTTTCATTAGCAACGTTATAAAAAGCATCAGCTCCATAGAAACTTGCATCATTTCCTTTACTATTACCGGATAAAATCCAGTTTTCAGGAGTTGTTCCATCTTGATCAGCAATGGAGTTTAACCATCCGCTTGTACCATTTACATAAGAAATTCGTGAACCTAAAAATGACGAGGTGCTTGGTCCTTCATAAGTTTCAGGTAATGATCCATGACTTGTAAAGCTATTTAATTCTTCTGCCGGATCAGCAACTTGTTTAATATTAATGGAAAATCCTAACTCAGGGAAATAAAACTCATTCCCGATTTTAATTGTTTGATACAAGGTGTCTTTATATGCCGTAGATGTGGTTGAAGTTCCAGGCACCCAACTTGGTTCATTCGGATGATATCTTTTGTTGTTTGTTACATCATAAAGTTCCCAACTTGTATTATCCACATTTAATGCCGCTAAATTTGCGCCATTACCTGTTAATCCATTTGTTGCATCAGCAACAGCAGACGGCATTGGGTTAATCCAAATTCTTGGTTCCTGAGGAGAAATAGAATAAGTTGGATCAATAGTTGGAGAATAAATTGATCTGAAATTTTTATTGATTAAACGCAAGGTGTAATTTGCAGCTTTTACATTTAATGGATCAACAACGCGAATGCTGATAGGCCCTTCACCGTTTTCGTAAGTAATTTGTTCAACGAAACCAGTTGAACTATTTACAATGGCATCTTCACTTTCTTTAGTAAGTGTTAATAAATTTCCACCATTACCTTGTCCTTCTACACGAGTAATCTTAGGTCCGAAACCATAAGCAGACATCATAGTTGTACCCTCTTTCTCTAATTCCGGATTATGCGGAATTCCAGCTGCTCTTTTTAATTTACGACCTTCCAAATATGGTTTTTTCTGTCCTAAATAATTTGCATTAGGGTCAGTAGATGGTGATACATCAGGTGCGTAAGTTAAATAGTTATTGTAGGCATAAGCTACCGCAATAAAATGATAGGTTTTATTATTTATTAAATTTCTATTTTCTGTTGTAGCAAAAGCATCCTGTGTTACTTTAAAAGTTGAAGTAATTCCATTATCATTTCCTTCAACCATAATTTTAGGAGCCACACTTCCCACATTATTATCTTGAATATAATTAACTATTCTACTAATTCCATTTTTTAAATCGCATTGGAAAATTGGAATAGCTTTTGTTACATCACCTAAATCCGTTGAAGTAACAAGAGCATCACGAACCTGATAAACAATATAACCTTCAAACTTGTAAAACTTATCCGGATTTTGAAGCGCTGTGATTGAAGATGTAGGATCTGATAAAATAGTTATATCCTCTTCCGCATAATCATTATTGTAGTATTTGTAATTATTAGAAACACCTTTTAAATTGCTTAGATAAATTATTAATTCATTATTCATTTCTTGAACAATCATATCCGGAGCTTCAGGCCCGTCCAAAATCTTGAAACAATTATCAAATAAAGCCTGAGCTTTTTGATCAGCAATTTTTAATAAACGAATAGATTCAATATTACCGCCTTTATTCGGGCTTTGTGCCCATGGCATACCAAAAGTGATGTAATTTACAGAACCGGGTTTTAAAGTAAAAGGACCAGCCGATTGTAAGAAACGGCGATCACCAGGCAAGTTACCTGAATTCTTTTCAGTCCAACCGGTATTATTTACAGGATCTCCATCGTAAACATATTGAGCAGGTGAAGTTCCGCCATATGCATTACCACCCTGGGTAAAAGGAGAACCATCTTTCCAAAAACCGGTCATGAAATTATAATAATGGATGGCGATATCCGGATTTGTAGTTTGAGGAGGGAATGCACCAATATTATTGTTATAATAAGTGAAGCGGCTCATTTGAATAGATTCACCCGGCTCATCAATAAAACCATCTTGATCATTATCAATTTTATCATTGGCATCTGCTAACGGTCCGCGGAAGAAGTCACAACCTAAAGAAGGCGGATAATCCTGATAACCATTTACACCACCATAAGTTTCATCGAATGGATCTGCATTATAAATATACCCCAATCCTAACTCAACATCACAACCCACATAATCATCTAAATAATAACCTAAGTCAGCATCATTCCAAATAGTAAAATAAGTTTTATTGATTTGGAATGATGAACGATTGAAAATTTCATAGCTGTAAAAGCTCATGTTATTAATTTCATCGTTTGTTTTAAACTGAAAAGCTTGAGCACGAACTTCCACGCCAATAGCTACACCTTCTGTTTCGGTATGAATATTTCCCTTATCATTGAATACCCAAAATAAAGTGTAATCACCATAAAGTTTTGATTTACAATAACCGTATTGATCTTTTGCCGCTTCGTTATAAACATCATAAGCGGGATAATCTCCGGAAGAAGGATCATAAAAACCATCCCCATTTACATCTGTAAAAGGAGCCAATATTCTACCTTGATTTTTACCTAAATTACCATTACCGGGCCAGATTAACATATTAGGAGTTGCAGCTGATTTACCGGCAATAAACTTATCTACCTCATCTCTTGTAATCGTAAATATCTGATCATATCTTGAACATTCAGCAGGATCGGCAGATGCGTTTGTGGTATCTAATGGTCCGGGCCAAAAGTCAACTCCTTTTTGACGATATGTCATCGCAGCCACTTTCAATTGACCACCGGCATCCAATCCTCCTAACCAAATTGAACCGGCAAAACTTGAGTTCACCGCATTTTTAGTGTCTTCCGTTTTTGGAATAATATACCGGGCATTAGAAACCAAATCCCACCACATATCACCTCCGGTATAAATAATGGTTCTAACGTTATTGTATTTTAATTCTTGTCCTGATTTAGGAGAAGCACAACTCGACATAACTTTTCCTGCCAAATTGTTGTTGGATTCTACACTTTCTTCGGTTACCGTTTTACCCGGCTTCCCACCAATCACTTTTTCTTTAGCTTGTAAAGTAGTGAGTGTAAGTGCGCTGATTAGTATTATTAATTTTCTCATAATAAATTCCTCCTATATTTTAAAATTCGAATAATAAACCTAGACGAGTTTGACGAGGCAAACTATAATTACCAGGGACATTCATTCTAATATTATACATATCTACAAATGCATTTGGACTGTTTGTTAAAGCCAATTGCTGAGCAGCTTGAGATGAAGTTAAATAACCATCATCATCCGGCTCACCGGTGAACGCATAAACACCAAGTACGTTTCTTGTATTAAATAAGTTAAGCACCTGAACATATACATTTAAGTTGGCTCTCTTTCTGTTATCAGAATCTTTTTTACCCCATGTTAACGGTATGTTTTTATCTACACGTAAGTTGCTTCTGAAATTCCAAGGTTTGTTTGAACCGTTGATTTGGCCCACGATATTTGATTTTGCATTACCATTAAGTGCATACGGCGCACTGTGACGAGTGTAAGGTGTACCTGAACCAATCATAAAGGTTAAGTTAAATCCAACATCAGATAATATCTGAACCACTTTTCCATCTTTCTTTTTAAAAGTTGGACCTTTATAGTCTTTATCTTTTCCGAAACGATAATCGTAATTCAACACCACACTGTGTCTTTGATCAAAATCTAATGGGGTTAAAACTCTTAAGTTTGGCTGACCAGACCCTGCTAAGTTAGCACCGGAGTTGGCATTAGAACCTGAACCTTCAGCAAATTGTAATGTATAATTTGCATTGATACGTGAACCGCCAGTCCTTCTAAAATCAAATTCAAAAGATAAACCTTTTACAGTACTAAAGTCAATATTGTCGTACATCACATAGTTTTGAGGATAAGCTCCAACCACCATACGTTGGTTTATCATATTTCTCATTTCTCTATAAAAAGAGGTAATAGCTAACTTCGCATTTTTACGCTCATTTAATATTTGAGAGAAACCCAATTCGTAATCAATTGTTTGTTGAGGCTTTTGATTAGGATTAGTAATTAAAGGAGCACCACCGGTTGTTCCTAAGAAATAGTATTCAAGCGGTAATATAAATAATCCGGTTGGGCGTTGTACTAACACATCATAGTGCGAGAAAAAGTTTGCCACATCAGATATTGGGAAAGAGAAAGCTACACGAGGCATGGCATTAACCGCAGCTTTATAATCTGTAAACCCGTCTTTTGACATTCTTTCGTTATAATTATTTTTATCCTTGAATAAAGGAACCGGTTTTCCTTCAGATGCGTTGATCAGAGTAGGATCAGATATCTCGCCGCCTTGTGCGTCATACCATTTATCACCTTCTCTAAATCCGGTAATAGCAAAATTGGAAGGAATTGTAGTTACTACTTGTCCATTAACCGTTGAAGTTTTTGGTCCTTGAGAAATATAAACTGCAGCATCTTTAGAAATATTACCCGGAATTTTGCTAGCAAAACCATTTGGTAAATAATCTAAGGAAGCTAAATCTCCAACGCGTGCTAAATCATGCAAAGCAAATTTATCTTTTAACACCGGTTGATTTGCATCGTAACGATCAACACGTAATCCAATGTTAAATTTCATGTCTTTAAAGTCGAATTTATCCATGATGTAAACAGAAGAATAAATTGGATTAAAAGTTCCTACAGGGAATAAGTTTCTTCCATTGGCATCTTTCTCATTTAAAAATTTATCAATATCCGTTTTGCCTTTCGTTTTTGCTCCTGTATGATCATAACCTTGATAAAACACACGAGCTGTATTACCTGTACTTCCTAATAAATCTTCAGCACTAAACATATCCAAACTAAAAGTGGAAGGATCCATTTCATTTACATTTACAAAACCGGTATAATTTTCTGGTAAGCCTAATTTCGCCAATAAACTTTTTGAAAATTGCGTTTGACGATCTGCATCATAAGCTCTGTCAAAATAATAGTAAGGAATTAAACCGGAAAATTGAGGTACTAATTGAGGATTTGTATTATCTAAACTTTGCGTATGGAAATTGGCCAATTGATCCATTCGAATCCATAGTGAACTAGCGGCTACATTATATTGCGAAGTAAATTGCTGATCTAATTCCATACCAAAAGTGATGGCATGATTTTTTATATCGGCGTTGAAACTACTGGCCACACGGAATTGCTTTAAATTAAATTTAGTATAACTACCCGGATAAGAACCAAAATTACTAAACAAACCATAAATATTATCCGGACCATCACCGTTAATTACACCATTATTACCCTGAATATAATTCATACTGATAAATTTGTCTTGTGATTGACTAATCAAATAACTAGTGTAAAGAGCTGCATCCGGATTTAAAGTGCCCGGGGTAAATTTCACCTCATTTTCTGATCTGTTTTGGTACACGTAAGCATTGATGTTTTGACCTCCTAATAAAAAGGTATCTGTAAATGCATAATTGTATGCAAAATCTTTTTCTAAGAACGTTCTTTCAAACTTTCCTACATATCCATAATCAAAAATTCTGTCTTTATGAACATCACTTTGGGTGATATTCTGGTTGTTCTCCCAACTTACTAAGAATCTAAAAAACGGATTAGTAACGATAGATTGTTTTTTATCCTTATTTCCTGTTCCGCTGCCGAATTTTTGAGTAATAGATAAAGAAGTACGATACATTAAATTATTAGACACGGAATGATTCGCATAATTGAATAATTGACTACCAATACCTGCATTATAACCCTTACCATAATTGAAGAAACCACCTAATGAAATGTTGGTATTTGCAACAGGTTGAAAATCTAATTTACCGGTTAAGGATATTCCGCGAGAAGTAGCATTCGGACGATATTTTTGAGTGTACATATCCTCCTTAGTCACGAATTCAGATGAACGAATAAATCCAGTTCCGGAAGGAGAAGGTAATAAAGGAGCATCTTTTATTTCCTGAAGTTTTTCTTCCTTCAACATATAAACCGGTATAAATTGCGGACGAGGATCTTTATTGTAAGTACCTTGACCTGATAAAAAGAAACCTAATACAGTACGTTGGGTAGAATCTTTCTTTTTATAGATTGGCCCACCAAAACTGTAACCTAAAGAGTTATAGCCGTAAGGATCGGTTAATTGAGAAGAAATTAATTCAATACCTCCAAAATATTTTGATTGAGGGCCGCGTGTTGAAATAGAAATAGCACCTGAAGTAAGGTCACCATACATAGCCGGAACACCACCTGTAATTACGTTTAATTGTTCAATACCTTGTTGAGGTAAATTAGGTGTTCCGAAAACTTTTACGCCATCAACAAAATATGTTGTATTGCCACTTCTACCACCTCTAACATTAATACCACCGCCATTATCAGCCTGATATACACCTGCTGTAGTTGCTGCTACGGAGTTTACATCTTTCGTTGCTAAGTTTTGATAATCTTCACGAGTTACGGTTTGTCCTGATTTAGTATCCGGATCAATTAATGGAACCTGATATACAACAACCTCAACCTCATCTAACTTAACACCTTCACCGTTTGAAAGTCCGATAGTAACATAGGCAGTTTTTCCATCACCTACCACAACATCTTTTATTTCCTGTGCTTGGTATCCAACGTAAACACCTTTAATAGAATATTTTCCGGGTTCTAATGGCTTAATGGTTGCTTCACCTTCCATATCCGTAGTTGCAACGCCAACCTGTACTCCATCTTTATAAGCAACCACATTGGCAAATGGAATAGTTTCTTTCGTAACCTTATCTTGTAAAACTACTTTAATTGCACCATTACCTGTTTGCGCCATCCCGGCTAAACTTGTGAAAAATGCGAATACAACTGCTAAGTAAATGTTTTTCCTCATATTGTTAAATTACCTTAAAATACAACCTATTTTTAAAAACCCTAAAAATATCAAAGCTACAATGATATTGCAAGGAAAAATGCACTCTATTTATTATAAATGTGATAATCAAGTACTTAATGTTTTTATATCTATTATAAGCGTTCATGTTAGATAGATTTCTAATACAAGTTTACGCATAACACGTTTAATTAAAATTAACATTTTAAAAACTGGCGGTTGGTTTTATATAAGTGGTTGAAATATTGAATTAAATGGAAGTACTTGCGATCAAACTTTCTTTTTCTTTTTAAACCATCTCTTCAAAAAGAACTCGCGTTTATTTTCATTATTACGAATGGCTGTTTTTTTACTTTTTTTCATTCGCTTCCGAACTTTTTTAGTTTGAATTCTTTTATGATGTTTTTTTATCGCCTTTTGCTCCGCCTTTTCTTTTCTTCGTTTTTCTTTGGCTTCTTTTCTATCTGCTTTTCTTAATTTACGTTCGCTTTTAAATGATTTTTCTGCAGGCCCCGTTCCATCTTTTTTATCCTGAGCAATAAACTTAGGCGATGTTAAAATCAGACCAAACAAAATTATAATCTTTGTCCATTTCATTTTTCAAACTTAATTACTTCTACACCGAATCTCCTCAAAAAATCAACTCCTTCGTCGCTTTTTAATCCCTTAAAATCAGCGTAACTATCTTTAAAATAAACTTTTTTTATTCCCGTGGTATAAATCACACGAGCACAAGAAATACAAGGAGATAAAGTCACAAACAAAGTAGCGCCTTCCATACTTACATTATTTTTAGCAGCATATAAAATGGCATTTTGTTCAGCATGAAGTGCAAGTGAACAACTCCCTTTACTATCTCTGGGGCACCCTGTTTCCGGCCATTCTACATCACAATTATGAGTTCCTGCTGGTGGCCCATTATATCCCAAAGAAATGATCCGAGTATCTTTGGTTAACACGGCTCCAACATTGGCTTTTACACAATGAGAGCGATCAGCCAGTTTTTGGGCTAATTCCATATAAATTTCTTCAAATGATGGTCTTATTTTTTCAGATTTCATCGGTAAGATTTTGATTTATTTGATCACATTGCTTCGCTCACTACTTCCTTAATTGCATCGGGCATTAATCTTTTTAGCAACCCTTCAATTCCTGCTTTTAAAGTTTGTGTACTACTTGGGCAACCGCTACAACTGCCCCGCATTTGAACGGTTACAATTCCATCCTGCAATTGTTTGAAAGTAATCATGCCACCGTCTTGTTCCACAGCAGGGCGGATGTATTGTTCAAGTATTTCAATTATTTTAGTTTCCACTTCGTTGGATGGTGGTGCATGTTGTGTATTTACCTTAACCGTTTCTTTAAAGTTATTGTCTTTAGCAACTTCTTGTTGTGGAAGTTTATTTACTATTTCTTTCCCATCATTTAAATAATTGGTAATAAAAATACGTACTTCACTCATCACTTCATCCCAACTAACCGAATCACTTTTAAGAACAGTTATATAATTAGAATTAATTAAGATTCTTTTAACAAAAGGAAACTGAAACAATGCTAATGCAATTGGAGCATCTTTTGCAGATTGAACGCTATCATATTCTGCTGAGGCTCCACTTACCAAAATTAATTTGTTGGCCACAAATTTTAAACTGGCCGGGTTAGGAGTACCCTCTGCATAAATTGTATATGGAATTTCACTCATGTTCATATTAAGCCGTAAAAATACAACAATAAACCAAAGCTCATTAATGTAAATTATTACCAATACTATGCAAATCTTAGTAATTTTGTTTTGTTGAAACAGTTAAAAACAGATTTTTTAATAATTGGGTCGGGAATTGCCGGATTAAGTTTTGCATTGAAAGTAGCAAACTATGGTAAAGTAATTATTTTAACAAAGAGTAAAGAAGACGAAAGCAATACCAAGTACGCGCAAGGTGGAATTGCAGCGGTTTGGAACGAAAAAGATCATGTTGAAAAACATGTTCAGGATACCTTAAATGCAGGTGCAGGATTGTGTAATGAGAAAATTGTAAGGATGGTTGTTGAAGAAGGTAAAGAGCGAATTGAAGAACTGATAAAATTAGGCACCCATTTTGATAAAAAGTCCGATGGATCTTTTGATTTGGCAAAAGAAGGAGGGCATAGCGAGAATAGGATTTTACATTATAAAGACGCAACAGGAACAGAAATAGAGCGAGCATTATTAAAACAAGTTCATCACCACCCTAATATTGAAATCTATGACCATTATTTTGCTATTGACATTTTAACGCAACACCACTTGGGAGTTGAAGTGAATTCAAAAACTCCCGGCATACAATGTTATGGTGCTTATATGTTGAATACCAAAAACGGACAAGTAGAAACTGTATTATCAAAAATAACTACCATGGCAACCGGTGGTGCAGGACATGTATATGCTTCAACAACCAATCCAAATATTGCTACCGGAGATGGAATTGCAATGGTGTACCGAGCAAAAGGTGCAATAAAAGATATGGAATTTGTGCAATTTCATCCCACTTCTTTATTTAATCCCGGTGAAACACCTAGTTTTTTAATAAGTGAAGCTGTTCGGGGTTTTGGCGGAATTTTAAAAACACAGCAGGGGAAAGAATTCATGCAAAAATATAATGAAAGAGGATCATTGGCTCCAAGAGATATTGTGGCCAGAGCTATAGATAATGAATTAAAAATGAGTGGTGAAGAATTTGTGTATTTAGATTGTAGGCATTTGGACAGAAGAGGATTTATTGAACATTTCCCAAATATTTATAACAAATGCACTTCGCTTGGAATTGATCCTTTCATTCATATGATACCTGTTTTGCCTTCACAGCATTATATGTGTGGTGGAATAACAACCGACGAATTTGCACGTTCTTCCATACAAAACCTTTATGCTATAGGCGAATGTGCGTGTACCGGATTACATGGCGCCAACAGATTAGCAAGCAATTCACTATTAGAAGCTGTAGTTTTTGCTCACCGAGCAAGTTTAGATGCAATAAAAACATTACCCAAAATTAATTATAAGGACAATATTCCGAATTGGAATGCAGAAGGAACAGAACAAACGGAAGAAATGATTTTAATAACACAATCACATAAAGAGGTGCAACAAATCATGACCAATTACGTAGGTATTGTACGCAGTAAATTAAGGTTAAAAAGAGCTTTTGATCGATTAGAAATAATTTATAAAGAAAATGAGCGCTTATACGATGAAAAAATCATCACTCAAAAACTTTGTGAACTAAGAAATTTAATTTGCGTTGGCTATTTGATTATTAAACATGCTGCTAAAAGAGGCGAAAGCGCCGGACTACATTATTTGGTGGATTATTCTAAAAAAAATTAACAGAACTCCTATCTTTTAATTTTGAGATTTAAAATTGTTATTCCATGAATGACCTCAATTTAATTGTTAAAATCCAAAAATTGGGTGAATTGGGCTAAAAACTGATTAAAGGACTACTCTACTTTATCCAAAAAGGCCTCCATTATTTAATCACTTTGTTAAATTTGTAATGTTCATTATTGAAATATAAAGATATGAAAAGAATAGTTTTAGTTTTTGCACTTGCGTTTTTAGGTTTAAGTTTAAATGCTCAACAAGTAAAGTATTATTTAACTCAACAAAACGCTCAACCTTGGGGATCTATTTCCAATGTATCAGCTATGAATCAGGCATTTGGTGCCGGGAACTGGATACAAGATTGGTTTCAAACTGTTAATGTAAACGCATTATTACAACCTTCGGTTTGTTTAATTTATTGTGACGGTGGTTCTATGGCAGCTGCATCCATGAATAACTTCTTAGTAGCAAATATTGCCGCTATTCAAACTTGGGTGTTTAATGGCGGGCGTTTGTTTTTAAATGCGGGTCCTAACACAGGGTTTAATATGAATTATGGATTTGGCGGTATAACTTTAAATTATGTAAATGGCGGTCCCTATTCTTCGCCTGGTTACGCAGTGAATCCGGCTCATCCTATTTATCTTGGGCCTGCACCTATAACAGCAACAGTACATCAAGATAATTTTTATTGCCATGGGTATGTGACCGGTCCTGGACTAACTCCAATAATTCACAATACGGTTTCTCCTTGGACAACATGGGGTCAAGCACAGCAACCAACCGGTGGAAATATAATTTTAGCGTCTAAACCGTGGGGTTCTGGAATGTGTTTATTTGGTTCAATGACAAACACTAGTTTTCATAATCCTCAACCTAGTGCGGGTAATTTACGTGCAAATATGTTAACTTGGTTAGCTGTTTGTTGTATTCAACCAACCATTACAGCTGCAGCAACCTCTACTGCTATTTGTAGCGGTCAAACCACAACCATTACCGGTGGTGGTGCAGGAATTGGAGGAACATATACTATAAATCCTGGAACAATTATTTCAAATACAGCAGCAGTTAGTCCTACGGCAACAACAATATACACAGTTGTTGGAACAAACTCAGCAAATTGCCAGGCTTCTCAAACCATTGAAATTTGGGTTAACCCTACTCCAACTGTTACTTTAGGAAGTAATGGTCCGATTTGTAAAGGTTCTGTTTTAAATTTAACCTGTAATGCTTCTGCAGGAAACCCTGTTTTATATAATTGGACCGGACCTAACAGTTATACTTCTTCATTTCAAAACCCACAAGTAGTAAACGCGCAACCTACATTAACCGGAGTTTATTTCTGTACTGTTACCAGTGTATTTAATAACGGTTCTTGTTCTTCAATCGGAACAACATCGTTAACAGTGGTAGATTACTCGAGTATTTCAGTAAACAACCCAACGGTTTGTCAAGGTTCAGCCTTAACATTAACTGCGGGTGTTACCGGAGCAAGTTCTTTTACTTGGACCGGCCCAAATAATTACACGGCTAATGTTCAAAATCCGGCTCCAATTTCACCAGTTACTCCATTGGCTTCCGGTGACTATACCATTCAGGCTGCTTTTACTGCTTCTAATACTACTTTAATTTGTAATTCAAGTGCAGTAGCGAATGTATCAGTTGTGGCTACATCTCCACTTACCTTAACTTTACCAGCAAATATTTGCGAAAAACAAACTGCTGCAGTTAGCGTAAGCGCTAACCCTGCCCCTCTTTCGTACAACTGGACCGGACCAAATAATTTCAGTTCAAATAATGCCGTTAATTCTATCACTAATATCCCTGTGGCTAATACAGGTGTTTATAATGTTACTGCTATATGGGCCATTGGTAACGTAAGTTGTAACATCAACAGCTTTGGTCAAATTAATGTGGTACCTGTACCGGATATTGTAGTGAACTCACCTTCTGTGGTGTGTGATCCATCCAATGTTGAATTAAAAGCATTTGCTCAAGGCGCTATTTCGTATAGCTGGAACGGTCCAAATTCTTATACTTCAAGTATTGCAAATCCAATTCTTGGTAACCCTCCGGTATCAGCTTCAGGTGTTTATACAATTACAACAGCTTTCACTAACGGTGCAATCATGTGCTATAATACAAATACTACACAAGTTACCGTTAACCCATCTTTACCATTTACACTTGAGCCATACAAACAACTCTGCTTCAATACCACTTACTCTATTGGCGGACCGGTTGGTGCAACAAGTTATACTTGGTTAGGTTCTAACGGTTTTCAAAGTAATAATCAAGTAATGGTATTACCGTTTATCCAAGCGAATCAGGCCGGTACTTATACTTTGGAAGTAAACTTAGGTCCATGTAAAACCTCTGCTGTAACAAGCATTGATGTTTTAACACCAATTTCATTTACAACTACTCCGGGCAATGTAACTATTTGTGACGGGGATAGCATTGCCTTAATTGCTGGCGCAAGCGGTGGAAGTCAGAATTATGCTTATGTATGGAACCCTCAACAATGGTTAGGCTCTCCAACAGGAAGTGTACAATATGCTTATCCGCAAGGAACTACCATTTATAACTTAATGGCTTACGATATAGCTTGTCCTCATTATACAATTTCTAATTCATTCACTGTAACGGTTAACAAGGGTCCTGCTCCACAGCTTACTTTAAGCAAAACGGAAGGATGTGAACCGTTATGTTTAAAATTAAACAGTCAGGTTCAAAGTCTTTACAGTCAAATTACTTTTGATATGGGTAATGGAGAATTATACCAGGGAGATGATTTCGATTTCTGTTATAATACTGCCGGTACTTATAATTTAAAAGTGAAGACTACCGGTAAAAACGGTTGTACATCTACTTATTCAGTTGAAACTCCAATTGTTGTTCACCCACTTCCTCACACGGTATTAAATTACAATCCTGATCCGGTAACTACTACAGAAAACAACGTAACATTCTTCCCTAGTCATTCAGGAGGAAATGTGATTTCATACTTATACGAATTCCAAGGCACTAATGGTGTTGGGGGTTACGATTCTTCTTCTATGAAAAACCCAACACGTTCTTATCCTAACATTGGTAAATATCCGGTTTATTTAATTTCAAGAACCGACAAAGGATGTTCAGATTCAGTATTTAAAGTTATTGAAGTAAGAGATGCCTTTAGCGTGTATATTCCTAACACTTTTACTCCTAATAACGACGGTTTAAATGACGTGTTTAATGTGAAAGGAGTTGGATTAAGCAGCGAAGGTTATTCTATGGAGATTTACGATAGATGGGGTAATTTAGTTTATTCAACTAAAGAACTTACCAAAGGATGGGATGGGAAAATAAAAGATTTAAACGGAGAAGTTGGAGTATATGTTTACAAAGTGAAAGTTTCAAGCGACAACAATCAAGGTAGAAAAGAGTATACCGGACATGTGAGCTTATTGAAATAATATCAAACTAACTTATTAAAACCCGATTAAAAATCGGGTTTTTTTTGTGTTCAATTTTTCACTTTCTGAATGAAAGATGAATTAAATCTAATGCTTCAGTGAAATTAACCGGATTAATCCAATTTATTTTAATTCCTTCTTTTTCCATTTTTCTGAACCAGGTCATTTGCCTTTTCGCGTATTGAAGAATGCCTGTTAAGAGACTAGTTTGCATTTCTGAAAGAGATATCTTTTTTTCCAGATATAAAGAAACCCATTTATATTCCAAACCGAGGAATTGTAATCTTTGGTGAGTAATTCCTCTTTTTAAAAGCATTTCAACTTCTTCTATTAAACCTGATTTCAATCTTTGCTCTAATCTATATTCAATGTTAAGTTTTCTGCGCGCTAAAGGCAGTTCTAATCCAATATAAAGAGGTTTATAGGGCCTTGCGTTGCCAGTGAGGTCCCATCCATGGGCCAAAACATATTCGCCAATCTCAATAGCTCTAATTAATCTTTTAATGGAATTCCGATCAACATGCCGGAGTGTATCATCGGGGTATTTATTAAGTCGGACAGTTAATTCATTTTTAGAAAGCTTATTTAATTGTTTTCTTAATTCTTCATTTTCTCTAATTTGAGTGTATGAATAATCCTTATGCAAGGAATCTAGATACAATCCTGTTCCTCCGCAAATCACCGGAGTTTTATTTTTTTTAATTATTTCATAAAATGCATTATCGCAACCGGCTATAAACTGATGCAAATAATACTGTTCACTTGGATCTTGAATATCTATCAAATGATATTTTATGTTTTTATTGTGTATTGAGTATTCGTTTAAATCTTTGCCTGTACCGATATCCAGATTTCTATATACTTGTCGTGAATCAGCACTGATGATTTCGCCATTGCATTGATAAGCGATTTCACACGCCAATTTGGTTTTTCCACTTGCAGTTGGGCCTAAAACTACTATGCAATTATATGGCCTCATTACAAGAATAAATTAATTTAATACTTCCGGGGCCCTTAACAGTATAATGTAGAAGTGTATTTGTTTCGTCTTTTTGCAGCGATCGTTTATAATTTTCCTTGTGAATTTGATAATTCATTTCGCCCGTTTCACTGTGAACAATAAATCCGGCTTTTTTGTAAGCTTCCCCATTCGATAATTGTTTGTCGATGTACGTCATCACATCGCCTGCATTTTTTTCCCGGCAAAAAGTTTTAACCAGCTTACTTAAACCTCCGGTTACAGTTATTCCTTCTTTGGTGCAAAAACGCATTAATTCATACGATTTTTTATGCGCTGGAAGGCGATTCATTTTTCTTCCTTTAGAAAATAAGGCTACCGCCAACAATTCATCATTTAAAAAAATACCGTATTTGTAAGCAGAATTTACACTATTCATTATGTGATAGCTATTGGTAAATGCATAAGCAGACTCAGATTCAATTTTTTTTACCTCACATATTCGGGCAAAAACTGTTTTGTTCAGATTTAATTTTGAAAGAATAATAGCCGGTAGTTTTTGTGCTGATGTGATTAATAAATCATCCGGAATTTCCAAGATTATGCTCTTTTTGCCATGTGTGAATTTATAAGTTGGGGAAGTTTGAAATGATTGTATATTATACTTGCGTAACGATTTTTTTAATTGATTAAAATATTGTTCAATACGCTCCACATTTAAAAATCAATTTCAAGCCTTAAGCTTTCACTGCCGACATGGCTTTATTTACGCAACTATTTATGTTATTGGCCAACTCCTTCATCTGATCTTCAGTCCACGACACTTTTACACCAAAAGAAATTAATCTGCCAATGATATTTTGTGTTACCGGTAAACTCAATTTATTATAATCTTGCGGCTTATCTAATATTTGAGCCGGTAATTTTGCAACAGTTTGTAAATTCTTTAAATGATCCCATTGATTAATGAAATGATACATATTTAAAAACCAGTAATCAAATCCAGCCACATTTGCTTTATTAAACTCATCAACCGTTCTTTTAGCCGAATCGGCATCCGGTAAAAAAATATTTAAATGCGTGCATGAATCTCCTTCTGGGTCTCCCGGAATTGCAAATGAAATAGCCGGATTTTTAGCCAGTAAATTCTGCATAAATTTTTTATTGAATTTATTTTTTTCCTTAATGGCAGGTACACGTCGGGTTTGTGCTAAACCTATTGCTGCATGAAGCTCAGATATACGGTAATTAAAGCCTAAATAAGGATGATCTTCCATACCTCTTTTTGCACCTATATGATTATGTCCATGGTCGCTATACACATCGGCTTTTTTATACGTTTCCTCATCATTGGTAACCAACACACCACCCTCACCTGCCGTAGCAATTTTGAAAAAATCAAAAGAATAGCTTCCGGCTTTACCAAATAATCCTGTAAATGTTCCTTTATAAGAGGAGGCAAATGCTTGCCCTGCATCTTCAACCAATATTAAACTATGTTTATTGACAATGGCCATAATTTCATCCATTTTTGCATTTCCACCGCACATGTGAACCAGGCAAATACCTTTTGTTTTAGGAGTGATGGCTTTTTCAATTCCTTCCGGACTCAAACATAAAGTTTCATCAATTTCAGCAAAAACAGGTATAGCGCCTACAAATAATACAGCCTCTACACTTGCAATAAAAGTAAATGGTGGTACAATTACCTCATCACCCGTTCCAATTCCACTAGCTGCCAGGGCTGTGGCAATAGCAGTAGAGCCACTACTCATGGCATGGGCATATTTAGCCCCGGTTATTTTTCTAACTTCAGCTTCAAAATCTTTCGCTTTCCAATGATTGTTACGTTGCGCATCATGTCCATATCTGAATAAGATGCCGGTTTGCATTACATCGTTTATTTCCTTGCGCTCTTCATCGCCAAATAATTCTGTTCCTGCCATAATCAATAAATTTGTTTAAAGATAGGGATTTTAGAAGTAGATATTTAACTGTTTATTCACCGGATTAATTGGGGAAATAATAAAATTCATCGGCCTTATCACCTACTCCAAAATTAACAGATGCGAGTTTTTGATTCTGAAAATAACAATCTAATCCGGCCTCATCAAAACTCAGTCTTTTTTCGCCCCAATCGTGATTTTCCGAATCTGATAATGAAAAACCATTTTTTTTCATCAATTCTACTATTTCCTTTTCCTTCAAATCAAATAATTTCACCCCAAAAAGCAAGGTTTCTTTATTGTCAATTTCGGCGCTATTAAAACTTTGGTTTTTATGGTTATCGAAAAAAAGAGAGAATCCCATTTCCCAATAATGATACACTGTGCTTGAGGTATTTAATATATCGTCGTTTAATTCTTGCACCTCTTCTGGTTCACCAAAGGTTTTTTTAATGATTTCCGCAGGCTCTCCAAAACTCAGATTACAGAAACCTTTTAATAATTTTATCTCCGGACAAAAGGACATGTTACTAAAATAAATAAAGTTTGAAAAAATTGGTAAAAAAAGTGCCTTTTGGGGATAAAAATATTTTTGCAGTAGTTAAAAATGCGCTTATATTTGCACTCTTGTTAAAAAAACGCTCTTTTAAATGATATCCGCATACGAAATGTTTCAATAGAAACGATTCTTATGACAAAGTGTAAAAAAGCATAATTTGCTTGATTACCGAATTGATTTTGTTTACTGAAAAGTAAATGAGTTGATTCCGTAGCTCAGTCGGTAGAGCATTACACTTTTAATGTAAGGGTCCTGGGTTCGAATCCCAGCGGGATCACATGAAGAACGCTAAACCCCCAGTAAATACTGGGGGTTTTTTATTTTCAAATGGGCTGTGGGAAACATGTGGGAAACATTTGTTTTTTTCCTCCCTTTACTCTCCCTTGCTTTTGTTTACACTTGTATATACTTTATCCATACTTCATCTATGGAGCATATAGGTACTTTCTACGCCTATTTACCAACCGTTAGTTAAAAACATTCCTTTTGGGTGCAATCGCACCGCAAATTCTTTAAGCCATTTTAGTCAAGGTACTTTTGTATTGTCAGAGGGAAATTCGACTCGCGATAAGAAAATTCATCTGGCCTTTTTCAGTCGACTGCAGCGCCTGATTAAGTTTTAATCAATAATTAAAAATTAAACAAAATGGCACGTCAAAAGGGCATCATCAAGCTAAAAGGAAAAATCGGAGATATTTCCTTTTACAAAACCCAAGACGGACATTTAGCACGTGAAAAGGGCGGTGTGGATGCGGAACGCATTCAAAACGATCCTGCCTTTGTGAGAACAAGGGAAAACGGAGCTGAATTTGGTTCGTCTGCGGTTGCAGGTAAAAACCTGCGTGTAGCATTGTTCGCAATGTTACAAACTGCTTCCGACAATCGTGTAGTATCTCGTTTAACCAAGGTAATGACCAACATTAAAAATCTCGATGGTACAAGTGTACGTGGTGAAAGAAATGTTGGTGTTGCAATTGCTTTGCCAGCGGCAAAAGCATTGTTGAAAAATTTCAACTTCAACAAAAAAGCTTTGCTCGGTAGCATCTTGTTTAAACCGTACAGCGTGAACATCGGAACCGGTGTAATTACAATCAACGGTCTTGAACCGGTAAATCATATCAACTTTCCTGCTGGAGCTACTCACGTAACTCTTAAAGGTGCATGGTTGAAATTGGATTTCGCAACAGGACTGTATGACGTTCAAGCAACAAATGCTGTGAACCTTCTTATCGATGCTACTCCATCAAACGTAGTTTTAACTCCTGCGATTCCCGGTGGTGCTGGTACCGATTTGTACCTCTTACAAGTTGAATTCTTCCAAGAAGTGAATGCAGTTCAGTATTCATTAAAGGATGGTGCGCATAATTCATTAACTGTTGTTGAAATAAACTAAGAAACGGTATGAACAAGATGCAAAAAAATCCGAGCGAAATGAACTTCTTGGAAAGATATTCTGAGCCAACTCCAAAGTTTTTCAAAAAACTGCGGACTATCGGTTTGATACTTGCAGCTGCAGGTGGCGTATTGGTGGCAGCACCAATCGCCTTACCTGTTGCGTTGGTAACAGCTGGTGGATACTTGCTCACAGCAGGAGCGGTAGCGACTGCAGTAAGTCAAGCCGCGGTTGAAGATTGTGGAGACAAAAAAAAAGAATAATAACCATTAAAATTTTTGTCCTTATGGATAATACAAAAAAAGAAAGTCTAAAAGTCATTGTTGAAGTGAAAGGAAAAAACTACAGCAAAGGACAAGTGATTAATTCATTCGAAGCGGATGCGATAATCACAAAAGAAAGTGAAGGGCGATTGAATCAAAATGATGAAGACACCATCACGGTAATTGCAAGCGATTGCGGAACGCCAAAACTGGAAGCAAAGTACCAATCTAAATCAATCGGTGAAGGTGCGATCAAAACGAACATTGAGATAGAACTCAAAGGGAAAACACTTGATCTTACCAAAAATCAATTGATCGATGCAATTGCTGCAGGTGCTAAGCTAACCAAAGCTGATGCCGGCCGAACGCTTGACAAAGCGGTTGAGGATTTGCTCACTTTGAAAGCTGAGAAAAACTGTGAGTCGAATTGTGCAAGTGCCAACGCGCATTATTCAACTAAGATCTCGGAAATCGCTGAGTAATGAGCAGTAATCATCACATAGAAGGAGGCACTATCCTGGGCACTGTTTCCGGAACGGTCCTTACCGTAGCGGTGAACATAGGTTCATCCGATATATTAAAAACAGTTATCCTTGCAGCAATTGGTGCTGTGGTTAGTTTCGGTGTATCTGTGTTATTGAAATCTCTCGGTAAACGATTCCGTAAGTAAGTTGTCATGGTAAATGAATGAGGGTCGCCCGTAAATGGGCGACCTTTTTTATTTTAGTAAAAACTAAAACGGCAAGGTGGAAAGCTGACGCACACCTGATGAATGCACCAACACATAGCAACCGCAAGGCAATGCATAAGATTTGATTGCAGTTGATGAATGCACCAATGCACGCTTGCGCAAATAGCGATTGAATGCATAAGGTGAAAGTTGCATTGGTTGCAATTGAATTGCGCTAGTGAATGTGCAAACCGGTGCCGAAGCGACTAAGGACATTTTTGGATGTTTTTGCATAGTATTAAATTTTATATGCTTTCCTCAGCAGGTGGATTTAAAAAAACAAAAGGAAACGGAATAAATGTTGGCTCTGTGCGTCTGCCCGTGTTTATGCCGTAAGCTTTTGTTTTTTTATTGTCGGCACGTGGGTCAGCCCACCTGCTATCTTTGCATATAAAATTTAATTAGGCGAAAACGGGTGTTATTTGTGCAGCATTTTATAAACCATACTTTGCCTAACCTGATGAATTAACTTGATTTGTTTGTTGAGGTTGGCTTGATGCTCATCCAACTGTTTAAAATACCCTATTAATTCGCCATAATCTGCCTTATTTTGAGAGATTGTGATGTTAGCATGATGTAATGCCATCGTAAACTCATCAATGCGTATAAACTCAATTACGGAGCCGATTAAAAGCGAGTGAAAATATTTGCCTTGCCATAACGCCTGGCATAAATAATAAAAGTGCCAACGTTCATCATCCGTATCAGCAAGAAATACGAAACTATTGGTGTAACAATCCGGACAGGGTTTACCTGCATTCCTTCCTTTATTCAAAATAAAAAAATGTGGCTGGTGGTAATGGTTACCGAGTTTGTGTGTTTTGATTTTTGATTTGAGCATAGCTTGAGCATTAAAATTTATGCTACCCCAACCCCCCAATAATTTTTAAAACAAAAAACAAAAACCGAAAAAAATAAAAAAGAAAGCCATCCTTCAAGGAGGTGGGACAAGGTTTGCAAGGTTTTTGACAAAAAAAATACTACCGCCTTATGTAGGAGTAGTATTTTTTACCTTAAGCAAAGTAAGGCGGTGGAGATTTTTTTTGCAAAACCCGGAGGGCTTGACCTTGCTAAGCTTGGAACACCGACTTACATTTGCGGCTCTTTTTTTATTTGATTAATGTAGCCGCGAGCCTCATTCTTCAGTTTGCTGACTTTATTTATTTATGTTTATTACTTACAACATGAATTATTCTGTTGTATCGGAGGACACTTTACAGACCCATAACTACAGAACACACAGCAGTCACCTGCTTTTGGTTTAATAACTTCTTTGCATTTTTCGCATTGATAGAAAAACTGACAGGCATCTGTAGGCATTTCTTCTTCCTTTTTATGAGAACAAACGGGGCAAGTGATTGTTGATTTTGTAATTATTTCCATTGCTATTTTTCATTTGTAGATGATACTGTATAACCCGTTGAATTTATTGCGGATTCGATTTCTGTAATATTGGTTTTTGTATTATCAAATTCAATGATTGCATTACCCTGTTCATAAGAGGCTACAACACTAATGATGCCTTTTAATTTATTCACTTCATGCGATACATGTTCCTCACAACTGGAGCAGGTCATACCAGAAATTGAATATTCAACCTTACGGATATTTGATTTATCAATAATTAGTATCTCCTTATCTGGACTTGAATAGAATATTTTTGCGTAATAGGGAAATGCAATCATCAGGATAGCGAATATCGTAGCAATGAAGAGAAATTTTTTACTCTGAATGAATTTTGGCTTTTCATCTTCTTCACAATCGCAGTCAGGTTTTTTCATCGGTTTTAATTTTTGATACCAGGCAAAACCAAGCACCAAAATCGTAATGCCTATCAGGTATGGTCTGAATGGTTCAACCCATGAGAAAGTTGCGGCTGCGCCACTGGTACCTGCAATTAATGCCAACACCGGAGTAATGCAACAAAGGGATGCTGCTATTGCGGAAAGAATCCCCGCTCCTAAGAATTTGCCCTGCTTCATAACTATACTGGAATAACATTCGACTGACGAATGAATTTGAAAAACGGTTTAAGGATTTTAATGTGTTCTTTTTTTAGCGAGTAATAGATGGTTTGTGCTTCACGTCTTGTAATAAGAATATTCCCATCTTTTAGTTTTCTCAAATGTTGAGAGACAGCCGGAATACTCATACCAAGAATATCACTTAAATCACAAGGACATAATTCATTTTCTTCTTCGAGCAAAAAGAGAATCTTAAGTCGTACTTCGTTTCCGGCCAATTCCAAGACCTTCGCTAAATTTTCAAAGGCTTTTAAATTTGTTTTCAATAATTCTTTGCAGTCTTTAATCTGTGTTGGATCTGCAAATTGCCTGATACATGTATTACCTTCCATATCACAAAGGTAGATATATTTTCATATTTAAGCAAATACTTAAATACGAATATGCTGTGTGTTGGAGGTTATAGCGCCTGCGGCAAGCTGTGGGAGAAGTGGCTGCAATGAGAGAATGAAGCGAAGTGCAACGTAGCGAAATGAACGGATTGCGGACACTTGTGCAGCTTTAGCGAGCCGTCCTGCGAGTGGAGCCGAGGGTGGGAGCCTGGGAGCAGCGACCTTAGAAGCTGCGGAGGCGACCTATGTTGCAAGTGTGGCAAATAAATAAAGACCGCGAAGCGACCTTAGTTTATGCCACACGATAGACAACACAAGGCAGGTGTTGGCGCATTAGCGATAGCTTGTGGGATGAAATGCGCCAATGCCTGACGCAGCCCGAGGCGACCAGCAGGCGAGCCAAATTATTGGCAGCCGGTGGATTGACAAGCTACTGAAATGAATGGAATGAGGATTGCCCAGTGAATGAGCACCGCTATTTAAAATTTATTTTGCGAATGAACGGGCAACCGCAATGCAATGAATGAAGTGGCTTGGCAGGACACTGGAGGCTGCCGTGAGGAAGAGGGAGGAACGCAAAAAGCATGACAAGCTTGCGATAGCAACCCGAAGGGCATTGCCACTTTTGTTTATGCCTTTAAAACATATACTCTAAAACAAATGTGGCAATGGCTTGGCGTGATTTTTTGCTGACGACCGATGACGAACACCTTATAACCTGTGGGTGGGATAAGAATATTAATTTACTCGTTTTTAATTATTGACTTTAAAAATACTTTCAGTGGATTAAGAATTTCAGAATTCAAATCCCATAATTCTGGATTAATCCTGTCCTTATCTTGTTTACTTCTTTTGCCCTCCATCATGTATATATACCAACCAATTCTTTCCTTTTCAAGTTTCGGGTTCTCTTTAACATATGTTGGTCTATCACTATCATTTAAAGCAATAAGACTTTCTGCATAATCATGTAAACATTTGTAAAAATTCTTCCCGTTGGTGCAAATTATAGACTGCAGAATTGTTTCTAGATTTCCGTCAATTTCATTTGTAGGTATAAGAAAATATTTAAAATCCGTTGATTTTTTAAGTTCCTCCATATGTTTTGATCTCGCTTCGATACCGCCTGGTGGGTTAACGTGATGCTTTGTATCAGCGTCTATTAAAAAAACACTCTCAACACCTAATCTTGAATCAACATCATTTATCTGTTTAAGAACTGCATTTATTTTTGTTGAGTCAATTCCACCGTGCCCCTCTTGAGTAGTAAACGTCCCAACAGAAAGGTATATTTTTTTATGTTCGGAATAATGCGCTTGTAATTTTCTAATATCAATACTTAATTTATATCCAAACATCGCTTCTAATAAATGAATGACAAATAGGAAGTCACCTTTACCCTCCACATATAACTTTATTGTCCTCATATCTTTCCGCCTCTAACTTCTAAACCATGTTCGTCTGAATAAAGCATATTCTCATAATCTCTTACAATCGGTACTATAGCATCCGTTTTAGTATGAAGTTCAAAAGTAATTGTCCTAGATTTTTCCCTACAACACTCGAATTGACTTTCTTGAAGCACCTCCCAAAAATATTTTATGCATTCGTCATTATGTGTAGTACAAAAAATTTGAACGTCATATTCCTTGGCAGTACTTAAAATAACCTTCCAAAATTCTTTAAATCTACTATAATGTATTCCCGCATCAATTTCATCAATCATGAGGCGTTTTCCTTTAGAAGCATGCAACTGAACCAATATTCTGAACAGTTTATTTGCGCCTTCTCCAAAATCATTTAAGGATGATCCATAATCAACCCCATTAATTTCTTCCTCGATTTTAATAGTGTCAGTTTCTGGATCTATAGAAATATCAACTATTTCAGGAATGAATGTTTTCATTTGTTCTATGAAATCGCCCCTTAATCCTCTTTTTGAACCAATTTCACTATGATAAATTGAGGCGAGCTTGTCGAAATATCCTTTTCCAAATGGAACATAAGGTATTTTACTTAGCTTTTGAGGATCGCTAAAATACTTTTCCATCTCTTGTATTGATTCACTTAGGTAAACATTACCTGCCCCTGTTTCAATTGCCAAATAATTTTTAGGATCTAATTTTTCAACTTCATATTTTGCAAATAGCTCTTTTAATGTCGGGTACCTAAGCTTATATGACCAATATCGCCTGCCTTCTTTGAAATTGAACCCTAATCCTATATCTTTTGACTTACGATTTATCAAAGACTCGATTAATTGATAATCGCTATTTTTTTCAGCATTATTATTACGTTGCCTCTTGGCATAAAGAAAATTAAAAATACATTGATCAGGATTCGAAGAAAATAGAAGTGCTTCCAAGATGGTTGTTTTTCCTGAATTATTATCTCCAAGGATTAAATTAAATTGACCAACATTCTGAATTTCTATATTCTCAAATTTCCTAAATGCAATTACCTGTATGTTTCTTAAATGATCTGCAGGATCAATGCTAAATTGAACTGGAACATCTGAAAGCAATGCTAATTCTTCTTTAGTCCAGTCAAAATTAGAATCCTTGAATGGAAAATTATTCCTTTTAAATTCTTCATTAAGTTTGAGAATATATTCATCGATTGAAGTCTTTGGTTGATTTAACCACATGCCTTTAGCCCATCTTTCTTTTAAGAAAACCGCAATCTCATTTGATGAACAATTAGAAAGGCAATAAGCATAATAATCCACTCTTGCAGTATTGCTTATTCTGGACTCAACTTCTTTACTCAACTCAATTACTTCGTGAGTATTACCTATAATTATATGAGCAACAAGAATGGATTGTAATAGTTCCAATTGTATTTCACTTGTTGAGATTTTAAAATCAGTATCGCTATTTATTGTTTGAATTCTTTTTGAATAACTTATTTTTTCATTATGATCATTGGACTGAAAAATAAATCTACCACACCATAATAATTCGTCATAAACATTAGCCTCGTCTTTTGATCGTTCAATATGAGCCAATATATATTTTTGTGGATATTGAGGAATCTCCAAAGCATTTATTTTTCTCCCCCATGCCTCAATTGCAAATTTAAATTGTTTTGTTTCAAAATATAATTCACCAATAACTTCCCATAAATCTAAATCATGTTCTCTTGCAATCGACTCAAGGATTAAAGCAAATTCACGCTTCGTTTCCAACGAGGTTATGTTGCTTACAGTACTCTTTAAGGTTTTAATTAATTCAGGGAACCAATTAATATCACGAAGTACATCATGCAACACATGTCTTAAATCATACAATTTAGTAAGGGCTGATCTATCAATCTTAACATCTTTCATTAAATGTGCAATTAACACCCTTAATTCTTGCTTATGGCCACTTAAAGTTTTTGTTGGAGAATTTAAGAGTTGTCCCCAATTTTTGCCATTAAAGAATGCCTTTGAAGCCTCTTTTAAATTTTTAGCTTTAACGAAATGACTACCTGCCGCATCCCAATTTCCCTTGATAATCTCTTTATGCCCTAAACAACTATTTGCCTCTTCAACTTTGCCAAGCATTAAAAAAACATTTGAAGCAACAATTAGTCGCGCAACGTTTTTATCAATAATGCCTTGTTCCATATCAACCTTTGCATTTTGTAATGCCTCATCAGGCGAACTATCTTGAATGTTTTGCAACCCTGTTTCAGGTTTAATTGGCAAAACTTCATTAATATCTTGATATTCTTCCCATCTTTTTACTTGAGTTGGGATATTCAATAACGGTTTCCAAAATTTTTCACAACCATTATCACTATCTATGACTATTAGTTCATTTTGCGCTCTAGTTATGGCAACATATAACTTATTAAAAAAGAACTTTTTCTTAAAATCATACTCAACAGTTGACCATTTTAATTCACCAAATTCTTTTATGTAGTAATCAGCAAACCCATATACTACGACTTGAGAATACTCTGCCCCTTTAGCGTCAATACTGCTTTTAATATCAACGAACTTTTCGAAAAGCAAATTTTGTGTTTTAATATACTCCACCTCTTCATTTAAATCAACCGGCACTATAAATGATTTGTACTTAAACTTTTCCTCAAATTTGGTTCTTATACCTTCAGAACTTAACCACTCAATAGAATGAGCTATAGGAATTGATGCATTGAGATTTTCCCTTTTGGCAAATTGTTTTATTACAACATCTTCTTTTAAAGCCTCTTTTCTGAAATTCTGAATTATATTTGCTAATCGAACAATTGGCAACAATGAGCGATAATTATATTCAGGATTATAGGTGGATCTTGTTTTGTCATATTTAAAATTAGCATCTTCAAATGCTTCGTAATACATCTGATGCAAGCGTGTGTCAGAAAAACCTGTAGGACTTACTGTTTGCAATGCATCACCCGCAAAAACAATTGGCACTTGATTAATCTCTGTCAAATCATATTTAATAAATTCAGAAGATTGAATTATTAAGCGAAGTTCAATCCTGCTAAAATCTTGAGCTTCATCACAAAAAACTACTGTGTATTGTTTTGGGATTGGCCCCGGAAAATATTCGCGAATTTTTCTGACAATTGTAATTTTGTCCCACCAACCATCTTCAATTAATTTATCATAGAATGACAAATAATTGGTAACTATTTGGTCGAAATTATCGGGGCTAACAATACGAAATTTAGATGGAATTCCGTTGACTTCATCAGTATACTTTGCTACAGTATTAATATTATTAAATTCAAAATAACCATATACATAGGTCGAAATTACAAACCAAACTTCTTCGGCCGAATGTTTACGATTTATAAATCTAGCATTAAATTTATCCTTGAATTTTGCAAAGTCTAAATATTTTTCATCGCCAAATTGCTGCCTTACGTCATCGGGTAAAATCCCCATCAAGAAACTCCTGAATGATGAGAAATGATTTCTAATATTGTTACGTTCCTCTATTGATAAACCAGCGTTAAACTCTGGGTTATTACTAAGCAAACCAATTATTGACTTGCAAGTATGTTCCAATAGCTTATCGTTTTCAGTTAAAAAAATAATATCACCAGATACCTGGCCCGCACATTTATAAAAATATACATTGGCAAACAAATAGTATAACATTGTGGATTTACCACTACCTGCTTGACCATTTATATATGCAGGGAACTCAAAATTATTTAGAAAATGTACTTGCTCTGGTAAAAGGGATAAATTATTTGAACCATCAAATCTTTGTATTGCAAACCATAACTCATCATTATCATTAGTGACAATCCATTTTGGGTATGCTCTAAATGCATCTTTGCTGATATTTAAAACATCTCCTTTAACTTTCCCACCTTCTTTGCTTAAATTACTTATTGCCTTTTCCCATCTCTCTTTTTGTTCCTTTAAATGAGCTCCATCATATAGAATAATTTTTCTTCCACCAGCATCATTAAACTGACTGTAAATAATTCCAACATTAAATGGTTCGTAGATTGCGCTATAAATTTGTTCATCCTGATCAAGAAGATTTTGAATTACTTTAGAATTTTTGTTTGGCTCCAATATTGCCCTTAAAGTGTCACGGAAAAAAATAACATGCTTTTCTTGTAAGCCATCTATCGATCTATTGTTTGAATAAAGTACCCAAGCTTCTCTTTCATAAATATCAAAATTTAAAGAGATTTTAAAATCCGAAAGCCATTTTGTAAGGTCAGTAGGCAATGGGAGTTTTTTCTTATCATTAAGTTTGAAAGCAGCGATATACTCTTTCTTAAACAAAGTCATTTCCTCATTAGGTAATGGATTTTGAGAAAGCCAGTCTCCCGATCTCAATATTGGGTGAGTTACACTACCCCAGAAGTAATCAAAACCTTTTTTAGAAATAAAATCTCTTACAAATAGAACGTGAACGCGGTCATCGTTTATTTCTATCCACTCAGATTGTATTATTATTCTGCACGTAAGCGCTCCATGAAATTTCAATACTAAAATCCCTTTCGTGTATGAATCAATTGAATTTAACAATTCAGGTTTGTCAATAAAACGAAGCTCTGCAATTTTTTTATAAATGTGCTGTTTCTTAGATTCGTCTACAGCCTTTTCAAAAGCCTTTGTATAATGGATGAAATTCATTTTATATTATTTTTTTTATCTTAGTTTACATCTATTTTTTTCATGTTTGATTCAGGGACAAAATACAAGTCGCGTTTTGGTCTTGAACAAGCTACATACAGCTTATTTTTTGACACTGCCGGCAAATCGCGCAAGGTATTGGTACTAAATTTCTCTTGTGTTGTTCTATTCAACACGACACATACTGTATTGTATTTATCTTCCCCCTTGCAATCGCCCCAATTTTTAGAATAGCAGTTATAAGCGTAGTGTTTTTGATAAAACAGTTTAATAATTTCATTGTCTGAAAGAATTGTTTGTGCTTCACTTTCATCACTTACAACATTGATACTAACTGCATCTGTTCGGTGCGATTCAATATTTATCCCAATGGACTTTGTAATAAACTCGCAGACCGTTGGACTACACCTATAACTCTTGTTGAGTGTTGTTGTATCTACTTTCAAGCCCATTTGGGCGAATTGTGCCTGATACTTTGCATAATCGTCATGCAGCGTTTTATTAACTATACCGTCTCGACTTGTATCAAAAGTGTGCTGATAAAAATCACCAACCATTAAAATATTAATATCTGCTTTTGCTAAACTTTTAATAAAATTGAAATCATTACCTGCAAAATCCTGAATCTCGTCAATGTAAAGGTACTTGTAGTATTTTTTTAGCCTTGCATTAATATCGTCCAATACTTTATTTTCTTGCAAAAATTTTGATATGCGATTGCTATACAACCTTCCTCCATTTGTAATATACCGGGCTTCATTTTTCGCATAATTATTGGCGTTGGGCTTATAAAATATTCCTTTTGTTCTATAAGTAGCAGTAAGAAACGGCTTGTAACAAAAACTATGAATAAAAGTAAAGTAAGAAAGGAGTTTAATGTTTGCAGGAAAGTAACCGAACTTTTTTAATATGCTTGTTCTAATGTTGTCTAGGTTGCTGGTAGTATAGGTAACAATCAATACAGGATCAGTCAAATTTAATTGATTAATAATATGGGTTGTTTTACCCGAACCTGCTACTGCAAATATTACACTTTTATCCATTTAATCGCGTCTTCAATATATTTTGGAACATTAAGATCAGCTGCTTTCTTTTCAAGTAGTTCTAAAGCTACACCCGCTTTGTTTTTAAGCATGTATTCCTGAACTGATAATGTTTTACGGCCAGCACTAAATAGACCATCACAGATAGCCTTGTTGTCTTGGTATATGCAAATTTCAAATGTTGATCTCGTGTTATCAGAATCACCAAAGACCTTTATGTAGTCTTCTGTATATTCGGTGAATAAATCAATACAATTATCCTGATACTTCCCATCGTTATCGCGAATTACAACTGTTTTTATTTTTAATTGCTTTGCAACATCAAGGTATCTTTTAAAACTTGTGCCGCCAACTGACAGTATATGTACTCCTGAATTTGCTAATTCTTCAGACAGTACCTTTCTGTAGAACGCTTCCATCAAAATAAATTCAGCATCACCTTCAACAAGAATTACTTTTTCAGAAAGTATAAAATCTAGAATATTATTTTCCGGAGCCTTTATAAAAAACTTTGCTGTGCTCTCAGGAAGATTTTGAAGTTTAATGGGGATATTTGAATTGCTGTTGAGAAGAATTGACTTACGCAAATCCAATCTTGAGCTAATCATATTGCTATGAGTTGAAATAAAAAGTTGCTTTTCAGTGGATTCATTTATTTTTAAAATCAGCCTTTTCATATTTATATGGCTGAGATGATTTTCGGGTTCTTCAATTAAGACGAAATCAAGGTTCTTTTCTTTTTTGTTTAAGGCAAATTCTGTTTTAATAAAGCATTGTTTGCCCTTACCTTTATTGTCAATACTAATTTCGTCTTCGCAAAGCGTTAAATCAGTTTCGAGATTTGCTTTGGAATTATTCTTCAAGGAAAAATTATACTCTGTAAGCTTTGCGTTCAAATTAGTGAGAACATTTGTTTTAAAGCCATCCTTGTGTTTCCGATATTCATTTTGATGTTTGTTCTTTTCCACAATATCTGCGTAGCTATTGTACATATCCTTAACAAATTCCTTAATTGCATATTCACTACTTATAAGAGAATTGTCAATCAATAAATGCTTAACATATCTTCTGTAACCAGTAAATCCTTCGCCTTGAAAAGTGTTAAATTTTATACTGTAATATTCGAACGGAAAATTTGTTTCAGGCTGTAGGAGGATCTCTTTTATCTCTTTGCTTAAATCATCATTTGGCGAACATTCAAGACGTAAGCCATCACACATCTTTCGTTCAGAATTGAAATTACCGTTTAGGTCCGCATTATTTTGTTCATTTAAATAAACTTCAATAAACAATACAGGTAATTCTTCAATTTTCTTTTCCGTTTGCAAATATTCCCTTATCACATCAGAATTGAATAAACTTTCAAGGCCAGCACTTTCTACCTTGTGTGTACTGCCGCTAAGCACTAAATTAATTGCAGATAGAACTGAGCTTTTACCTGACTCATTATCGCCAACGAGAATATTGATGTCAGGCGCAAAATCAATTGACAGCGATTTAAAGCGCTTAAAGTTCTGTAGTTTTATTTTTTCAATGCTTTTCATTTAGTGAATTAATTAGATTCAATAATTTTTATTTCTTCATCTGAAAGTTTATACAAGCCATAAACTATCTCATCTAGTTCCTTTTCAATTTTATCGACATTACTATTTTCTATTGTTTTCATTTCTAATAATTTATTCACCAATACCTTTATCCGCTCTTCGTCTTTTTTTTGAGCTGTTGGAATAAATATTTGTCTAATATCGTTTAAGGTTAATTGTGTAAAATCATCTTTTTTTGCGGAAGCCGACCCCTTAGTTTTCAAATAAGATATGAGTTTTGAATTGATAATTGCAAGTAACAAGTAAGGAGTGTATTTACTGTTAGTAATTTTGAACGTATATATATCCTTCTTAGTAACGAATTTTTCGTTAGTAATAGATGCCATTATTCTGAACTGTCTATTTACTATTCTACGAATTAAAATTCTTTCTCCCCTAAAAAAGTCGAAGGATGATGGTTTTTCCTTAAGATTGTCACCGTAGTCAATAAACTGGAAATTGTCAGGCTCAATAAAGTATCTATCCAATTTACCAATGAATACAGGCTCTTGACCTTTTTTCTGCTTTTCTGAATATTCAGTCTTATCGGCTAAAATACCTCTGACAGACTTGGTAACATCTTCAATTTTCACAGTAAATTGGTTTAGCTTTGATAATAAGGAACGGGATGTATTATTAAAAACAATTTTCAACTCAGGATCATTTTGCCATTCTTGCTTTTGAATTGTATCAAGTTTTAAAGAGTTTAAAATTTCATAATCAACTTTTTCCCTCGGTTCAAATTCATACACATTAGATATTTCACTTGAAAAGTTTTTAGAAAAGGAATAAATGCCAGTATCAACGTATGCATCTGTAAAAACATCATAAGGTAAGGTAATCCCAAGATTTAAATGAGCTTTATCATGTATTAGTTTTCTTGTTTTAAAGTATTTTTCACCTGTAAGCCAAAATATTGGTGTAATAAATGAAATATTTCCGACAGTGTTTGTAATATTAATTCCCTTTTCAATAAACATTGTATAAATATCATCTGTGGCTTTATAATAATTAAATATTATTTGTTTTTCCTGTTGTTCAAAATTGACACCGTAAGGAGGATTTCCAATTACAACATCAAAACCATTGAAATTACCCTCTTTATCTAAAACTTCCGGAAACTCAAATCTCCACTCAAAAGCATTTTCGTAAATCTTGTTATTCTCAATATCCTTTAGCTCTTGCTCTATTTTATTTATTTCATCGGTTAATTTCTTGACTTTTTCTTTCTCCAATTTTACGCCACCTTTTTTCATTTCAATATCTAATTCCAACTTTGGTGATACTGTTTTTAAAAAAAGTTCTTCTTTTAATTTGGATAAGCGTTTTTTTCGTGGGTCGTTTGTGCCAATTTCTGTTCTGAAATCTTTTTTAATAGTATCGATTAATTCTTCAAGCTTTCGTTTTTCTTCTTTGTTTTCGGCTTCGTGATAGGAATGAACTGCAATTTTATATGTCTCGATGTTCCATTTACCTTTAAGTGCTTTTTTAAGGTCGGAATCGAGCGGAAAACGGCTTATTAAAGAGTTACCACATTTGATATTGATATCAATGTTTGGTAAAGTTTCCAGTTCAGTAAATTTGCTTTCTTCGGTGTAATACGCATTTTTTAATAGTTCAATCCATAAACGTAAACGGCATATTTTAACTGAGTTTGGATTGATGTCAACACCAAATAAACTGTTTTCAATGATGGATTCTTTTTCATGAAACAATGTTTTTTGGACACGTTGAGTTTCTTTTGTAATGGAATTTGTTGTTACAGAGTATTCGAAAATTTCGGTATTGTCATTGTATGTAACGATTAATTCATCGTTTTCGATTTTCACTTCATAGCCTGTTAAACGTAAACCTTCTTTATCAGCTAGAATGCCTAGCTCGGCTTTGATGGCTATTACTTCATTTAATGCGGAAACTAAAAAGTGCCCGGAACCAACCGCAGGGTCACAAATTTTAAGCTCATTGATTACTTTATTAAATTCTAAAATATCTTTTGCCTTGAATTTGCTTGCTATAAAGTTTTTAAGGTCATCGAAAGTTTCGCAATCAATTTTATATTGCTCGTTGAATTTTTGTATTACCGAACGCCTGATGGTTTCGCGACACATATACATGGTAACAAAACCGGGAGTAAAGAATGAACCATCTTTATAACCATTTATTTTTTCAAATATTAAGCCGAGTACCGAGGCGTTAATTAAGTTTTTGTTTTGCTCTTGTATTTCTTCAGAACCTTCGGATGTAAAATCATAAGCATCTAAAAAATCAAACAGGTATTGCAATGTTGTAAGTTCACCTGTTTTTCTTTTACCGCTTTCGTTTTTAAGAACTGTAGTTGATGTTAATTTTAATTCAAGGCGATTGTCAAGCCCGCTTATGTCAAATGTTTGTCGTTCTAATTCGGTGCGCTCAAACAATGAACTATTGAGGTATGGAACACGTTTGAATTTTTCTTTTAAATGTTCTCTGCGTTTTGATTGTCGTTCGGCTAGCACCTGAAAAAACAAATTGCTTAGTTCATCAAAATCGTGAATAGTTTTATGGTTAAGAAATATGTAATCGGCATTTCCCTTATGGTATTTGAATAATTGCGCTTCAAGAAGTTTCAAAAATAGTATGCGGTTTATCCATGTGATTGAAAGTTCTAATGCCACATTGAACAATTGATCTTTTTTAGTATCACCAAATGTTGAAAGATTGGTGATGCCTCTTAAGCTATCCTTATCCTCTAACTTCATTATGGTGTTTTCCAAGATTGAAGCGGGGTCTTGTTTTTCTTTACGCTTTATTAATTTTTTACTTCCTTCTTTTACTTCTTCGAGACCAATGATGTGCAATAGCTCAGAATAGAATTTAGTATCTAAGGTATTACTATCATTCGCGAATGGTTGCTTTAATAAATGGACTGGGGATAGTAATTTGTAAAGGGCAATTAATTTGTTGTCGTCTTTTTTATCTTCGTTTGTAATTATGTTTTCGAATGCTCTTAGGTCAAAATAAGTGCAATCTAATTTTTCCGTAATTGTTTCTAAAAAAGGTTTTGCAATACTTTCGTAAAAGAATTTTGTATCGTTACCACTCAGTTTCCAGTTTTCAAAATCCTTTTTCAGCTTTAGGTTGCGGAATACATTTTTCTCAAACCAAACTTCATCAATTATAAACCACTCGTAAATATTGGTAACTACCAAATATTTTATATCGATGTTGTTGTGTTCAATTCTCTCACGCAGGTAATATAAAACCAATTCATGTAAGGCTTTTGCATTTGGCTTTGCCTCTGTCATCATTTCGCTTTTGTTAGAGGGTTTTTTAACCTCTAGGATAACGCCAACTGGTTCTTTGGTAGTTTTACCTGTATGAATAACTAAATCTTTCCTATCCTTTGTATTTATTTCGTTGGTTTCTTTGTACCAGGTATCTTTTAGGAAATCAGAAATAACGTTTTTTAAATGTTCTTCGCTTTCTTGTTCATCAATTTTACCAATTAGGGTAGAAAGATTTTTTTTGAATAACTCAATATTATCCCTGCTCACTTTTTCTTTTAAGTAAGCTTTGTTAAGCGCCTGTTTTGGGTTATATATATTTAGTTTCATTTAAGCAGCTTTAAATCTTTTCTATCAATTCTGTTTTAATAAACTCGTAGGCTTTTTGGTTATCATACTCTACACCTGGGCGAAGGATTACATGAATATCATTTGTAAACTCTTTGTCCTGCATTTTTTCTTCCATGTTCAATAAAAATTCTTTTTGCGTTGGCGGTTGCGGGACAGATTTTTTCATATACTCGTTGTAACAAGTAATTAATTTATCAGTATCTATTTTTGCGTTTTGATATGCCCAATACAAATCAAATAAATCACGTCCTTTTCTCCTTTGATACAATGCTCTCAGTTTTGTACCTAATAATTCTTCTAATTGATATGAAACAATGGTGTTGCTACTTTCAAACCAAGAATTTTTAACAACGTGCTGAATATCCTGATATCCTAATACTGTAAAATGTTCTATACAATTAATTTCAATTTTCAGTTTCATTTTTACCACCGGTTCAATTTCCGTATCGAATGTGTAAACGATGGTGTTGTTAAATTTCTTGGGCTTTACTGTTCTTTTTTGACCAAGGAAACTTAAACGTTCTCGAATTTTTTTTAATATCGGACCAATTGGTTCAGCTGTTATTTGAACAAGGTCAATATCCTCAGAATATCTTACCTGCGGTTTTAAGAATAGTTTATGTAATGCTGTTCCTCCTCTGAACGCAAGATTTTTCCGAATCATATCATCCGAAAATAAATCTGCTAATGCCCGTTCAATTACCAAGTCTTGTTCAACTTGTGAATCATCAGGCCATGGCGCAAATTCTTTCCACTCTTCTATATATCGTCTTGGTATCATAAATCGCTTTCAATTTGTATATTCTGAATTACTTTCCACTTGTCATCAACTACACCTTCTTTTGTTTTATTTAAAGCCAATGGAACCAACTGATGTTTTCTTTCAGTAACTATTTTTAATAATGGCTCCGCCAGTTTTTCGTTATGCAATTCTTTATCGAGTAAAAAGCCCAGGCGTTGTATTGCTGAAACCTGAGGATAGTTTTTTGCGGTTTTTGTAAGGGTGGAAATTTTTATTTCCTCCATCAGTTCTTGTATTATGGTAACAATCCTGTTGATACCAAAACTATCCATGTAGTAAAACAAATCCAATGCTGTTAATTCAGGTGTCGAAACATTAATGTATCCGGCATCCGTTTTTTTCTGAATGATATCTTCATCCGACCACTGTTTTTTGACGAAGAAGTTAATTTTAAGTTTTTTGTTTTTGATGTTACGCAATGCCGGTTTTTCTGTAACAATAAAATATTCCATTGGCTGCTGATGAGAAGCGCCATGCAATGCCGCTGCAGAAAGCAATCCGACATAATATCTTTTGTTCAGTGATTTCATTAAATCGTCAACAAACAAATTAACCGGTATCATTCCACGATTGGAATATTCAGGAGTAATAATGGCGTAAAATCCTTTTCGGATTTGTGCAATCATTTTTTTTGTTTTCAAGCGATACAATGCTTGATTTAATGCTTTATCAGAAATATCGAATTGATTTTTTGCTTCGGACCAAGTAAAGGAATATCTACCCTTAGAGCGAATTTTATTTATAAAATCCTCTAAGTAGTTATAAGTAACGGTGTTTTCCCTGTGCATATTTTATTTGCGTTGTACTACTAAAAGCGTAGTTAAAAGCAAATATAATAAAAATGGTGCAATATGAAGCATTTGCGTTTAACTACGGAAATCGTAGTAAATAGCAAACAAATTATTATACTAGTTCAGTTTCAGAGGCTGCAATAGCTAAAAATCAAAGGAATAAACGTGAGCAAGTTTTGCTCGGATAAAAGGAATATGAGCAAAAATTTGAAAAATTTGCTCATATTCAATTTTGGCCCTTCGACCCTTCGGTAAACTCAAGGCGGGCAGCTCAGGGTGACACCTTTGCAGTCTTGCAGACCCATATATAAGGGTCTGCAAACTTGCAAAAGTGCTATTTTACACAATATCAATATGTTGCTATTCAGGGTCTGCAAAGAATAAACCACCTTTTACAAGCCATGAAAAACCAAAAGCCATTACTGCAATTGTCTCTAACCAGAAAATCGGCTTAAGAACAATCAGAGGATCGGTGATTGAATCAGGCAGGGCAAAATATAGAATCAGTAAGCCAACGCAGATAAGAATTATGTACCCGGCAGCTTTGTAGATTTTGTTCCTGATGAGTTTTTGAGGTGTTGGCGTAGTTTCTCCTTTTGTAAAAAGAAACAAGCTCATAAATGCCAGGGAAAGTAAAAACAGACCTGCCGAAATTAAATGAATTGTTCCAACTAAATCAGGAATGAATCTTGAACATTCAATGTTGCATGGTAACATCGGTATTTTAAATGTTGTTGGTAATAATGCCACCATCAAACCAAAAGTACCTGCAAGGAATGTGAGTACACGATCAACAATATCATAACCCTTATATGAGAGCAGGAAAATTGAAAGCGCACACATGTAACCCACAAAGACATCACGCATGATGGTGTGATAATAATTGCTGATGGATGGCTGAATGTAGCAACATGCTGAAAGAATAAACGGACCAATCAGAAGTATAAAAGGCAGTAAAAAGCCTAAAATACCAATGAGTTTACGTACCGTAAGGTACGATAACACCAGTTTGTTTTCTTTTTCGAGTTGTTCGTATTCACGAGCTTCAGCGGGGTCTTGAATTTGACCTTTGCCTCCGAAAACTACTTTTAGTTTGCAGAAGAATTCTTGAATTTTTGTTTTCATGATTTTTGTTTTTTTTAATCTGTTAGGTAATAAATGATTTCTCTATTCTCGGTTTTTTTACAAAGCGTTTTCGCTTTGCCATCACCCACAGGAATAGCGAAGCTATGAGTGATGATTGATTTAAGCCGGGCTTCAACGGTTCTCTCCTTGCAGTTCATTTCTGCGCACAGTTTCTCAATGAAATCTTTTCGAGGCATCGGTTCTGTTAGGAATGCACCAATGAATTCAAGTGTGCTATCTAACGATGCTTTATGATTTCTGCTGTCCATTGTTTCCTGTATAGTGGTGAGGTCTGCAATGACCAATCCTTTTTCCGTATCGGAATATTGTACAAAGAATGGTTCGTGTTTTTTGGAACTTCTGCATTTGAGATAAGCTACTTTAATCAAGTTGGTGTTATGGTTCTCGGCATCTTTTTCAAATCCGATTTGTACCACTGTACTTGCTTTGTTCAAAATTTCGGTTCCTAAATGTCCTCGCGCTTTATCTGTACTTCCCGGGTTTTCGTGAATGAGTGCAAGAAATGTTACATCGTATCGGTTGATGGTTTGATTCATCATGTCAATCAATTTCATACTGTCTTTTGTATCGTTGAAATTGAAAACACAATCGGTAATTACATCCAACACGATAAATAAATGCATTGGAAATTTTTTCCGAATATGATCGATGTACATGTTGAGCATTTCAAAACGTTCTTCACGAGCAAATTCAAGTAGCGAGATATAATCAAAACCGTACGGATGGTCTTGAATAGTGAATCCTGCTTTTAATTGAATTTGCTGTAAAGAATAAGGTAATTGGTCGGAGAGGTTGCGTTCGGTGTCCACATAACACACAGCATAACGACTGAGTAAACTTCTCTTGAATCCTAAAAGGTCGCGATTACTTTCGGGAGTTTTAAGAAGTGCTGCGCAAATAGTTTCTGCCAAGCGTGATTTGTGTACACCGGCTTTGCCCTGAATTACGTTAATGGTTTTCGGAAAGAAAACCGGATTTTCTTTTTGCCACAATATTGGCTGACTAAATGAAATAGGCTTGCCTTTATTTTCTTTGATCTGCTGTTGTGAGGCCAGCAGCCTTGCAAGCTTGGCTTGTTGTGATTCAAGCCTCACCCCTGACCCCTCTCCAGTAGAGAGGGGAGTGTGATTTTTGTTTGGTGGTGCTGGTATATCGATCATCTGATTTTTTATTGATAGTAAGACAATGCCATGAAGTACACTTTGATTTCACCGTTCTCGTATCTAACTGTTGCAACCCAATCTTTGGGTGAACGGTTTTGCAATTCAGTTTCCTGTTTGATACATGATTCTAAATTCATAATGATGAATTTGAAATTGCCTTCATCAATACGAAAAAACAGTTCGGAGAAATAAGATAAGCGCAGCTTATCGAGTTGCAGTTTATCAAATAAACGATTCAACTTTTCTTTATCGGCATTGCTATCGCCTAACATTTTTTTGTAATAGTTTACATTGTTCTCCAATGCTTTTTCATCACGAGCAAGAACTGCTGCAACTTGTTGCAGTAGTTCCGGCCAAGTGAGATCGTTTAAAGTTTCTTTGTACTTATCCATTGCTTCCTCCTTACTTTTTAAATGCTCTAACTAAATGCTGATTTAATAAAGTTTCTACATCTGAAAGTTTGTAGTAGATTTTGTTTCCTACCTGAGAGAAAGAAACTTTTCCTTCATCGCGCCAGGTCTGAGCTGTGCGTTTTGAAATTTTCATCATCAAGAGGAACTCTTGATTATCGATAAAAACTTCATGTGGTTTTTTGTTTTGGTTTTCGATTTTGTTTTTGATTTCATCGATTGAACCTTTCAATTCGGTGAATTGCTCTTTGCTTAAGATTACTGCTTCCATAATTTGTGCTTTTTAATTGTTTATGAAGCAAAAGAATAAAATCGCAAAGGGTCACATTGGTCAAAACTGGTCACATGTGACCGAGTTTTTTGCTAAAGTGTTGAGGTGTATTGAGCTTTGAAAAAGCGAAATTCCCGATGCGCAAGCGATCGGGATTGTTCAACTAAGAAATTTTACTGCGTTTTCACTTGTAAAATTTGAGTTTCACGAAAAAAAAACGCAAGACAGCGAAGCTGAATTGCGTTTAAATATTATTGCCAAGAGGGGCGAAGCCCTGAATTGGCGGAGGTCATGAGGTCATTTTTAAATTAATTTGTTATAATTAGAATCTTGCCATTAATAATTCAAAGTTAGTCCTGCTCCAAAACCCATATCGCTATCATAATGTGTTCTAATGCCTATATTCTTGTTTATAATGTAGCGCAAATCTACCATATATTCTTTGTCTGTGTTAATCATAAAGCCAGCACGTAAGCGTTTTGAAATTGGTATATCTTCACGCATTAATTGTAATCGCACATCTCCATTGTGAAAAACTTCAGCTTGAAAAACTACCAACAATGGTAAGGTATAGTTAAAACCTACACTTGCGAGATTACGAATGTCTTTTGTGTTGCTTTGCCCAAATAAATTAGTTTCTTGTTCGTCTATTCCAAATTTTCTATAGCGCCAATCAAAACCTACAAAAGGCATAAACCATTGCATTTTCCCAATGTATCGACCAATATGTGTTTCAGTTTCATAACCCATCATATCGTTATAACCCAATCGCCATTCGGAACCAATACTCCACCGTGTATTTTGCAACATGGCCATACCATCATTTCCGTTAGAAGCAAAATCATTTTCTGCCATAAAATGAAATCTGCGGTCGTCAGCTTTAAGTCGTCTATAAGCCAATTTTGGGTTGGGTATTTCAGGGTTGGGCGCTTGATTTTTATAACTAAAAACTCTTCCCATGCCACTCATCATGTGGTAAAGAATGTGACAATGGAAAAACCAATCTCCTTCAGTATTAGCATTAAATTCTAATGTGTCGGTTTCCATTGGCATAATATCAACAACATTTTTTAATGGAGCATATACACCTTGCCCATTTAGTAATCTAAAATCGTGACCGTGCAGGTGCATTGGGTGACGCATCATTGAACCGTTGTATAAAATAAGACGTACGTTTTCTCCTTTTTTGATAAGTATTTTATCGGTTTCAGAAATTACTTTATTATCTAAACTCCATACATAGCGATTCATGTTTCCTGTTAATTCAAAACGCAATTCTTTGACCGCAGTGTCTGGCGGAAGTGTTGTTGGATTTGGAGCTATTAGCATTGCATAATTTAATGTAACTATGTTTGAAAGTTTATTGCTCCTATAATCATCTTCGGTCATTTTCATGTCTTTCATTCCTCTTTCTTTCTTTTTTAACTCGCCTGTAATTTCAGGATACATAACTACGTTCATATCCATTTGATTAAGACTCATGCTCATTCCCATATCGTCTAAATCGCCATTCATTTTCATCATGCCATTCATCATTTTCATTCCTTCAAAGTATTTTAACTTTGGTAGTGGACTTGCTAATTGTTTAACTCCACTACCTAAATAAAGGGAAGTGGATTTAATACGATCTTCGGAAGTTGCCAAAAATTCATAAGCTGTATTTTCAGTCGGAATAGTTACAATAATGTCATAGGTTTCAGAAACGCCAATTATCAATCTATCTACTTCTACCGGCTCAACATCGTTGCCATCGTTTGCAATAACGGTTATTTTGCCACCTGCATAAGTAAGCCAAAAGTATGTAGATGCGCCACCGTTTGAAATACGTAAACGAACTTTGTCGCCTGCTTTGAATTGTGAAAGTTGGCTTTCATTTTTTCCGTTAATAAGAAATTTATCATAATATACGTCACTTACATCCATTGCCAACATTCGTTTCCATTCATTGGTAAGTTTGGTTTTGAAATGCCCCGCTTTTATTGCTTCAGCATAACTTTGTGTTGTTCCTTTTTTTATTGCAAACCAATCGGAAGCATTATGTAACATCCGATGTACGTTTTCGGGTTTTAAGTTGGTCCATTCACTTAAAACGATAGGAACGCTTGGAATATCATCTATGCCTTTTCTGAAAGTTGGGTCATCTGGTTTCTTGTACATAATAAAATTACCATACATGCCGATTTGCTCTTGTAAGCCAAAATGTGAATGATACCAATGGGTACCGCTTTGAATTATTGGAAAACGATAAATATGTGTGGTATGTGGTTTTATTGGCATTTGTGTAAGATTGGGAACTCCATCTTCTTTGTTGGGTAAAAATAATCCATGCCAATGTAAAGCTGTTTCTTCGTTTAATTCGTTGTGCACATATATTTCCGCAGTATCACCCTCAGTGAAGGTAAGAGTGGGCATAGGGATTTGACCATTTACTGCTATGGCTCGTTTCTCTTTTCCTGCAAATTTTACAATTGTGTCTTTTACATAGAGGTCGTAGTGTACTACTTTTTGGGCACGAATTAAATTGGTTGTGAATAGAACAATTACTACCAGCAATGTTATTTTATTTAGCGTTTTTTGAATATTCATTTTTTTTGAATTTCTTTTTATATTTTTATTTTTTTCAGTCGAAGTGAATTAATAATAACAGATACCGAACTAAAGCTCATGGCTGCTGCTGCTATCATTGGAGAAAGTAGTAGTCCAAAAAATGGAAAGAGAACACCTGCAGCAATAGGTATTCCTAAAATATTATATCCAAATGCAAACAATAAATTTTGCTTAATATTTCGCATTACTTTATGACTTAATGCTTTCGCCTTTACAATACCTTGTAAATCGCCTTTAAGCAATGTTATTTTTGCACTTTCAATAGCTACGTCTGTTCCCGTTCCCATAGCTATACCAATGTCGGCTTGTGCTAATGCTGGTGCATCATTAATTCCATCTCCTGCCATAGCAACAATTTTGCCCTGAGCTTGAAGTTTTTTTATTTCTTCTAATTTATCTTGAGGCAAACATTCAGCTTTGAAATGGGTAAGGTTTAATTCACTTGCCACAGCTTTTGCAGTATTTTGATTATCGCCTGTGAGCATGATTACTTCTACACCTTCATTCATTAGTTTTTGAATAGCGTCTTTGCTGCTTATTTTGATGGCATCAGAGATTACAAGAAAACCTTCGAGTTTACCGTCAATTGCAAAATAGGAAACAGTTTTACCTTTTTTCTGTTCAGCAACTATTTGCATTTTTTGGTTTTCAGAAATCGTAATGTTGTTATTAAACAAAAGTTTATCATTTCCAATAATGATATTTTTGTTATCGACTATTCCAATAACGCCTTTTCCTAAAACAGCTTCAAATTTAGAAATTGGTTTTAAGGACATAGCCTCGCTTTTTGCTTTATTCACGATTGCGGCTGCCAAAGGATGTTCGCTTTGCGAATTGATAGAGGCGGCTAAAAGCAATAGTTCTTTTTCAGTATATTCTTGAAAAGAATAAATTTTTTCGAGAGATGGTTTTCCTTCGGTAATAGTACCTGTTTTATCAGTTATTAATACGTTTATTTTATTCATTTTTTCTAAGGCCTCTGCATTTTTTATAAGCACTCCATTTTGAGCGCCTTTACCAACACCAACCATAACGCTCATGGGTGTAGCCAATCCTAAAGCACAAGGACAAGCAATTATTAATACAGCTAAAGCATTTACGAATGCATAAACATAAGAAGGTTCGGGACCAAAGAATTTCCAAACTAAAAAGGTAATTACGGAAATAATAATAACAGTTGGCACAAAATATTTGGAAATAGTATCAGCCAATTTTTGAATGGGTGCTTTGCTACGGCTGGCATCATTCACCATTTTTATTATTTGAGCAAGCAGTGTTTCATCACCTACTTTTTCTGCTTTCATTACAAAAGATTTATTTCCGTTTATAGTACCTGAGTTTACTTTATCATTTACATTCTTTTCTACCGGAATAGGTTCCCCTGTTATCATACTTTCGTCAATATTACTATTTCCCTCTGTAATACTTCCATCAACAGGAATTTTATCACCAGGCTTAACTCGTAATAAGTCGCCTACTTTTATATCGTGAATAGAAATTGTTTTTTCGATTCCATTTTCTACTAATATAGCTTGCGTAGGGGCTAGCTTTAAAAGTTCCTTTATTGCGCCACTGGTTTGACTGTGGGCTCTTGCTTCTAATAATTGTCCTAGCAATACTAAGGTGAGAATTACAGTTACTGCTTCAAAATAAAGGTAAACACTGCCATCATGATTTTTAAATTGGTCAGGGAAAATTGAAGGGAAAACCAGAGCAACAATACTAAAAATAAATGCTGCACCTGCTCCAACACCTATTAAACTAAACATATTTAAATTCCATGTTTTGAAAGATACCCATGCTCTTTGAAAAAACATCCAACAAGCATAAAAAACGACCGGCAACGATAAAAAGAATTGCAGCCAGTTTTTAAAATCAACACTTAGATACTTTGTAAATGGATTGTGAGGTATCATTTCGCCCATTACTAAAATCAAAATTGGTAAAGTAAATACAACAGCAATTTTAAATTTTTTCAAAAGCGTCAGATAAGTTTTATTTTCTTCATCAACTGGTGCCATGGGGACTAAATCCATTCCACATTTGGGACAATTACCCGGTTTATCTTCTACAATTTCGGGGTGCATCGGACATGTATATTTTATGCTTTGAGAATTTTTTGCTTGTTGTACCAGATCCATTCCGCATTTCGGACAGTCTCCCTTTTTATCGTACATTTTATCACCTTCACAATGCATTGGACAATAATATTTTCCATCTTGATTTAACTTTGAAGGACGCTTAGTTTTTAATCTTTCTTCCATTTTTTCATTGACCATTCCAATATCATACCTACCACCATCTTCTAATAAAGCAGTTTTGAATATTTCTATTGAAATGTGCTTTTCCATTTCAATAGAGGCCGTTTTTTCTTCAAGGTTTACTTCAACTTTAATCACGCCTTGCACTTTGCTTAGAATTTTCTGAACATGATTACGACAACCAGAGCAAGTCATTCCTGTGATTTGATATGTGTGTTTCATTTTTAATGGATTAAATTGTTAATGATAAAGCAAACTTCTGACTTAATTTCGTTTTATTATTTACACTATTTATGGTTTGATTTGCAATATTTATAAATCGTCAATTTGCTTACGTTTTTTATGTTTTAATTTTTTAAAGTAAGAAGGAGTATATCCTGTAGTTTTCTTAAATTGGTTACTTAAATGAGCGATACTGCTATAATTAAGCCGGTATGATATTTCGCTCAACGTAAGTTCATCATATACCAGCAATTCTTTTACTTTCTCTATTTTTTGATTGATAAAATATTTTTCGATGGTTATACCTTCTACTTCGGAAAAAAGGTTGCTAATTGTATTATAATCTTGTGTGATATGCTGAGTAAGGTAGTCGGAAAGATTGATTTTGATATTGTTGTTTTTGTTATGTACTAGATCTACAATCAATGTTTTTATCTTTTCAATTATTCTACTTCGCTTATCATCGATTAATTCAAAGCCCAATAAGATAAAATTTTGTGCCAGTTCATTTTTTAATTTATCAATATTAGATTCGGTGATTTCAATTTCGCCAAGCTCAACAGAAATAGGATGAAGTCCAAGTTTTTCTAACTCGGACTTCACCACCATCTTGCAGCGGCTACATACCATATTTTTGATGTATAGCTTCATTATTTAATTGTTTCAACTGTTTTACCGCAACTCAACATTTGTGATCCGTAATAAGGATTCTTCACTGTGTTTTCTTTGCTCAACCAATTAGCACCTTTACCATCATTTGCCATTGGACAAAATTGATAATAAATTGGTTGTTCATATTTTGAAACTTTTATTAGTTCGTATATATTTTTTGATAAAGTCATAAAATGGTCTCTTTGATGTGAGGCATCTTTGGTATCGGCAATATGTTCTGAATCTTCCTGTAAATTGGTTAATACTTTCATCCAAACAATATGTACATCTGTTGAGAGTTTTTCCATTTTTACAGCTTTAATTGCGATTAAAAGGGCTTTTGATTTTTCAGCAGCCATTTCTCCGTTGGTTTGAACTAAAGCATCTTTAACTAAAAAATAATTGTCAAAAACAGCTGTTAATTGATTAACCAGTTGCGGTTCGCCTACCACTGTATTAGAGGATTGGTTGGTGCTATCCGTTTTCGTTTTTGCTTCTTCAGTTTTTACTACCGCTTTTTTTGCTCTTTCATAGTGACAACAGCCCGGTAATTTTTCATAGGCATTGTCCGGTGCTAAAAAGCTGTCGCTATCATAACCTACTAATGCAATTCTCTTTAAAATTTCGGCTTGATTTGTTTTTTTTGAATCATAGGTAATTATGGCCAGTTTATTGTCTTTATTCCAATCTACACTGGCGACTTTTTTGAGGTTACCTGCTTTTTCGATCGTTTTTTTGCACATACCGCAATTGCCGTATATTTTTACGGTTTCGGTTTTGGCATTCTTAATTTGTGCATTGCACCCGTTGAATGACAGCAATAACATGATTGCCATCAATATTTTTGATATTGATTTCATTTTTAAAAAAATTAAATTGTAAATAATTATTTTGAAAGTAAAGTATTTACTTCCGATTGGACAGTCTTATGGCTGTCTTGGCTAAAAATTTAGCTTATATTAGGTGGTGTCCAAATAGAATAAAAACCAGATGAAATATCGGCTTCTAAATATGAAGGCATCTGTTTTTCGGAAGAGAAATTAAAATTATTATTTTTATCATCTTGAAAAAAGGGTAATACTAAACTAAAGTTGGAGATGGAACAATTACACGATTTATCCCCACATTTTCCACTACAATCTCCTTTATCGTTTGAATTTTGTTTTTCTTTTTTACAGCAATCTTTGTCGGCTGACTTTTCTGAATATTCTTTTTTACAACAAGATTTTTTGGCGTTCGATCCGCATGCAAAAGTTTGGTTAGGCATTAAGGTTAAGCCCAACATAATAATCAACAGTATGTAAATCTTTTTTGTCATTATATTTCTAAACGCAAATATACGAATTTTAGTTTGTTGTTGTTAATATTAAGATAGTGATACTCGTCACGTTTTCAATTAATTATTCACATACTCTTTCAGAAATTTTAACAAGATTTCACTTCTTGCTTAATTTTTATCCAAATTTAATAGGGCAAATTATAAAGAGTGAAAAGCCTACAAATTGATTTTATTATCATTTTTTGGTCGCTTCTCCGGTTTATTTGGCGACAATATAGTCCTAACAGTACTTTCAGAAATTGGTTGACCATCTTTATCAACGAAATTATCTACAATGAAGGTAGTAATTTCGGTTGCATTGGCATCGAGGTATGGAAGTCCGTTTGCTTTTTTCTCATGGAGCATTTGATAAAATGCATCAACCAAAATATTTAAGTGTCCGCGAATAGGAATTTTCTTTTTTGTGTTTTTTCCGTTCAATAGTGCAGCTCGTTCCGGTGCACGTTTTTTTAGTTGTTCCAACTGCTCAATTTTTTCAATCTCGATTACAATTTTCTCGTCAAAAGGAGTATCTGTAGGGTCAACTAGTTTTGGTTTGTTCTGCTGATAATCTGCCTTTGCTTCATAAAGAAAACACAGTTGATCTTCAACTGTTGCATATTGTTTTAATTTTGATTTTACCTTGTCAAAATCAAACCTTGCAGCTTTATTGAATTTGTTGTTTTCAATATCCTGGCGAATGAGTTCAATTACCATCAGAGCTTTTTCTATTTTAATATTTTGCTCTTTTGTAATGAATAATTCTCTGTTGAGATCGATGAGTTTTTCAAATTTGTTTAACCAAACAAAAGGATCTGCCAGCTGCTCACATTGGTATTGAATGAATGGTTTGATTTTAGATTTATTCAATGAAAATAATTTGCGAAGTAAACATTGGCAATATTGCTGCAAAGAAAATTTTCCGGTAAGAATAAAATCAGAAGGCTGGTCAGGTAAAAGAGAAATTACATCGAACTCATGCGGTTCGCATCTCGCTATATCCAATATAATGTGCTCCGCAAATGGAGCAACCTGCACCGGGCCTTTGAGCATAGGGTAAAATGATTCAAGTTGACTAAATATTTGTCAACTACTGACTATAAATTAGTCAAAATCGACACTCAAAAATATCAATTTGCTTTGAATATTATCTCATTGTTAAAAATTATAGCAAAGTCTTGCTACAAATCATAGCAAAGAAAAATGATTAATCATTTATTAATGAGGTTATTATTAAAAATATGTGGAAAAACCGAATTGAAATCCGGCAGTTCTTGCGGATGGGTTACCCAACAAATCACGTTCCCAATGATAGCGGTAGTTTGCGCGGATAACCGTTTGTGGTGAGGGTCGGAAACTTATTCCAGGAACGATTGCGAAAATATGGTCATAAATATTTCCTCCCGTTTCAGCGAAGTTTCCGAGGTTATAATCGGTATATTCAGCTCTTAAAGCCATGTTAATTGTACTGTTTTCCCAACCAAATACATTTCGTTTCAAAATCGGTTGGACAATATCTATAAATCCTCCTTGTTGCTTATTACCATATTGCTGAGTGTATGTTTCCGGAACATTAATAAAAGCCCATACCCATTCAGCATTGACATAGGTTTTAATTTTTGGGATGGTTGTGTTAAAGTCAATTGCAAATAAATCAACTCTTCTTCTTGAGTCAAGTTCTAATCCATCTTCTTGAAACTTATTGTAAACTCCACCCATCCACGAAAATCCAATTTCTCCGATTTTACGATGACGGAAAGCCGTTTTTGCGGTAACAAGTGGAACACCATTAAATGATTCCTCAAATCTCTCCGCATTCATTTTACTTGCAGGAAGCCATGTTTTGTTTTGAGTATTGGAAATGATTTTATCATCAAACCCATTGGTTAAATAGAATTCATAAGCCCAAACAAGATTATTTCTTGCGTATTTTCCAAAAAGTCCGAACCCCACATTACTCCATGTTGAAGGAATTATAGTTGTTGCAGAAATTGGTCTGCTTATAAATTCCCATTTAGGACCATCGTGATTTTGGTTGAAGGAACCAATGGGGTTCATGATTACTCCTCCTCTTAAATTTAATAAAGGATGTAATTGAATATCCATTGAAGCAAATTCAATATTGATTTCTCTACCTCCTTCTTCTAATTCAATTTCGGAAAGAAATTTGATTCTGTTCTTAATGCTTGAGGCAATAAATAGTGTTAACCTTGGAAGTTGAAATGAAAGTCCTTCTGTAACTCCATCCGTTTGAAAATAACTACTATTTGCTTCAACATATCCTCCCAATGAAATAGGAACTTTTCCAACTTGAAGAAACGGTCTATTGTAAACAGCATCCATATTCATGTTTAACTTGCTACTATCCGTTGGTATTCTTTTTATCAAATTTGTATCTGTCTGCGCAGATGCAGAGAAAGTGATAGTTGTGAGAAGGAATAATTGTATTATTTTTTTCATGTGTATATAATTTATTTTTTAATGGTCACATGGAATTCCGCAAAAATTTTATTCATGCCCAGTTGAGATAAGGTTAAATTTTATGCTTCATTTCATGCTAGATGGATGTAAATATTATTGATGTCTGAGGAAACTATATAAGATGTAAGTATTTTATCGGCTGGGCCTTGAATGATTTCTCCTTTATTACTGAATTCACTCCCATGTGCAGGGCAAGTCAACAAATCACCGTTTACATTCAACTCGCTTCCTTGATGCGAACATTCCAAAAGCAAAGCTGAAAACTCGGAATCTGAAAATCGATAAACCACAATGGGAAAATTCAATTCGGAAGTCTTTACAAGAATATGCCTGCGTGTTTTCGATTTATCTTTTTTTACTTCGATAAATTCAGTTCTCGCAACTGTGAGTAAATTATTCGTGCTTGTTGTATTGATTAGTTTGGTTGAAACACATGATTCAAGTATGGAGGTAATACCAACCATACCTAAACAGGCGAAGCCGCATGTTTTGATAAATTCTTTTCTGTCCATTACAAACTTTCTAAAAACTTAATTAATTTTTGTTTGTCGGATACACTTAAAGCTTGATACAAATTATTGCTAATCGCTGCTTCTCCACCATGCAGTAAAATAGCTTGCTCGATACTTGTGGCTCTTCCATCATGCATCAAAAAATATTGCCTGCCTTGCGAATTTTTGGCAAGCCCCAAACCCCAAAGCGGAGGTGTTCTCCATTCATATGTTTTTGCTGTTCCTTCTGTGTAACCATCATCTAATCCGCTTCCCATATCGTGAAGGAGTAAATCGGAATATGGATAAAATGTTTTATAAGAAAGTGCAGAAATATCGCTTGCTCCAGTCGTCCATTCGGGGGTATGGCAACTTGCACATTTTATAGTTGAGAAAATTTGTTTACCAGTAATTACATCCGCATCATGTTGATTTCTTTGAACAGGTGCTTTAAGCGTGCGCAAATAGAAAACAATATTAAGTACCGTGTTACTTGAAACTTCCGGATCAGGAACATCATCTGGATAAGGAAATGTAAGACCATTCATTCCCGGTTCATATGGTGCGTATATTGTGGTAATACCCATATCCTGATTGTATGCATTTACGGTTTGGTGCAATAGGTCTATAGCTGCCGCCTTTTTTCCAAAACGACCAATGTATTTTCCCGCAAATGATTGATGAAATGATTGCGGAATAAAATAGGAAGGTGGATTAATGTAATTGGGCACACCAGAAATTCCATCCCCATCGGAATCGAAAGGATCAGCGTTGGCTAGAATTTGAGCATCAGTTAATGCAGCAAGGAATCCTAGACCAGTATTTGATGGAGGGGTGAATTTTGCCGAAGCTGCTCCGGAAGGAATGATTTCAGGGTTATAACCTGGTATTGCTCTATTCTGTAATTGCGGTGCTCCGTATTGCATAAAAAAATTACCAATGGTATCTGATTGACCAAATCTCGTAAGCGTTGTGGATGGATGTCCTTTACCATCACCTGCATGACAGCTCATACATGATGAAGCAACGAAATATGGACCAAGACCGTTTTCCTTTGTGAACACCTCACTAAATGCTACATCTCCCGCTAAGAATTGTTGGTTTTCCTGAGTGCTTAATCCCGCAATTGGACCATCAAGAACATCTTCATCAGCGGGTAAAGGTGGTAGCATCTTTTGGCATGCAACAAGGCATATTACTAGTGTAATTGCTACTGAAATAACTAATTGTGTCTTTTTCATAGTATTAAATTAGGAATTGCAAAGCTGAAGAATATTTATAATGTTTAAATTATTATTTTTGGTATACCTAAAATATTTTTTATGCATAATGAAACTATTGAGAATTACTTAAAAACCATTTACCATCTATCCAATGGGAATACGTGTGTTGTTACAAATAAACAGCTTGCTTTTACTTTGAAGGTGAATCCGGCTACTGTAACAGAAGCTGTGAGGAAGCTTGACGCATTAAATCTTGTTAAATATGAGAAATCATATGGTACTCAGCTATCAACGCAAGGAACAAAAAAAGCTTTGGCAATAGTGAGAAGGCATAGGATTTGGGAAACGTTTTTAGCCAAAGAGCTTGGTTTTGGCTGGGACGAGGTGCATGAAATTGCTGAGGAACTAGAACACGTTTCGAGCGAAAAACTAATTCAAAAGCTATTTCAAAAATTAGGAAATCCCTTATTTGATCCACACGGTGACCCAATACCTGATGAGAATGGTAAATTTCATAAAATTGAATTTATCAAGCTATCCGAAGCCAAAGTGGGAAGAAATTATATTCTTAGTGGAGTTGCCGATCATTCGAGTGCATTTCTGAAATTTCTTGATTATAATAAACTCAAGATTGGCGACCAAATTAAGATACTCGGAAGAGAAATATTTGATGGGTCAATGCTGATTAATTGCAATAAGAATGAGATCAGGTTGAGTTTACAAATGGTTTTGAATCTACTTGTAAAAAAATAACATTATACAAATCTTACACGTTGAATTCTTATTGCATTCAATATTGCCAACAATGCAACACCAACATCTGCAAAAACTGCTTCCCACATTGTTGCTAATCCACCGGCTCCCAATGAAAGTACAATTGCTTTTACAAGAAATGCCATAGCGATATTTTGCCAAACTATTTTTTTTGTTGCCTTCCCAATAGCAATTGCCGTGGCAATTTTTGAAGGGTGATCTGTTTGAATAATTACATCGGCTGTTTCAATTGCAGCATCACTTCCCAATCCTCCCATTGCTATTCCAACATCACTTAAAGCGAGAACAGGAGCGTCATTGATTCCATCACCAACAAAAGCAATAACTAAAGATTTATCTTTTCTAAGTTCTTCTACTTTTGCAACTTTATCCTGCGGTAATAAATCTCCGTATGATATTTCAATTTTTAATTCTTTTGCCACTTGATCAACTACTGCCTGTTTATCGCCCGACAACATTATTGCTTGAATTGACATCGATTTTAAATCCTGAATTGCCTTTACAGCATCCTCTTTTATTTCATCCGAAATGGTGATATAACCTATATATTGATTTCCTAAGGCGACCACAACTATAGTATCAATAATCAAATCTACTTCAGAAGGATATTTAATATTAAATCTTTGAAGCAGTTTTGTGTTACCGGCAAGTATAGTTTCACTGTTAAATATTCCCTTTAACCCATGTCCCGAAATTTCTTCAACTGAAGTAATGGAAATGTTTTTGTATTTACCATCCGCCTCCGCTACGATTGCTTTTGCAATTGGATGCGTTGAGTTAGCCTCTATTGCTGCAACGAGTGAAATAAAATCGTCTTCTTCTAATGTCTCTGATTTTACTTTTTGAACCTTGAAAATTCCTTTTGTGAGTGTTCCGGTTTTATCCATCACAACGGTATTCACCTTGGTCATTAAATCCAAATAATTTGAGCCTTTAAAGAGTATTCCATTACGGGATGCTGCTCCTATACCACCAAAATATCCAAGTGGTATGGAGATAACCAATGCACACGGACAAGAAATCACAAGAAAAATTAGCGAACGATACAACCATTCTGAAAACACATACTCTTTCATAAAAAAGTATGGTATCATCGTTAGCATGGTTGCAAGTACAACAACTATTGGCGTATAGATTCTTGCAAACTTGCGTATGAATAATTCTGTTTGTGCTTTTCGTGTGGTTGCATTTTGAACTAAGTCTAGAATTCTACTAATTGAACTATCAGAAAAAAGTTTGGTCACTTTTATTTCAATTACTTGTCCAATATTAATCATACCTGCTAAGACAGTTTCATTTTTATATTTAGTATCAGGCTTACTTTCACCAGTAAGCGCAGCTGTATTAAAACTTCCTTTTTCACTAATTAAAAAACCATCCAATGGAATTTTTTCACCTGACCTTACTTGAATCGTTTCTCCTATCTGAACTGTTTCTGGATTTATTATTTCAGTTTTTCCATTACGAATTACAGTTGCAGAGTCAGGTCGGATATCTAACAAAGCTTTAATGCTTCCTTTTGCGCGTTTTACGGCAGCCGATTGAAATAATTCTCCAACAGCATAAAACAACATTACGGCAACACCTTCAGGATATTCTCCAATAGCAAATGCACCAATGGTGGCAATACTCATTAAAAAGAATTCTGAAAATATATCTCTCTTAAGCATCGCCTTTCCTGCATCCATTATGACAGGGATTCCAACAGGTAGATAAGAAATTACATACCAAACAATTCTTAGATAACCCGTAAACCATTTTTGTTCAATAAAATTATCTATGATAATGGCCGCTAACAGCAGAACAAAACTAACTATTGAAGGTAAATATTCTTTAATACCATCCGTAAGAATACTCGATGATAATTCTTTTCGTTTTAGTTTCTGTTCTGCTTCGAGGTTTACTTTATCTTCTAACGAACAGCAGGTAATTTTACCCTGTTCATCATAGGTATGCTTATGTTTGATATCTGTATTCATCATAATCTATTCAATTTTGGCGGGCAAGAATTCCCGGCTATGAAAACCATACAACTGCATGGAAAAGAAACCGGGATTCTGCCCAAATTAATTTTAATGTGCATGTCCTCCTTCTTCTTCGCTGTTCTTCATTTTTGCGAGTAAACTAAATGCTCCTTTTACAACGATTTTTGAATTCAAATTAAATGCTTCGGGTAAAATTATCTCAACAAAACCTAATTCCGTTTCTCCTGAAGATACTTCAATCATTTTGAAATGGTGCTTTTCTTCTTCTTCTTTATGATGTTTACCTTCGTCTTCATGTTCATCAATTGTTTCAATAAATATGAATTTCTTGCCCTCAAAATCTACTATTGCTTCTTCGGGAACTGCTGTAACATGTGAGCTATCCGTTTCAACAATTGCTTTTAAATACATCCCAGGTATAAGTTCCTTATCCTGATTTTCAATTTCACAATGAATTTGAACGCTTCTATCGGAATTGATTTCTCTACCAATCAAATGCACTTTTGCAAAACGATGATTAACTTCATTAGCTAGTGTAAATAAAACACGTTGACCAATTTTTAGCAGTGGTACATCTTTTTCAAATACTGTAAGTTCAACATGTAACTCTTCCGTATTTACTATTTCTAGTAATACATCAGTAGGATTTACAAATGCCCCTATGTTGGTATTTACTTTAGTAACATAGCCAGCAATAGGAGAATATAAATTGATTGTACTTTGAATATTTCCTTTTGAAAGAGTTTCTAAATTAATGTTCAACATTCGCAGTTTGGATTTTATACCTTCAAGAGTTCCTTTCATGGAATAGTAATTAGCCTTGGCTTGTTCCAATGATTTTTTTGCATTCACATTTTCTTTTGCAAGTTCTTCCTGTCTTTCATATTCCGATTTCAGAAATTCAAGTTGACTTATGTTTTCTAAATAGTCTTGCTGAAGCTGTAAGTAATCCTGATGTTGCATCACTGCTACTATTTGACCTTTTTCAACACGTGATCCCTGAAGCAAATCTGTTGATTTTACAAATCCACCCATTGGTGCAGAAATGCTCACCTTACTTTGTGGTGGAACATCTAACATTCCGCTTGCCGGAATGGTGCCGCTAATGGTACGCATTTCGATATTTCCTAACTCTATACCCACAGTTTTATATTGAGCATTGGTTAATTCTACCACATCTGGTTTTTCATCATGATGTTCTTCATTGGCGGTTTCTTCGGAATTACCACCACAGGAACTTAATAGCAACCCCATTGCTAAAAAGTAACCAAGAATATATTTTGTTGAATTACTCATGATGTATTTATATTTTTTGAATTGATTCTTTATTGATTTCATAATTTCTATTTTTTAATTAACGTGCTGTTAAATATTCAATATAAACAACTGTTTGATTGTAATTACTCACTGCATTTAAGTAGGTTTCGCGAATTAAAATTACTTGTTGCAGATTCAGCAAATGTTCTGTGTAACTAATCTCTCCTTTAGAATAGGAACTTTGAGATTGGGTTTCTATCAAATTAGCATTGGGCGAAGCAACCTGTTGGTAATAATCAAGGTTGTTTTTAGCAGCGATGTAATGCTGAATGGCCTGATCATAATAACTCTGAAACATGATTTGTTCGTTTTCATAGTTTAGCTGGTTGATTTGAACCTGTGTTTGAGCAGCTTTATTTTTATTTACCTGGGGAGAAAACCAAAGCGGAATAACTAATCCAACTTGTACACCTTGAAAACGATTTCCTGCTCCTGCAAATTGGGTATTGGCATCATTCAAAGCTCCACCATATAATGTTTGATTAAAATAACCAATTTTAAATTCGGGTAAACCTGATTTAGAAATAACTGATTTCTCTTTTTCTGCAATTTCAATTTGTTGTTTGATGTAAGCAAGCTGTGGATTAGCAGCAACGGCAGTACTATCATTTGCTAAAATAAACGGCCTCATTAATGATTCTTTGGATTCAATTGATACCTGATAGGAAACACCCATAAGTGCTTGTAGTTTCAGATTCAGAGATTGTATTTCTGAATCTGTCATTTTAAGTTTGTTTTGAATTTCACTCAAGCGCGCATCGGCAGAAGTTTTTTCTAATAATGTTCCATCGCCAGTTTTGTATCTCAAGTCAGCAGCTTTTACAAATTGAGTGTACATCGTATCTTGTTTCAATAGCAAATCTTTGTGGCTAATCCAAAACAACAACTGATAATAAACTGTTCTTATTTGATAAGTGAGTTCATTTTTAGTAGATGCGATTTTTAGTTCAGCTCCGGTAATTTGTGCGTTTGCCAATGAATTTTTAGCACCGAATACAGTTGGAAAAGGAATGGTTTGCGAAATCGTAATATTATTGTCCTTTCGGTAAAAACTGTTGTATTGACCATAAGTTAAACTTACATCCGTTTTAGGCAACTCACTACTAGTTTTCTTTTGGTATTGATAATACTCTGTTTGAAGTGATGTTGCTTGCAAATTTTTATTATTTCCGTATGCAATATTCAAAGCTGAATCAAGTGAAACAGTTTTTGTTTGGGCAAAGGATGATCCCCCGCACAATAAGAGTAGTAGAATTAGATTAATTGTTGGGTTCATTTTTTTAGGTTTTCGAATACGTTTAAATCCTCCCTCTGCTAATAGGTAGATGCAAGGAAGGACAAGTAGTGTTAATAAAGTTGCTGTAATCAAACCTCCAATAACAACAGTAGCTAATGGTTTTTGAACTTCTGCTCCGCTTCCCTGCGACAATGCCATAGGTAAAAAACCGAGTGAGGCTACGGCAGCCGTCATGATTACAGGACGTAATCGTGTTTTTGTTCCACGCAAAATTCTTTCTTTCACATCTATCAATCCTTCTTGTTTCAAGCGATTGAATTCTGCAATCAATACAATACCATTCAACACTGCTACTCCAAATAAAGCAATGAAGCCAACACCTGCTGAAATACTGAATGGCATACCTCTCAACCATAAGGCAAATACGCCACCAATTGCTGAAAGCGGAATGGCAGTATAAATAAGTAATCCTTGTTTTACAGAAGCAAATGTGAAATAGAGTAAAACAAAAATCAAAAGCAGTGCAACAGGCACTGCAATGCTTAGCCTTGCCCGGGCCTCTTGTAAATTTTGAAAAGTTCCGCCATAAGTAGGATAATATCCCGACTCAAATTTGATGTTCTTATCAACTTTTGCCTTTAGTTCTTTAACGACACTTTCTACATCGCGACCTCTAACATTAAATCCTATAATGATTCTACGTTTTGCATCATCTCGTTGAATTTGTGTAGGTGCTTTATCGTCAAAATCTACAGTGGCAACTTGTTCCAACGGAATTTGTTTTCCGTTTGGGGTTGTGACAAATAGATTTCGAACATCTTCAATTCCTGTTCGTTCCTCGCCTTCTAAGCGTACGACCAAATCAAATCGTTTTTCACCTTCATATACCATACCAGAACTTTGTCCGGCAAAAGCAGTATTGACAGTCATGTTGATGTCTTCAATATTCATTCCGAATTTGGCAATTTCATCGCGTTTGTATTTGATTAGAATTTGTCTTGCTCCAGCAATTTTCTCCACGTACAAATCTTTTGCGCCATCAATGGAAGTAACTAATGAAGCTACCTGATTAGAATAATATGTGAGCATATTTAAATCCTCACCATAAATTTTCACCACAACATCTTGTCTTGCTCCCGTCATCAATTCGTTAAAACGCATTTGTATCGGCTGCTGAAAACCGAATGTTACTCCTGGTACATCTTCCAGTTCCTTTGTCATTAACTCTACTAATTCCTCCTTATCACTTGTTTTTGTCCACTCCGATTTATCTTTCAAAATAATCATTAAGTCGCAGGCTTCAATGGGCATGGGATCCGTTGGGATTTCACCTGAACCAATTTTACCAACTACCATTTTCACTTCATCTGGGAAACGTTCTAATATAATTTTTGATGCTTTACTTGATGCGTCAATGGTTTCTTCCAAACTACTGCCGGACATCACTCTTGTTTCAACTGCAAAATCTCCTTCATCCAAGGATGGTAAAAACTCGGCTCCCAATTGTTTGAATACAATAAAGCTTGAAGCAAAAAGAATCAACGACCCTACAATTATTGCAATTGGTCTTTTCATTGCAGCAATAATAAAAGGGCTATAGATGCGGTGAAAGAAATCCATCATTCTATCGGATAAATTTCGTTTGTGTTCCGTATTCTTGCTTAATAGCAAGGCGCTCATCATAGGTACATAAGTAAGTGATAAAATAAATGCTCCAAGAATGGCAAAAGAGACTGTTTGCGCCATTGGCTTAAACATTTTCCCTTCTATGCCTACCAAGGCGAGAATTGGTAAATACACAATTAGAATAATGATTTCGCCAAAGGCTGCTGAACTTCTGATTTTACTTGCAGAAGTAAAAACTTCATCATCCATTTCGTTTTGAGTAAGTCTGCGACCAATAGTTTTTAACTGTAGATGATGTAAGGTAGCTTCAACAATAATTACTGCACCATCCACTATTAAACCAAAATCAATTGCCCCCAAACTCATCAAGTTTCCCGAAACACCAAACACATTCATTAGTGAAATAGCGAACAACATGGCTAATGGAATTACTGAAGCAACAATTAATCCTGCGCGGAAATTTCCAAGGAAAACAACAAGAATAAAAATTACTATTAGTGCTCCTTCCATTAAATTTTTGGAGACAGTACTGATAGCATTATCTACTAATTTCGAGCGATCAAGAAATGGTTCAATAACCACACCTTCAGGTAAAGTTTTTTCAATTTGTGCAATGCGTTCCTTTACATTGGCAATTACTTCGGATGAATTAGCTCCTTTCAGCATCATCACTATTGCGCCTACGGCTTCGCCTTTATCATTATAGGTTAATGCCCCATAACGTATTGCATGACCATATCGAACCTCTGCAACATTACGAATCAATACAGGAATACCATTGTCAAGATTTTTTACGACAATGTTTTCGATGTCTTCTTTACTTCCGATTAAACCTTCGCTTCGGATATACCATGCATAAGGTTTTTTATCAATGTAAGCACCTCCGGTGTTCTGATTATTTTTTTTCAAAGCAGTAAACACATCACTAATGGTAACGTTCATACTTTTGAGTTTATCAGGATTCAAAGCAATTTCATATTGCTTTAAATAACCACCAAAGCTGCTTACATCCGCTACACCTTCTACACCTAATAATTGTCTGCGTACAATCCAATCTTGTATGGTTCGCAAGGCCATTGCATCGTATTTTTTTTCGTAGCCCGGTTTAGTATGAAGTGTGTATTGATATATTTCTCCAAGTCCAGTAGTGACAGGAGCCAGTTCAGGAATACCAACTCCCGGAGGGATTTGGTTCATGGCCTCATTGAGTCTTTCTGAAACAAGTTGACGCGCTTTATATACATCAACTTCATCCTTGAACACAACAGTTACTACGCTCAAACCAAAACGCGAAAATGAACGCACTTCAACAATACCAGGAATGGTGGCAACCGATTGTTCTACAGGAAACGTTACTAAGCGTTCAATATCCTGTGCAGATTGCGATGGGGCAACCGTAATAATTTGTACCTGATTATTTGTGATGTCAGGTACGGCATCAATAGGGAGTTGTTTTAATGAATAGCTTCCCCAGGCTATTAAGGCAAGCGTAAACATGCCTATGATTAGCTTATTCCTAATGGAAAAGCGGATGATAGCATCCAACATAATTCTAAAGTTTAAGTTAATGAAAACGAAAATTCGGGACATTAAAATGTCCTAACAGAAACGTGAAATTCGCTTCTAAATCATTAACCTATTTTGGGAGGCTGCCAAATACAGCTATGGTAGAATGAGTGAAAATTAATTTCACCAGTGAAATTAACATCTTTAGTTGTACATGGATAATTAATATCAATACAATTATCGGGAATTAGGCAGGTAATTACTGCACTCACATGAGAACAACAATCATTACAATGCTTGAACGGTAGGTTTTCATCGCAATGACCTTTTGGTTCATCTTCGTGATCATCTTCAACATAATGTTCCCAAAGAAAAGTTCCAAAGGCTAAATCAGGATGTTCTTCCGTCTCGTGTTCGATATAATGCTGAATTAAAAAAGGCAACTTCATAATCTCCATTGCAAACGTATTTCCTGAAAGGATTTGCAAACAGAAGAATATAGCTAGTGCTTTTTTCATTTAGACAAAGATAATCATAATACAAGAAACAGCATTATTAATTTACTAATCAACTGATTATTAATTACCATGAGATTAATCATTAAAGACTTCCATAGCCTTATCAAGCTCCTCATTTACAATTTTTGCATAGACCTGAGTTTCGCGAATGGCTGAATGGCCCATGAGTTTAGAAACTTTATCAATGCTAATTCCTTTGCGAAGGGCACGAGTGGCGAAAGTATGCCGTGAAATATGGAAACTCACGTGCTTACCTAATTCAGCTCCTTCGGCAATCGCTTTCAGGTTTTTATTAATGTAGGCGGTGGCTCCTGAAATTTCTTTGTCCATTAAGCGAAGATCATTTTCATTTAATCCATTTTCAAGCATTGGAAAAATATAGTGTTCCGGATTAAGCTTTACCGGCTTGTATTTATTAATTATTGCCATGGCTTTATCGGGCACACGGATGGAAATTTGTGAGCCTGTTTTACGAATGGTGAAATTGATATTGGTTTTATCAAGGTTTTTCCATTTCAATTGTAGTATATCTGAAACCCTTAAACCACCAGTATAAGATGCAAACACAAACATATCCTTATGAAGTTCCATTCTTGTTCCTGGAGTGCATCCAAAATCGGCAAATGCCGTTAATTCATCTTCATTTAAAAAAGTGCGCTGTGTTTTTTCGGTTTTGAGTTTGTATTTGAGAAAGGGATTGTCTTTTATTTCAACCTTATCTAATGAAACGGCATCATTAATCACTTTGCGAATAAACTTCATGTTCATGTGCACAGTGTTGGTTTTGTTAGACCATTCAGAACGGCAATAGGTATCGTACTTATCTAAGAACTCGGGTGTGATTTCCTGAAGATAGAGCGTGTCCGACCCGAATTTTTCTTTGACGAATTTTTTCATCTTATTAATAATTGCGGCTGACTTATCATAAGTGCCAAACATTTTTTGTTTTTCATATCCGGCTAATACTTCCTTGGCAAACTCAAAGAAGTTTGTTGGTGCATCGCCATAGAGCTTCTTTTTAATTTGCTTACCAGTGATGTTTTTTGAGAATGTTTCACTTTCCAGAACATTGTCATTAAGTTCAGCAAGTTTAGAAGCCAGGAAAGAATTCATTCTTCCTGAGTTCTTGTGAGTGCCTTTAACACGTTTGTTCTTTTCATCCCAATATTTGGGGTCTATCATAAGACCTGTTGAGATCTTAGTTAATTTGCGGTGTTTTACGACAAAGAAATTAATGGGGGCTTCGCCCTTTTTATTGATTCGGTCATTTCTTAAAACTACTGTGATTGTTGCCATTTTTCAGAGGAGAAATTAATTAAGACAAATATAAAGAAAATGGGTGTTTGTGGGAAACATTGTGGGAAACATTTTCAACATTTTGATGTTTTTTGATGTTTTCGTTTAATCCGATATTTGCCTTATCTCCCAATGAAAACGGGGCAAATTGGTGAAAATTGAAAAAACGGAATGCGGTCAAAGTAATCCCAGCGGGATCACAAAAAAAGAGCGATAACCCTCGGCATAATTGTCGGGGGTTTTTTTTTCAATAGAATTTATTGTTTCCCGAAAAAAGACTGAGTTTTAAACTAAGCACTGGTGCTGAATATTTGTTTTTGGGGCTGAGCCATCCAATAACGTTTATCAAAAGCCAAACAAATATTTCTGATGAATAATTTCCCTTCATCAGTAATTTCGAGTTTACCATCATGGTATTTGATCAAATTATCCTTTAATGGTTCTTCTAACTTCAGTAACTCTTCGGCGTTAGGATCAATTATAACCTGATATTTACACATTAAATTTAAAATATCCTGTCTGGTTTTTAAATCTTCCCCAGTTAACAAATGCCCTTTGAAAATCGGAAATTTATTTTGATTTAGCAGTGCAATATAGTCTTCTACTACTTTTACATTCTGTGAAAAACAATCCCAACTATCGCTTATAGCTGAACAACCTAAGCCAATTAATAATTTGGTAGCCTTATCGGTATACCCCATAAAATTGCGATGTAGTTTTCCTTCTTCAAAAGCAATAAACAATTCATCGCTGGTTAGTGCAAAATGATCCATTCCAATATCTGTATAACCGGAATTCAGAAACGCTTCCCTCCCGATTTCATACAATTTGCGTTTCACGTGATCCTCAGGCAAATCTTTATCGGAATATTTTCTTTGTCCGGGTTTTAACCAAGGTACATGGGCATAACTGTAAAATGCAATACGATCAGGTTTGAGTTGAATCACTTTGTTTATTGTATTATTTATACTTTCAGGACTTTGCAAGGGTAATCCATAAACCAAATCGAGGTTAATCGAACGAAAACCAATCTCTCTAGCTGAATCGATTACAGATTTTACTTCTTCAAAAGTTTGATAGCGATTAATGATTTCCTGAATTTTTTCATCAAAATCTTGTACCCCAAAACTCACCCGCCTAAATCCTAAATTAAACAACACCCGTAAATGTTCTTTTGTTGTATTGGAAGGATGTCCTTCAAAACTAAAATCATAATCCTCATGAACAGCAACATCCTTTATAATTTCACTAATAAGCGTGTGTAAATTTTCCGGCGAAAAAAAAGTTGGTGTACCTCCGCCTAAATGAATTTCTTTTATTAAAGGCACTTCATTAAAAAGACTTTTATATAGGCGCCACTCTTTTAATAAGGCTTCAATGTATGGCTTCTCTACTTGGTGATTTACTGTAATTCTAGTATTACAAGCGCAATAGGTGCATAAACTTTCGCAATAGGGTAAGTGTATGTATAAACTTATGCCTTTACGGTTATATTGAATAAAAGAATTTTTTATTTGTTCTTTCCAAACTTCTTCATTCACATTATTTTCCCAATAAGGCACAGTAGGGTAACTCGTATACCTGGGTACAGCAATGTTGTATTTTTTTACCAAATCACTCATTTCACCATCAGAATAATCCATTCAATTCTCAAGAATTTTAGTTCGATAATTATAATATAAAATTAAATAATTTTTATATTCTAGAATTAAAATGTAATCCAAACAAAACCAAATTTTACATGATATTTATCATTGTTAATACAAGTATAGTTTAAAGATTAATGGCTTCTCGGGAATCAATACCATAATAAACGAATATGATTTCAATCATTTTTTGTGTTATTTAAACAGCCTATCCTTGTGGAATTGTATTTATTGCTTTGAGTGAAATGAAATGCAATTAATTTAACTAAAAAACTAAAATCAGTTCCAACTCTTGTGCTACGTCAATTAAAAACTTTCAATTTATTTTTAATTAAATATATTAAAATTAGAACTTAAAATAAATAACTGAATAGCCCGTACAAGCTAGAAATTATGCCAACTAAAACTAAACGAATAATTTTTTGGTCGCTTATTTTACTTTTTGGAATAAATTCTATTTTCATTTATTTATCCGGGACCCAACGCCAGATTCTAAATAAATTATCCATTAAGGAAGCTTCAAGGGGCAAATTATTATTTCAAGAATATAATTGTATTGCATGTCATCAGATTTATGGATTAGGAGGATATATGGGTCCTGATTTAACAAACGTAATATCAGAGAAAAGTAAAGGAAAAGATTACGCTCAATTTTTTTTGAAATACGGATCTAATAGAATGCCCAATTTCAATCTAAATGAAACAGAAATTAACGACCTGCTGTCTTACTTAGCAGTTGTTGACCAAACTGGCATTTCACCTGTCAAAAAGTTTAACACTACTTTTTTAGGAACTATAGTAATTGAAAAATAAGTTGAAAAAAGAATTGGGAATAGTTTTTATTTTTTTTGCATTAATGGCTTTAATTGCAGGCATGTTTTTTGGTTCCATTTCATCCTTTCAATTTATATACCCCGAGTTTTTACCTCAAATTCCATTCTATAAAACAAGGCCCTTACATGTTTCTATGGTAGTTTCTTGGATATTTTTAAGTGCAATTGGAGGAATCTATTTTTATTTACCCAAATTTTGTAATCTCCCGTTATTTTCCAACAAATTAGCCAAACTTCATCTGATGTTATTTATAATAACAGGGCTCATTATTATTGCAAGTTATATTTATGGCCAATTTGGAGGTAGAGAATACTGGGAATTTCCACCAATACTCTCCATTCCAATTTTCATTTCCTGGATTATCTTTGGTTATAATTATTTTAAAACTGTAATAAAAAAAATAGGGCAATGGCCTGTATACATGTGGATGTGGGCAACAGGTATATGTTTTTTCTTGATTACTTTTTCAGAAGCTTATTTGTGGTTGTTTCCATTTTTTAGAGATGATCCGATTCGAGACTTAACGGTCCAATGGAAAGCATATGGTGCATTAGTAGGATCGTGGAATATGTTAGTTTACGGAACCGGTATTTTTTTAATGGAAAAAATTAAAGGAGATTCAAGTTTGGGACACAGCAAAATTGCTTTTTTAATGTACTTTTTGGGATTTACTAATTTATTATTTGGTTGGGCACACCACATTTACATTTTGCCTACACAACCCTGGATTCGTCATTTATCTTATTTTATTAGTATGACCGAATTAATAATTCTAGTTAAGATAATTTGGAATTGGAAAAAATCTATATCTGATTCCAAAAAAAACTTTCAACATCTTTCCTACAAGTTTATAGTAGCTTCTGACTTTTGGATTCTTTTTAATTTAATTCTTGCCATTTTAATCTCCATTCCAGCCATTAATGTTTATACTCACGGCACGCATGTTACCGTAGCGCATGCAATGGGCAGTTCAATAGGAATTAACACTATGATCTTATTGTCATCTGTGTTTTTTATCATTAAACATGTGACAAATTATACGCTAACTCCAAAACAGGAGCAACTCACCAAATATGGATTTTGGATACTCAATATTTCGTTGTTTGTCTTTTTAGCCTCCTTAATTTGGTCAGGTATCATTAAAGGGGTTTTAATAATCGAAAATAAACTCATTTTTCAAGAGATAATGCAAACCATAACGCCTCACTTAAAAATTTTTACTTTTTCCGGAATTGGTTTGCTTATTGGTATCATACTTATTTGTTATCATCAACTAATAAAGATTATTAATTACCTATTTTCTAAAGCGCAACATTAGAGCCAGCTTCACATACAGTATGTGTTTTTACTATTAAATTTAATGGTTGGTAGGAGAAAGTGAACATAGAATAAAGTATGATGACAATCATAGAATTGCTCTTAGATGAAAATTACCTTCGCTATAACTTAAATTATTTATTTCCTTTCTAAATAAACTTCAATGCAAATATATACTAATCACACTTTTCATATTCCCGTGATGGGCTTATGTTTTACAATAGATACGCCGGTTAAAGTAGCCCGCTTTGGAATAACATCAGTGGTTTCAATAATTGAAGATCATTTGATTGAAAAAATGCGTGAGTATTATTACAATTCTATCGGAGAAAAATATAGTGAGATTTCAACAAATGAGGACGACTATAGAACCAGGCGAATTACCGACTATTTAAACTTAATAAAAAAAATAGTAGACAAACAAATTGAAGTGCTTCGTACCCTTCCTTTTGAAGAGGGAAGCGAAATAGTTAAATACTTTGAAATGTTACCCGACACTTCCGTGTTAAAATTAGAATATCTGGAAATGTGTCAATCGAATGACTTTACGCATAAAGCTAAATTGCAAAATTACTTAAGAAACAAAATAACAGCCGGAAACATAGATGTAAATATCATGTCAAAACTCGACAAAAATAATTACTCAAAAGAAGGGGAAGAATTGCCCTTAGGTTTTTCAGATGCTTTATCAGCTTTAAGAGGATATGCTGAAAGTAACCTTAACTCTGCTATGATATTTTCGGCAGGATATAATCCCAGATTATATGCTTATATAGAAAAATTCAAAGATTTTTTCCCAATTGAATCAGGTCATATTAATAAACGTATTACGCTTAAAGTAAGTGATTATCGTTCTGCACTTATTCAGGGTAAAATTTTAGCTAAAAAGGGTATTTGGGTATCTGAATTTAGAATTGAATCGGGTTTGAATTGTGGAGGTCACGCTTTCCCTACGGAAGGCTTTTTATTAGGACCAATTTTGGAAGAGTTTAAAATAAAAAGAGTTGAACTACAAACCGAGTTATTAAATATTTGTATAACCGCCTGGCAAGAAAAGAATATGAAGGTAGATGTAAATAATTTACCATTTAATATTACAGCGCAAGGTGGAATTGGTACCTCTAATGAAGATGAATTTTTACGAGAGCACTATCAACTTTCCAGCATTGGGTGGGGTAGTCCTTTTTTAATGGTTCCTGAAGCCACAAATGTTGATGAAGATACATTACAAAAATTACAAGATGCTAAAAAAGAAGATTATCATTTAAGTTATGCTTCGCCTCTTGGAATTCCGTTTAATATTTTAAAAACAAGTTCATCAGAAAAACAACGGTTAGAAAGAATTGCCAGTGGACGACCGGGAAGTCCCTGCTATAAAAAGTTTTTGGCTACAGAAACAGAATTTACCAATACCCCCATTTGCAGCGCATCAAGAGAATATCAAAATTTGAAAATAAAACAATTAGATGAAAAGAACTTAGATTCTACAGAATACCAACTTCAATATGATAAAATAGTGGAAAAAGATTGTTTATGTGAAGGATTGGGAGCAGCCGTGCTATTAAAAAATAACCTTACTCTCTCTCACAAATTAAGTGCCGTAGCAATTTGTCCGGGACCAAATTTAGCCTATTTTTCAAAAGTCGTTTCGTTAAAAGAAATGGTGGGACATATTTATGGTAAGGTGAATATTCTGAATACTAATGAACGCTCCAGTGTTTTTATAAATGAATTGAATATATATTTAGACTATTTTAAAAAAGAAATTTCAAGCAGTACTACATTTAATGCACAAGCTAAATACTTGGAAAAATTCAAACTCAATCTTCTTAAAGGAATTGATTATTATAAAGGATTAATTCCAATGATCAAAAATGAAACTGAACAATATTTAGCAATTATGAAAAATGAATTAGATGAAATTGAGAAAAAATTATCAGAAATAATATTTCGGGAAGAAAATCCTATTAGTATTTAATTTCTTGATAAATTTTTAATTTATACAACTACTACTTCAGCATAATCTATAAATTAAATATTATCTTTAATTTCCCATACATCACCACTATTGAAAAAGTCGTCGGCCGATTTATATTTAGAATTGACTTTTGCAATTTCCAATTGTGAATTTAATAACGAATCATATGTGGCTTGTTTAACCGATCTTATTACACCCATGGCTATCGGAAAATCGGGTAGTCGCATACGTATTAGCATCAGGTGCATAATTGGGTTTTCTTCATAAGCATTGTGAATTAAAATATCTTTTTCAGTAATGTTATTATTTCCTATTTCAACAACCTCCAATTTTAAACCATTTAATCGCAATCCTTTATTTTTGTTTTTTCCAAATATCATTGGTTTATTATGTTCAAGTAAAATTTGATTTTCATCTCTATTTTCTTTTCCGGTCACCATATCATGTACACCATCATTAAAAATCACACAATTTTGTAATACTTCAACAAGAGCGGTTCCATTATGATTTTCAGCCTCCACAAAAACTTCTGTCATTAATTTTGAGTTATTATCACCCACCCTGGCAAAAAATGTAATCCCCGCCCCAATAGCCAACTCCCCGGGTAAAAATGCTTTTTCAATAGTACCCTGTGGTGAAGATTTAGTAACCGTACCCATTTCAGACGTTGGAGAAAATTGACCTTTTGTTAATCCGTAAATTTGATTATTAAATAATAGAATATTCAAATTAACATTTCTTCTAATGAGATGTATCAAATGATTTCCCCCAATTGCCAGCGCATCTCCATCACCGGTAATTTCCCAAACGCTTAAATTGTTATTAGCAAGTTTTATTCCTGTGGCGACTGCTGCAGCTCTTCCATGTATAGTGTGAAATCCGTAAGCACTCATGTAATAAGGAAATCTTGAAGAACAGCCAATACCCGACACAAATACGATATCTTCTTTTTTCTTTCCAATACGTGGCAATGCATTCTGTACCGCTGCAAGTATGGCATAATCACCACAACCCGGACACCATTTCACGGCCTGATCGCTTACAAAATCAGCTTTCGTTAAACTACAAACATTTAATTCTGTACTCATAAAATCAAATTTTTATTCCACTAATCTTTTCTTTTAGCTCTTTGATTGTGAAAGGTTGGCCTTGAATTTTATTTATCTGCAAATAATCAAATTGTGGGAAAAGATTTCTGAGATGCGAAGCGAACTGGCCAGTGTTTAATTCACAAATTACAATTTTTTTATATCGATTAAATATTTCGAAAGTATTCTTGGGTAGAGGATTGATATAATTGAAATGAGAAAATGAAATATTAAGTCCTTCATTTTGTAATTCACTAACTGCACCGTATAAGGTACCATAGGTCCCTCCCCAACCAACAACTAATAAGCCGTCATTTTCTTTTCCCTTAACTTTTTGTAAAGGAATAAAATTTTCTACCCTTTTCACTTTTGCAGCCCTTTGTTTAACCATTTTTTCATGATTTACGGGATCATGTGAAACGTTACCACTAATATCTTGCTTTTCCAATCCCCCAATGCGATGCTCAAATCCTTTCATGCCGGGTATAACCCACTTTCTAGCCAAGCTTTCAGGATTTCGTTCATAAGGTTTCCAATCTTTAACCTCATGATCAACATGACCAACTTGAATTTCTGAAAGTTCTTTAACAGATTTTATTCTCCAAGCCTCTGATCCATTTCCTAAATACCCATCAGTTAATAAAATTACCGGCGTCATATGCTCTATAGCAATTTTACATGCATTGTAGGCGTAGTCAAAACAATCAGAAGGCGAACTAGCCGCAATTACAACAAGCGGGCTTTCGCCATTTCTTCCATATAAGGCTTGCAGTAAATCAGATTGCTCTGTTTTAGTTGGCAAACCGGTGCTTGGACCTCCTCTCTGAACATTTACTATCACCAAAGGCAGTTCAGTCATCACGGCCAAACCAATTGCTTCACCTTTCAACGCCAAACCAGGACCCGAAGTAGTTGTAACTGCCAAATTACCTGCAAAACTTGCTCCGATTGATGAACAAATACCTGCAATCTCATCCTCTGCCTGAAAAACTTTAGCACCTATCCATTTATGTTTTACTAATTCCTGCATAATGTCTGTTGCAGGAGTAATAGGATAAGAACCTAAAAATAGAGGCAAATTTGTTTTTTCTGAGGCAGCCATTAAACCCCAAGCTACCGCTTTATTTCCGGTAATATTTCGATATTTACCCGGTTTATTCGAACTTGGCAGAATGGTATATGCAAAAGATACCGCTTCAATAGTATCAGCAAAATTATATCCGGTACGTAAAGCAGCAACATTAGCCTTTACTAATAATGAATTCTTTTTAAATTTCTCATTTATAAAATTCTCAGACTGAGTATTAGAACGATTAAACATGCAATTAATAAACCCTAAAGCAAAAAAGTTTTTACATCGCATTATAGATTTATTGTCTATACCCAAATCTAATGCTAGAATACATTTTTTAGTGAGTGAGGTAATGGGTACTTTGATTAGTTCAAACTCATCTAAACTACCATCTTCTAAAGGATTGGAATTAAATTCTGCTTTTTCAAAACTCTTTTTATCGAAACTATCAACATCAATTATAATACTTGCTTGATATCTTATATTTTTTATATTCGTTTTGAGTGCGGCGGGATTCATTGCTACGAGCACATCAGCAATATCTCCGGGCGAATGAATCCCTTTTTTTCCGAAATGAAGCTGAAAGCCAGAAACACCGGCCACGGTGCCGGCCGGAGCCCTAATCTCTGATGGATAATCAGGAAAGGTGGCTATATCATTTCCTAACCAAGCGGACTCATCACTAAATTGCGAACCGGTTAATTGCATACCATCACCCGAGTCGCCAGCAAATTTTATTACTACTTTTTCAATCTCAATAATTTTCTTTGCAAACGCCATGGTGGAATTATTTTAGTACTAATTTAAATCGTTAAACTCACCATTAATATGATTCAAATCATACCTTATTTTTGCTAAGATCCATAACTTAACGCTTAGTTATTCACCCTCTAAAAAATAAATTATGGCAATAATAATAACTGATGACTGTATTAATTGTGGAGCATGTGAACCCGAATGTCCGAACAATGCAATTTATAAAAATGCCGAAGAATGGAGTTTTGCCGATGGAACAAATTTAAGCGGAGAAATTACACTTACTAATGGAAGTAAAGTGAATGCCGATGATAGAAATAAAGCAGTTTCAAACGATTTCTATTACATTGTACCCGACAAATGTACAGAATGCACCGGATTCCATGATGAGCCTCAATGCGCTTCTGTCTGTCCGGTAGACTGTTGTGTTATTGATGAAAATCATAAAGAAACACAAGAAGAACTTGAAGCAAAAAAAAATTTACTGCATAATTAATTAAACTGGAAAAAACTGCATTAATATTACTTGCTGCCGGCAAATCAGAACGTATGGGTGAATGCAAATTTTTATTAAAAACTCCCTCCGGAATTTCTTTTCTTGAAAATCAAATTCGAGCTGCGCTAACTTGCAATTTAGATAAAATTATAATTGTTACCTCTACCCTTCATTCCGAAGAAATTCGAAAAATAATAGATGTACATAACACCAAACGCATACAAATGGTAATTAATGAAAACAATAAAAGTGAAAGATTTTATTCCATTCAATGCGGGTTGAAAGCACTCAAAAAATTCAACTACTGCTTCATACATAATACTGATTGTCCCGAACTCAATCCAAACACCTTTTTCGTTTTGCATAGTTTAAAACATACTGCAGATTCTATCATACCGGTTTATTCTGATAAAGGTGGGCACCCTGTATTAATAAATCAAAAAATGATGAAGTTATTACTTAAGGCTCCATCAAATAGCAGATTAGATGTTGAATTAAAAAAATCAATAAGCAAACGAGTGAATGTGAATGATTCCTGTATCCATTTGGATATTGATACACCAGAAGATTATGAGCATTATATATTGAATAATTAGATGAATATGAAAAATATTTATTCGATAATAGACGATGTTTTAAAAGCAAATTCCTCTTGCGCACTGTGTACTATAGTTTCCAGTAGCGGTTCAACACCCATGAAGACTGGTGCTAAAATGATTGTTTGTAGAGACGGAAAGATTTTTGGTACTGTGGGTGGTGGTGATTTGGAAAAAAAAGTAATCGAAAATGCAATAAATGTTATTATCCAGAAGAAATCAGAACACTTTAACCATAATCTCTTACAGCAACACGGCATGTGTTGTGGTGGTAAAGTAAGTGTTTTTATAGATTATGTAGAACGGGCAAAAAGACTTTATGTTTTTGGTGCGGGACATGTAGGACGAGCCCTTTCTAAATTAGCGAGCGCTTTAGAATTTGAAGTTTATGTGATTGATGATCGAAAATCTGAACAAGAAAAAATTTCACTTCATAAAATCAATAAAATTCAAATGTCTTACAAAGAAATCTTGCCAACTCTTCCTTTTGATGAAAATACTTTTATAGCAATCATGACAAGAGATCATTCCATGGACAGGGAAATTCTCGGTTTTTGCATTAATAAACCATTTGGCTATTTAGGGATGATTGGAAGTAAAAGAAAAGTAGAGGTCACAAAAAAAATGTTCATATCAGGAGGAATTTGCACAGAAAATAAGTTTGCTGAAATTGACTCTCCAATGGGAATCGATATTCACGCTCATGCCCCTGAAGAAATAGCCGTGAGTATACTTGCTAAAATAATTCAATTAAAGAATAAAGAAAAAATAAAGTCAACCAGTTATAAATTAATATCAGGAGAATACATATGAAAATATTGAAACTGATCGTCAATGGCCATGAACATAATTTATTGGTAAATGAGCATGATACGTTGGCCAGAGTGTTACGAGAAAAAGTTTTCCTCACCGGAACTAAAATAGGATGTGAACAAGGAAGCTGTGGCGCGTGTACCGTTTGGGCCGAAGGCAAACCGGTACAAAGCTGTATTTCTCCCGCCTTAAGGTATGAAGGCTTAAGTATTACTACCATTGAAGGTATTGGTGACGCAGAAAAAATGCACCGCCTTCAGAAAAAATTTGTTGAATACGGTGCTGTACAATGCGGTTATTGCACCCCCGGAATGATAATGACTTCTTTATCGTTTTTAAATGAAAATCCTAACCCTTCACGTAATGAAATTAGAGAAGCTATTTCCGGAAATTTATGTCGTTGTACCGGTTACATTAAAATCATAGATGCCATTGAAGCTTATGTAAAGAATGAGGATAAATGCACTTGCAACGGAGATTGCAAATCAGAAAAAGATGAAAAAGTAAAGCATCTGGTGGGAGTTGGTCGACCCTATATTGAAGCAAACAAAAAAGTTACGGGAAGTGCCGATTATGCGGATGATATACAAACCAAAAATGCACTTCATTGCCGATTCCTTCGTAGCACATACCCACACGCTCATATCATTTCTATTAATACTGATAAAGCTAATAATCTAAAAGGGGTTAAATACATTTTAACTGGAAAAGAATTACCCATTTCATTTGGCGTACTACCCATTTCACAGGATGAAACGGCAATGGCTGTTCATAAAACAAGATATGTAGGAGAAATTGTTGCCGCCGTTGCAGCAGAAACTGAAGAATTGGCTGAAGCCGCATGTCGATTAATCAAAGTGGAATATTCACCAATTCATCCATTTCTTGAAATGGATGAATCAATTCAGGATATTGGGGAAAAGGAAAAAATTCATGCACATGTAAAGTTTAATAATAATATTCATAAAAAAGCAGAACTTCGCTTTGGCGATCAGAAAAAAGGTCTCGAAGAAGCCGATCATAGGCTCGACATGAGTTTTGACTTTAAGGGGATTAACCACGCATTTACTGAACCGCATGCTGCTACCGCCTGGTGGGACGAAAATGGATTAAACATTATCACGGCTACACAAGTTCCACATTATTTACACCGCTTTTTAGCTAAAGTATTAGAAGTGCCAATGAGTAGGGTTCGTGTTATCAAACCATACGTAGGAGGAGGATTTGGCGGAAAAAGTGATCCTTTTCCACATGAAATGATTATAGCACATATTGCCAGAAAAACCGGACGACCTGTACGCACCCGTTTCAATAGAGAAGAGGTGTTTTTAAGTAACCACGGGCGTCATCCGGGTAAAATCAATATGTCAATAGGCATTGACTCCAAAGGCTTGTTAAAAGTTTTGGATGCTAATATTTTAATCGACGGAGGTGCTTACGGAAGTTTTGGAGTAGTAACATCGTATTATAATGGCGTGTTATTACAAGCTCCATACAAATTGGAAAATTTTGGATTTAAAACCTTACGTGTTTACACCAATAAACCTCAATCGGGTGCCATGCGAGGTCATGGGGCGGTAAACTCGCGTTTTGCCATTGAAACTATGCTAGATTGTATGGCTGAAAAATTAAAAATAGATCCATGCGAATTGCGAATGAAAAATTTTTTGGACTCGCATACACTTACTGTTGGCCAATATCGCATTACTTCTAATGGTAGTAAATTGAGTTTGCAAAAAGTTGTGGAAGAATCGGGATGGAAGCAAAAATTCGGCAAACTTGAAAAAGGACACGGCATTGGAATGGCATGCGGTTTTTTTATAAGCGGAAGTGCTTTGCCTATACACTGGAATGAATACCCTCAATCTGTTGTACATTTGAAGGTGGATCTTGACGGAAGAGTATTGATAACTTCCGGAGCAAGCGACATAGGCCAGGGAAGCGACACCATGTTAGCCATTGTAGTTGGAGAAGTGCTAGGGATAAATATTGATGATATTTATGTATTAGCTGCCGACACCTTGCTTACTCCAATTGATTTGGGCAGTTATTCTAGCCGCGTAACATTTATGGCCGGCAATGCAGCTAAAACAGCTGCGGAAAATCTAAAAAACATAATTATGAAAAGTGTGAGCCTGAAATTTGATCGAAATACCGATGAATTAATATTTGAAAACAGAAGAGTTTTTACATCCGATAAGCATATTGATTTAAGCTGGAACGATGCCGTAGAAATTGCTACCCGTAAAGTAGGCGCATTAACCGTGAGTGGCGCATATAATTCACCAAAACTGGGGGGAGATTTTAAAGGCGCTGGAGCGGGATTAAGTCCTTCGTATAGTTTTGGTGCACTGGTTGCTGAAGTAAAAGTTGACATCCAAACTGGTGCCGTAAAAGTATTAAATATGTGGGGCGCACATGATTGCGGTAAGGCTATAAATCCACTTGCTGTACAAGGGCAACTGGAAGGATCATGGCATATGGGCATGGGACAAGCTATCAGCGAAGAAATGTTGTACCATAAAGGTTTGCTAGCTAACGCTAATTTTCTAAACTATAAAATTCCTACTTCCTTAGATGTGCCGGATATTCATACTAATATTATTGAAACTATTGACCCGGAAGGACCATTTGGAGGTAAAGAATGCGGAGAAGGAGCTTTACATCCGTCCTTACCCGCTATTACCAATGCCATTTACAATGCAGTAGGAGTTCGCATTACTTCCTTACCAGTTCGGCCTGAGGAAATCCTAAAAAAAATGAAAGAATTAAACCTTAAAAAAACTTCTGCCTTATGATGGTTCACGAAAAAAAATATATTCTCCCAACAACAATTTCAGATGCAGTTCATTTAGCCAAAATCCATAATGAAACCGCACGGTTTATTGCAGGAGGAACAGATATAATGGTTAATAAATTTCAAAACAATGAAAAAAGTTTAGTATTAATTGACATCACTTCATTAAACGAATTGAAAAATATTAACGAGCACGGAGAATATATTCGAATTGGTGCACTAGTTACTTTACATGATCTAATAAAACATCCTGTATTACAACATAAGATTCCGGCTTTAACTAAAGCAGCAGCCTCTGTAGGAACACCTTTAATAAGATCAAATGCAACCATAGGTGGAAATATCTTATGTGAAAACAGATGTTTGTATTATAACCAATCCGAATGGTGGAGAGAAGCAGTTGGTCATTGTTTAAAATGCAACGGCAATGTTTGCATTGCTACAGGTGGTGATAATGCTTGTTTCTCAGAATGTGTTTCTGATACTGCAGCCGTATTAATTAGTTTACAATCCAAAATCAGGTATATTACAAAAGAAGGCGCAGAAAAAACAGAACTCTTACAAAATATTTATACCGGCGACGGTGTTAATCCAAGAAACATTCGCAACACGGATTTAATATTGGAAATTCTTATCCCTCATTCAAACGCTGTAAATTGCGATTTTCAAAAGCTTCGCCTAAGAGAATCATTGGAATTTACTTCCTTAAGTTCAGCCGTAAGTATTGATGAAAGTGGAAAAATAAGAGTGACCTTAACAGGAATAGATCCTAAACCTGTATTTATTGAAACAGATAAAAATGAATCGGTGGATTTATTGTCCAAACGTATATTGAAGATTGCTCGCCCGGTGAATAACGATGTTTTTACCCGAAATTACAGAAGAAACATGGTATCTATTTTTATTCAAAAAAGTTACAAAAACTTAGGTATATGAACATAAAAAATAACCCCATTCATATTCTAAATATAGAGCATGAGCATATCAGTAAATTGAATAATATTATTTTTACACTAAAAGATGAATGGAAAACAGATGAACAACATTACCAAAAACAAGTTGAATATATTTTTTACTTCCTCCAAAAATACAGTGATGGATATCATCATTTTAAAGAAGAAGAGATATTGTTCCCGGCTATGAGCCAACACCCGGAATTCCTGCTTCAAGGTATTTTGGATGAGCTAAAGGAACATCATGAGAATTTTAGGGAATATATTGCTGAAGCGATTGATGCTTTAGAAGAAAAAAACTTTGAGAAAGTTCAAAGTATTTTAGAAAAACTCATTACCGAATTAATGGACCATATTGCCATCGAAAACGATGAACTTTTCGTTATGGCCGAAAATTTATTTACTGAAAAAGAATTAGAGGAAATATTTTTTCGCTTTTCCGATATAGATAGAGAACTTGGAAAAGAAAATAAGCTAGAGATAGAGAAAATTCCCGCACTAATCAAAACCAGCTAATTCATACAGAAATATTCTTAATGTGCAGTATTTTTTGCAAATTGCATACCAGATGCTGTACGTAAATCTCAACAAAAAAATAAAAATTGCTTACACCATTATTGGTGAACTAAAAGCAGGCCGGCCTATTCTCCTTTTTTTACACGAAGGAATGGGGAGTATTCTTCAATTCAAAAATTTTCCTGAAAAACTTTGTAGTGAATTAAACTTACCCGGACTTGTTTTTGATCGCTACGGTTATGGCTTTTCAACACCCTTACAAGAAGAAAGATCAGATGAATACCTAGAATATGAATCGCGCATTAACCTTCCCTTATTTCTGGAAAAATTAAAATTACAAAATAGAGAATTAATATTAATTGGGCATAGCGATGGTGCAAGCATTGCCTTACTTTACGCTTCTATGTTTCCTGAAAATGTTAAAGCCCTAGTTAGTATGGCAGCTCATGTTTTTACTGAAAATATTAGTATAACAAGTGCACATGCGCTTGAAAATAAATATTATTCCAATGAAATATTCAGGAAAAAATTAAGTAAATATCACTTCGGCCATACCGAAAGCACATTGCTTGCTTTTACGCGTACAATTAAAAGGGAATCATTTAAACAATGGAATATAGAATCGTACCTAGGGTACATTAAGGCGCCTGTATTGGTTATACAAGGAGAAGAGGATAAATACGGAACAGAATCACAAGTAGATTCAATTATGAAACATTGTAAAAATAAGAATAATAAGAAGGTAATCATTGAAAAATGTGGGCACTCACCACATTTAGAAAAACAGGAATTTGTTTTAAATAAAATTAATGAATTTCTATTAATTCTCAATTAATTTTTTTCATTCTCCGGTATACTCCACCTTTTTACCAATGGAGCTTAAACCCAAAAGAGCATCTTTAGTGGAAAAAATATCAACTAATTTAGTAAGTTCTGATTCAGGACCATTTGCTTCTTCAATTAGTTCATCAGCAAATTTCATTGCAATAGGTGCTTTAAACTTCATGGCTTTTATTAAAGATTCAATTTCCTCTTTTTGCAAACCTCCGTTAGAATAATTCCCTAATAAGATATCCTTATAATTGTTATCACTATACAATTTAGCTATTGCTAACCATTTATCTGACAATTTCTGATTAACACGTGGTGGAATTTCTCTTTCACCGGAAACATATGCTGAGATATCTTCCATTTTTATTATTCCGTCAATCAAACCAATTTCATAGGCTTGCTTGGCACTTATCATTTGTCCACTCAATACAAGGTATTTCGCTAATCCTTTTCCAATTCTTTGGGTTGTTCTTTGTGTGCCACCTAATCCCGGATATATACCAATTCCGGTTTCAGGAAATGCAATTTTTGTTTTGTCTACGGCCAACAAAACGTCGGCGCACAATGCCAGTTCCATCCCTCCTCCTAATGCCAAACCGTTTAAAATCGTTACCACTTTTTTCCGACTTTGATCAATTTTCCGGAAAACTCCCTGCCCATATTTAGTGAAATTTACAATTTTCTCAATTGATTGTTGTTTAATATTTTTTACAAAAAACTTGATATCTGCACCAGCAACAAATGCCTTTCCGGAACCGGTTAAGATTATAGTTTTTACATTCGGATTACTTTCCGCCTCTGTGAATTTAGAATCTAGTTGCTGAACCACTTCTTCGTTCAAAGCATTCAAATCTTCAGGCCTTGACATAGTAATGCATGCGATAGTGTTGTGTATTGTAAGTGTAATAAATTCCATTTTCCAATTTGAAGCTTTTATCCCTTTCGGTATTTCTTCTTTATATAAGTCACAATATCGATTAACCATTCTTTCTACTTCAGGCACTCCATATTTGCTCATAAGATCAATAGGTCCAAAACGCCAACGCAATCCTATTTTTGCTCCTCTATTTAAATCCACAGCAGAACAAACTTTTTCTTCTAATATTTGTGAGCAAACAAAAAAAGTACAGCCTAACATTCTTTCGCTTATTAACATTTCTTTTTCGGAAGTGACCTTTGAATTTTCTACATCACTAAGATCCCAATTTTGTCCACTACTAACTTGCTGTTCAAGTTTTTCCGAAACTTTATAAGAAGGGCCAAAATGTTCTAATGTCTTTTGCGCGTGCATTGCGATAGGAACGCCAGTAGCATTCATTAAAGCAAAAGGTCCCATTCCTATTCCAAAAATTTTCATGCACACATTATCTATTTCAAATATACTACCCATTCCTTCGTTAAGTAATTTACAGGCTTCATTTAACCAAGGGACAAAAAAACGATTCACTGCAAAACCATAAACATCTTTTGTGGTGATGGCATCTTTACCGGATTGAATTGAAAAATTTTGAACAGATTTATAAGTCTCTTCGGAGGTTTGAGCCCCAGGAATAATTTCAACCAAACGATTTTTTGCTGCGTGATAAAAATAATGGAGGCCGATAAATCTTGCCGGATTCGAAACGGATTTGGCTAGTTCAGTTACTGAAAATGAAGAAGTATTGGTAGCCAGTATTGTTTCTTTAGGCACAATCTTATCCAAAGCTTTAAATAATTCAGATTTAATTTTAAAATCTTCAAAAATTGCTTCTACGATGAGGTCGCATTTAACTAAATCAACCTGTTTTATTGACCCGATGATTTTAGTTAATACGTTATCAACCTGTTCGCGAGTAAATAATTTTCTTTCAATACCCTGCTCTAACACATTGCGAATACCATTAATTCCTTTATCAACAAATTTTTGTTCACGATCATTCAAATATACCGTGTACCCTTCCTGTGCAAATTTTTGAGCTATGGCCGCACCCATTGTGCCCGCACCAATCACCCCAACTATTTTAATATTTCTCATCCTACAGAATTTTTTTTATGTGTACAATTATTATTCGTTTTCCCAAACAGGTTGCCTTTTTTCTAAAAAGGAGTTTATCCCTTCATTTGCATCTTTAGTGTTCATCAGTTGCTGTGTATACATATATTCAAGTTTCGGTAGAAAATTAAGTAACACATGATTAAACTTTATTCTTGCGGCACTTACAGCGAATCGCAAAGAAGATGCGCTTTTAGGTATAATATTTTTCTGTATCCACTCTTCCACACCTTCATTCAAAGCAATTTTATCATCATGAACTTGATGCAATAAACCAATTTTCAGTGCTTCATCAGCATCCATACTTCTCCCGGTTAACAACAATTCTTCGGCACGTGCTAAACCAATTTTTTCAGGTAATATTATTGATGCAGGTGGCGGAAAAACACCTAATAAAATCTCAGGCTGACCTAATTTAGCTGTTTTATCAGCAAACAATAAATTACAAATTAAAGCAAGTTCTAATCCTCCACCTAGGCATTGCCCTGAAATCTTAGCCATAGTTGGTATTTTCAAATCAGCTATTTCGTTAAATATTTTGTGAAAAGTTCGTAACATGGTTTCGGCCAATTCTTGCGTGTGCTCTTCTACACTTGCCCCAAAAGAAAAATGTTTTCCCTCACCTTGAAAAGTAATAAGCTTTAAATTTTTATTCACTTCAAATTCTTTAATACAATGCAGAATTTCCAGCATCATAATATTATCCAACACATTCCCCTTTCCATCATCCAAAACAATATTTGCCACAGTGTTCTTGTGAGAATAATTTAATTTTATCTTTTTCATATCCATCGCTTAAATATTTATCAGATTTTTTCTTTTTTAAACTGAGGGGAAATAGCTCTATGCATTTCCTCATCCCACTCTTTACCTTGAGCTAATAATTGACGAAGTTTTACAAAATCAATTTCTCTATCATGCTTAGGTCCTTCATTAAAAGCCCTGAAACCGGCTTTGGCTTCAGTCATCATATTTAAGGCCAGCCACTCCCTACTGCTTTCTTTATTCATGTCCCAGTGCTCTAGCTTTTTCTTCCTCACTTCAGTAAGTGTTTTGTGTAAACAATTGGGAAATGTATGTAGTAGTTTAGCTATGAATCGATCTACAAGTTCATCCAATTTTGAAAGATCTATTGTTCCTTTTGCCATTAGTTCCTTTGCTTTTGCAAGTTCCTCACCCGACTTCATTGCGCCAAAAATCACCCTTCCATATTCGTCTGCATACTTTTCTGTATTAACTAATGGATTTGCTATAAACTTTCCGTCAACTTTTAATGCCGGAGCTATATCCGTTATCATGCCAATATTAAGAGCCTGATGTGCAGTAAAAGGTTCACAAAGGGTGAGCGATGACATAGCCCTTTCAACCCCAATATACAAGTGTAAAAAATCAGTGGCCCCTCCAATTGCTGCCGATCCGTGTTTAGGTCCGGCCTGACCGAATCGTGCAAGATCTGATGCTACCGTAAAATCACAAGCCATGCCTATTTCTTGTCCACCACCAATGCGCATTCCATTCACTCTATTAATAACTGGCTTTTCACATTTTAGAATTGCAGAAACCATATCATTAAACAATCGCATGTATTGTGAATACTCTTGTGGATTTCCCGAATAATACTCTGCGTATTCTTTGGTATTTCCACCAGTACAAAAAGCTTTATCTTCTGTTCCTGTGAATACAACTGCCACCACACTTCTATCGTTGGAAGCTTCCCCAAAAGCTAATATTATTTCTTTAACTGCATTAGTGGTATATGAATTATATTGTTTAGGATTATTTAAAATTATCCAAGCATTAAATAGTTCATTCACTGCTTTCCCGTCTGTATTTAAGCAAGGCCTTTTTTCATAAATAATAGCATTATACTTTTTTTCCTCCAGTATATTATGATTGACTAAATGTGACATAGGTAAAATTTATTGATTAGATGAATAATAAATTTAAGTAGGTTAGAAAAACTAAAATATGATCTGAATCATAATAAGAATAAGTTTAGAAATGATTCATTTCTTTGAAATTTTATGTCCGGTTTAATATGCTATATCACATTTTTAACACTGTAGATATTACTTAAATTAAGTGTTTGTATATAGATTATAAAGCGGAGTACTGATGGTTTCTTTAACCCGATCATTGAGTAAGGAGATATCTTTTTTTGATAATTCTTTTGTATCAATTAATGGGTGTATGATAACTTGTGCGATTCCCGGGCCGGCTTTTCCTTTAAAAAAACCACCTTTTTGTAGTCGTTTCCAATTGGTGGTAAAAGTAATTGGAAGAATGGGAACTTTTTTATGAATGGCCAAAGAAACCGCACCTGTTTTAAATTCACATAGCGAAGGCGAGATAGGCGAAATTGTTCCTTCCGGGAAAATCACTAATGGAATATTTTCCTCTAACACTTCCATCATACGTTTAAAAGCTATTGAATATTTACCACTGTTGTTCCTATCAACAAGGATGTTCATACCTGACGTATAAAATATTTTAAACAATGGCCATTTTTCGATCTCCTTCTTGCCTGTAAAAACAAAATAATTTTGGAAAATCACATACAAACAGGGTATATCAATAAATGAAGAATGATTGGCACAAATAATAAATGCCCGGTTATAAGGAATATTTTCGGCTCCTTTAATATTCATTTTTATGCCACAAAAAAATAACCAAAGTTTGGCATAAACGCGCATTAATTTAAAAGCTTTGGGATGTCGATGTTTTTCTTTTAAAAAAATCCAAAAAAATGGATAGAAAATTACCAGTGAAAACCCAAAATATAAGGCAAAATATATTTTGTACAAAAAAATCAAAATTGTATGTACTAAACAAAATCAGGCACTAATACAGACCGTTTTTCATACTTATGTTCAAGTGTATTTTTGAATACCTCATTGATATTTGACATAGGGAACGTTTGTACAAAATCTTTTATTTTTAATTTACCCTCAGCAATTAATTGAACAACTTCCGGATACAACTCGGGTTTACAACCCCAAGTGCCAATTAATTTGGCATCGAAAGCCATTAAATTACTTAATCTTACTTCCAGCTTATTCATTGTAAATCCCACAATGCTTAAAGTAGAAGTGAATGTGATTAAATTAAATGCTAAATCCTGACCTGCAGCAGTTCCGGAGAATTCAAATATTTTCCAACCATATTTTGGCGCATTTAATTCTTTAGCTCTTTCTTTAACTTTGTTTTTTATTTCTTTAATGTTTAGTCCATTCGAATTTAATATAGCATCAACTCCATTTTTTTTAGCCTGAACTAATTTGTCCTCGTTAATATCAATTGCAAGAACTTTTGCTCCAAGTATTTTAGCAATAAGTGCTCCATAAACGCCAACTCCACCTACTCCAATTACGATTGCTAAATCCCCGCTTTCGATTTCGGATTTTTTCATAACCTGATAAGGCGTTGAAATGGCATCGGCAATTACAGAAACCTGTTCAAGCGAATATTCTGTTAAGATTTTATCCGGAACCAGACAAAGATATTTATGAGGTACCACAATATGAGAAGCAAAGCCTCCATGAAAATCATTTCCGGGCATTTTTTGATTTTGACACATATTACTTCTTCCTTTATTACACAATTCGCAATCACCACAAGGAAGCACAGCCGGTATAATTACATTTTTTCCAACTAATTGAGAAGGACCTTTTAAAACGGTTCCACTTATTTCATGACCTAAAGTGAGTGGCAACTCTTTTTTTGTTTTAACGCCTTCGTGCCAAAAACTCAAATCGGTATGACAAACACCACATCCGGCTACTTTTATCAAAGCATCATTTTCGGTAATTACAGGCATTTCAGTTTCAACTAAACAGAACTCTTTATTTAGTTCAGTCATTTGCCATTGTTTTAATTTTTCCATATTAGATATTTACATTTTCAAATAATATCGCAGTTCCTTGACCACCACCTATACAAGCCGAAGCAATTCCATATTTTATCCCTCGTGCGTTCATTTCACGAGAAAGAGTTAGAGCAATACGAGTGCCACTAGCCGCTAATGGATGACCAAGAGCTATGGCTCCGCCGTTTACATTACAAATGGACTGATCAATTCCTAATTCCTTGATACAACCTAAAGCTTGAGCAGCAAACGCTTCATTGATTTCAAACAAACCAATATCGGCAATAGATAAACCGTTAAGTTCAAGAAGTAACAGAATAGAAGGTACAGGTCCTAATCCCATCACCCTTGGGTCTAAGGCGCTTGTGGTTGAGGAAACTATTTTGCTTAAAGGTTTTAAATGATGAGCATTTACAAAATCTTTTGCTGCTACAACAACTGATGCTGCTCCATCTACAATTCCACTTGAGTTAGCAGCAGTTTGAACACCATCTCTCGCAAAAACAGAAGGTAATTTAGCCATGGAGTCTAAATCTGCCGGGCGTACATTTTCATCTATATTAAAATCTACTATTTTACGGGGTAAACTTACTTTTCGAGGATTTAAACCTTGTGCTTCAAAAACCACAGAATTCATTTTAATAATTTCTTCGTCAAAAAATCCTCTATCTTTTGCTGATAGATACCTGTCAATTGATTGTTTAGCAAATCGATCTGCTTCTTGTTTAGAAATAGAATATTTTTGTGCAACATTCTCTGCGGTGCAACCCATGGGAACAGCAGCCGTGTCATTCAAAGCTTCCCATAACATATCTACAAAGCCTGGTTTTCCTAAAACGTAACCCATTCGATTTCCAAATGCGGAAGTGGGTGAAAGACTCATATTCTCAGTGCCACCACATAAAGTTGTTTTCGCTTTACCCAAACTAATTTGCTCTGCACCGGCAATGATTGTTTCAAACCCGGAGCCACAAATGCGTTGCAACAGCAATGCAGGAACTCCTATTGGTATTCCTGAATACAAACCTATATGCCGCGGCAGAAAATAAGAATCAGCAGAACTCTGACCAATATTGGCGTACAATAATTGATCAATATGTTCTGGCGCAATTCCAGAATTAGCAATAGCCGCACGAGTTGCATAAATCCCTAAATCTGTTGGCGATATATTGGCGAGTGAACCGCACAATTTACCAAATGGAGTTCTTGCGCCATTTACTAAATAAATATCATCGTATGTAATACCGAATCCTTTTTGTTTATCGTGAAATCCTTTCATGTTTATTTAATATTAGATTTTGAATCAACCTTTTCAGTTGGTTGTAAATTTTTTTGTTTTAGCCATGCATCCCTTGCAATAATTGCGGCTCCCAAGGAAACAGCAAATTGAGGTTGCTCTATTATCTGTATATCTTTTCCGAATTTTTCATTCAATAACACTTTTAAATAAGGATGATAGGCAATTACTCCTCCAATCATGTAAGTTGGAATACCGGAATCTAATCGCATTTTAGAAACTCTGTTCGCTATCGAAATATAAATTCCCCTGGCAATATCTTCCATTTTCATTCCTTCAAAAACCCAATTCATAATTTCGGTTTTTGCAAATACAGTACAAAAACTATTTAACTCCTTATCATAGGAAGAAAGCTCAGCCATACCACTCATTTCGGAAATACTAATATTTGCTTTTTCAGCTATTTCTGCCAAAAACGATCCTGTACCGGCGGCGCATTTATCATTCATATAAAAATTCTGCACATTATTGTCTTTATCACAACGAATAACTTTAATATCCTCTCCACCAATATCGATGATGTTCTTTTCGCCGGGATGATTTAAGGAAACACCTGTAGCTGCACAATTTATTTCTGTTTTAATTAAATCAGTATTATTATAATGTTTTCGACCATAACCCGTAGCGCAACTGTATTTAATATTAAAACCGGAATTGATTGCTTGTATTACATTTTTAAAAGCATTTTTATCGTTATTTAGTGTGGGTAACAAATAATTGAATATAGGTGTGCTACTTTCATCAATTACGGTAAATTTAGCATAAGCAGATCCAAGGTCTAATCCTAAAAAACAATTTGCATTTTTATAAGTTGAACTATTTATTTTATTCAACGCTCCTTTTTCTAAAATCTTTTTATTTACTTCTCCGGCTGCACCCGGAATCCGTGAAATAATATTCTTGTTGGTCATGGCTTTAACCATATTGGTGAATGCCAGATTTAAGGAAGTACGTATATAATGTTTGCGACCATACTCAACAATTTTACCATTGAAATAATCAATTTCGGTTGGCCTATTTGCTATAAGATCGACGGCAAGAGAAGGAAAATGATCTCCTCCTTTTTTCAGATACCGCATACAATTACGTAAAAAATCATCAGGGAAACGAATTTTTTCAGATTCGGCAACTAAAATTCCTTCTGTGATAATTTGTTCAATTAGTTCAACAGTATCCTTATCAGCCATTGCTTCGGCCATGGTAAGTCTGCTCACGCCACAAAGTGGGCTTAACGAGGCGTTTAAAATTGTTTTTCCCATGCCCTCTTTGTTAACTCGAAAGAATCAATTGCTTTTGTTTCCAAATTAACTGAAGTTAATAACAAGGCCAGTTCTTTTGCTTTATCCGTAAGCGCATCATTAATCGAAGCAATATAATTTGGTGCTGTGAAAAAAGTAACTTTTGTACAATTAGGCGATATAGTATTCCCGGCAAAGTTTATCACCAATCTTAATGTTCTGTTTTCACCAAATCCGGCAACTAATAATTGCTCAACATCTATTCCATTTTGTGCTGATATAACAGTTAATTTATCAGTTATTAAACATTCAGCTTGCTTTACAGCATGTGCAGTATGATTTGATTTTAAAGAAAAGAAAATATAATCAGGCCCAAATTCCTTGAGTTCTGGAATTGTATGATAAACTTTAGAAAAACTTGCATTAGCTTTTATTACGTTTTCAAGTATCAATCCATCGTTCCTTATTTTTGTTGCTTTACCTTCATTTACTTCACAAAGGGCCACTTCACACCCAGCTTCTTGTAATTTAACAGCAAGAATCATTCCTACAGGTCCAATTCCTATGATTGCAACTTTATACTTTTTTCTTTCAGCTTCCATTCGAGTTAAACCTTAAGTTCTTGTAACTGCTCGATAAATGTCTCAACTTTAGTTATAGTTTGTCCTTCACTAAAAAATCTTAAATCACATAGATCCCCTTCTATCACCATTGACGGAATTCCAGTTAATTCTTTTAATCGTTGGGGCATTCCGAATTTTGCATTAGAATTATTAAAGCAGGTTTTCGTATCATGATAAATAATTCCATCAATTTTATATTCTTTGAGCCAATCGTACAACATTTTCATCTTCATTTTTTCGCTTCTATTAATGAAAATTTCTGTATAAGCTCTCGCAGTAGAATTCCATGGATCATGTTCATCAAATTTATCAAACACCCAGCTACTGCAATAGGTGGAAGCAACCACGGCGGCTCCATTGGATGTAAATAAATCGCTCATCATTCTAAGCTTTCCCCATATAGGCATTCCTTCCCAAAATATTCGTGTTTTTGTTTCAGGTAAAAAGCCTTTGTTATTTTTTACATTATCCTCTAATTCCTTGAGTAAACCGGTATAATAATCCTTTGCTATTTGAGTACCTCTTAAAACAACAATTGGACCCATATGTATAGTTCCATCAAAAAAGCTAAGCGGTGCATTATCGGCTATGGATGTTTTTAAAACTTTTTGCCATAATAATGTTGCCTCCTTACTTAAGCGAACTGTTTCCTTAAATTTTTCTAGATCAAACTTTTGTCCACTCACTTTTTCACAAGCCGGAATCATATTCTTGAATTGATTCACTACCAAATCCACCTCATCTTGACTAACCTCATCAACATGCCGCGGTGGCATAATTCCAACTATCGGGCACTTAAACTCATTGGCAAAAAACTGAAACCAATCTTGAACTTCTCTGCATTGATTTGTGTTGTATGCGATTAAATCAGGTTTTGGAATTCCATTTAGGCCATAATGACTTTTGAGAGGCGTTTGTTTTTTAAGATACGCACCTATGTCTGCCGTAGTATATGAACATACATGTCCGGAATAACCGCATTTGATTGCCTCGGGTATATGATCCATTGCTGTACGAGTAGCGCCAAGTAGGGCACCGTGATTTTCGGGAAAGTACACTTCAAATCCAAACGAACGCAAAAGTTCAGCCGGACCAACACTGGTGCACCAGGCGATTTTTTTTTCTCCTTTTTCCAATGAAAGAAAATAATCCTCCATTATTTTTTTCATCTCCCCCGTTGAATTTATTTTGTACATGGCTTTGCGTTTTTTCCTACACCTAATTCTATTACATACACTTCCTCTTCTACAGGCACATCATTTCCATAAAGTTTTAGTAAGTGTGATTTATACTTTTCTACTACATTCTTTGGCGCCACTTTAAGTGAAGGGGTTAACGTGTTATTATCAAAAGTCAATTCATCCCAAATAATTGCCGCTGATTTTACTTTAGAAAATTTTTTGTCCTATGCTGTCGTTTGCTTTTGCCAGGCAGCCGGTTAAGCACCGACCTAATTCATTTAAACTTCTTGGACAAAAACAGCCCTCTTCCGGAGATAATTGATAATCGGGTTTATTAAGTAACTTTTTATTTGGAAAAATTAGGGCAACAGGATGTTCTTCGCCACTACCGGCAACAATAGCATATTGAACGTAATGACATTTTAATTCTATTGCTTTTTCAAGATCGGAAGGAATTACCTTTTCACCATTAGATAATTTAAAAATCCTATCTTTTCTTGAAATAAGTTTTAAGCCATTTTCGGTAATATCCCCAACATCACCGGTTCTATACCAACCATCTTCTGTGAATATAGCTTCATTTGCTTCATCGTTTTTGTAATAGCTAACCATCACATTTGGTCCCTTTACTTGAATTTCATCATCTTCAGCAATACGTATCATAACGCCGGGAATTGGTTTACCCACCAAACCATTCTCTCTTTTTAAACTTGAATCGGTAAGTGTGCAACAAGGTGATGTTTCTGTCAGACCCCATCCTTCGATTACCGGTATGTTTCTTTTTTCAAATTCATTAGAAAGTTTTTCTGGTAAAGCGGCTGCGGCAGTAAAAATGAATTTTAACTCATTACTAAAAAGAGTATCATCCGCAATTCTGTTTTCGTATGTTAATTCTAGTAAGGATTGATACACTTTAGGTACACTAAAAAAAACAGTTGGTTTTACAATTTGCCAATTTTCAAGAATACTATTAGGATCTTTGCCATAGCTACTTTCTAAATAATAGGCGGCTCCATTATAAAGCGCCGAAAACAATTCGAAGATACCACCGAAGCTATGATGCCATGGCAGGTATGATAAGAATCGATCGTTTTTATCCAACTTCCAAATTTGTTTCAATGCTGCCTGTTGTGATAAAATATTTGCATGAGTAAGCTGTACACATTTAGGTATTCCCATTGTGCCGGAGGTATACATATTCAAACAAATTTCATTGGGTAATGCCTGGGTGTTTAATGAGAAAGCCGAGTCCGTTCTTTTTTGTGTAAGCTCATCAAATGGAAAAAGATTATTGAATCTTTCATTTATGACCGATTTATAAGTCCATATTCTTTTTAAAGGTAGATCTTCGCTTAATTGATCTAGTTGTTGCTCATCTGCTGCAATTAGATAGGAAGCATCTGAATGATTGATAAGTAATTCTGCTGTATCTTTTTTAAAGTTGGAAAAAATTGGAACAGCTATTGCTCCAATGGCCATGATGGCTAATTCTGCTTCCAACATTTTAATATTGTTTCTTGAGAAAAGAATAACTTTTTCCCCGGACATTAAACCAATCTTTTTCAGATTAAAAGCAATATTAAGAATTGAATCATAAAAATCTTTCCAAAGTATTGCAACATACTTTCCATTCGAATCCTTTTCAAAGAAAACAGGATCATTAGCAAATTGTTCTGCGTTTTGTTTGAGCAAAGTTGCAATATTCGGCAGAACCTCACTTAAATCTTTATCCGACTTTAATACTTTCATGCTACCTGATATTTTGTACTTACTGTATTTTAAGTTTTTATTTAAACAATTAATTACAGCTACTATGCTACTTGCAACTTTTTCTGTGTTTTTAATTTATAATATCTAAAACCGCCCCATAATGCTGCGCCAATTGCCCCTGAATAAATTGAATCGGTGTGCGTAACAAATTCCATACTTTTCTTTTTATTCTCAATTGATAATTCCTGAATAGCCTGAACCATTCCCACATTCATTCCCATTCCTCCTACTAAAGCAATAGGTGATTCTGCATTGAGTGAACCTAACAATTTTACCACACGTTGAGCGATTGAGATATTAATTCCCTTTACTATATTAGGAGTTGACAAACCTTTAGACACCAAATTAATAACATCAGTTTCGGCCAAAACGGCGCAAATCCCGGAAGGAACTTCAGGGTTATCAGCTTTAAGTGACATTTCCCCTACTTCTTCAATGGCTAAACCTAAATAGCGTGAAATATTTTCAATGAATTGTCCTGAACCCGACGCACATTGACCGGTCATTTTGTAATCCAAAACTTTCCCTCTATTGTCTACTTTAATTGCTCTCACATATAACCCACCCATATCAACAACCGTTTTAGCTGTTGGTGCAAAGTAAATTCCACCTCTTGCATGAGAAGTCATGGAGTAGAAATGTCCTGTTTTTTTCTCTACCATTTCTCCTTCACCGGTTGATGCCAGGTAAGAAATATCTTTATCATAATTCAAATTATTTCTTTCCAGAATCATATCAATTGCGTCTACTACCACATCTTTAGGATTTCTTTTCCTAATTTTTTCAGTTTGTTTATCGAGCAATTTATGATCACCATTTATATTGTCATACTCCATCAATACTACTTTCACATAACTACCTCCAACATCTACGCCCATGGTTTTAATTGTATTTCCCATATTGTATAATTTTAATGATAAATATTATTGTACTTCTTGTTTCTGGTTTGATTTTTGATTTGGTAAATCTGCGCTAATATTTCTTCTAGCAAACATAGCTCCACCTAAAGCTCCCATGAAAATTGAATCTGTGTGAATATTCATGGTTACTTCCCCATATGAATCTCTAACCATTTGTTTAACGTATTTTAAAACAGCCTGATTTCTAGCAACACCACCTGTAAACGTAAATTCATTTTTCACTCCTCCTGAACGCGCGATAAGCGACATAGCTCTTTGAACTATAGCTTTATGTAAACCTGCAAGTATGTTCGGACGCTCTTCTCCATTATGTAACAATTCTTTTACTTCGGCACCTGCAAAAACCGTACAAGTTGAGCAAATTGTTGTTTCTTTAGTAGCGCTGTTTGCTTCGGGCCCTAATTCATTCAATGACAAACCAAATTCATCTGCAATGTATCCCAAATATCTTCCACATCCTGCAGCACAACGATCGTTCATATGAAAACTGGTTACTAACCCATGCGAATCTACCTGAATTGCTTTGGTATCTTGACCACCGATATCCAATACAGTTCGGGTGTTTGGAAAAATGGCATGAGCGCCAAATGCATGACAAAGAATTTCTGATTTAATACAATCTTCGGGGAAAGGCAACAAGGCACGTCCGTATCCTGTTCCAACCATTTTGGCAATGAATATTTCTTCACCTGCAATTGACTCAATGTGTTCACGTAGAGAATACTCTACATTTTTGTAATTGTTTTTTACTGCATTTAATTCAGCATAATACCAATCTTCTTTACTACCATCCTCTTGTTCATCTACTAATCCTTTATATTTTTCTTCTAGCACAGCCATTGATTCAAGAACTAATTCTTTAAAATTGTACTGCACCATTTCATTTTCAACCGGTGTAATACTTTTATCAAACGCAAGCATTAAGGGTTCATAATATTCCTTACCAATTTCACTTACTTTCAAATTATATTTTTCACTTACAATATCACGAAAGAATTGATTCTTAGAACCCAAGTTGCCATATATAAATTCTGTCCTAATTTCGGGTCGGATAGTTTCAAGGATCCAATTTAATTTCTCAATGATATTATGTTTATTTTCATGCGTAAAATCGGAAACTGTTTTTTTGAGCATAGCTTCCATACTTTCCATTCTGCGCTTAAATTGCTGATATTGAAAAACAGTTCGAATATCGCTCATGTATTTTTTAAATTCAGGTTTGGCATCCATGTCTTGTTTTATTTTATTTGACAAGAGAGTAAATCTTGCATCATAAATCGCTTCTTCACGTGCAATATCTGCTGCCACTTTATAGTTAGCCCGGGTATTGGTTATACCTCTGCCAACTATCTCATCATTTTGATTTATAATTACTGCTTTTGATGTGGTTGAACCCAAATCAATTCCTAAATAATATTTATTCATGACTTTTTCAATTGAACGTTTAACTTATACGGTTTCTTTTTGTTTTATTTGCTTACGTTGGGCAAGCATTTGAAAATAAGATTCTAATCTGTTTTTAATATTGGAATAAGAAAAATATCTTGGATCTACCAGGTCTGATTCAATGAAGCCAACCGGCACTTCAAGTCTATCTTCTATTTCACGCATCATTGAAAGTTGACCTGCAGAGAAGGAATTACAACTTTTAATGGAATTGGTTATATAACCGTCGGCCTCATAATCTTTTATACATTTAGCTAAAAGATCAACACGTTGTGGTAAATTAAGATTCGTATAACAATTCATACAATACTCAGCTAATGCTTCCAACGGACGTTCGGGGTCATGTCTCCAACCCATATCATATACACCTCCAACCTTGGTATAGGATGAAGCAACAATCACAGCGCCCATATCGTAAAATAGTTTCCAGAATTCACGAAAACTTGTCCAATTCGGAGGACCTTCTACTACTAATCTGTATTTTTCTTCTTTCATCTCACCTTCCGGAGTTATAGGCCCTAAACCATTTTTAATTCTTTCCATAATTTCAGCGTGTAATTCTTTATAATAATTTACAGCTTCAATAGTACCCCTGAATCCGATATTTATTGGTCCGATATAATAAACACCGGCAAAATAAGCGTCTATTGGAGAAGGTTTATGTTTAGTTGTATCGAATATTTTTGCAATCCAATCGCCGGCTTCTTTTGAATACTGAAGAATCTTTTTCAGCTTATTTTCATCGTATTTAATGCCACTCACTTCTTCCATTACAGGGATTACTTCTTCCTTCAACTGCTTAACCATATATTGAACCATTTCCGGTGTCATTTTTGCGTTTTCCTGATAAGGAGTATGCAACATAATAACTCTAGCATTGGGGTATTCACGTTTTAAAGTTTCGAACCACTTCATAAAAGTGAAACATCCTGTATAACTTAAAAGAAGAACGTCAGGGGATGGTAATTTTTGTCCGGTTGGTCCTATATTTCCTTTCATTAACATACCTACATCGCATTTCACATAAGTACAAACATCTTCGGAGTGCGCGTGTTTTTCAGCTTCTTTAATATAAGAAGCAGATTTCTTACGCATTGCGCTTTGCAAAGCATTAATCTCTGGATAAACCGGAAGCATATCAAATGTTCGAATTAATTCCGACAAATTTCCCGGCACAAAAGTATAGCACACTTTTTTTCCGGTTTCTTGTACCCTTGCAAGATCATTGAATAAACCTTCTACCATGTCCTTCTGAAGGATCATGCTTTTTTCTTTTTGCGCTTCTTGTGACATTTTTTGAGATTTTATTTATTTATCAAAACGGTTAATGGTTCATCTTCCCACAATTTTATAGAATCGGAAAAAGCTCCTACCTGTTCTTTAATTACTTTAAATTGATTGATATTTTCGCTGAACTGAAAAGCAATATATCGAATACCTAATTTATTGAATGCGTTTTGGAAAATTGGCGCATCCAGTAAACTAGGATCGCAAAAACTAGCTGATGCAAAAATGACACCATCTGCTTTTCTATCCTTTACGATTTTTGCTAATCTGAATTCCTTAGGGTTATGGATATCATAAATTGAGGACGAATACTGACTTTGTTTTAAAAATCCGTTTGCAATTGCCTCCATTGGTTTATTTGATTCTGAATCAATATCGCGCAAAATCATTCTAGAGCCTAACATATAATCATCATCCACAACATAACAACCTGCCTCTTCAATAGCTTTTATCAAACCAATAGCGGGTTGTTCGCAAAAAGCACCGGAAATAACTACTTTAACTTTATCCTGAACAGAACCAATATCTTCTTTAATAATAGTACATACTTTTTCGAGAATTGCATTATGTTCTTCAACCGGTATCACGGTTCCGGCTCTCAAAATATAATATACTTCTTCCATAGTAATTCTCCATGGAAATTCTTGTCTAATGGAGTAAATTGTTTCTATCAGCTTACGATTACGATTGTATAAAGAAATAGAGTGATTCAATTTTTCTTTAGTCACTTCTACTTTAGTAAGATTGGTTAAATAATCAATTACATGTTGCATTTCCTGTTGGTAAAAAACGCCACCAATATTTGGAGAAAAATTTTGTGGGAAATCAAAATACTTTATGAATTGTCCAACTTTAAGTTGTCTGAAAATACCAGATAAATTTCTTATTACATCACAAATAGAAGGAAATACAAACCCATCAAAAGTATCAAAATGTTTATCGAGCGCCATTTCAATTATGCTCCGGGGTATATGGCAAATGTAAGATTGGTAATAAGCATCCCCCTTTATTATTTGCTTTCTATCACCCCCGCCAAATATTCCAACCGGTAAGGCACCCGCTGCATGGGCTATTTCACGAGGAAAGTAAATTGGCATATAACCAACAATTGCACGACCACTTTGTTCGGATTTCCACCTTTTAGCCCTGGTAAAATTAAGGTCAAACGATAATTTTTTACACTCATTAATGATTTCACTAAGTTTTTCCATAGAAAATTATTTTAAACAACTTACACCTAAAAAATCTCCATTTTAATTATACCACAAGGTATATAAGTTGAAATATTAATTTTATGATTTGAATCATACAATTGAGCACTTAATAAAATTAACTTTAAGTAATTAGAATCCCATATCTTTTTAATTAAAATGAATTATAAACATGGCCATTAAAACAGCAATAGTAACCGGAGGTGGACGTGGTATTGGCTTGGCCATTACAAATAAATTACGCCAGCACAATTATCATGTTTACATCGTTGATCTAAGTTTCGATAATCCTGAAGAAGATTTGAAAAATAACACAAAAGATTTCACGTTTATTAAATGTGATATAACAAAAAGCGATGAAATTAACGAAGTATTTAAAACCCTTAAATTAAATCATCAACAATTAGATTTATTGGTAAATAATGCCGGAATTATTAGGGATAACATGATTTGGAAAATGCCGGAAGAAGATTTCGATAATGTAATACAAGTTAATTTAAAAGGAACATGGTTAATGTGTAAAGAGGCCAGTAAAATAATGAAGGAACAAAAATTTGGGAGAATGGTAAATATTGCTTCAAGAGCTTGGTTAGGAAATCGTGGACAAACAAATTACGCAGCTTCCAAAGCCGGTGTTATTTCTTTAACCAGAGTTTTGGCACTTGAGCTGGGTAAGTATAATATTTTTGTGAATGCAGTTGCGCCAGGATTAATTGATACAGCCTTATCAAGAGGGTTAGAACCAAATGTACTACAATCCTTAATAGAAGCGCAACCCTCTAAAACGATAGGTAAACCTGAAGATGTAGCTAAAGCAGTTTATTTTTTAGGTTCGAACGAATCTGATTTTATTACCGGTCAAGTACTTTATGTTGATGGAGGTAAAAGTATTGGCAGTAATTTTATTTAATAATTACAAATCATATTCGCATCGTACGTATTGCACCCTCATCTATTTTTGCAAAATTAAATAGATAGTGTTTATTTATTAATAATGGGTTCTAGTTTAGCTGTAAAATGCCGCAAGAATTTAGGCTCTTCAATAATTTTGAGGCCGTATGCTTTATTCTTTCTTTCTAAAAGTTTCTCAAACACTTCGATCACAAATTCTATATGACTTTGGGTATAAACTCTTCGTGGAATAGCCATTCTTACCAATTCAAGCTGAGAGGGAATTAACTTTCCGTTTTGATCGTATTTACCAAACATCAGGGATCCTATTTCGCATGCACGAATACCTCCTTCCAGATACAACTGACAAACCAATGATTGTCCGGGATATTGATCTACCGGAATATTCGGATAAAATGCTTTGGCATCAATATACACCGCATGTCCTCCAATCGGCCAAATTAACGGCACTCCTAATTTATGCAATCGTTCACCTAAATAAGTAGTACTTCTGATTCTGTATTTCAAATAGTCTTCATCAAAAACCTCTTCCAAACCTATAGCTAAGGCTTCCATATCTCTGCCGGATAATCCGCCATAAGTTGTGTAGCCTTCAGTAATAATCAATCTATTTTTGCATTCGTCTGCAATTGCTTTATCTCTTAACGCTAAGAAACCACCCATATTTACCAATGCATCTTTTTAGCGCTCATGATCGCTCCATCACATAATGTAAATAATTCTATCGCAATATCTTTACATGACTTTAATGCATACTCTTTTTCTCTTTCCTTTATGAAATAGGCGTTTTCGGCTACTCGACAACAATCCAAGAATAAATTAACATCTAACTGTTTGCATATTGCAGAAACTTCTTTTGCATTTGCCATACTTACCGGTTGACCGCCTCCGCTATTGTTGGTAACAGTAAGTATAACTCCGCCAATATTAGCAGCACCTTTTTCAAGAATTAGTTGCTTTAGCTTTACGGTATCCATATTTCCTTTAAATGGATAATATTTTAAAGGTTGTAAACCTTCCTTAATCGGAATGTCTATTGCTTCAGCCCCAGAGAATTCAATATTGGCTCTTGTGGTATCAAAATGTGTATTGCTTATAAATGTTATACCGGGTTTACCAAGTAAAGAATAAAGAATACGTTCACCTGCTCTACCTTGGTGCGTGGGAAAAATAAATTCCATACCGGTTAAATCAAATATGGCTTTATGCATGTTATGATAACTGGATGCACCGGCATAAGATTCGTCGCCACGCATAATACCGGCCCATTGATTTGCACTCATGGCTGAAGTTCCGCTATCGGTAAGAAAATCTATTAACACCTTGTCGGAATTTAATAGAAATGTATTGTAATTTGCCTTTTTTAAAAAATCTTTCCTTTCTTCAGGCGTAGTCATGTTTATGGGTTCTACCATTTTTATTTTAAATGGCTCAATGATTGTTTTAAAGCTCATGTTGTATTTTTATTAGTATTCCAATGCATCTTCTTAGCAAAGACCATTGTATTATCGGTGAATTTCATACTTAGCAATTGCACAGCCCACACATATCCCGGCATGGCAAGTGCGAAAGGATTCTTTTTATAATAAGTTGTACCGGCATGAAAGGCCGTAAGGTATTGCTCGCTCAAAATCTGAGCCGTGAATTGAATTCCCTTTAATTTCAAAACGTCCACTTTCATTGGAAGAATGGTACCCGCCACCCTGTTTTCTGACAATATCATGTTATGGTGATTAGTGCCGGGAGAGGATTTAAATATCAAAATTTCATATTCCTCATCATAAACATAAAAGCAATTTATGCAATATGGATGATTTTCTTCATCAATAAAACAGACTGTGGCTACCTGGTTGGCATTTAAAAATTTATTGATTTCATTTGGAATTTTCTCTTCTGCTTTACTCATATTCTTTTTTTCTTGCGTTCGGCAGCAGTTTTATATTCCTTTTTTTCCTCTATAGTGATTGGATTCAATGTCGGTACAGCAACTTTTTCTTTTTTATTCTTTAATGCAACAAAAGTAAAGTAGGCCTCACTTATCAGGTATTTAGAGCGCTGATGCACTTTTCTTGCCCAAGCATAAACCTTAATTTCCATAGAAGTATGAAATGCTCTTGTGACTCGAGCCTTTATTGTAATAATATCTCCTATATAAGCAGGAGCAAGAAACTTCATTGAATCGATAGAGACAGTTACACACACACATTCAGCGTGTGTTTGAGCAGTAACAGCTGAAGCAATATCTAACCATTGGACCAGTTTGCCTCCTTGTAAAATTCCCAAAGGGTTGGTATCATTCGGACAAACAACCTCGGTCATTATAGTTTCTGATTCTTCTCCTATTTTAGACCTCATCATTCAGGAACCTCAAAAGTAGTATCCCATGTCTTTTTTGTTTCATTCTCTTCGAATGTAACTTTAAGATACGATGTATCATTAATAGAAATAATTTCTCTCTTTACCACCTTACTATCCATATGTGATTTATCTGAAACCTGATCATCAAGTCTTAACATAAACGGATACTTAATGGTTATTCTCTCTTCTTCGGTTTGCACTAATTTAGATGCCGTTTCAAAAAGAATCTCTTCGAATCGCTCTAAAAGAATCTCATCATTAATTTCTTTTTTAGCTTGCTCAGTGAGTTTCGATGCCCATTGGCTAAAATTATTTTCTGCCAGTTCTCTTAATTCCATTTTAATATAATCAGGAAAAGGACATCTGATATCCTCATGATCGTTAAACCAAAAGTTAAACGATACTTCCATCATTTCATGGTCTATCATAGTTAGATTTTCTTTATTTAAATATGCTTCCATTTTTTTTTACTAATATAAACAAGGTTGTTTTGTGATAATATGATGAATATCAGTTCTAAATTGAAATTCATCATGATGTTTGACCTTTTAATCTTGTAATCAAAACACATATCAACTGCGAGAATTCTATTATAAATAAATTAATTTTTATACGAATCAAAAATAATGCGGTGAATGTTTAAGATAGGTTAAAATGAAAAATTACCATTACTTTGAAGACATATTCTACAAAAAATTAATGCTTTTGTTTTAGATTGCGCGCCAACTCTCGTAATTTTTTTTCGTTAAGAATAGTAATTTCTTTTCCTTCAAGGCCTATTAGTTTATCCTTCTTTAATTGAGCAAGCACTCTAATTACTGTTTCATACGTAGTACCGCCCATATTGGCAAAATCTGTTCTAGTGAGTGTAAATGCCAATAGTTTTTTATCACTTTTTTTATCATACCCAAGAATATCTATCAACTGAATAAGTATGATGGCAATTCGAATTTTAGGATTTGAAATCATGAGATTTTTCATTCTTGACTCCGTATCTCGTAATTCATCCGACATAAAATTTAGCAGATAAATAGACATATCTGGGTTAGCTTTTAGCATATTTATAAAAGTTGAAAGCGGGAAAAATGTAAGCACAACTTCAGTAAGCGATTCTGCCGAAATAGGATAAAACTTGGCATTAAATCCTCTATGACCTAGTATCATTCCGGGTGCTACAAGTCTGATAATTTTTTCGCTTCCATCCAAAGTTTTAGATAACACTTTGAGATATCCTTTTTCGACAAAATAAATTCCTTTAACAGGATCCCCTTCATCGAATATCCTACTATCCGATTCAAAATAAAAAGTTTGTTTATTCGATTTATAATGGGTTTGCCAATCTTTTGTACAGTACTTTGTAAATAATTTTAATGAAAACATAATAATTAAAATTCACTTAACCTCCAATCATAATCATGCTTCTATTTTCCTGCGCCTTTAATAAACCATCTTTGCTGGAAAAGTCTTGTATTCCCCCTCTTTGTTTACTTTTAATGTAAATCGCCTCTTGAATCAACTGTTCTAAATTCTTCCCTTCCCTCATTGCCTTCAGAAGATTGGTTTCACTTCCTGAAAAAAGACAATTTTTAATACTTCCGTTTGCGGTCAATCGGATTCTGTTACAAGAATCGCAAAATGGGTTACTCACTGTAGAAATTAAACCAAAATTCCCCTTAAATCCTTTGATTTGATATTTACGCGAAGTATCATTAGCCTTATCTTCCGCTTTCATCACATTTTCTTCGCCAAAGTATGCAAATGCTTTTGATAGAATTTCATCTGCCTTTACTGTGCGTGAAAGATCCCATTTATTTCCTTGAAATGGCATAAATTCAATAAATTGAATTGTAGTATTCCATTTAGAAGTTAGATTAATGAAATCAATTAATTCATCGTCATTTACACCCCTAATCAAAACAACATTTAATTTAGGAGTAATTCCTTCAGAAAAAAGTAAATCAATATTGCTTTTTACTCTTATAAAATAATCTCTTCGTGTAATGTTGTTAAACTTTTCTTCATTTAACGTATCTAAACTAATGTTTATTTTTTTTATTCCGGCTTGTTTAAAAGTTGGAAGGTACTGATCTACCAAAATACCATTTGTAGTTATAGCTAGTTCACAATTAAATTTACTTAACCTCATGGCTACATCGTCAAAATCCTTTCGTATGAGTGGTTCCCCACCAGTAAATCGTATTTTATTTATCCCCAATTTCACAAACGTTCCTGCAATTTTTTCAATCTCCTCTGTACGCATTATATCATCTTTGGGAGAAAGCTGTATACCTTCGGCAGGCATACAATAGAAACAGCGCAGATTACAACGCTCAGTAAGCGAAAGCCTTAAATAGTTATGTACTCTACCAAACTGATCCTGAAGCATGAGTTTTATTTAAATTTCTTTTGTTTTTTACTAAGCTCATCAAATTCTGATTCAGAAATAAGTTTTTGAGCCAATGGGAAAAGCGTATAATCTTCGCGGTAAATATGTAATCGAAGCAATTCAGCAAACTCGCGACTAGTATCGTATGCAGTATCACAAATAAAATTCCGGGATTGCAAATCTTTAATTCGAGTTGCTAATCCAAACAGATTAAAAGAAAGTGTTCCTAATTGAATAAATTTAACATGATCATCTTCCATTACATCAATTGCTGTTTTGGGATTTTCCCCAATACTGTGTTCACCGGTAGCAATCAACTTTTCGTTTAAAAGTGGAAATAATACTTTATCTTCTTTTTCATTGTGAACCAATAAATTATTGTCATAAAATTTAAAAAATTCAGACAGTGCCGAATTAATTGACGGATTTAAAACATAGCCGTTACTTTTAAATTCAACAAGTGCATTTTCAAAAATTTCTAATTTTTCAATGGCCACTTTATGTTCATTCATTAATTCCTTTATTGCATCGGGCATTGACTCAAAGTCAATTTTTGGTTTGTTTTCTTCATCATAAACCGATGGCGGATCAAAAGGAGTAGCTCCTTTCATATTATCTAAGCCATGTTCAACACTTCTTTTTAGTGGATCTTTTTTATTCGTTTCTTTTAAATCTATCATAGCGTTATGTTTGAATGCAAATAACGAAATATATTCCAAATCATTGCATGATTTTAATCATTTATTTTAAGGTTTTTGAAGTAAAGGATTATTAATAAAGTCGTTATCCGTTAAGGTTTTTAAGAAAGCAACTAAATCTTGTTTTTCTTGCGGGGTTAAGCCCAAGCCGTATAATTTTGAAGGTTTAGTCATGATGGGATCTAAAGTATTGCTATGCTTCACTTTTGAGTTATAATGTTCTACCACCTCCTCTAATGTTGTATACCTTCCATCGTGCATGTAGGGTGCGGTTAACTCAATATTTCTTAAAGTTGGTGTTTTAAAGAGACCCAGGTCTTTATTTAATCCGGTGTAATTATACCTACCCATGTTTTGACCGAGAAAAATAGAATCAAGGCCAATGTTGTGAAATTTGTTATCTGTAAATAATCCCAGGCTATGGCAATGAAAACAATCCCCTTTTTCTGTTGTAAAAATATTGAATCCTCGCATTTCGGAATCATTTAAATTTGCAGTGTGTAATATAAATTTATCACAAAGTGAATTTTTTGAAACCATGGCCCTGAAAAATTGAGAAAGTGCATATGAAAGTAATTCTGCCGTTACGTTGTCTGCCTTATATACTTTTTTAAATTCTTTTTTGTAAAACGCAGATTGGTTTATTTTGTCCAAATCTGTATTAAAAAATTCCTTTACTTCAAACAACATAATATCCTCCATTTTACCCTGCACTTTCCCATTCCACAAAAAGTTAGAGTTCCATCCCAAATTAATGTGCGGTAAAGCATTACTGGTATAAGTAGTAAAAGCTGACGCTGAAGAATGACAATCAGCGCATGCTCTTCCATCTCTTGACAGAATAGTATCGTAATACAGATGTCTGCCCAAATTAATTCCCTCTAGGGTCATTTGATTTTCATCGGGAATTTCGAGGTTAGGAAAATAATATGGCCAGGTGACGGGATATGGAGTCAACGGCACATCTTCTTCTGCAACCGGCATGGGGTTTTCCTTTTTGCATGAAAACAACAATACAGATAAAACGCTAATTATTTTGAATAATCGTAAACACATCGTTCATATTATTTTTGATTTTTAACATTGCTAGTGAATCTGACATAGTGTAGTTCTTCTCGAAATTCAAATCATATATTGTTGGATTAGTAAATACCTCATTAACATTAAAACTTATTTTATATTCGTGATTCCAGTATTGTTGATGTAAATTTTGAGTGATTTTTGCACTTACTAAATTTTCATTTCTGCCTAAGTGTATTGCATAACCTTTTGTTACGTTCGCCGAATCAAGATAAGTCCCTTCTAATTTTAAAAAATGATACCCGCCTCCCATTAAATCAGGCCATGCCATATTTGAATTATCAACCGTTGCCGGCAATGAATTTGATTTGTTAGTATTTTTATCTAAACCTAGATAAAAACTTATTTCTGTGTAATCGTTTGGTGGGATAGAATCTAACCAAAAATGAGCCTTAGAGCTAACTTTTGCATCAATGTAAAACACTTTATTGGAAGCATAAGTTTTAGTTGCTGATTTTAATACTATTCCGGAAATAAAAAAATTAGCTGTTGAAACCGAGAATTTATTACCGGCCGCATTCGTATAATTTAAACTATCCCAAATAACAGCATTAGCCCCTGAAGTCATTTGAATGGTAATTTTCGCTTTAGTATAACTCGGATCAATTGATTTTTTTTTACAAGAAAAAAATAATAGAGTTGCAAAGAAAATACATAAAACAATAATATATTCTTTTTTCATTTGTCTGTTCATTATTAGAATTTTTCGCATTTTTTTTTACATTTTTAAACCACATTTAGGCCAGGCTATTTTACCCGGACGAATAATCAGACTTAAATAAGCCCAATTACTTATTTCAGATGTTTGTCCACCTTTTATAGCTTTTAATGTAGTAGTGCCAAACATTTGAGAGTAGCCGCCCTGAACGGCCACACCATCTGTAAATTTATAACTGAATGTGAAATCAACTTCAGTACCCAAATTGGCATTCATGCTTTCAATAGCGGTTGTAACACTTTTATCGCGCACTGCTGCAGCTGAATTAAACATGTGTGTATTCACAGAGAATAATGCTTTTTTATAAGTATAACTTAAGCGTAAATAAGCATCGAGCAATCCAACGGAATTAATATGATTACCTACATAGAAATAATCCATATATCCATTGAAACGGTGATTAGTTCCATAATACGGATTAAAAGCATGATTTATATCTCTGTAAGCTTTTGCTGTATCAGTTTGACTTTGTCCTGTAAGATATTCCGCGCCTAAGGAAACCAATAATCCCTTAACCGGTTTGTATCCAATTTCACCGCAAACATCCATTGCACTAGTTTTTCTATTCGATGCATCATCGCCCATTTGATAATAGCCATAAACTAAACCTATCAGCTTATCCCCTTTGTATTCTGCTCTTAATCCCGCTGTTTGTTGATAAAGTGTCATTGAATCACGTACTCCGGTGGTTGTGTTTACACGATTGTAAGCCACTCCGTTGTTTAACGCAAGAAAACTAAGACTTACTTTTTTAATCTGTTTATTCATCCATAAATACTGAAAAGACTTATAATTTCCGGCAACGGAATATTGAATGAGTTTATGCGATTCGCTGTTTTGGTTGTATGCTCCGCCAACATGTATAGTCATAGTACTGTCAACATTATATTTAAAAATTGCGGCATCGTGACGGCGGGCTTGCATAGCCCAATCTAATCCACCAAAAATCCTATCATCGTCGTAGGAAATTACTTGTCGCCCAATTTTAGCAGAAAACTTTTTAGTACAATTTAATTCGCCATATGCTTCAAAAATAGAGAACAGTCCTTTAGTATCAATAGCAGCATTGGCTACACTACCCCAAGTGCGTATATCTTGGGCAGAAACATAAATTTTATATTTTTCGTGTTTATATTCGGCATTAATTCTAGCCCTTTGTGAAACAAAAACGGCAGCTTTTTGATTAGTATCGGCCAAGGATTGGTAACCGTGTCTATATTCTCCACGAGACATATACTGCCCGGTTACCGAGAATTGGGCATTAAGGTTTGATGTAAATAAACCCAAATTAATAACCAAGATAGTTAGGATTGATTTTGAAGTTTTCATAAGATCTTATTTAAATTAGAGGTAAAAGCTAAATTATTAACAAAGTTAAAATGAGCTCTATCAATAAAATATGAGTAGCATCAGAATAATTCATTTTTAATCATAAAACTTTACCCTTTTGAATTTTGAAATTCTATATCAATTAGGTAATTGAAAATTTGGGTTTATTTATAGTTTTTAAAAGCAAAAAGGGTTACTTAAAAAGCAACCCCTTACGTAAAAGAAATAATTAACTTATGGATTATCATATTCTCTTTTTGGACCTTGATAATACCACCAATTTAGAACCAAACAAATTACATAATATATAGCAAACCCGAATAATGCATATTCCGGATGTCCGGCTTTTATTTGTTCGCCAAACACTTTAGGTATAATAAAAGCGCCGTATGCAGCTATCGCCGCAGTCCAACCTAAAACCGGACCGGCCTTTTCTTTGCTAAAAATATAAGGTATACTCCGAAAAGTAGACCCATTACCGATACCGGTAGATATAAACAAAATCATAAAGCAACCAAAAAACGGCCACCAGTATTCAAGCGGATCAGCAGAAGATCTTGCCTTAACAACAAAATAAGCTACAGCCAAAGCTGCTACAATTTGAACTATTGTACTCCACATGGTAACTTTTGCTCCACTATTTATTTTATCTGAAATAATACCACCAACAGGTCGAACTAGCGCACCTAAAGCCGGACCTAAAAACACCCACAATCTATAATCCGCAGTAGGAAATATATCTTGACATAATTTTGGAAATGCAGCAGAGTATCCTATAAATGAACCAAAAGTCATGGTATAAATAATAGTCATTATCCAATTATGTTTATCACTTAAAATTGAGAATTGTTTATTAAGATTTTGTTTAATATCTGCCGGCGTGGCATATTTCATGAGTAAAACAGAAATAATTATTACAGCCGGTAAAACTATCCACATATTTATTTTTAATCCTATTAATAAATACGCTCCAATTGCTGAGGCTACCACTCCTAGCAAGATCATAATTAAAGTTTTGGAAACTCCTTGTGCCGTTGACGGAAGTACTGGTGTTCCGGTTATAACATTATTCATGCCCACAAATGCTGAAATAGTAAAAATAACTAACAGTGGTACCCAAACCCATCCGGCGTTTTGAATACCTGCAAATGCAACGCCTTTTATTGTTACATCGGAACCTGCCCCAGCAAATAATACAACAGGTACAACAAGTGGAATTAATTTCTGCATTGTTGCTACACCTAAGTTTCCAATTCCTGCATTCATTCCTAAAGCATAGCCTTGCATTTTCTTTGGAAAAAAATAGCTGATATTGTTCATAGAAGATGAGAAATTACCACCGCCAAAACCGGATAATAGAGCCATTGCCGCAAAAAAACCATATGAGGTATTTACATCACTCAGTCCGATACCAGCACCTATTGCAGGTATAATGAGTAATGCAGTAGAAACGAAAATAACATTTCTACCGCCACCCAATGAAATAAGAAAGGAATTTGGCAAACGTAATGTAGCCCCTGCTAAACCGGCAATTGCCGGTAAAGTATAATACATGTTATTTATACTTGCCAATGCAGCATCATATTCCGGAGTGCCTTTCGTTAAGCCTTCTAATAATCCAAATGTAAATCCAAAATCTTTCATATACGTAACTAACATGCCCCACATTATCCAAACCGCAAAGGCCAATAATAACGCTGGAATTGATAACCAAAGATTTTTAGTCGCAATTTTTTTTCCTGTGGAATTCCAGAAACTCTCGTCTTCTACATTCCATGTTTCTATATTTGTTTTTGACATATACTAAATTTTTATTTTTATCTTACTATTCTTAAAACCGGGCAAGGTGTATCTAGGAATACGTCGTAAGTTCTGCTGCCCATTAACAGTTTACCTAAAGGCGAGGCTTTGTGACTCGCTAACAAAATTAGTTCGGCATTTTTTTCTTTCGCAATAGTTGTAATTTCACTTGCCACATCTCCCTGACCGAATACAGCTTCCACCTGATCAACTTCCAAATCTTTCAATTTTTTTACTTCTTCCAGTAATATTTGTTTTCCTTCTGCTATCCAAGCTTCTTTTACCTCAGCAAATTGGGCAGAGTCTGTTGCAAGTATTCCTGTACTATGTGATTTTTCGTTCACATACAGTAAAACCAAATTTGCGCCTGTAGATTTGGCTAAATAAGCAGCTTGTTGACGAGCTTTATCAGCCAATTCAGAATTTCCAATCGGATAGATTATGTTTCGGTAATTAAAATCACCCTTTGATTTTGATTGCGCAAATACAACGTTTCCTGCAATGTGCTCCTTAATTTCAACTTCAATTGACTCCGGTTTAATAATAGCCATACCTCCTTTACCAACCCACTTCTTAGTCCAGGCTCGTTGTGCCACTCTCAAAACTATAAACGCTATTAAAGCTAATATAGCGAAAGACATAAAGCCCCAAAAAAACGAGCCTGTATTTTGTTTTGATAATCCCATGGCATTTGGAATAAAACTTCCACCCAGTGCACCAATTTCACCAATCATACTTCCCGCAACAGCAGTGGCCAATGGCCAACGCAAAGGTACCAATTGAAATAAAGCTCCGTTGCCTGCTCCAAGTGCCGCAAAACAAACCATAAATAAAATTGTTGTAGCTGTAACACCAATAGGTAAACCTGCAATTACCATAGTAATAATAATAATACCAAATATTGCACTTAATGTTGTAATTCCTCCCCATTTATCGCTAGCCCAACCGCCAACCACACGTATTGCACTTCCCATTAAAGCGGCTAACATCGTTAATTGACCCGCTTCTACTTTTGTAACTCCAAACTGATCATGAAAGTAAGTTGGCAAGAAATTAGAAAGTCCAATAAATCCACCAAATGTAATTATGTAAATTAAATTAAAAGTCCAACCATCCTTTTCAAATAAACAAGCCAAATGCTGTTTAAGAGTTTGATGTTCTCTGTCTGGCGGTTCTTTGGCAAACACGATCATTACAACAATTGGAATCAGCATAAAAAATGCGGCCATTCCGTACACGGCCTGCCATCCAAATTTCATTGCTAAAGGTGGTGCAAATAACATAGCTAATACTGTTCCACTATTTCCCGCACCTGAAATACCCATAGCCAATCCTTTATATTTTGGTGGAAACCAACCTGAACCCAAAGAAAGAGCTACACCAAAACTGGCACCGGCTATCCCAAGAAGCACTCCCATTTTTATTACATCAGAATAAGTGTCAACGAAAAAATACCCAAATACCAATGCAAAGAAAATAAGCCCCATTTCGGTTAGTGCTGCATTTTTTCTTCCTATATATTGTGCAAGTACACCTAAAGGAAAACGCATTACAGCTCCAGCCAATATCGGTACCGAAATCATAAAGCCTTTTTCTGCAGGGCTTAAATTAAAATGTTCGCTAATAAAAGGTGCCATAGCGCCATTTAACACCCAAATAGCAAAACAAAAATCAAAATAAAGAAAAGCCGAAAACAAAGTTGGTGCGTGCCCCGATTTTAAGAATTTTTTAAAATTTGACATAACAAGAAATTTAATACCTCAAAAGTAACCGGTGTTATAGATAGTAAAAATGATGCTTATCATTAATTTCGATTTTCGTCATATTTCTATTTAATTACTGTATTTGATGTCAAAATTGGTTTATGATATGAATCATAGTAATAAAACAACATCACAAGTAACTTTACTTTTAATAAAATGAGAGTGAGTAAAAATATATTGAAATTATTTGAAAATCATCCGGTTAATAAAATAGACGAGAACAATTTACTTACTTGTACCCACGATTCTAAAGACAATGTGTACTTGATCAAAAAAGGTGCTATAAAAATATTCAAACATGCCGGAAGCATTGATTTCATTTTTGCAATAGGTTTTGAAGGAGAAATAATTGGATTAGAGCAGGTAATTTTAGAAGAAGTTAGCGATAAAAGTTATGTGGCCTTAAAAAATTCCGAAATAGTATGCATACCTGTGAGTGAGCTTAAAAATGAAATATTAAAAAACGAAGAGCTTCTTCCTGATATATTACATTATGTATCCGATTTTTCTGATCAATTGGAACACCGCATAGTTAATTTAAACCAGAAAAGTGTAATTAATAATTTTGCCACCCTACTGTATTCTTTAAGTAAATTAAAAGTAAACGAAATTGTTCCTCATATAATTTCTACAAAAGACATTGCCTCACTAATCGGTACAACAACCAATTATGTATATAAAACTATTCAGAAACTTGAAGATAAAAGCATCATAACCTTTAAAGACAGAAAATTACGGATTATTAATAAAGAGCTTCTGAAGAAACTCGCTTTAGAAAAAATAGTCCAATCATAACATCCGATTTACATTCATGAATTTAAAAATGCTCTATAATACAGAAAATGCTTTTGCACTTAAATCCTACAAAGATTTAAAACAAACGCTATGGTTGTTTAAACTAATTAATAAATCCTGGGTTGTTCAAATTCTCACTAAATTATTAAACTTTTCCTTAAAAATTAGATTGCCCATTAAAGGAGTACTCAAGGCAACTATTTTCAAACAATTTTGCGGAGGAGAAACTATTCAGGAGTCAAAAAAAGTAGTAGACAAATTGTATGAGTCAAATGTAAAATCAATACTTGATTATTCAGTTGAAGGAGAGGAAAATTCAGCAGCCTTTGATAGAGCTTTAACCGAATTATTAAAAATTATTGCAGTAGCCCATAATAATCCTGCTATTCCATATACCTGCATCAAATTAACAGGATTTGTTTCAACTCAATTGTTAAGCGCAGCAAATGCGAAAAAAGAATTTACAGTTAGTGAAGAAAAAGAGTGGAATCTATTCATTAAAAGAATGGATATTTTATTTCATCTGGCTCTTGAGAAAAAAGTGCCTGTATTTATAGATGCAGAAGAAAGTTGGCTGCAGTATGCTGTTGACCTTGTAGCAGAAAATTATATGTTGAAATACAATACGAACGACCCTATTGTTCTAACAACTTTGCAAATGTACCGACATGACAGGTTATCGTATTTAAATGATTTAATAAGTAAATGCCGTAAACAAAAAATAAAATTAGGTATTAAATTAGTTCGTGGCGCTTATTTGGAAAGAGAAAATGAGCGCGCCATAAAAATGAATTATCCTACTCCGATGCAAAAAACAAAAGAAGATACAGACAGGGATTTTAATAAAGCTGTTGAGATTTGTTTAAATAATATAGACATTATTATGCTTTGTGTTGGCACTCATAACGAACTAAGTACTTTGTTTTTATTGGATGAAATGAAAAAAAGAAATTTAGCAAACAATCATCACCATATATTTATTTCACAACTCTATGGAATGAGCGATCACATTTCAATGAATTTAGCCAACGAAAATTACAATGTAACCAAATATGTTCCATACGGACCCATTAAATCAGTTGTACCCTATTTGATAAGACGCGCAAATGAAAACACCGGAATAGCCGGACAAATGGGAAGAGAACTTGATTTATTAAATCAGGAAAAAAAAAGGAGAGATAAACTGAAATTACTAAACTAAAAATACTTTGCAGGAATGCCTGCATCAATTACTTTTTGGCAAATACCTTCTAATTCAAGATTTGATATTTTTTCAAGGCCTTTTGCTGGCGTTTCCCTGTCAATTGAATATATCATAACCATAATAGGATTAATTTCTTTCAGAATATTTATCCAAGCAATTATCTCACTCTCCTTTGTATTGTCGACATTTTCATTATTTACTCGTCCTCTTAAAAATAATGTTTGAATATATAAATTCCCTTTAAATTCTTTTAATCTATCTATATACCATCGAAATTTCCTTCGAGACAAGGGCTGATCTATTTTTACAAATTGTGCCTCTGTACCCGCATCTAATTTCATCACCCGTGCATCTACTTTATTTAAAGCATTAAAAACAACTTGGTTTCCGAGCAAAGCAGAATTTGATAATACAACAATTTTAACACCGGGTAAAAATTCATCTCTTAAGCGAATGGTATGATCAATTATTGCAGCAAAGTCCGGATGCATGGTTGGCTCACCATTTCCGGCAAATGTAATTGAATCCGGAATATCATTCGACTTTTTGATTTCAAAAAACCTTTCCGACATTGCCTTAACCACAAGTTCACGAGAAGTAAATTTCGAATTTACTTCCCTTAAATCAGTCCAACCACATTCACAATATATACAATTGAAATTACATATCTTATTGTCTAACGGCAATAAATTTATACCTAAAGATTTTCCAAATCTCCGACTCATTATAGGACCAAAAACTATTTCATTAAATAACATACTATGCAAAGTTTAACCTTAATATTTACATTAATAAATGATATTCATCAGGTTGTAAATTAGTATTAGAAAAATAATTATGATTAAAGTTAAAATGTCAGAAATGCTATCAATAATTATTTGCTGCACCATAAGTTTTAACACATTAAAAAAAATACCTTGCGTTAAATTTAGATAAACTATGATTACTACAGAACAAAAAACGGAAAATGAAAAGACTTCCAGGGTCTTTAGCTACGATGAAGCCATGCAAGCTTGCCTCCAATACTTTAAAGGTGATGAATTGGCGGCCAGCGCCTGGCTAAGTAAATATGCAATGAGAAATAAGAAGGGAGAATTTCTAGAATGCACACCGGAAAGTATGCATATCAGAATGGCGAAAGAATTTGCAAGAATAGAAACCAATTACATTTCGAAGTCAAAAAACATACGTAAAAATTTATCCGCTTATGGTAAACAAAGAAAAGACTTAGATTTTAATACCATTTACCATTATTTCCATGAATTTAAATATATCATTCCACAGGGAAGTGTTATGTCCTCTTTAGGAAATCCGCATGTTATTGCTTCCTTATCCAATTGTATTGTATTGCCTGAAATTTACGATTCATACGGAGGTGTATTTTATACAGATCAACAAATGGCCCAATTATTTAAAAGAAGATGTGGTGTAGGCATCGACATCTCAACTTTAAGACCAAGTGGACAGGTGGTATCAAACGCGGCCGGCACAACATCGGGCGCGGTTTCTTTTATGGAGCGATTTTCAAACACCACAAGAGAAGTTGCGCAAAATGGCAGAAGGGGAGCATTAATGATTACAATGGATATTGCACATCCGGACATAGAAAATTTCATTTCCATTAAACAAGACTTAAAGAAAATAACCGGCGCCAATATATCCATAAAAGTATCTGATGAATTTATGAAGGCCGTTAAATCAAAAAAGAAGTTTCAATTACAGTTTCCAGTTGATTCTCCAAATCCAACCTTCAAAAAAGAAGTTGATGCTTTCGCACTTTGGCAACTGATTACTTCATGCGCGCATAATACGGCAGAACCGGGAATAATTTTTTGGGATCGTCAGCATTATTATTCTACTTCATCTATTTATCCCGGATACAAAAATGTATCTACCAATCCTTGTTCTGAAATAGCAATGCAGGGTGGTGATAGCTGTAGGCTAATGGCTTTAAATTTATACAACTTTGTAGATAATCCATTTACAAAAGATGCAAAATTTGATTTTGCTAAATTTTTTGAATACACCTATGAAGCACAAAGGCTAATGGATGATTTGGTAGATTTAGAATTGGAAGCCATTCAAAAAATATTCGACAAAATTAAAAAAGACCCGGAGCCCGACATTATAAAAGAAGTAGAATCAAAAACTTGGGAATTACTATATAATGCCGGAAAAAAAGGCAGAAGAACCGGACTAGGTTTTACTGCATTAGCAGATACTCTAGCTGCATTAAACATTAAGTTTGATAGTAAAGAAGGGATTGAAACAACCGAATTAATCATGCGTACAAAATGTCATGCTGAATTTGATTGTTCAATTGATTTAGCTATTGAGCGCGGAACTTTTGTTGGCTTCGATCCTGAAATTGAAAAAAATTCCGAATTTGTTCAGATGATGGAAAACGAATTCCCGAAACTATATCAAAAAATGATGAAATATGGTAGACGTAATATTTCAATTAGTACTGTAGCACCAACCGGTACCATAAGTTTATTAGCCCAATCTTCATCCGGAATAGAACCTGTTTTTTTATTAAGTTATAAAAGAAGAAAAAAAGTAAACCCGGGCGACCCAAAAAGTAAGGTTGATTTTGTCGATAATTTAGGAGATTGTTGGCAAGAATTTACAGTTTATCATCATCGTTTAAAAGACTGGATGCAAATAAGTGGCAAAACCAAATTAGAATTAAGTCCATATCACCTTCAAACCGCTTCAGAAATTAATTGGGAAAATCGTGTTAAGTTGCAAGCTGTTGTTCAAAAATATACCACACATAGTATTAGTTCAACAATTAATTTACCAAGTGAAGCCACAGTAGAGCAAGTCGGCGAAATATATTTAAAATCGTGGGAAGCGGGCTTGAAAGGAATCACGGTATACAGAGACGGTTCAAGATCCGGTGTTTTAGTTGCCGAGAATGAAAAAAATAAATCTACAAGTATAAAAGATTCAATACCACCTAAAAGGCCAACTAGAATTGATGCCAGAATTATGCGATTCATGAATCAAAGTGAAAAGTGGATAGCATTTGTTGGCGTGATTGATAACAGACCTTATGAAATTTTTACAGGAAAAGCAGAGGACGCTTTCGTTTTTCCGGAATGGATTAGCAAAGGTTGGATTATTAAATCAAAAACTCCGGGCGGTAAGAGCAGATATGATTTTCAATATCTGGATAAAGACGGATATAAAGTTACCATTGAAGGATTATCACGTTTATTTAATAAAGAATATTGGAATTATGCGAAACTAATTTCAGGAGTGCTTAGACATGGGATGCCAATGGTGCATGTGATAGATTTAATCGAAAATTTACACTTTGCTAATGAAACAATAACCACTTGGAGAGTAGGTTTAGAAAGAGCATTAAAACAATTTATTCCGAATGGAGCACAGGCAAAAGACAAATCCTGTCCAAGTTGTGGCGACCCATCAGGATTAATTTACGAAGAAGGTTGCTTAAAATGTAAAAGTTGCGGACACTCAAAGTGTGGTTAGCTTTTTGGTAGGTAGTTTTTTGATATAAACAAAAAAGGGGGGTTAATTAATCAACTCCCTTTTTTAATTACTTAATATCTATTACATAATTTCTGAAATACAAGACTTCATAACAGTCATGCCAAGAATAATGCATACGAACAGAATAAACTTGCCATTATTTTTAATATACCCTTCCACTTGATCCTTAAAAGGCACTGAGTCCGTCACATATCCTAACTTATTAAGTTGCTTCTTTAAAAACACAAGGTATCCACCAAGAAAAAGAATAATTATAACCATAGAGCCCAAAAAAACTTTAGACAATGTAGTCCATTCTTGATTTTTCGCAACAACAGGTTGCGCATCAGGAGTTGCCCCCGGTGCTTCCTTAGCCGCTGGAACATCTGTTGCAATAAAGGAAAGAATATCTTTAATGTCTTGATCACTTAAATTAGCAAATGGAGGCATAGCAATTTTGTTTCCTTCTTCAAAAGCTTTAACCGCTAATGCATCACCACTATTAACAAGAGCTTGTGAATCTTTAATCCACTTAATTAACCAATCTTCCGAAAATTTTGTACCCACTCCTTCCAACCCCGGACCAACTAATTTTTGTTGTGTGGTTGTATGACACACCCCACAGTTTTGTTTAAATATTTTCTTGCCATCTTCCGCTTTAATTTCGAAACCGCTAATAAGCATGGTGAATAGAAATAGAATTGGAATAAAGTAATTTTTTTTAAAATATATGTCAGAAGTTTCCATAGAAAAAATTTTAAATAATATTAATAGTACAAATTAATTATTCTTTGATTTCTCTCCAACAGAGTGTGCTCTACTAGTTCGTATTGATTTCCTATCCCAATTCCAAATTACTTGTTGATAGCTTCTCCATAAATAATCAACCGGATACACCAAGAAGTGAACAAATCTGGTGAATGGTATGATGGCGATAATGCTAAAGGCCGACACAACATGTATTTTTAACCAAATAGAATTTACAGTTGAAATCGCATCAATTTGCGGGTCAAATACAAATATTGATCTTAGATAAGGCGTTAGAAAAGCAGCGAACCAATTAGAACCCCAACGATTAAAATAAGCCACGCATAAGCCGGAAATAATCTGAACTAACAATACTAAATATACAACTACGTCCATTTTGCTTGTTACAATTTGAACACGTTTGTTTGTTAAACGTCTTGCGATGAGCGCAAATAAACCCCACAAAGCACTAATTCCGAATGCAAATGAAGCACATTCAAGAATGAGCAATCTAACGGTTTGCCCATTCCATGCAATTACGGATAACGGAAATAAGAAAGCAATTAGATGTCCGAAAAATAAAAAGAACAAGCCCCAGTGAAAGGGTTGACTTCCAAAAAATAATTGTCTCCCCTCTAAAAATTGAGATGATAATGAGGAAACTTTAAAGCCTTTATAAAGGTATCTATATATAGATCCCACTAAGAATATTGCCAAGGCCACATAAGGCAACGCTACAAATAACAACTGGTTTAGCATAATTAATCGATTTTATAGTTGTTTACTAATTGATTTATTGAATTATTTTTATTGAAAAAAGAATCGCTTATTAAATTTTCCTCTTTTGGGTTATACTGTGCAATCGCATCCTGAAAGTCAATTTCCAATACGTTTAAGAGAGCTGCAAATGCATTATTATATACATTACCAAAATTCATATCTTCCGCAATTAAAGCATTATGAAGTTTTTTAATCACCTTCATTTTTAACTCGATTTTGGCCGAATCAAATTCAGCCATCATCTTTTTAACAGCAGGTACCAGAATTTTTGCCACTAACTCATCAACAAATGTCGCATCCGGATGCATAGTTATAAGATGAAGTACATGATAGAGATGATCTGGGAGTTCCGGACTACAATCTCTACCCACTTGGCTTTGTTCATTTTGCATGTGAAGTAAAAAAGATCCTCTTTTATAATCTTCGCCAAAAATTACATATCCCAGATCCAAATAACATATTGGCTGTACATCAAAAGTTTTTGTAAATAACTCTTCGCGTTTATCATCATCCAATGAAATAAAATGCTTAGTGAATGGCAATAAATGTTTAGCTGCCGTAGGATAATCTGATTCTAAAGCTTCTTGGCAGGCCAATACCTTTTGAGGGCTGCCCGATTCAGGATAGCGAAACAATTCCGACAAAAACAATATTATATTTTTATTTATCATAATCCTCGTGCTGGTCTTTCTTTAAATCCAAATCCGGTATTACCTTTTACATCCGCTGTATTTTCTAACATTTCAATTGATTCTTCACGATGCGCTGGAGGAATTACGAATCGATCATCAAAAGTTGCCAGTGTAGTGAGTCTGAAAATATCGTCAGCTGTTTTTGGTGCTAATCCTATTTCTTTCATTGCATCAGCAATTTCTTCTTTCTTCAAATCACCTACTGTTTCGCCACGCCTATGCATTCTCACTGCCATTAATCGTTTTAAAACTTCAGCAACTTTATCTGTATTGCCGGCACTAAATAATGATGCCAGATATTTCATTGGTAAACGAGTACCGTCAATACCATGCCACAAAGACTTAGTAGTGGTATTGTAAATTCCATCTTGAACACTTGCCATGCCTGGCAGTAAAGCTGGTACATAAAATAAATTTGGAAGTGTTCTAAATTCAGGATGCAACGGTAGTGCCAGTTTCCATACTTTTACAAATTTATAAACCGGTGATTTTTGAGCTGCCTCAATTGTTGACATCGCTATTCCGTTTTGCATTGCAGCTTCTATAACTGCAGGATCAAAAGGGTCAACATAAATGTCAATTTGCTTATCAACTAATTCTTCTTCTTTACATGAAGCAACCGCTTCGATTTTATCGGCGTCATATAATAGCACACCCAGGTAACGAATTCTTCCAACGCATGAATGAAAACATGCCGGAGCTTGCCCTGATTCTAAACGCGGATAACATAAAACACACTTTTCTGATTTCCCGGTATGCCAGTTGTAATACGATTTTTTATAAGGACAAGCTGTTACACACATTCTCCATGCACGACAACGCTCTTGATTAATTAACACAACACCATCTTCACCACGCTTATACAATGCTCCGGAAGGACAAGAAGCAACACAAGCCGGATTTAAACAATGATTACAAATACGAGGCAAATAATGAAAGGTCATACGTTCTAATTGGAACATGGCCTCTTGTTCAGCCGGAGTTAATTTATCCATATTAACATCCTGACGCGCGAAATCCGGAGACCCACCTAAATCATCATCCCAATTGGGTCCACTTTTAATTTCAATTGTTTCACCAGTAACTAAGGAAACTGGTCGCGCTATCGGCTGATCATCACCTTCAGGTGCGGTAAATAAATCTTGGTATTTATATGTCCATGGCTCATAATAATCGTCCAATACCGGCATATAAGGATTATGAAAAATATTTTTTAATCCTTTAAATTTTCCTGTGCCTTTTAGAGAAACTGAATCTCCGTTTTTTTCCCATCCACCTTTGTATATATCTTGATTTTCCCATTTGGTAGGATAGCCTGTTCCGGGTTTTGTTTCTACATTATTCCACCACATATATTCTGCGCCTTTTCTGTCAGTCCATATATTTTTACATGCGATTGAACAGGTATGGCACCCGATACATTTATCGAGATGGAAAACCATGGCTATTTGAGATCTTATATTCATAACATTATATATTTAGTTATTAAAATTCTAATTTATCCATTCTACGAACCAGCACGTGCGTATCACGATTAACTCCAACAGGCCCCCAATAATTAAAGTGATACGAAAATTGGCCATAACCACCCATCAATAAATTTGGTTTTAAGTGCACACGGGTAAAGCTATTATGCCCCCCTGCACGTTTACCACCTCGAATTTGTGATTTTGGAACTGAGTAGGTTCTTTCCGGCGAGTGATAAACAATACAAACTCCACTTGGTATACGCGCACTAACACATGCTCTTGTACAATATACACCGTGATCGTTATAAACTTCTACCCAATCATTATCTTTAATACCCAAGTCTGCTGCATCCTTTTCACTCATCCAGCACGGCTCCATTCCTCTAGATAATGTTAACATTCTCAAAGTATCACCATAAGTTGAGTGAATATGCCATTTTCCATGTGGAGTTAACACATTAAGCATTTTAGCCTTACCATCATTTACAGTTTTTCTTAAATCGCCATATGCTTCAGGTTTTGGAGATGGTTTGTATGTAGGTAGATGTTCGCCGAACGCGATATACCCATCATGATCTAAATAGAAAGATTGACGACCTGTTAATGTTCTCCAAGGAACTAAGCAATCTACATTATATGTATAGGCGGCATACGCACGACCGTTATCCATCAAGCCTGACCACAATGGTGAGTTGTTATAACGACGCGGTTGTGATTGCAAATCTTTATAGTCAATTTTAACATCACGGCTACCAATTCCATGCTGTAGTAATGGCATTCCGGTTTTCTTTTCCATGTTGGTGTAAGCTTTAACCGTGAGATGACCGTTTGTTAAAGATGATAATTTTAAAATTGCATTAATTGCCTCCACGTCTTCTTTAACCGACGGGTATTCAACACCATTAATCCTTTGAATGTGTTTTTTGTCATTCAACATTTCATTGTACGCATCATCCGCCATAAAATTAACACCATGCGCTCCAATTTGATTCTTCAAAATGTTTGCGCCTAACGAAATGAATTTATTATGAATTTGCGTATAATCTCTCTCAACAATAGCAATTTTATGCATGGTTTTACCCGGAATCGCTTCACATTCGCCCTTGTACCAATCCAACAGTTTTGGTTGAGAAATTTCATCAACACTATCATGGGAAAGAGGTGCATTTACAATATCCTTAACAGGAGTTGGGAAATGTTTTTTTGCTAATTCGCTAAATACTTTAGCGATATATTGAAAAATTTGCCAATCGGTTTTAGCCTCCCAAACCGGAGGTACAGCTGCAGATAGAGGATGTATAAAAGAATGCATATCAGTACTATTGATATCAGCCTTTTCATACCATGATGCTGTAGGTAAAACGATATCTGAATATAATGCAGTTGTGTCCATCCTAAAATTTATATCAACAATCAAATCCATTTTGCCTTTGGGGGCTTCTCTCCATAATAATTCATGTACCTCATCTTTTGCGACCTCATCTGCTATTTTATTAGTGTGAGTTCCTAGGTAATGGTCTAACATGTATTCATGACCTTTAGCACTCGACATTAAAGCATTACCTCGCCATATAAACCAGTTACGCGGAAAATTGATTTCATTATCAGGGTCCATTACAGAATAACCAAGTTCTTTTGATTTTAATTTATCTACTACGTAATTTTTGATTTCATCATCAGTTGATGCTCCGGAAGCTATTGCATCTTTCGCTATTTCAAGATTATTTTTACTGTACTGCGGATAGAAAGGCATCCAACCATTTCTTACTGACATTGCAATAACATCAGCTGAGTGTAAATTACCTAACTTGCTGCCATGAGGTACTTTATTATACATCACTTGGTTGTTATCATAACGCCATTGATCAGAATTAATATAATGCCAAATCGGACCTTGTTGCAAACGTGTAGCACTTTGCCAATCTTTACCCGACATGATAGTTCCCCACGAATCAACAGGAGCTAATTTCTCCTGACCTACATAGTGATTCATTCCTCCACCATTAACACCGTTACAGCCCGTAAGCATTTGCGTCATTATTGCAGAACGATACATTAAGTTATTGTGAAACCAGTGGCAAATAGCCGCGCCTACAATAACCATACATTTTCCTTTGGTAATTTCTGCAGTGGTTCCCCATTCTCGCGCTAACTGAATAACAGTATCTCTACCCACGCCTGTGAAAATTTCTTGCCAAGCCGGAGTATACGCTTGTTTTTCATCATTGTAATCGTTTGGATATTCCCCACTTAAACCACGACCTACACCATATTGACCCATAGTAAGATCATATACAGTTGTAACCGGAATTTTTCCGTTGATTGTTTCAATATATTTTACCGGAACACCACGCGTTGCCTTTTTATCTAACCCAAACTCTGTAAACTCTACACTTAATACATCTTCTTTATTATTCAATAAGGTAAGAATCGGATCATACGTTGAATTGTCTTCCCCATCTTCATATTTCAAATTCCAGTTTCCACTTTTCTTTGTTTCCCATCTTTGACCCATGGTTCCTTTAGGCATTACTAACCTTCCGGATTCTTCCATATTTAAAAACTTCCAATCTCCGTTTTCAACATTTTGATACTTAGAAATCCTATTTGCTCTAACTAATTTTCCCGGTAAATATTTATCACCATCTTTAACAAGCTCAACTAAAAACGGACAATCGGTATAACGTTTCACATAGTCCATAAAGTATGGAACTTGTTTATCAACGTGAAACTCCTTTAATATAACATGAGTAACCGCCATCCAAAATGCACCATCAGATCCTGCGTGACAAGGTATCCATTGGTCAGCATGTTTAGCTACCATGCTAAAGTCAGGAGACATAACTACTGTTTTAGTACCATTATGTTTAGATTCTGAAAAGAAATGAATATCGGGTGTACGAGTCATACCCAAATTTGCACCCATAGAAACGCAAAACTTTGAGTTATACCAATCCGCACTTTCGCAAACGTCTGTTTGCTCACCCCAAATTTCAGGAAAAGCAGTTGGTAAATCACAATACCAATCGTAAAAACTAAGGTTAACACCACCAATCAATTGTAAATAACGTGCACCGGAAGCATAACTAAGCATGGACATGGCAGGAATTGGAGAAAATCCAATCACACGATCCGGTCCATATTTTTTAATGGTATATAAATTAGCCGAAGCGATTAATTCTACTACTTCATCCCATTTAACTCTTCGGAATCCCCCTTTACCTCTCGCTTTTTGATAACGTTTTCTTTTTGTTGAATCATTTTGAATATTTTCCCATGCCTGAAAAGCATCTCCACCGCATTTCTTTTTTTCTTCTTTAAAAATATCTAATAAAGCACCTCTCATTAAAGGGTATTTTACTCTTATAGGGCTATATAAGTACCATGAATAAGAAATACCTCTTTGACATCCTCTTGGTTCATAAGGAGGTAAACTACTTTCAAGAAGCGGGTAATCTAAAGCTTGAGTTTCCCAAACTACAATACCGTCTTTTACATATACTTGCCATGAACAGCCGCCTGTGCAGTTCACACCATGCGTACTCCTCACAACTTTATCGTGTTGCCAGCGATTTCTGTAAAACTCTTCCCATTTGCGGGTTTTTGGTGAAATTATATCTTCAATCCAGCTCATAATATTAAGGATTTAATTAGTTAATAGCTTTTATTTGTCTTTCGTGATATTCTTTTTTAGTAGTATTATTTTTCCGTTTATTCCACAACACCATTATTAGCATAAACAGTATGGCAAAACCGATTAAGCCTCCAATTAATAGTGGATTTAATCCTACAGAGGTTTGTTTCTTTTCTCCCGCATCTTTTAAGAATGCGCTGATAGCGGCAATTTCTTCAGATGTTAAAGGATTGTTTTTAAATGCAGCGGTCATGGCCGGAAATGGAGGTGAAGAAAGCATTCCGTTTATACCGGCGTCCCCACCCAAACGCGTATAACTGTCGGTTAAATCTTTGGCTAATACCCCGCCTGCAATTAAATCAGGATAGTTTACATTATGACAAGACAAACAAGAAGCGCCACCGTTTTTAAAAGCAGAACTACCTTCAAAAAATGCTTTACCTTTAATCACTAAGTTTCCCCAACCGCTTGTGTCAACTGCTGTTTCCTTTGTGGCATCGGCAATTGGTGCTTCTGTAGTTCCTGCATCACTTTGCGATCCAATGTAGGCAATTACCGCTTTAATTTCATCATCCTTCAAATTTTGATCAGGCATTATCATCCCATTAAACTCGTCAAAAATTGCTTTAGCATCTGCATCTCCGTTTTTGATTAATGTTTGTGAACTTTTCACGAATTTAATAATCCACTCTTCGCTCCTTTTTTTGTGTACGTTTAATAAGTCCGGACCAACAACTTTTCCTTTACCAATTGTATGGCATGCTCCGCAGGTTTGTTTAAAAGTTGCCTCACCATTTTGTGCACTTAAAGACAGCTGAGCAGTACAAACAACCAAAGCAAACATTTTAATTACTTTTTTGATTGATTTATATTCCATATTAACTATTTTAAATTTTTGTTGAACTTTATTATTTCACCACAAAGATGAGTAGTGGTTTAGTATTTAAATATGATTATAATCATTATCTCTTAATTTATTCGGTTCGAAAGTTTTGTTATTCGTGCTTTATCGAGCAGCTTTATTCTTTTACCTTTTAATTCAATTAATTTTTCTTTCGCAAATTCGGATATCACACGAATAGAAGTTTCAGTTGTAGTACCAACCATGTGTCCAAAATCTTCTCTCTTAAAAATTGCATTAATTGTTCCATCTTTTTCATAAACGCCATAAAACTCCTCAAGCATTAACAATACTTCGGCAAACCTACCTTTAACGTGTTTCTGAGCCATGTTTATCATCATGTGTTCGGCAAATTTTAAATCTCTGGTCAGCACTTTAATGGTTTGTGCAGCAATTGCCGGATTAGAACGTAATAATCCTAAGTAAAACTCACGATTATAAAAACAAACCTGAGTATCTTCAAGCGCAATGGCCGATGCTTGATATATGTCGTTACAAAGTAAGGCTCTATATCCAATAAAATGACCTGGTTTTGCTAATCGCACAATTTGTTCTTTTCCTTCTTCGCTTACCTTGGTGATTTTAACGTTTCCACTGTGTATACAATACACTCCTCTTGGAACTGTCTTTTCTTTAAATATAAATTGCCCTTTCTTATAATTTTGTACAATTTTTTCATTGTTCAATTTTTCCAAATCTTCATTTTCAAAAACAGAAAATAAACCCTTATGGCAATTAGGGCAATCTATGCAGGAAATAGTTTTATCTGGATTTGAACTCATGGTCTTTGGATTCAAAATTACTTCCCAAACTTCTACCTAAGTCCAATTTTAATCATGTATTCGTATGATATAAATCATATTTTAACGGAAAACGCTTAAATTTTACCTTCATATTTAACTAATAATATGCGTAAATTTAGCTTTATGATTTCTACTAAAGAGGCTCTTAAATTAGTATTAAAAACTGCTGATTTATATAAACCAGATTCGGTCAGAGTTAATATCGAAAACGCTATTGGTCAAAAACTTAGTGAAAATATTATAGCTAAATGTAACTCTCCTTCTTTTACGCAATCCGCTATGGATGGTTACGCATTTAGATTAAAGGATATTCGTACTAATAAACCAATAAAATTCGCCAATCTTGAAAATAGTGCCGGAATTTACAATGTAAAAAAAATACAGCCCTTTACGGCCTGTAGAATTTTTACAGGCGCTAAATTGCCTCTCAATGCCGACGTTGTTATCCCACAAGAACTAGTTCAACTTACAAATGAAAATTTATTAATTTTTGACCGAAATAAAATAAAATATTTAGATAACATCAGGCTAGCCGGCTCTCAATTTAAAAAAGGTGATGTTATACTTAAGAAAGGTGATAAAATAAATGCTCCACGAGTTGCTCTGGCTGCTTCCGGAGGACATGCACAATTAAAAATATATAAATCGCCTTCTGTTTCAATTCTGGTAACCGGTAACGAATTAATAGAACCCGGGAAAAAAATATCTGGTGATAAAACATATGAGAGTAATTCACTTATGTTGAAAGCCATATTGAATGAATTAAATATACCGGTGAATCAAATTTTTAAAAGCGATGATGTGAAAACAGATATAGTCCAAAAAATAAATTTAGCTTTTAACAATTCTAATGTGTTACTCATAAGCGGTGGCATTTCTGTTGGAAAATACGATTTGGTAAGTGGAATATTGAAAAAACTCCGATTCGAGACTATATTTTATAAAGTAAAACAAAAGCCGGGCAAGCCACTATACTTTGGAATAAAAGGCAATCGCTTTATTTTTGGACTTCCCGGTAATCCGGCAGCTTCACTTACCTGCTTTTATGAATATGTTATTCCTTTTATTAGCAAATTAAATGGAAATATAACTCCGACGCACTTAACAAAAAAGGCCAGATTAAAAAATAGTTATGAGAAAAAAAAGGGCCTAACGCACTTTTTGAAAGGAAAAATAGTGAATGATAGCGCCTTTATTTTACCAAACCAGGAATCTTATAAATTAACTTCATTTGCCGAAGCTAATTGTTTAATTATAGTGCCGGATCACATCACAAAATTAAAACCCGGCGATGAAATAAATTATCATGAAATATAATTATGACAATAATCATTTCAAATGGTAACATATCTAAATAATTTTGGAAAATGAAATTAAAAGTGAAAGGCAGGGTTTGGCTAGAAACTATAAATGGAACTTTTGCGGGTGAAGGAAGAATTACTTTGTTAGAAAAAATAATAGAACACGGTTCAATAAATGTGGCTGCAAAGTCGATGAAAATGAGCTATAGACAAGCTTGGGAACAAATAGATGCCATGAACAAACAATATGACAAGCCCCTGGTGCTGAAAAATTCAGGAGGAGCAGGTGGTGGTGGAAGTATTGTTACCAATGAAGGCAAAAAAATAATTACACAATACAAAAAACTAACTAATCAATTCGAAGATTTTTTAAAAAACGAATCCAAATTATTCTGATTTTTTTTTAATATCGTTATTCAAATCAAACTATAACGCTTGAGAAACACAATAAATATAAACGCATTCATTTTGGCCGGCGGCAAAAGTAGCAGAATGGGAACCGAAAAAGGGTTGATCACTTTTAATGGCAAAACTTTTATTACTCATATAATTGATGCAATAAATCCACTTGTCAACAAAATATTCATTGTTACAAATTCAAATTTATACGATCATTTGCCGTACGAAAAAATTAGAGATAAAGTAAAAGAGAAAGGCCCTCTTGGCGGAATTTACAGCGGTCTTGCCCACTCTGATACTGATTTAAATCTTTTTTTATCCTGCGATATACCCTTAATAAATAAAGAAACAATAAATTATTTGATAGAGACGGCTCAATTGAATAACAACACGTCGGTAATAACACATGCTAATAAAATTGAACCTTTATGCGCCATTTATTCAAAAAAAATAAATTTTATCGTTTATAAACTAATTCAAAATAATGAATTAAGCATTTTAAAAGCACTTAATAATTTTGATTCCAAATTAGTTGATATAAGTCATAAAGATTTTTACAATGAAATTTATTTTACCAACATAAATAACAAAGAAGAACTAAACATAGCAGAAAATATAGATCAATGAGCAAAATAAAAATAAATTTATATGGAGTATTAGCTGAGGCAATTGGGGAAAATCATATCATCCTTGAAAATTGTTCTAAATCGAGTCACGTTTTACAAAAAATTGAAAAGAAATATCCGGAAATTTCAAAATACAATTATGTACTGGCTGTAAACAATAAAATAGTTGACAAAGAAATTGAAATAGCTGAACACAATAGATTAGATTTAATGCCACCATTCTCAGGAGGATAATGTTAAGTAAAGACGAAATATTCAGATATGACCGGCAGATTAAATTATCGGTAATGGGGATAAGCGGACAACTTAAACTTAAACACGCTAAGGTATTAGTAATAGGAGCCGGCGGATTGGGATGTCCTGTTTTGCAATATATAGCTTCAGCAGGTATTGGATCAATAACCATTATAGATGGAGACCTGGTAAGCGAATCAAACCTTCAAAGACAAATATTATTTTCTAACGAAGATTTGGGCAAGCTAAAAGTTAATGTAGCCGCAAAGAAATTACTCAAATTAAATCCGCATATAAAAATTCATACTGTACCGGAATATCTAAATTCAGAATTAGCGTTAACTATAATCAATGATTTTGACTTAGTTGTAGATTGCACCGATAATTTTGGAACCCGGTATTTAATAAATGATGTGTGCACATTGTATAACAAACCCTTTGTTTCGGCTGCCATACATAAATTTGAGGGACAAATTGGAGTTTACAATTTTCAAATTGATAACATGAAAAACTCGGCAAATTACCGAGACGTGTTTTCAGAAACAGACAAAAATAAAAATAGTGTAAATTGTGAAGAGGCTGGCGTACTATCAACTTTACCCGGATTAATGGGATTGTATCAGGCCAATGAAATTATTAAATACTTTATTAACCCTAAAACATGTTGTTACAATAAAATATTATTTATTAATTCACTTTCTTTAGAACATTTCTATTTTACAACTGAAAAAAAGGAAGATACTAAATATTTAAAAAAAGATGAAATACTAAAACACAATTATTATTTACCATGTACTAAAGAAAGGCAAATTCTAACAAGTCCGAATGAATTAATAAATATGATTACTAACAACGGATTTGTATTAATTGATGTGAGAGAAGAAAACGAATTACCAAAGACATTGGTTGCTAATACGCTCAAAATTCCATTAAGTATTTTAGAGCTTCAATTAGATAAAATTAAGTCCTTTGATAAAATCATTTTTATCTGCAAATCGGGAGTCAGAAGTGATAAAGCTCTAACACTCTTAAAACAAAAATTTACAGATATTGATATTTATAGTTTCAAACCCGGCATTGAAATATTAAACAATTACTTATCACAAACCAAAACTCAAATAATATAAATGGAAAACTGGTATAACTTTACCTTTATCAACGGTCCTATTTCTTCAAAACAAATTGGATCATCCATAGAAAAATACAGTTCTGATTTATATTCAGGCGCCTATAATATATTTCTTGGGCAAGTAAGACAAGATAAGATTCAAAATCAAAATGTAGAAGCTATACATTATACATCCAATGTTGAAATGGCTAAACAAATATTTCATCAAATTGCCATTGATGCTAAAAAAGAAATTGGTCTTAATCATGTAAATATTTTACATAGCCTTGAAACTGTAAAAAAAGGAGAAATATGTTTGATGGTTATTGTAACCTGTCAACACCGTGAGGATAGCTTTAAAGCATGTAAATATATAGTTGAAAGATTAAAAAAAGAAGTTCCTATTTGGGGACAAGAAATATTCGAAAATAAAACACATACCTGGAAAGTAAATAAATAATTATGGTTGATATTCTTTCAAAAATAAACACGCAACGTAGTGCAATCGCCCAAGCCATTGTGCTTGTTAGTTCACAAAAAACCATTGATGCAATTGTCAATAAACAAGTACCAAAAGGTGATGTATTTGAAATGTCAAAAACAGCCGGTTTGTTTGCTGTTAAAAAAACAAGTGATGTTATACCCGATTGCCATCCATTACCTATAGAATTTACAACAATTAAACATACCGTAAACGGACTTCAAATTAGCATTCTGGTTGAAGTGCATACCATTTATAAAACGGGCGTTGAAGTAGAGGCCATGTACGGTGCATCTGTAGTAGCAATGACGATGTACGACATGCTAAAGCCAATTGACAAAGGCATTACTATTGAAAAAATAGCATTAATTGAAAAAAGTGGGGGAAAAACTGACTTCAGAAATGATTCCGGTAAAGGATTAAATTCCGCTATAATAATTGTTTCCGATTCTATTGCAAATGGTAAAAAAGAAGATAAAGGTGGGCAGATTATTTTAAAGGCTATTCAAAAACATGAATTAAATAATATTGCTTACGATATAATTCCTGATGATCAAATTTTGTTGGCCTCCAAAATAAAAGAATATGTAAATAAAACTGATTTAATTATAGTAAGTGGAGGAACCGGATTTACAAAAAAGGATAAAACACCTGAAACACTAAAAGAATTGATGGATTCAGAAATCCCCGGAATTATGGAATGGGCTCGAAGCTACGGACAAAACCGTACACCTTATGCTATGTTCTCTAGAGGACTTTCCGGTATTATTAACCAAACTATGATACTGGCAATTCCGGGTTCTACAAATGGTGCGAAAGAAACTATTGACGCTTTGTTTCCATATGTATTGCATGGATTTAAAATGTTAAAACATAAAAAGTAATGGCATTCGAGTGGCGTAAATACAAACCATTACTTAAATACCATCGCATTTTTGTTTTAAGTATTGTGTTTACTTATATCCTCTACAAATATGCGAACTTAGGAGAAAACGATAAATATGATAACGGACAAATTAAGCATGATGGACGAAGAGAAAATGGTTTTAACGAAGGACGCTGGATTTGGTTCTATCAAAATGGTAAACGCCAAATGGAAGGGTTTTTTAAAAAAGGAAAACGATATGGGAAATGGTTAATGTATAATAACGATGGAATACTTATAAATGAAAGAAATTACGACAATGATAAGTTGAATGGAGAATTTACCGATTGGAATGACAATGGCACACTTAAAAGCGAAGGACAATTTCATGAAGACGCACTACACGGATTCATTAAAAACTATAATAGTGAGGGAAAATTAATTAAACAAGAAAATTTTGAAAACGGTATAAAAAAAGAAAAATGACAGTAACAGACTTTGATAAAAACTACAAGATGTTCGAAAATATGGCTATTTGGGAAATAAAATCATTAGACCATTTTTTGAAGATGACGAAATGTTATCTAAAATATTTAAAGAAGAATATGGATTCGATTATAGTGAATTCGAAGATAAGAAAGAAACATTTACAGATACGCCTATTATGGTTGTAAGTAAAGTGCTTGATTATTTTGGAGACAAATCCTTTTTTGTATTTGAATATGGTAATAAACATCATAATGATCTAAAGGCCTTACAGGATAAAAAAATTATCAACTTTGGTATTGATATTTATGTGGTGAACCCAAAACATATTTTTGCATTAATGATGGATAAAACAACTGACATATCAAAATACGACACGTAAATGGAAGAAATTAAAATAGGAATTGTTACTATGTCTGACCGAGCTAGCGCAGGTGTATATGAAGATTTGTCAGGTAAAGCCATAATAGAAACGCTTAGCGCCTATATTAAGAATAGTTGGAAAAAAGTATATCGTTTAATACCCGATGATCAGAAAACAATTGAGGCAACTTTGATAGAGTTGGCAGACAAGGAGAAATGTTGTTTAATTGTTACAACAGGAGGTACGGGTCCTTCTGTTAGAGACGTTACACCGGAAGCAACGGAAAAGGTATGTAACAAAATGATGCCCGGTTTTGGTGAATTGATGAGACAGGTAAGCTTGAAGTATGTACCAACTGCAATTTTATCTAGACAAACGGCGGGCATCAGAGGTAATTCATTAATTATAAATTTGCCTGGCAAACCAAAATCTATTCGAGAATGTTTAGATGCCGTTTTTCCTGCTGTACCCTATTGCATTGATTTAATTAATGGCCCGTATATTTCTACAAACGATGAAATAATAAAAGTATTTCGCCCAAAAAAATAATAATGTTGCGCTACAAACAAATAATAATCGCATGCATACTTTTTCCATGCCTAAGCTATTCGCAAAATTCTAACAATAATGTGAGCGACAAGTTGTGGCTTCAATATTACGGTCAACTAAAAATTTCTACAAAATGGCAAGCGGCAGGTGATGTAGGCTTGCGTTTTAATTCAAGTGGTTTTTTACGTCAGGCTAGTTTAGGAAGGATTGGCATAAGTTATTACGTAAATAAAAATCTTTCATTTACAGCAGGCGCAGCTTATTTTAATCAAAACAATATGGAAAGAATTACCAAAGAAGAATGGCGAGGATGGCAAGAAATTCAATTTATTCAAAATATTTCAAAATTAATTCTTTCACATCGAGCAAGAATAGAGCAACGTAAATTTCATTCTCTCGAAACTAACATTTGCGATTTTAATTTTAGATATCGTTATCGATTATTATTTTCCATTCCTTTAAATCACAAAACAATTACTGAAAAAACTATTTATTCTCAATTCGGAAATGAAATATTTTATTCAACTATTAATAAGGTTACATTTTTTGATCAAAACAGAATACTTGTAGGTATAGGCTATAAGTTAAATAAAAAATTGGTAATTAATTTAAACTACGTTTTACAGCACGATAATAAATTTAAAAACAAAAACACAATAATATGGTTGGGTATAGTTCAGACATTTGGGATTAAATAATCAAAAGCTAACAGTTAGCAACAAAAATTAGTTTATTTATTTCATGGTATCTATAAAAATAAACTTTAATCCAGCCGTTAGAAGTATTACAAAAAGGCAATATAAAATAACTTTGTTATTAAATCTTTTACTTCCTAAATAAGAACCGATAAATCCTCCAATAACCACAGCTATCACCCAATACCCAATTTTGCTATCAACATTTTTTACTGCGCTCATATGACCCATAAGACCTGATATTGAGTTGAATAAAATAAATAATGCAGAAATCCCTGAGGCATTCTTAACTTTTGTCCAACCTAGTACTAATAATAAAGGCGTTAAAAATATTCCTCCTCCTACACCAATAATTCCTGAAAGAAATCCAATTAAACTTCCAAGCAAAGCGCTCCACATAATTAAGCTTTTAACTTCTTTAATTTCATCTGCTTTAATATTTTTTTTTACTAAAAGCAAAAAAGCTGCGACGATTAAAAATATACCTGAAATTAATTTGAAATAAATCGGACTTAAAGAAAGATAACCTCCAAAAAACGATGCAGGTATCGAAAAAATAATTAGTGAGAAAAATATTTTTCTGTCAAAATATCCGGCAGATATAAACTTAAAAGACGCGATTGCTGCTACAATAATATTTAAAATTAATGATGTAGGCTTTATACTCTCTGGTGTAAAAGACAATAATGCCATAACTGCCAAATAACCCGAAGCTCCGGCATGCCCAATTGAAGAATACAAAGCAGCAATGGTAAAAAATAAAACAAAGGCAATTATATGGAATTGTTCATGCATTGAAAGCAAATTTACAATCTTAAAAGCGTTATTCATATTTAAACATACTGCTTTTTATCATGTTTTTTATGCGATTATAACTAATTCAGTATTAGTCAATGAACGCGTTTAGTTCACATGAATAACACCAAATCCAAACTCTGGTTAAGCCCCGAAATAATGAACATTTAACGGTAGAAGGATGAAACCGATTTATTAAAATCGCGAATCTTAGAAATCTAATTGATTTTGAGCTTACGAATAATTTTTAATGGCCCGGGACAATGTTCGGAATGACAACTCTCACAAGCCTGTATAACGTTGTTATATTTTTCTATTAGATTACCTTGATTCATTTCATTTAATGCCTTTATACAATCCAAATAATTTTTCGCAAAGCCATCAAACGTGTTCCTTTTAGTAAACTCATCCGTTGGTATTGCTGTATGTATTTCTTTAAACTTTTCTGGAAATTCTGATGGCCATTTTCCGGCCAATACGCTTTCTTTCATCGATTCAGCGTGATTCAGCATATCGCGCATTAACAAAGATAATTCGCTACTCCCATTCGGATTCAAATCCAAATTCACGCAATTCTTATCCGTTGTTGTATCCTCAACTACTTTTGCGTTTTCGTTCTTACAAAACCATAGGTTCAACCCTATTAATAAAATGCTGATGAATGAAATGCTATTTTTTAATGATAACCCCATTCGCTTCGAAGGAAATACTTATTTCGGGTGCTACAATTTTTGCAATTTCTTCTTTTGATTCACCGGCATCCTCAGCATAATGACGAAGTTGTTCTACAGGAATGGTATCATTGTAAGCATATCCGTCAATAATAACCGTTTTACCGGATGCATCTTTTGGCATAAAAAAACCATAATCTTTAAAACTTACTCTCATCTCCATCCCATTTCCAATATCCAAAGTCATCCAACAACCTTTTTTCTGGCACACTTCATCAATAACACCTGTTAATTTAATATATAAAGAATCCTTACCAGTCAGTTGATTTACTAATTCGCTTGCAGCAACTGCACCTTCTACAGAAATGGTATCACCAAAATAAAGCAAGGTTGTATCTTTAGTTGTAGAATTTTTACCTTTTGCCTCTTCCTTCGGCTCTGTGCAAAATGTAAAAATGGTTGCAAGCGCGATAATTGATAATGCTATTTTCTTCATTGGTTAAATATTTCTACAAATTAAGTTCATATTTTAAAAACAGGAAATAAGACTTACCAAACCATCTATTCAAGAGAGTTACACTTTTAAAGACAATAATTCCTCAATAATTTTAATTTGAATTTACTCTTTACAAGGATAACCAAAAATCGCAACAGTTTAGTTGATTCTATTATCCTAGTAGTTCCTTTTCGAGTGCAATTGCTTTTGGAAATAAAATATTATTTTCCAAATGAATGTGTTGATGTAGATCATCCTGATACTCTTGCAATTTAGCAAACGATACACGGTAAGTATTACAAGCAGTAGACGGCGGAGTAAAGTTATTGCTAAGCTCTTTAATTTTTTCCATTAATCTCCCAGCAGAATCATGTTCATGTTCCATCATGTTTATTGGATTTTGTACAGAACCAAATCCCGGCACAGTAACTTCGAGTTTTTGACGCTTTGATATAGCTAAACTTTTAATGTATGGAAATAAAATATTTTCCTCCTTCATCATATGGCTATTTAATTCATGCATAATTTCCATAAAGGTGTCCGCAATTTCAACAAGTTCCGGATGTCTGTCACCATGTACTCTCGCTACCTTTTGAGTATATTCAAATAAAATTGTATGGGCCTGAGTAACGTACTTATGATGCGTATTTAAAATATAATCCGCCAAAAAATCCAATTCCCATGTATCAAAATTCTGAGATGCTAAATTATTTGGTGATTCGTCAATCGCCTTTAAATCCTTTTCAAGAGCAATTGCATCAATTCCTTTTTCTGAACATGCTTTGGCTATTGATTTTTTTCCGCCACAGCAAAAATCTAAACCATACTTTTTAAACACTTCAGCTTTTCTAAAATCTTCTTTTACAATCTCTCCAATGGTTGGAGTGTCTATACTATTTTCCATGATAATTATTTTTTAATTGAGGGAAAACCAATCTGATCTAACCTCTTATTTCTTTTATACAATATTAGTTCAAATATTAAAACTATTATATGATTAAACTCATATCTCAATATTGCAATTGTATATAGTAACGCAGTAGAAATAATAAAAACCTTGACTTGTATTTCTGTTTTAAATCATATTTTTTTGTTAAAAACTTCCCTTACTTTACACTATACAAAACATATGGCTATTTCAGTTAAAACAAAAATATATTCTTACCAAGAATATCATCAATTGGTATTGGATTGTTCCGAACTTGGAAAAACTACAGGAACGGAACAAACCATTGAAAGAATTGAGGCGACAAAACTTAACGCCACGAGAATGAATAGAATATATAAGTTAACTCAAATAAATGATGAATTAAAAAATACAGTTTCGAAGTTATCAAAGATAAAATGGAATTGGTTAATTATTTCGGAAACATGGTGTGGAGATAGCGCGCAAAATTTGCCTATTATTGCGAAAATTGCTGAGTTGAATGCCAACATTTCGCTTCAAATAATATTGCGGGATGAGAATAGTGAAATAATGGATAAGTATACAACACAGGGCTCTAGATCTATACCCAAATTAATTTGCTTTGATGAATTAAAAGGAAAAGTTGTTGCAGATTGGGGGCCAAGACCTGCAGCTATTACCAAACGTGTAAATGAGTTTAAAAAAGCAAATCCCAACATTAATCATGCAGATTTTGTAAAAGAACTACATCATTGGTATGCGCAAGATAAAGGAGTTTCAATTCAATCCGATTTTTGCCAATTCATATCAGATATAATAACAGCTAAAGATTAGAATAATTTGCTTTCTTTAACACTAATTAAACATGAAGAAAAAATCACTTTTAACGAAACATTAATTCCGGTGCTTTATCCTTATAGGCATTTATTCCCCCTTTAAGATTACACACAATGCCAAAATTATTTTTCTTTAATAAACTGGCGGCCATCATTGACCTGTAACCTCCGGCGCAATAAACAAACACAGGTTTAAACCGATCAAGTGAAGAAATTGTTTCTTGGAAAACTTGCAATGGAATATTTAAAGAATTCGGGAATTGCATTTCATTTCGTTCATTGTCCATCCGTACATCCAACACTAAAAAATCAACCACTTGTGAATCATTACAATACTTTTCATAAGTGATGGATTGTATGGAGTCGCAACTATGCCCGGCTTTCACCCAGGATTCTATACCCTCTTTTAAAAATCCTTTAATATTATCGTAACCAATACGTGATAAGCGCATCGCAGATTCTTTCTCCTTCCCTATTTCAGTGACTAATATAACCGGAGCATTAAATTCTAATAATGTTCCAACCCAATTGGCAAATTGACCATTTAATCCAATATTAATAGAGCCCGGAATAAACTTTTCGGCAAACTCTTCTGCATCTCTGGTATCCAATATTACACAACCGTTTTTTACCTCATTTAATAACATTTCTGGATTTAGTTCAGTTGCTGCGGATTTAATTACCTTATCAATACTTTCATAGCCGTTAATATTAATGGATGCATCTTTAAAAAAGTAAGCCGGTGGTTTAGACAACCCGCTGGTAACAGCCTGAACAAATGCATCTTTATTCGTTTCCTTTAACGCATAATTTTTTTCCATTTGCTCGCCAATTGTAGTTGAAGTTTCTTTACCTAAATTTTTACCGCAAGCCGAACCCGCACCGTGTCCTGGATAAACAATCACATCCGCCGGTAAAGTTTTTATTTTGAACTTTAATGAATCGAAAAGCATTTCCGTTAAAGTAGTTTTATCTAAGTTTCCGCTTAATAAATCAGGTCGGCCCACGTCACCAACAAATAAAGTATCGCCGGTAAAAATTGCGTTTTCTTTTCCGGATTCATCAATCACTAAAAAACATGACGACTCTAAAGTGTGGCCGGGTGTATGAATTACCTTTATTATTATACTGCCTAATGTAAATTCTTCACCATCAAATGCAATTAAAGCTTGGTATGCCGGCTTGGCATTAGGACCAAATACAATTACAGCTCCTGTTTTCCTAGACAGATCAAGGTGTCCTGAAACAAAATCAGCATGAAAATGCGTTTCAAAAACATATTTTATTCTGCTATTTCGCTTTTTCGCCAGATCTAAATACGGTTGTGGGTCACGTAATGGATCAATAACAACTGCTTCGCCATCCGATTCAACATAATATGCTGCTTGAGAAAGGCAATTGGTATAAATTTGCTCTATATACATAGTTTTAATTATAAAGTTCCTCTTTTGGCCTGTTCTGCTTCTATACTTTCAAACAAGGCCTGAAAATTTCCTTTACCGAATGACATGGCCCCTTTGCGCTGTATTATTTCAAAAAATAATGTTGGCCGATCTTCTACCGGTTTTGTAAAAATCTGCAACAAATAACCTTCCTCATCCCGATCAACCATAATGCCCCATTTTTTTAAAACTTCCATATCCTCTTCTATAATACCTACTCTATCTTTAACCGTATCATAATAAGATCCCGGCACATATAAAAAATCAACGCCGCGCTTTCGCATTTCAGAAACTGTAAAAACAATATCATCCGTTGCTACGGCAATGTGTTGACAACCCGGACCCTTATAAAAATCAAGGTATTCTTCAACCTGAGATTTCTTTTTTCCTTTCGCCGGTTCGTTAATCGGAAATTTTATTCTTCCGTTACCATTAGTCATTACCTTACTCATTAATGCGGTGTATTCCGTTGAAATATCTTTATCATCAAACGTAATGAGGTTCGCAAATCCCATGGTTTCTTCATAAAATTTAGACCAGGTATTCATTGCGCCTAATTCAACATTACCCACCATGTGATCAATATATTTTAATCCGGTTTTGCCGGGATGATATTCGGTTTCCCATTTTACAAATCCGGGCATAAATACGCCTTTATAATTTTTGCGCTCTACAAAAACATGTACTGTTTCTCCATAGGTATGAATACCTGAACGTACGATTTCTCCATCCTTATCTTTTATGGATTCCGGTTCCAAATAAGATTTTGCGCCTCTTTTCATAGTTTCGGCATAGGCTTTACGCGCATCATCAACCCATAGTGCAATTACTTTAACACCATCACCATGTTTGCGAATGTGATGAGAAATAGCACTTTCCGGATCAAATGGAGAAGTTAACACCAATCGAATTTTATCTTGCACTAATACATACGACACACGATCTCTGCTTCCGGTTTCTAATCCGGCATAAGCCAATTCCTGAAAACCCATTGCCGTTTTATAAAAGTGAGCGGCTTGCTTTGCATTTCCGACATACAGCTCTACATAATCTGTGCCGTTTATCGGAAGAAAATCTTGCGCTTTTTCAAAAACTTTAGCACCGGAGTAATCGAAATTTTTTACTTGTGTTAAATCTTTTGTTTCCATATTATTCATGTGTTAATTGTGGTTTACTCATCCAGGATTTATAATAATCTTTTACCTCACACTTCATTGCTTCGGTTGTTATTTTAACCGGATTGAACGGATCAATCATTACAGCTAATTCTTTTGTTTCCTTTTTTCCTATGCTTCTTTCTATAGCGCCCGGGTGAGGGCCGTGAGGAATTCCACCCGGATGTAATGTAAATTGACCTGCTTTAATATTATTTCTACTCATAAAATCTCCATCCACATAATACAAGATTTCATCCGCATCAATATTACTGTGATGATAAGGAGCCGGAATAGCATTTGGATGATAATCGTATAAGCGAGGTAAAAAAGAACAAATCACCCAATTATTTCCCTCAAAATGTTGATGAATTGGCGGAGGCATATGAATCCGTCCGGTTAAAGGTTCAAAATTAAATATGGAGAAAGCATATGGATAGGAATAACCATCCCATCCAATTAAATCGAAAGGATGATTTTCATAAACATAAGGATAAATTAATCCTCTTTTTTTAATCATGATTTTAAAATCACCTTGCTCATCACGAGTTTCGAAGCTGTGCGGTAACTTAAAATCGCGTTCACAAAATGGGGAATGTTCAAGTAATTGCCCGAATTCATTTCTATATCTCTTTGGCGTACGTATAGGGCTATGCGATTCAACAAATAAAATTTTATTTTCAGCCGTATCAAATTCTAACTGATAAACTGTACCTCGCGGAATGATTACATAATCGCCATATTCAAAATCAACAGTTCCGTACATGGTTTTACATCGCCCCGTACCTGCATGAATAAACAACATTTCGTCGGAATCGGCATTCTTAAAAAAATATTCACCCATACTTTTTTTCGGAGCGGCCATTCCAATTTGCATATCGTCATTGAAGAAAAATACTTTGCGGCTTTCGAGATAATCATTTTCCGGCTTTACCTCCATGCCCATAAAACTCAATGCTTTTAAATTTTCGTCAATGGCCACTTCAGGTTTAACAGAGTAAGGTTTACCTAATGCTTTAACCATGGTAGGCGGATGCAGATGATAAACTAATGATGATGTACCGGAGAAACCCTGTGTACCGAATAATTCTTCGTGATAAAGTTCTCCATTCTTATTCCTAAAAACAACGTGTCGTTTTGAGGGGACGTGACCTTGAATTTGATAAACCGGCATAAATACTTTTTAAGCCAATTTCATGAGATTTATTTGTTATTGAAATGATTTTAGTCAGGCTAGAACAAAAAATTAGCTTTTAATTTATCTTTTTATATAATTACAACCCCATATATATAAATCTGTTTATGAACCAATTCGTTTCAATTTAACCCATGTCTAGTTTTTTTCTATTGAATGTCTAACAAGCGAAGATAATTCCCCCAATAAAACTATTCCTGATTATGAGGTTTTAAGTCTTAGGTACTTGCCGTTTACTTTTTTAGATTGGAGAAAATAAGGAAATTAACAATTCATTGTTCTAAATATCCAAAATGATACAGCTTGATGAATACACTTAAAATCCAACCCTAAAGATTACTTTTCATAAGAATTAGTCTCTCTCGTTTGGAAAAAGAATTGATTTTTGTGAGGATGTTTGGCTAATTTTAATTAGCCTTAAAAGACATGATAATTGTCAGGATTAGGGAAAAAATCCCATGTAATTTTTAATTAACACGAATAATATTGATGAGTTGTTGAGCCGGAACAACACCCGATTGTTTCCAAACTTCCTTTCCATTTTTAAATAAAATTAAAGTGGGTACAGAGCGAATTTGAAATTGAGCTGAAGCGGTTGGATTTTTATCCGTATCAATTTTGATAATTTTTACCTCTTCTCCCATTTTGGCTTTTACCTCCTTTAAAATAGGTGCCATAGTTTTACAAGGCCCACACCATTCTGCAAAAAAATCAACCAATACCGGTTTATCTGAGTTTATTATTTCTTCAAACTTTGACATAATTTAATTTTTAGGTATCACAAGAATCATCAGCACAATTTTCGCAAATACTTAACATACCATGAACAAACAAAAACGAACCACCCACAATTAACATCGTATCACTACGCATAATTCCGGCAATGATGAAAATTATGGAAAAAGTTACACGAACTATTCTCCATAGACTCCAGTTTTTTAAATCAATGCTTATTCTATTTCCGATTTTATACTGCATTATATTAATTTATTTACAAATATCGGAACAAATAGTCCGGTATGCAAATCCTTAGTTTAAATTAACAATTGTTTACTTACTCTTCTTATCCCAGGTGTAAGGCACAATTTTTTGTTTTAAATCGCCCTTGCTGATAATTCCAACATGAATCCATTCACGATTCGCATGATTATATAACATCATTACGGGCAAAGCATGAATATCAAACTCATGAGCCACTTCTTTATCTCTATCCGTATCTATTCTAAAAACTTCCACTTTTTCAGAAAATTCATTTTCTAGTTCAGCTAGCACCGGCTTTACCTTTTTACAAACGGTACACCAGGAGGCATGAAAATAAACCAAAACAATTTTTTCAGATTCCTTAATTTTTTTATTGAACTCCAATAATGTTATTGGTTTTTCATCATCTTGATGCAATTCTGAATAATTACTGAATGAATAAAAAAGCAATACAGAAACTGCAATTAATCCAAATATTACTTTCCATTTCATATCAATGACATTTAAAAAGATCGAAAGGCTCTTCGCAACTATTACATTTATATAATGCTTTACAAGCCGTAGAACCAAATTTGCTTATTAATGATGTTTGGTGAGAACTACATCTGGGACAAGCTACATCAACTTGTTCGAAATTAACTAAACAAGAAGAATGAGTTGGTGGAGCAATGCCATATACTCTCAGCTTTTCCTTGGCTTCGGTTGTTATCCAATCTGTAGTCCATGCAGGAGTATAAACTAAATCTACTTTGTAATTTGTTATTCCGTTCTTATTCAATATTTCTTTTATCTGATCTTCTATCATGCCCATTGCCGGACAACCATTATAAGTAGGCGTTATGGTAACATGGCAATCAGAATCTGTAAAGGTTATATTCCGTAAAATTCCAAGTTCTCTAATAGAAATTACCGGAATTTCGGGGTCAGGTATTGATTCTATTTGTGCTCTTATGTCCTCCAGATTTTTCATTTGATAATCCCTTTACTCAAAGATGTAAAAAAAAGGTGAACTATTGAATTGATTTTCCAAACATCTCAGGTAATTAGTTTTATTTAACGCAAATTTTGAGCAAAAAAAACCGACTTTTTCAAGCCGGTCTAACTTAAAACAAAACACTATGTTTTACATATTTATTAAAATAAGTAAAGTATTTACAAGTATTCCAATCACAAATGAGTTTAAAACCCATTTGGTAGGCGCTTGCCCAATTGCAGCTACATTATTTGTCATTGACACAGCCATACACAAGGCTAATTGCCATATCGCCGCATCATTTTTTAAAATAAACATTGCCGTTAAGCCGCCAAGACAACTTCCAATTAATATGGTCATACTAATTAAGCCATAATAATTAAAATGTAATTTCTCAATTAATGCAGAATAAACTCCAAGTTTAGATGTTGAAACAACTGATGCGTGATAAGTTGAATTTTGAACTGTCGTTGCCATAATTTTTTAAATTTTATAAATTAATGAATTGTACTTCCACCACAAAGTTTGAAAAATCATAGGCTAAAAACACTGACAAAAGTCAAAATCGAACATGATTGCTGTCATGTTTTAAAAATTATCCTTATTATATTAAATTCTTAAGTGTTTGGTTAACAGTATAGTAAATATCACTAGATTAATTTTGAACGAAGTAATAAAGTCCGTACTTTTAAGCGAATGCACAAATAAAATGTTAATTAATCAAGATTTAGACGCTCTTTTCACTCATTCCACAGAAGGAATAATTATTGCTGATAAAGATGGGCATATGATGCGAATTAATCCAGCTGCGTGTAAAATGTTCGGTTATGAAAATAAAGAATTAGAAGGGCAAAAAGTTGAAATATTAATTCCACGCAAAGCAGCCAAATCACACGAAAAGCACAGAGAGTCATTTAATAAAAGCCCGCATTCGCGTTCCATGGGTCAGAACTTGAATTTAAACGGATTGAAAAAAGACGGCACTGAATTTCCGGTTGAAATAAGCTTGAGTCCTTTTGAGAGTGATGGTAAAAAGTTTGTGATAGCATTTATAATTGACATTACGCTAAGAAAATTAGCGCAGGTTCAATTACAAAATTATTCCATTGAGTTAGAAAAGCAGGTTGAAAAACGTACGCAGATCATGAAAGAAGCGATAAAGGAACTGGAGAAAACAAAAGATGAACTAAAAAACGCATTGGGAAAAGAGAAGGAGTTGAATGAATTGAAATCTAGATTTGTATCCATGGCGTCTCATGAATTTAGAACTCCATTAGCAACCATTTTATCTTCTCTTTCCTTAATTTCTAAATATAGTGAATCAGGAGATAAAGAGAAACAAACCAAGCATGTTGGTCGAATTAAAAATTCGGTTAATCATTTAACTGATATATTGAATGATATGTTATCTCTTAGTAAGCTGGAAGAAGGTGCTGTAAACTTAAGTTTTGAATATTTTAATGCTAAGGAGTTTATTGAAGGTTTACTTTTAGAAATGAATCCTTTAGCAAAAACAGGGCAATTATTAGTTTATACTCATGAAGGGGAAAAGGTAGAAGTTAATTTGGATAAAAAAGTAATGCGTCACATTTTGTTTAATTTAATTTCAAATGCAATTAAATTTTCCCCGGAAAACAAAAAAATAGAAATTAAATCAATAGCAAAAAATAATAAATTTGAAATTCAGATTCGCGATCAAGGCATAGGCATATCAAAAGAAGATCAAAAACATTTATTTGAACGTTTTTTTAGAGGGCAAAATGCGGCGAATATACAAGGTACCGGTTTAGGTTTGAACATAGTGGCCAAATATGTGGAATTATTGAATGGAATAATAGAATACGAAAGTCAGTTAGAACAAGGCACAACATTTAAAATAACTTTTTAATATGAGCAAGAAAATATTACTAATAGAAGATAATAAAGAAATGCGCGAAAACACTGCAGAAATTCTGGAGTTTTCCAAATACAATGTGGTAACGGCCGAAAACGGAAAAATTGGAGTTGAGTTAGCGCAGAAAGATAAGCCGGATTTAATTATATGTGACATCATGATGCCGGTATTGGATGGATACGGTGTTTTGCATTTACTATCCAAGAATAAAGAAACAGCCAATATTCCATTTATCTTTTTATCTGCTAAAGCGGAAAGAAGTGATTTCAGAAAAGGTATGGAAATGGGAGCTGATGATTATGTAACAAAACCCTTTGATGACATTGAGCTTTTAAATGCTATTGAAAGCAGAATTAAAAAAGCAGAATTATTAAAACAAGAATATTCCAATACCCTTGAAGGATTTGACAGTTTTATAAAGGAAGTGAAAAGCATTGAACCTCTTAAAAAACTTTCAGAAAAAAGAGACACTTCTTATATAAAAAAGAAACAAATTATTTATCAGGAAGGTTCTATACCCAAATCGGTTTACTTTATTAAAAAGGGTAAAGTAAAAACATTTAAAACCAACGAAATGGGCAAAGAATTAATCAACGGATTATATAATGAAGGTGATTTTTTTGGTTATTTGGCTTTATTGGAAGATGATAAGTATACGGATAGTGCTGAAGCATTAGAAGAATCAGAAATTGCAGCAGTTCCCAAAGAAGATTTTTTCGCATTGGTATATAAGAGTCCGGAAGTGTCAAGAAAGTTTATAAGCATTCTTACTAATAATATTATTGACCGAGAAGATCAATTGGTAAAACTCGCTTATAACTCAGTTCGTAAAAGAGTTGCTGAAGCCCTATTAATATTGTATAATAAATACAAAAAGGACAAAGAAGAAAAATTCAGCATCAATATATCAAGAGAAGATTTAGCCAATTTGGTAGGCACAGCAACCGAAACCGTAATTAGAACACTAAGCGATTTTAAGGAAGAGAAATTAATTGAAGTAAGCGGAGGTACAATTAGCGTAATTAATCCGGAAAAATTGGGCAAACTAAAAAACTAATTATTTATACGTTTTTGTCATTAATGCGGGGGTGGCTATAATAAAATCTCCGCTTCCTAAAGTCGTTTCTTCTAGCTTACTTAAATCTTTTGTTCGGTTGAAGAAATCACCAACACTTTCAGATTTGGATTTTGAAGCTTCAAATACCATTCTATGGCCTGATGATGGTTACTGTGATAGGCGCCATTATAATGGATGAAAGTTTTACCCTTTGTCCAATTTTTTAAAATAAAATGCGCCATCGTTGCATCTTTATAGGCTTGTGACTTTGGTAAATTTTCACCTCCATGTCCCCCTGCGTTTTCAAATATTTCTTTATAGCATTTAATACTTCCATCGTATTTTATCGGATAGGGCGCTATCCACTTTTTAGCTTCTGCATCAATGCTATCTAAAGCAGCTTCTCCTTTTGAATAAACTAAGTTTGCGTATCTTCTAGGAATGTTTGTTGCAATAAAAGGTAATTTATTTTTCTTGGCAAAATCAACCAACGGTTTATAATCTGTATTATAATTTGTCCATAGCTTACATTCGTCTTTAAAAGTTTTCTCGCTCACCTTAGAACCCAAATACTCCGACAATACAATTTGATCATCCGCCTCAAACATTTCAGCACCTAAAACCAAATTTGCTTTTTTCGAGTTGAATAAATCGCTAGTTAATTCATGTTGTAGCCAATGACAAATCGGATTATCGTGCAACTCACCGAATAATATCACATCGCTTTTAAGGGCTTCGGCAAGCATTTTATCATAATCTGTTCGCTCACCTTTAATATCAAACAAAATATAACCCGGTTTATCACTTCTAATAAAAGAACAGGTAACTATAACGCCACAAAGCAAACTCAGCTTAATAATCAAATTTTTCATAACTATACTTTAATTGCTTGTAAATATATCAGTATATGTGATTAAATCAGATAAAAAAATCTTGATTCGCTAATTATTAGCTTAAATTGTTTTAGTTTATTGACTTTAGTCAATGGAAAGCTCATCAATTTCAGCTAAATTTGACTAATATAAATATTAAACTATGGAAAATTCAAAAACATTAACAGACAAAATACTAGAAAAATTAAGCGGCACGATTTATAAAATTGAAGAGTTTCAATTGCAAGCTGCATTAGGTAAAGCTGAAGTAACTGACCTTTACGGAGATTTAAAGGAGAAGTTTGATTCTTATATTCATGAAACCTCAACCTCATTGAATGAATCAACAACTCATATTAAAGAAAACGCTTCTAAGATTAAAGAACACATTGATGCCATAGAGAAACTGATCAGAACTGAAGTAAAGGATTCCAAAGAAACTTATCATAAACAAAAGGATAATATTGGCAAACTCATTGACGAAATGGGATCAAGTATTAAAGACCATAAAGCTTCATCACAGATTTATAACGAATTAAATCTTGAAATTGAAAAGTTGAAACTTAAAATGGAAGTGCTGAAACTCAAATATAATATCGGCAAAAAATAACAAATTCAACGCTCTTCAGCCTATTTGCTTGTTACAAATTGGTTATTTCTAATTACATGTACAGATGACTATTATCAGGTGGTTATTTGACATCGCTCATTCTTTACGCGCTAAGATATATATAGTTTTGACTCACCTTACTCGTGAATTGTAATGCACTTTGTGTTTTTATAACTAAGGCGTAAGTTATAATTAACTAATAAAGAAAAAAATGAAAACTATTTTAGTGCCAACTGACTTTTCGGAAAATTCAGATAATGCCATTGACTATGCAGCGCAATTGGCCCTACTCTCAAATTCATCCTTGATATTTTTTCATGTTTACCATACTCCTTTACTAACTCCGGAAACTGCTTTATTATTACCCAAGCTGGAAGAAATTGAGAAAATAAGCGAAAACGCTTTGAATAAATTAAAAATAAAATACAACGAAAAATACCCCTCTTTAAATATTATAGTAAAAACCAAATGCGGACTCGGGGCTGAAGAAATAATAGATTATGCCAACGATAATAAGGTCAATCTAATTGTTATGGGTATGCGTGGCGCGGGAATTTTGGAAGAGAAACTGGCCGGAAGCGTAACCACTTCTGTAATGGAAAAAGTAAAAATTCCTGTTTTCGCCATAGATGAATTTGTAAAATTTAAATCGCCCAGAAAAATCATATTAGCTACCGATTACAACGATGCCACATTAGCTACCTACGAAATATTAATTGATTTGGCCAAACAACTTAAAGCGCACATTTATGTATTAAAAGTTGTTCCTACTGATTCATACCTTCCTGAAGCGGAAGAAGCACTAGAGGGTATCAAACTTAAAAATGTATTAGAGGGAACGAATCATACTTTTCACGTTGTTGCAAATGAATCGGTAACGGATGGAATTAATCAATATGCTGATAAAATAGAAGCAGACCTTGTTGTTATGGTTGCTCACCAGCATTCCTTTATTCACAAAATATTTAAGGAACCTCACACTAAACAAATGGCCTTTCATTCTAAAGTACCATTGCTTTGCTTACATGATAACTAATAAAAAAATCAATATGAACGTATTTATCAACGATGACCAGAAAATTTCAGACTTACAAAGTGATTTTAGTAAAATATTTCCCTTTTTAAAAATTGAATTCTTTTCTCAAATGCACAAAAAAGGCGGAGGCTCTGCTAAAAAATTAATGTTACCCGCTCACTTAACCATTGGCGAAAGCAGAACCATTCATAAAAGTGGCGTTTTGAATATTACGCCGCAGATGTCCGTTAGTGTGTTAGAAGGTAATTTCAGAGATATGTATGGATTAGGAGTTCAGGTTTTTAGAAAATCAGGTTCCATTTGGCTTGAAACTACTGTAACAGATGATTGGACCTTAGAAGATCAAAACAAGCAGGGCGAAGCTCTTAGCAAATAAATCTTAAAATAAATTTTGATTTTGATCATTTAATTTAAAAATCATCGCTATTAATTTAGTGTTATTAACTTTTAAACTTTAAAAAAAATGACACAAATTAAAAAAAAGGACGAAGGTGTATTTTTCCCTTCATTTGTATCGGATTTTTTTAATTCCGATAATTTTTTCGGTAATCGGTTTTTCGATAAAGATTTTGGCAGAAATTTGCCGGCGGTAAATATCAAAGAAAAACCAACAGAATTTAATATTGATTTTGCTGTACCCGGTTTTAATAAAAATGATTTTAAAATTGAAGCGGATAATAACGTTTTAACAGTTAGTGCTGAATCAAAAAATGAAAAAAATGAAGAGAATGAAAAATTTACGAGAAAAGAATACTCCTTTAACTCTTTCTCTCGGTCTTTCACGCTTCCACAATCTGTAAACGAATCTTCCATTCAAGCGAATTACACGGATGGAATTTTAAAATTGGTTATCCCTAAAAAAGAACCGGATAAAGGCACCGGAAAAAAAACCATTAAAGTTGATTAATAATGTTCTTATAAAAAAAGAGATTATTTTCTGACGTTTACGCTGTAAAATTTTATATAATTGAAAAATTAATCTAACTTTGTTTAGTTGGCCGCAAATCAAAATTTAATCTCTTTTTTTTTAGCTGAAACGGGAAAAGTTGTACGTTTTTCAGGTCGATTTTTCGTTGAAATACTAAAACCGGGCTTCGAATTAAAAGAATTATTTCGGCAATGTTACTACATCGGATATAAAAGCCTTCCTCTTGTTTGTATAACCGGATTTATTATGGGTTTGGTTATTACCATTCAATCCAGACCTACCTTGGTTGAATTTGGCGCTGAGTCTTGGCTACCAAAAATGGTTTCGGTTTCTCTTATCCGTGAAATAGTTCCGGTAATTACGGCTTTAATCTGCGCAGGAAAAATCGGCTCGGGCATTGGCGCCGAATTAGGCTCAATGAAAGTAACCGAACAAATAGATGCCATGGAGGTATCCGGCACTAACCCTTACCAATATCTTGTAGTAACCCGCGTTTTAGCAACCACTTTCATGATTCCTCTACTTGTTGTGATTTCTGATTCCGTTTCTTTGTATGGAAGTTATTTAGGATCTAATTTGCATGGGGTAGTAAGTAATAAACTTTTTTGGAATCAGGTTTTTGATACTGTTGTTTTTAGTGACTTGGTTCCTTCTATAGTTAAAACTTTTTTCTTTGGATTTGCAATCGGAATTATTGGCTGTTATAAAGGCTATTACTCCAATAAGGGAACCGAAGGCGTGGGTCAATCCGCCAATTCTGCTGTTGTAATTTCTTCTTTAATTGTTTTTATTCTTGATTTAATAGCTGTTCAAATAACTGATTTACTTCAACTCAATTGAAAACCGAAATACAACATAGCGAATCGCAATTAAAAAAATCTAATCCGGAAGTTGTAATAAGCATACGCGGATTATATAAATCATTTGGTTCTAATCACGTAATAAAAAATTTCAATTTAGACGTACATCAGGGTGAAAATATTGTGGTTTTGGGTAAATCTGGCTCCGGTAAATCCGTTTTAATTAAATGTATTATTGGTCTTATAAAGCCCGACGCCGGAAGCATACTTGTTTATGGCAAAGATGTTGCGAAAATGACAGCAAAAGAATTAGATAAAATGCGGGCTTACGTTGGTTTTTTATTTCAAAGTAATGCCTTATATGATTCGATGTCGGTTCGTGAAAATTTAGAATTCCCATTACGCAGGCACAGAAAAAATAATGCTAAACAGGAGATTGACGCTTTAGTTCATGAAGCACTTCAAAACGTAGGATTGGAACACACGCAAGAAATGAAACCTGCAGAATTATCGGGTGGTATGCGTAAACGTATTGCCCTGGCCCGAACCTTGATATTAAAACCCGGAATAATTTTATACGACGAACCAACCACAGGTTTAGATCCAATCACCGGAAAAGAAATTAGCAACCTCATTGTTACCTTAGCTAAAAAATATCAAACTTCTTCAATAATTATTTCGCACGACTTGAGCAGCGTAAAAATTGTAGCTTCAAAAATTGTAATGCTGATTGACGGACAATGTTATGCAATGGGAAAATTTGAAGAATTGCAAAATTCAGATGATATTAAAATAAAAACTTTTTTCGAATAAAATGGGAGAGCTTAATAGAAATGTGAAATTAGGTGTTTTTGTAATAACAGGATCCGTTCTGCTTATTCTTGCACTTTATCTTATCGGAAACAAACAGAATTTATTTGGCAACACCATTCAAATTCATGCTGAATTTAAAAATGTGAACGGGTTAATGTCTGGCAACAATGTTCGTTATTCAGGCATAGATGTAGGCACTGTGGAAGCTATTCAAATTATTAGTGATTCATCCGTAAAAGTTACCATGATCATTGACAAAGCCACGCAACGTTTCATTAAAAAAAATGCCATTGCCAGTATTGGCACAGATGGATTAATGGGAAATAAATTAATCAATATTGCTTCTGTAAAAGCCGCCGATCAAAATATTGAAGAAGGCGATGTGCTAAAAACCTTGACTCCCGTAGAAATGGAAGAAATGATAAGAACTTTAAATGTTACCAATGAAAATATTAAAGTGATAACTGATAATTTAAAAGATATTACTGAAAAAATAAGTAACAAAAATAGTTTGTGGAATGTTTTACTGGATACTACGGTTGCCGATAACGTAAAATCTACCGTAGTTAATTTAAGATACATGAGCGAACAAGGTTTGGCCGTTACCGGAGATTTACGCAATTTGAGCAAAGATATAAAAGAAGGTAAAGGGAGTTTAGGGGCATTGATTACTGATACTACACTTTCTTCAAATATTCATCAAGCTGTTGTGCAGCTGAATCGGATTACAGATACTACCGCTTATTTGAGTGGAAATATTTCGGAGATTGTAAAAAATTTAAAAGACGGTAAAGGTACTATTGGTGTTTTATTACATGATACAACTTTGGTTCATGATTTAAATCAAAGCATTTTGAAAATTGACAAAGGCGCCGGCAATTTTGATTTGTTATTGGAAGCGCTAAAACACAGCTGGCCTTTCAAAAAGTATTTCAAGAAAAAGAAAGTAAAAAAATAACCTATTCAAACAAATCATACACATCACCGGGAGCAGGTATTTGTACATTATAGAATCCTTCTTCTAAAAGTTTTATTTTAAATTCAGCTTTCGCTTCTTCTTCTCCGTGAACCAAAAAAATAGTTTTTAATTTATTTTTATCCTGACACGCTAAAAACTGAACCAATTCATTCTGATCTGCATGTGCGCTTAAAGATAGTATTGAAGTTATTTCGGCCTTCACTTTAAAATAATCCCCAAAAATATGAACCGATTCTTCGCCACTTAGTAATCGATGGCACAAGGTATAAGGCGCGCAATAACCCATTACTAGAATTGTATTTCTTGAATCCTCAATCGCATATTTAATATGATGCTTCACCCTACCTGCGTCTCCCATTCCTGATGCTGATATAATAATGCAAGGTTCTTTTGATCGATTGATCTCTTTAGATGCTTCTACATCTTTGATGTAATACAAATTTTCAAAATCAAATGGGGTTGGATCACTCTGTATATAGTGCACCAACTCTTTATTAAAACATTCTTTGTGCTTTTTTACCACTTTGGTTACCTCAGTTGAAAGTGGACTGTCCACATAAATATTTATATTTGGTAATCGGTCTTTGTATTCTAACTTATTAAGTATATAAAGTATTTCCTGTGTTCTCCCCAGACTGAATGCAGGTATAATTAATTTTCCTTTTTTAGTTATGCAGGTGTTACATACAATATCTAAAAATCGTCCCTCCATGTTTTTTGTTTCTTCATGTAATCGGTCGCCATAGGTTGATTCACAAATAACAAAATCTGCTTGCGGAAACACTTGCGGCTTTTTCATAATTGGGTCGGTATACCTACCTATATCACCGGTGTAGGTTAACTTTCTGATGTTGTTTTCTTTTTTAAGTGTGAGATTTATTGCAGCAGCTCCAATTATATGCCCGGTTTCAGTAAAATGGAACGAAACCTCGTTGTTTATTTTTATTTCGGCACCTGACTTAACCGGATGAAATTGTTTTAAGGCCCCGACTGCATCTTTTTCAGTATATAAAGGCTCTAATGCTTTTTTTCCTTGTTTGAATCTTTTTTTATTAATATAAAAAATATCGCTCTCCTGTATGTTGGCACTGTCTAATAACAACAGCTTACAAACATCAAAGGTTGCTTCCGTGCAATAAATTCTACCCCTGAAACCTTGTGATACATAATAAGGAATTGCACCTGAATGATCTATATGAGCATGCGTAAGTAGGATGGCTTCTAAATGCGCGGGATTTAAATTCAATTTTCTATTCAGCTCGTCTGTTTCTCGCCCCATGCCTTGAAACAAGCCACAGTCTAATAAAATCTGAGATCCTGATTCGGTTAGCAACAAATGTTTACTTCCGGTTACGCTTTCTGTTGCTCCAATTAATTTTATTTTCATGTGAGTGTTCGTTAAGTCAAACACAGGCGCAAATTACTTGTTTTTCTTTAATAGGTACTTGACTTTTGTTAGTATTAGTCAAAAAAAAATCCTCTCCGTAAGGAGAGGATTGAATTAAATCTCTTTTTTTTATTTTAATAAGGAGACGTGTCCTACATATTCTTTTCTTCCATCACCATTTGCCGCCTCAGCCTTAACTTTGAAAACATAAACACCGTTTTCAGCGTTTAAGCCCTTCACGGTTCCATCCCAACCTTTAGTAAGCTCTTTGGTTGAATAAACCAAGGTTCCCCATCTGTCATAAATTTCCATGCTATAACCTGTGGTTTTAATTCCAACTCCTTTAATGTTGAATATATCATTAAGTCCATCACCATTCGGCGTAAAGGTATTCGGAATGAATATAGCAAACTCATCTCTAACTTCAATTACTTTCATTAAAGTATCAATACAGCCTTTATCAGTAGTTGAAATTAATAACACCGGATAATCACCAATATTATCATAGATACGGGTAGGATTCTTCATGAATGAAGTATCATAGCCTGCACCGTTTCCTTTTACTCCTTCAAAAGCCCATTGGTAACTTACTACATTACCACTTGTAGAAGATGGATAGAATGTAACATTATTATTTGTTGTTGTTACACGCTCAGGATTTGTTTCTACAATACTATTTGGTGTAGGCCAAACCTGAATAGGAGTTTGATATTCCCAATTATATGAACAGCCATTTTTACCGGTGGTTCTTATCTTTAAATTATAAGTACCTGCGTCATTTAAACAATAATTAAAGTCATCTGCCTGCATAACATTTCCATTACCAAAATCATAAGTGATTTGTGAAGCCTGCTCTTGCGTTTTACTATTAAATGTTAAACACAATGGCTGACAACCTTCATGTTTAGGTAAATCCAATTGAGGCTGCGGTGCTTTATTTACGTTAACCGTAAACGAGGCTCCAACCGTATAGAATGGACATGCAATATCGTATGCCGTAAGATTATAAATAGTGGTTCCTAACGGAGTGGCATATTGAACGCTACCGGTTGGAGAACCTAACCACTGTTGAGGATTCCAAACATAGGCGTAATTATGACTACCTCCAGTTGCTCCGGCATACAATGCTATACTATCTCCCATACAAATGGTTTTATTACCCGGCGTGTTAGTGAAAGAAATTGGCGTTAACACATCAACTTTGGTAGTACCTAAAGTTTTACATGGGCCTAAAGTAACTTCCAGCGTATAGGTTCCTGCCAAAGGCGGCTGAATGGAAGGTATTACCAAAAGCTGATTTGTTGAGCTATATGAATTAGGACCTAACCATAAGTAAGACGTAGCGCCCGGAGGTCCACTAATTGAATAAGTAGCATTATAGCACAATTGTTTGTAAGGTTCTAAATCAACAGGAATAATTGGATTAACCGTTACCTGAGTTGTATTTGAATTATAACAGATTAAAGCACCATTGGTATACGCTGTAAATACTGTATAAATTCCGGTTGCCGTTGTGCCCGGAGCACCTAAAATTGGATTAGGAATATTAGATGTAAATCCGGTGGTTGCACCCCAACTGTATGAAATTGCACCCTGTGAACTCGATGTTAAATGAACATCCGCAGGATAACAAACCATAGTAGGTACATTAATTGCAATTGGCGCTACAGGAACCACATTCATTTGATTAAAATTACTTATGGTACAACTCTTAGATCCAATTGCCCATACTCCCACTACGTTATACACACCGGTGTGCGCAGGCACAACATTTGGAATTGTTGTATTTGATCCGGTTGAAATATATCCATTAGGTCCTGTCCAATTGAATTGAAGTGGCATAGGATTAGCCGTTGCACTAATATTGGCAGTCATTCCTTCACAAATATTTTGAGGGATTGTTAATGTTATAGGTGAGGTTGCAACTACCGACACGTTAGATACCGCAGTACTTGTACAAACTAAAGTTAATCCTTGTACAGCAAAGGAAGCTGTAACAATATAATCTCCGGCATGCACCGTATTAGTGTTCGCAATTGTTGGATTTTGTAAATTAGATGTAAATGTATTTGGTCCTGTCCAATAATACGCCGTTGGAGGTACCGCATTTTGAGCAGTTAAATTTAAGGCATCACCTTCACACAATGTAAATTGTGGGGTAACCGAAGTTTGATTAACCGGAATCACATTTACTGTAGTGTTAGCACTGGAAGAACAAGAACCTCCGTTAGAGAAATTATTAACCGCAGTTACTGTATATATACCCGCCATGTTAGGCTGTATATTGGTAATCTGTGGATTTTGGAAAGCTGAAGTATATGAATTCGGTCCCTGCCATAAATAAGTAACTAACGTTCCGCCCGGTACCGCATTAACAGTTAAGTTCACTGTGGCACCTTGACAAACCGGAGAATCATTACCCGGGGTTAAAGTTGGAGTTGGATTTACTTGAACTTCTACTGTTTGTGAACCCGTACATGGGAAAGGCGTAGTTCCATATACTGTATATATTGTGGTGGCTGTGGGTTGAACTGCAACCCCTGGCAATGTTGATAAAGTAGTACCACCTGGTGCGGTCCATGTATAGGTTCCACCTATTCCTGCTCCTGCTGCTGTTAAACTTGTGCTTTGTCCACTGCAAATTGCCGTATTTCCGGCAACTGTAATAGTAGGCGTGGGACAACAAGTTTGATAAGTAAGCGTAATGACAGCACTATTTACACAAATAGTTCCGACATTGATTAAAGTGATTGTATTTGTTCCTTGATTAACGAAGTTTGGAAGACCAGTAGGACAAGGATAAGTGTTACAAAAAGTTTGAGGCCAGCAAGAACCACAAGCACAGTTACCACCTGCCGGAGGTAAACATTGAATTGTATTTCCGTTAATTACTACACATAAATTGGTATATCCGCAATTTACTTTGTTCACCGTTACACAAACACCGGAAATAATATTTCCCGGAGGTACATTGGTTACAAAAGTTCTTGTACCATTATTCCAGTTACCACTACCCGACCAAGGCGGATTACAAGAATAGTTACCTGTTTGTGGACCACATATATTACACCATCCTGATGTCCAGGTTACGGTATTCGTAATAACACCTTGCGCTTTGCTAGTTCCTGCAAAAAGCAACAATGTGAATATAACTAAAAGAATTTTTTTCATTTTGATCGAGTTTATATGACTTGAATAATTTATTTCTATTGTTTTACAGTTAACCCCATGGTACTATAGTGTCCCAATCCTGCCGGAAAACTAATTATTGAATTAACGCCTAATTTTAATTTGATGTTGCCATTGCAATCTCCAATGGATTCTGAATTCGCATCCACATATATTTTCTTAGTACCTGTTGAAGGATTCCAATTGCCGTTATAATATATAGCATCTGTCCATTCAACTGCAACTTTGTAGTTGTTGGTGTTTTTGAATTTAATAACAATAAACTCTTCATTATTACAAGTAACTTTCATGCAATAAGATTCAACACCTTCTACCGATGTTGCACCATCAGCTCTTAACACTGCACTTTGCCATGTACCGTTAGTAATGTTGGTAGGAACCTGAGCTTTACCAAATAAAACTGATCCTAATAAAACGAGTGTAATTAATAATTTCTTCATAATAGTATTTTCGCTGATGTAAAGTTCGGCAATTAATTAAAAAAAATACCTTTTTTAAATAATATATATGCTTTACCTACTCGATTTCAGTCCTTATTCCCTCATTTACTCCAAAATTTAATTCCTAAATCGTTTAGAAAGTGATGGAATAAAACAACTCAATTAACAAGATATTTTAAATGAATATCAGCATTAATAATATATGTAGTTGGTTTTCATAGATTTATATAAAATATAGTCAAATGGATGCGATTCCAGTAATCTTATCTTAATTTCTTTTTAATAATGCCCTATAGTAATTGCCTAATTTTAGAAAATCAATGGGGTTTTTCAGAGTATATTTTTTATTTATAGTATTTGCTTTTCATATGAATGGACAAGTTAGTCCAGATTCATTAATCACTTTTGCCAAGCTACAATTAGGAATTCCTTATAAGTACACCGGCATTTGTCCGAATACCGGATTTGATTGTTCGGGATTTGTAAAATATGTATTTACGCATTTTGGAGTTGATGTGCCCAGGGCATCAATGGATTATGAAAAAACGGGTAATTTAGTGTCAATTGATTCCCTTCGTAAGGGCGATATTTTAGTGTTTACCGGTACTAATGCCGAAATTCGGAAACCCGGACATGTGGGTATTGTGGCTGAGGTAACTGAACAAGAGGTTTACTTCATCCATTCTTCTTCGGGTAAAAAAAATGGAGGTGTGGTCATTACCAATTTTACTAATTCGAGTAATTACAAAAAACGATATTTAAAAGCGATACGGCTAAATGAAGTTTTAAAAACTTAAGCTTCACTATTCAATGTTTTTATAAAGTTCAATCTTCTCTTCAGATGTTAATTCTCTCCATTCACCCAATTTTAATTTATCAAGCTTTATATTCATAACGCGTACTCTTTGTAATTTTAATACTTGATAGTCGTACGCATTGCACATTCTTCTTATTTGCCTGTTTAATCCTTGATTAAGGATGATCTTAAATAATCTTTTAGTCCCCTCAATAACTTCTGCTTTGCATGGTAATGTTATTTCACCATCTAAATTTATACCATTTCGTATTTCCTTTAAAAAGGCAGTTCTCACCGGAAAGTTAAGTGTAACAATATATTCTTTTTCATGCTGAAATTTAGGATTTGCAATTTTATCTACAAACTCTCCTTTGTTCGTTAATAATATTAAACCCTCAGATTCTTTGTCCAGCCTACCTATCGGAAAAATCTTTTCTTTAAAGTTTAATGCATCAATAATATTACCTTCAATTTTTTCAGTGGTACAAATCACGCCTTTTGGTTTATTATAAGCAATAATTAGCTCTTGTATCTTTTTTTCTTTAATCTCTACCGAATCTGCTAAAACGATGTCGCCTAAATTTACCTTGGTACTGAAATTGGCCGTTTTTCCGTTTACCAGAACCTTTTTCGCCTCTATTAATTCAAATGCCTTGCGCCTGGAATAATCGGAGTATAATGCTAAATATTTATCAACCTTCATATTAAAAGCTAAATGTAGGATAACTTTGGCTTTTTGGCTACATTTATTTCATGCAAAATTTAAAGAATCAATTTCTAATTAATCCGAATATTACTTATTTAAACTTCGGATCTTTTGGCGCTTGTCCAAAACCCATTTTTGAGGAATATCAAAAATTACAATTAGAATTGGAAAAAGAACCGGTTGAATTCATAACCAAAACCGGACTAAAATTATTGCAACAGGCCAAAAAAAGTTTAGGTGATTACATCCACTGTGATGAAGAGGATTTAATATTCGTTACCAATCCTTCTTATGCAGTAAATATTATCGCTAAAAGTTTTAATTTAAATCCGGGTGATGAAGTGCTGGCCACCAATATTGAATACGGAGCTTGTGATAAAACCTGGGAATATTATTGCGAAAAAAAAGGTGCCAAATACATTCGTACCAATATTACTTTTCCCATAACCAGTAAGGATGATTTTGTACAGGAATTTGTAAAAGGATTTACTAATAAAACCAAATTAATATTTATTAGTCATATCACCAGCAGCACCGGTTTACGTTTGCCGGTAGAAGAAATATGCCAATGGGCAAATGAAAAAGGGGTTTTGGTTTTTGTAGACGGCGCTCATGCGCCCGGACAAATTCCTTTAAATATTAAAGAATTGGGTGCCTCCATTTATACCGGTGCCTGTCATAAATGGATGATGACACCCAAAGGCTGTTCTTTTTTATACGTACAAAAAAATATACAGGATTTATTTGACCCTTTAATCATCAGTTGGGGATATAAAGCGCTTTTCCCTTCTAATTCAAAATTTCAAGATTATCATCAAATGCAAGGCACAAGAGATTATTCCGCTTTTTTAACTATTCCTAAATCCATTGAATTTATGAAAGCACATAATTGGTGGGAGGTGGCGATTCAATGCCGAAAAATGGTGCAAAGTAATGCGCCAAGGTTTATTGAACTTTTAGGAACTAAATCCTTATGTAAAATTAATGATGACTTTTTGGTTCAATTGTTCAGCATACCAATCAAGCATAAACATCCTGAAAAATTACACGATCAATTGTATTCTGATTTTAAAATAGAAATTCCTGTAATGAGGCAGAACGATAAAGTTTTTATCCGATACTCCATTCAGGCCTTTAACACCCAAAAAGATTTGGATATACTTTACAGTGCATTAACTGAACTTAAAAAGGATTTGATTTAACATTGAGAGCAATGAGGTTTCTTACTCAGTTTTAAGTTACCCTTAATAAAGAATTTATATTAGGAAATTTTATTTTTATTTGGGCGGCAACCGGGCTGTTCGTGGCTACGCTTCGCTTCGGCTGGGCGAGTAAAGCCTCGCCCGAGCTAAACCTCCGCTGTGGCGGAACATCCCTGCCGCAATCCCAAAAATTGAATTTTAACTATAAAAGAAATAATAGGCTATAAAATAGTTTTTGGATTAATGTCACTTCGAGTAGCCGATTATGGAAATGGTTATCGGCGTATCGAGAAGGGATACGTTAGTTAGTTCTCAATACAAGTTCGCCTCGATACAATTTTTGCAAGAGGCAGGCAAAAATCACTCGGCGTGACATTTCCTTCACTTTGTTACGCTACTCGAACTGACGATAATTTTTTTGCTATTAATCGTAGCAATATTTTAATTCATACTAATTTACTTTTGTATTATGATTAAGTTAATATATTTATATATAATTGAATGTAGTGATGGGACTTATTATACCGGAGTAACCAATAATCTTGAAAAACGAATTCTGCAACACAACCTTGGAATAAATAAAGATGCGTATACGCATAATCGAAGACCAGTTAAATTAGTTTTCCACGAACCTTTTGCTGATTTCACACTCGCCTTTAATTGGGAAACGCGAATAAAAAAATGGAGTAAACTTAAAAAAGAAGCTTTAATTAGAGGAGAATACAATTCTCTTAAGATGTTATCTAAAAAGAATTTTTCTAAATAGAATCGATACTCTGAGATTTTTGTCACTTCGTAGCGAGGAACGAGCGTATCGAGAAGTGGTACTCCATACGCAGTTCTCGATACGCTTCATTTCATTGCGCTACTCGAACTGACAGCGCCATTGTCACTTCGAGTAGTCGATTATGGAAATGGTCATCGGCATATCGAGAAGTGATACGTTAGTAAGTTCTCAATACAAGTTCGCCTCGATACAATTTTTGCAAGAGGCAGGCAAAAATCACTCGGCGTGACATTTCCTTCACTTTGTTACGCTACTCGAACTGACAGTATTATGAAAAACACTGAGGAATTCTCAATGCGCAATTACAAATCGTTTATTAATAGTTTGTGCATTTTTTCCTTTTAAACTCAGCATATAAACTCCATCCGGTAATTCTTTTAAATCAATAACTGTTTTATTATTGTTATAATTCAGCTCAATAATAGTAAGCAATTGGCCAATATTATTAAATATTTCAGCCTTGGGAAATTCTTTGTGTAAATCGCTCCACTCAAAACTTACATTTAAAAAATCCTGTGCAGGGTTGGGGCTTAGTTTAAGCCACCCTTCGACTACGCTCAGGGCGGCAAGACCAAGCGCGCTTTGATGCACCACTACCGTATCCCATTTAATATTACCGCAAATATCTTGACGCACTATGTAAGTGGATGTTACGGCAGGGGTAACGGTAATGCCTGCGGCGTTAGCAATTGGTGTATTGGTATTTGTAAGATTATACCAAGTACAAGCTTCATCAATGCCAACATCTTGTGGCCTGCCTATGTAAACAGTGCCACCCGGAATAAATGCAACATCAGGACCTGCATAAGCCGGTAAATCAACATCAATACAGGACACGTCGTCTAACAAAACATCACATGCGACCATTGGAAGAATTGAAGGATTAATAAGCGTTTTATTTGTGTTCGCATCATTTTTAAAATTACCGATTAACAAATGCTTTTCTGTTCCGTTAGCAACAAAGGTGCCAGTTACAAGAATCCAATTCATTGTATCTGTAATTATATTTCCATTTGGATTTTGCACTTGGGGTATTATGTAAGCTAATGGAATACCAGTCTTAGTAATTGTATCAATACTATTGTCTGAAAAAAAAGAAGCAATTCCATCAATTCCATAGCTGGAAGGATCACTTATGTTAACAAAAAATTTAACACAGTATGTCGCACCTGCTTGAAGGTTTGTTTTTAATCTATTTCTAAAGTATTGCCGGCCATTGGGAGCGCATTGAGGTTCTTGACAAAGGAAAGTAGCCAATCCAAAAGACAATCCAGTCCTTGGCCATTGGTAGGTTACTCCGCCTGTAGGTACATTAGGATAACATGTACTATAAAATGCGGGGGCTCCACTTGCAGGAATAGAGTCAATTGATCTCCAATAATGAGCTATATTAATTGTAGACAGTGAACAGGTATAATGACTTTCAAATCCACCATTACTCACGTAATTAGCGATTCCTTGTGAATAGGATTTAAATTGCAAAATTGTGATAAATAAAATTAACCAACCTTTAATTCTCCTAATTTTATTTTGAAATGATAATTTTTTGCAATTCATGATGATTTTCATTTATTAGTTCAACAAAATACATTCCGTTCAATAAATCTAATTTACTAAATGATTTGCATTTCTGCTTATTACGGAGCAAAAATGGTATCACCATTCGACTAACATGCCTTGCGGCAGTCAGGCGCTCAGTGCCTGAAATATGTCTAATTTCTAATTCCAGAGAACAGATGCTTAAACATTCGCCGCGGCGAATCAGCATGACTTAGGCATTTTGGTTCTCGGCATTCATTAGAAGAATATTAAAATACAAAATTTTTAGACTTGATATTTAAATTAAAGTATTTATTTACATACAACATATTATAGCAAGGAAAAGCTAAACTGTAATTTACCTTTGATAGTTGTATTTTATAAAAAAAAGGAAATGTCAATGATACCCTATGAAATTGTTGTAAGCAAAATATATTGGATACGAAATCAAAAGGTAATGCTTGATCGCGATTTGGCGGAATTATATGGAGTAGAAACTAAACAATTAAAAAGACAAGTAAAGAGGAATATAAGCCGCTTTCCTGAGGATTTTATGTTTGAAATGACCAAAGAGGAGCTTGAAAATTGGAGGAGCCAATTTGGCACCTCCAAATCTGATCTTATGGGATTAAGACACGCTCCATACTGTTTTACTGAACAAGGAGTGGCCATGCTTTCCAGTGTATTGAATAGTGAAAGGGCCATAAAAGTAAATATTGAAGTTATTCGCGCATTTACTCGAATAAGACAAATTCTTACTGAAAATACCGAATTGCGTTTGGCGATAGAAAAATTGGAAAAGAAGTCAGACAACAACACTAAAAATATTGAAATAGTTTTTCAATACCTTGATGAATTAATTGAGAAAAAAGAAAATCAAAAACCTCGTAGGCAAATAGAATATAAAAACTCAAGGAAAAAACTCTAAATAAAAAAGTTTAATGTCACTTCGAGTAGTCCCGCATATAGCGGGACGTATCGAGAAGTGATTCTCCATACGCAGTTCTCGATACGCTTCATTTCATTGCGCTACTCGAACTGACAGCGACATTGTCGCTTCGAGTAGTCCCGCATTTCGCGGGACGTATCGAGAAGTGATACGTTAGTAAGTACTCAATACAAGTTCGCCTCGATACAATTTTTGCAAGAGGCAGGCAAAAATCACTCGGCGTGACATTTCCTTCACTTTATTACGCTACTCGAAGTGACTGATTTATAAATTGTACTGAAGTACTCTTAAAGAATAATCAAAAATCGTTTTGTAACAAATAATTCTGCATGCCAATAACACCCAAAAAGATTTGGATACACTTTACAGTGCATTAACTGAACTTAAGAAAGAATTGATTTAACTACTTCGTTAAAGTTCCCGATCCGGATTTTGCCTTCTTAGTTTTTTCCCAAGGATTAATGAAGGGACGGAAAAAATAAGTTAGTCTTAATCCCACAAAATTACCGTTATTGGTAAAAGTGTGTGAATAGGTTTGATTATCTATGGTGTAATCAACCGTTGAAGTAGCTACTTGATTAAATCCGTAATTAAATAAAACACTTGCATTTAAAATGCTGTTATTCTTAAATGTTTTTTCGCGGGCAACCGACCAACGGAAACTCCAGTAGATACCGCCTTTAGTTGATGAAGTACTGCTGATATAATTTACATTCGATAATCCGTCGTTAGCCTGACTTGCACTCGCATTGAGTGTTTGTTCTCCAATAAAATTTTCAGAAAATCCGGCTCCAATTAACCACTTCGCATTTTTGCAATTTGGATTAAACTTATAAAAAATCATAGCCGGCATTTCAAGTACGGTAAATTCGTTTTTTATTCCGGTAAATTGTTTATCTTTTTGTAATAAAGAATAGTTTTCTGCAATAGCATATCCAAATCCAACACTATGTATGCCTAATCCCGCAGTAATCATCCATCTTCTATTCGCATCGTACCTTCCGGCAATATTTATTGCACCTGAACCCCATTTATTTTGATGAAAACGCGCATTAGCATCTACTCCACCACTGTGGTATTTGGCATGATTTCCGGCACTTCCTAATTGAATTCCGATTCTCCATGTTTTTTCTTCTTGTGATTGAATCATCAATACACAAAGAGCAAATAGCACCGTTAATGTTTTTTTCATAGCCTTTATTTTTAATAAATTTATAGAATTATCTCTTATAAGACGAAAGGTTTAACAAAAAGTTTAAAGTCCTTAGAAAAATAAGTACATTATTTTGTATATTCGCTAAAAGCCTTATTTAATGCACTTTAGACTATTATCCATCCTATTTGTTTTTGTTTTTAACAGTTTTGTTGCGCAAAATTTTGTGGTTTCGCAACTTAGCATGCCCAAATGTTTTGGTGATTGCGACGGAACGGTAACCTTTTCAACTTCCGCCGTAACCGGTCCTTTCACAGCAATTTTAACAAATTCATCTTCCTGTCCTAACTCCACCGTTCAAACTTCTAATTTAAATTCCATAACCATTAACAGCTTATGCGGCTGCGCTTCCGCCTATTCGGTGGCCATCTATAATCCATCATTAATTTTAGTGGGTACTATGATTCAAAATATCGTGAATTACGCTACCGGCCCTTTGGTAGTTAATGTGCATACCGTTACACCTACAACTTGCACCAATTGCTGCGACGGAAATATTACTTTTAGTGTAAGCGGAGGCAATTTAACTAATCCTCCTACTTTTTCAATTAATGGCACATATACCAATAATGTTGCGCCCCTTTATTTTTTATGCTCAGGCCAGCATACCATTTGTGTTGAAGACGCCTCGGGTTGTATTGCTTGCAAAAATTTTATTATGCCTTATTTCGGTATGCCAAACGGAATTAATGAGTATGAATTAAATGAAGATTTCCATGTTTTTCCAAATCCGGGAAATGGAAATTTAAGGATACAATCTAATCATGAAATAAGCCAAATAAATGTGTTTGATGTATATGGAAAATTAATCAATTCCATCAAAAATAATTCTGCTTCAACAATAATTCCGCTCAACCTTTCAGAATACGAGGATGGGGTTTACCACCTGCTGATTATTGGACCTAATCACGAAACAAAACACCAAATTTATCTTAAAAAATAGAGGTTCAGACCTTTCAGAAAAACAATTCGAGAAAAGAGTTGATAATCTCAATATAAATCCACTTTTTTTATTAAATTCGCTCTCCATTTTTTAAAATGAAGCCTCATCCATTTATTTTAAAAATGTAATAGATACACTGAATGAAAAAGTACCCTGAATACAAAAAATTAGACCTTCCCGGTATCTCAAAGCAATTGCTTCAATATTGGAAAGAACATAAAACTTTTGATGCCACCTTAAAAAACAGAGCAGGTAAAACGCCTTGGGTTTTTTATGAAGGGCCACCAAGTGCAAATGGATTACCCGGCATTCATCATGTAATGGCACGGGCTATTAAAGATATTTTTTGTCGATTTAAAACATTACAAGGATTTGAAGTAAAAAGAAAAGCCGGTTGGGATACCCACGGATTACCCATTGAACTAGGCGTTGAAAAAACATTAGGAATTACCAAAGAAGATATTGGAAATAAAAATAGTCCGAAATTTATTTCAGTTGAAGATTATAACAAAGCCTGCCGTAAGGAGGTGATGAAGTATACCGACAAATGGGAACAGGTAACTGAGCAAATGGGTTATTGGGTGGATATGAAAAACCCTTATGTTACTTACGACAATAAATATATTGAGAGTGTTTGGTGGCTCTTAAATAATTTATACAACAAAAATTTATTATACAAAGGATTTACCATACAACCTTATTCACCGGCTGCAGGAACCGGATTGAGTTCACACGAATTAAATCAACCCGGCTGTTACAAAAATGTGAAAGATCGTACTGCGGTTGTGCAATTCAAAATACGAGGGGGTGAAAAACTAAATTCCCTATTTTCAAAATACGGGGCTAAGAGAGAAGACTTTCAAATTAAAGATATTTTTTTCTTAGCCTGGACCACCACACCTTGGACTTTACCCTCCAATACTGCTCTTGCGGTAGGGGAAAAAATTGAATATGCATTAATTGCTTCTACAAATCCTTTTAATCAAGAGTTGCAGATTTATATTTTAGCACTTGAATTAGTTTCAAAATATTTTTCTTCTGATTTAGCTTATTTTGGAAAAGATATTAAAGAAAAGGTAGAGGCTACTAAAAATCATATTGAACAATTATCTATTTTAAGAGATAATGTAGATTTAAAAAACAAAAAAGGTTCTCCATTTGGCATTCTGATTGGAAAAGTTAAAGGTGCTGATTTAGCCGGCATTCATTACGATCAATTACTTCCCTTTGCTGAGCCTGATGGAAATGCATTTAAAGTTTTAATTGGAGATTTTGTTACTACCACCGATGGTACGGGTATTGTACATATTGCGCCAAGTTTTGGTGCTGATGACTTTAAAGTGGCCAAACAAAATAATGTAGCTGCTTTAACTTTAGTAGACAAACGCGGGAAATTTTTACCCGAAGTAAAAGATGATGTTTTTCTTTACGGAGAGGAATTTGTGAAAGAAGCCTATCTGAATGATGAAGAAAAACAAATTGAATTTCAGAAACAGAAAAAAATACTGGAAGCTGCAGGAAAAATTAAAGAATTAAAAGTTTATTTGAGCGTTGATGAACGTATTGTATTGAAGTTACAGGAAGAAGGAAAATTATTTAAGAAAGAAAATTACGAACACTCCTACCCGCATTGTTGGAGAACAGATAAACCCGTATTGTATTATCCACTTGATTCGTGGTTTATCAAAAGCACGGAGGTAAAAGACCGATTAATTGAATTAAACAAAACCATCAACTGGAAACCGGAAGCAACCGGCACCGGACGATTCGGAAATTGGTTGGAGAATTTAAATGATTGGAATTTGTCGAGATCTCGTTTTTGGGGAATTCCAATTCCGATTTGGACTAGCGAAGATAAAACAGAACAAATTTGCATAGGATCGGTAGAGCAATTACAAAATGAAATTCAAAACGCAATTGAAAAGAATGTAATGGATAAAAATCCATTGGCACAATTTAAAATTGCCGACATGAGTGACGTTAATTATAACACTTTTGATTTACACAAACCGTATGCCGATCAAATTATACTTGAAAAAAACGGTAAAAAACTATATCGTGAACCCGATTTAATTGATGTGTGGTTTGATAGCGGAGCCATGCCGTATGCGCAAGTTCACTATCCCTTTGAAAATAAAGAACTCATTGACTCTAAAAAATATTTCCCGGCTGATTTCATTGCCGAAGGAGTAGATCAAACACGCGGTTGGTTTTTCACTTTGCACGCTATTGCCACCATGAATTTTGATTCGGTTGCATTTAAAAATGTAGTATCTAATGGTTTGGTGTTAGATAAAAACGGAAATAAAATGAGTAAGCGTTTGGGTAACGCTATTGATCCATTTATCACGCTCGATACTTACGGAGCCGATGCCACACGTTGGTATATGATTGCCAATGCGGCACCCTGGGAAAATTTAAAATTCGATATAGAAGGAATTGGCGAAGTACAACGAAAATTATTTGGCACACTATACAACACCTACGGATTTTTTGCTTTATATGCCAATGTAGATCAATTCGTAATTGATGAAAAAAATACAGTTCCGATTGAAAAAAGACATGAATTAGACCGCTGGATACTTTCCAAATTAAATAATTTAATTAAACAGGTTTGTTTGTATTACGAAACATTTGAGCCACACCGGGCAGCTCGTGAAATTGAAGATTTTGTGGATGAACATTTGAGTAATTGGTATGTGCGCTTAAGCAGAAGAAGATTTTGGAAAGGAGAAATGAGTGAAGATAAAAAAGCAGCTTATGAAACTTTACATGAATGTTTATGGGTGGTATCGCAACTCATGTGTCCAATCGCGCCTTTTTTTAGTGACTGGATGTATTTGAATTTATCCGGCACTTTCAAAAATGCCGATGCTGTAAATGAATTAAATTCTATACACCTAACTAATCTGGTTAAGGCCAAGCCAGAAAATATTAACACGGAATTGGAAGAAAGAATGGAGTTGGCCCAAAAAATTTCGTCCATGATACTTTCTATCCGTAAAAAAGAAAATTTAAAAGTTAGACAGCCCCTACTCAGAATTCAAATTCCGGTGCTCGATCCTAAAATTCAAAAAAACATAGAGGCTGTTAAGGAATTAATACTAGCTGAAGTTAATGTTAAGCAAATTGAATTTGTGGATGAATCCAAAACACAAATTGTCAAGAATCTCAAACTTAACTTTAAAACCTTGGGTAAAAAATGCGGCACTCACATGAAAGCCGTACAAGCATATGCAGGGGAAAATGCAGGAGAAATTATTAAAGGAATTGAAAAAAACGGGCAATTTATCATACCAATAGACAAAGGTATTGAGTTAATTACTGAAGACGTAGAAATAATTCCCGTGGATATACCGGGCTGGAAAGCTGCGAATAACGGTTCGCTAACCGTGGCATTGGATGTTTCCATTAATGAAGAATTGAGGCAGGAAGGTTTGGCCCGGGAAATCGTGAATCGGATTCAGAATATCAGAAAAGACAAAGGATTCGACGTAACCGATAAAATTTTGGTCAAAATAAAGCAAAACGCTAAATTAGACACTGCTATACAAAACAATTTAAGTTATATTTGTTCTGAGACCTTAACCGGTGACCTTCAATTGGTACAAGACCTTTCAGCAACCAATTCAAACACTATTGAGGTAGATGAACTCATAAGCACCCTAATATCAATCGAAAAATTAAACTAAGATAAATTATGGCTAAAAAGAAAGATAAAAAAAAGGAGAAGAAGGCTAAGCCCGCCGCTAAAAAAGTAAGCAAACCTGCTGCTAAAAAAACGGCAAAAGCTGCAACTAAAAAAACGGTAAAGAAAGCTGTTAAAAAAGTGAGTAAGCCCGTTGCTAAAGCAGCTGTGAAAAAGAAAACAGAAAAAAAGGTTAAACCGATACAAAAAGTTAAACCTTCTGTTAAAGATAAGAAAGAAGCTAAACCGGCAAAAACGTCTAAAAAACCTATCGACGCTATTGCCATAAAAGGTAAAAAGGGGAAAGTTGAAAAAATCAAAGGAAAAAAAGGACGCAAATCAGATGACGATGACGACGATGTTGATGTAAAAGATGATTATGAGAAGTCGGATGATGAAGATGTGCTGGAAGGAGAATTAGACGAGGCCGGAATTGTAGACTTGGATGGAGGAAGTACTCCTGAACCTGATGATGATGATGATGAAATTCCTGAAAAAAGAGGAAGAGGTCGCCGTAAGAAAAATGAAGGGAAATCAAGCGGAACCAGTATGGAAGCTTACATCAGAAATCGTCCATTGCAAATCGATTTATCAAAACCATTAATTAAAAAAGGTAATATCAGCAACCCAAAGCCTTTTGTAAATACAAAAGATAATCGTTCCAGATATACCGATAAAGAATTGGCTGAATTTAAAGAATTAATTCTTGAGAAATTAAAGGAAGCGCAAACCGACTATGAATTACTTAAACAAACCTTAAGTAATGAAGATAACCACGGTACAGATGATACTTCTCCAACTTTTAAATTACTGGAAGACGGAAGTGACGTAATGAGTAAAGAAGAAACGGCTCAATTAGCAGCTCGACAAGAGAAATATATCATTAATTTAAAAAATGCTTTAGTGCGTATTGAAAATAAAACTTACGGCATTTGCAGAGTAACCGGTAAATTAATTCCGAAGGAAAGATTACGCTCTGTACCTCATGCTACTTTAGGCATAGATGCTAAATTAAGTCAATAATAATTAATTTATAAGCTAAATAAAAAACCCGGAAAAAATCTTCCGGGTTTTTTAATTGACCGATGGATTAAAACCTATGTCTGCAAAAATACCCAGTGATTTTTTATCTTCTTCCAGTTTTTGCTTCCATAAGTCGTTATAGTTGTTGCGAAGGACTTCTGAAATACTGTGCTCATTCACCATCCAATTACCGTTTTTTATTTCTTCTTCTAACTGTCCTTCTCCCCATCCGCTGTAACCCACAAAAAAACGCACATCATCCGGTTTAACCATTGCATGTTCTATTTTAAAAAGCAACTCATTAAAATCACCTCCAATATATAAGTCATCTTGAATATGAATACTTTCTTGAATTTCGGTTCCTAATCGATGTAAAAAAAAGAGTTGATCTTTCGCTACAGGTCCGCCTTCAAAAATGGGGAAATTTCCGTTTACAATATGCGCTCTTACATCGCGTAGTTTAAATGGAGTGATGAAATTTAAGATAAAACCCAAAGAACCCGATTCGTTGTGCGAGGTAATTAATACTACCGAACGATTAAAAAATCCATCGTTTAATAAAGGATGCGCTACTAATAAATTCCCTTGCATGTTTCAAATTTAAATAATTTTATCTATTCAGAATTCATATTAAATAAAACAGATTAATTACCTTGTGCCTTAAAAACAAGGTTAATCATGATTATTTCTGCCATAGTTGCAACCGGTAAACAAAATGAATTGGGAAAAGACAATAAACTTCTTTGGCATTTACCCGCTGATTTGAAGTTTTTTAAGGCTACAACTTTGGGATTTCCAATCATCATGGGCAGAAAAACCTATGAAAGTATTGGCCGATTATTGCCGAACCGAAAAAATATTATCATTACCCGCAATACATCTTACCGAGTTGAAGGAGCCGAAATTCATACGGAGCTTCATGCTGCACTTAACTATTGCAAAAATTTACCGGAAGCACCGCAAAAAGTTTTTTTAATTGGTGGAGCCGAAATTTATAGATTAGGTATTCACCAAACTGATGAAATTTACAGAACATTGATAAATCAAAGTTTTGATGCAGATGTTTTTTACGACCCCATCAACGCAAGTGACTTTAAACTTATATGGCAAGAATGTCATGAACCTGATGAAAAAAATAAATTTCAATTCTGCTTTCAAAAATGGGAGAGAATTAATAAAATAACGTCTAATCAATAAATAAAGATTTATTTCTTTTTTCAATCAATTCAAGTTCTTCGGCCTTACTAAATAACAATTCTATTGCTTCCATTCCATTGGCGCCTAAATCAACAGAATATTCGTTTACGTATAAATTAATGTGCCTTTTTATAACCTCATCATTTAATTCCTGGGCATGTAGCCTAATATAATCCATGGCTATTTCCGGATATTTAAATGCATATTGAATACTCCTTTTGATAACACGGTTTATTGTTTGAAGCATTTCCTTTTCAAAATTTCGCCTGGCCACTATTCCACCTAATGGTATGGGCGCCTCAATCAATTCCTGCCAAAATTCACCAAGGTCTCTGATTTTTACCAATCCTTTGTTTTCATAGGTAAATCTGTTCTCATGTATGATAAGTCCGGCATCCACTTCTCCATTCAAAACTGCATTTTCAATATCTGAAAACAAATACTCTTTTTTATTTTTAATTTGAGGATAAGCCAATGAAAGCAAAAAATGGGCTGTGGTGTATTTGCCCGGAATAGCAATCTTAATATTTTCTAAATCATTAAGGTTTTTGCCATTAGTTTTAATAAACAAAGGTCCGCAATTAAAACCTAATGCACTGCCTGATCGCAATAAAACATAATTCTTTAAGGCAAATCCATATGCAAAAAAACTGAGTTTTGTTATGTCAAATACATTTAAGAGAGCCTGTTTATTCAAAAATTCAACATCCCCAAGCGTAATTTCAAATTCTAAACCTTCCGTATCAATGCGCTTGTTGGCAATAGCATCAAAAATAAAACAATCATTGGGACAAGGTGAATATGCTAAGGTTAATTTCAAATTAATGAAAAGATAAAAGTTCGTTTGTTAGTTCAATTATTTTTTGAGTCACACTATTAATTGCTTTGGGTATATCCCAATTTGATTTATTCCTTTTCTCTACGTAATTAGAAACAGCTCTGATTTGAAAATAAGGAATATTAATGTCCTGCATAGCTCTGAAAAAAGCTGCCCCTTCCATACTTTCAGCATCCGGTGAATAAAGCTTGAGTAATTTATCAATACTTTGTTTATTGCCATGAATCTTATTTACGGTAACGGCCGAGGCGCTCTTTACATTCTCCAAAGATTTAACTTTTAATTCGGTATTATTGAAATACCTGTTTGTTCCCGTTAAGTTTAATGCATCATAAGGAATAAATTCCAGATTATCCTCTGCTCCCATTTCGCTGATAGTATCTGTTTTAATATTTAGCACTTCGCCTATATGAATTTCCCGGTGAAAAGCACCACAAATTCCGAAATTTATTACATAAGAATAAGAATCGTTTAAAAATTTGCCGAGTGAAAATGCTGTGTTAACCATCCCTACTCCGGTAATTAAAAGGCTTACTGGGCTTTGGCTTGAATGAAATAGGCTCGAACTATGATTAAGCCCAATGTTAAAATGACTTACTATTAATTCCGATTCTAAAGGTGTTGCGCAAACTAAGAGTATCTTCATATTTACAAATGTACCCAAACAAATTATGCGAAAAATATAATTCAACATATAAATTACTAAAAATATTAAGCAATAATTGTAAATTTGCAATATGATTTATTTAACCAGACACGAGTATTTTAATGCTGCCCATAAATTATATAATTCCAAATGGAGCGAAGAGAAAAATTTGGAAATTTTTGGGAAATGTGCAAACCACAATTGGCACGGACATAATTATGAATTAATTGTAACCATAAAGGGAGAAATAGATCCAGACACCGGATTTTTAATGGACGCAAAAGCTTTAAGTAAATTATTAAATGATGAAATCTGTGAGAGAATAGATCATAAAAACTTAAATCTTGATGTAGATTTTATGCAAGGAATATTGCCAAGTATTGAAAATCTTGCTGTGGCTATTTGGGAACAATTAATCCCTCAATTACCAACAAATGTTAAATTACATTGCGTAAAACTATATGAAACTCGCAATATTTGTGTAGAATATTTCGGATAGTCATTTTTACTTTTATCATAAATATAGATTCGTTATATTTGTTAAGCACTAAAAACGGTTGATCAGCACACTTCTGATACCTGTTTGGAAGATTTTAACTATTTAGCCCTAAATCAAGCTATACTAGAAAATTAACATGAGCAAAAGAATTGCCATATTCAGGAAAGAATTTTTTAATTCTGCCCATCGTTTACACAATCCGGCATTGAGTAAGGAAGAAAACGCACAAATTTTCGGTAAATGCAATTATGAAAATTATCACGGACATAATTATGAATTAATAGTGAAAATAACCGGAGAAATTGATGCCAAAACCGGATATGTAATCGATACCAAAAAACTGAGTGATTTAATCCGAATACATGTTCTTGATCGATTTGATCATCGTAATTTAAACTTAGACAGTAAAGAATTTAAAAATTTAAACCCAACCGTTGAAAATATTGCCCTTGTTATTTACGACATTTTACGGCCCCTCATAAACAATACTTGTGAACTTCAAATTACCTTATATGAAACAGAAAGAAATTTTGCTCAGTACCCTGCTTAATAAAAATAAAATCAGTTTAAGTGATGCTAACATTGATGATGTAGGAGACAATCATTTAATAAGCAATATCGAAACTCCATTGCGAGCTGACGCTTTTGCAATAAGCGACGAAGAAAAAATTGAAATAATTAAAGTTCACTTTACTAAAATCATGCAAACGCTTGGTTTAGATTTAACAGATGACAGTTTAAAAGGCACTCCTGAGCGCGTAGCTAAAATGTATGTGAAGGAAATTTTTAGCGGATTAAATCCAAAGGCATTGCCTACATCTACTTTATTTGAAAATAAATACAAGTACAATCAGATGCTTATTGAAAAAGAAATTTCTTTTTACAGCAATTGCGAGCATCACTTCGTTCCAATTTTTGGTAAGGCACATTTGGCTTATTTCTCAAGCGGTAAAGTGATAGGGTTATCAAAACTAAATCGTATTGTTCAGTACTTTGCAAAACGACCTCAGGTACAAGAAAGATTAACCGTTCAAATTGCACATGAGTTACAAAAAATATTAAATACTAAAGATGTTGCCGTTGTGATGGATGCCAATCATTTATGTGTTTCCTCCAGAGGAGTGCAAGATCAGCATTCAAGTACAATAACTTCTTTTTACGGAGGAAAATTTGAACAGGAATCGATAAAAAAGGAATTTTTAGCTCATATAAGTAAGTCGGTCAAATAAATAAAGCATGAAAATAAAAAGGAATATTTTATCCTTGTAACTTTTTTACTCTTCTTCTTCGGGCTCTTCCTTACTTACATTATACATTTTCATTTTACGCAGAAAGTCATCCTTCTTTTTAACATTACCCAAATCAAAACGATAAGAAGGTCCTTTTTCCACATTCATCTTTTTACTTTTCCCTTTTAATTCCTTTAAAGAATTATTAAACTGATCATTACTACTAACGGCCAGCATTGTACCATTATAATAAGTAAAATAATACCAGGTATTTCCATCAGGCTCTAAATAAATATCCAAAATATCTCTTCCTCTCTTTTTTGATATCATTACATAACCATTCATTAATCGGAAAATTTCTGTCTTATTTATGTTTCCAACACCAATCATGCCGTCAGAAATAAATGCTTTCGCTTGTTTATTATACGACATGGACACTTGATTAAGAACAATTGTTTTATCCAGTTCATCCGGAAATTTCTTAAAATTACCGTATAAGTTTAATTCGGATAATGCACGGTCACCTCTTTCTTTACCTAAAATCTCAATAATTCCATGATTAAACAAATCCCCTTCAAAAGGGGTTGGCGACAACTGACCCAGATAGACCTCCAAATCTTTAGCCATTTTTTTAATTACACCATTGTCGAAAAAGAAATCGATTACCATCATTAGGTTGAAATTAATACTATCATTGGTGCTGCTGTGCTGGGCATTTCCAACACATTTTACATTCACTTGTCCTAAATCTTCGCTCAACTTATAAATTCCTTCTGTGCTTACTAAACAATTTCTGGTATTCAAACTCACATAATTACCCGGTAAACTTCCCTCTTCCAATTTCTCTTTGTTCGAAATTTCATAGGTTTCATTTTCCTTATCATAGGTAAGCAAGCCGTGCGCCTCTATCACTTCCTTTGAACTACGACTACCCTGAAGGGATAAAAAAGTAGAAAAAACCATATTGGTATCCGGACTATAAAATAAACCTGTACCAACAGCCGCACCATTCATATCCACAGCCTTTTCCGGAATTGGAATTAATATTTCTTTTGGGTTTATTTCTCCCTTAAATTTTAAATACGATTTACCGATACGTCCACATTTATGTACAATTTTTGTTCCACCTTCAAAAGTTAAATGTTCTAATTGAGCTTCAAGATATACTTTACCTGCAAAACTGAAATAATCATTAAATTTAAAATTCTCGCGCTCAGGTATGGCTCCTTCGGAAATGGTTTGACCAGATGTATCCGGCTTTATTGTAGCAAAATGTATTAAATAGGGTTTATCATTTTCATCTACATATTGATAATCTCCACTGGCCAAGTAACTGAATCTTCCAAAAATATTGGTTGTGGCATTTCTAATGTTATGAAATTTGGTAACCGTATTAGCAAGAATAGTTGAATTTTCCAAGGTATCCATAACCGCATTTTTGTATAAAGTTACGTCACCATTATGGGGAAAAACCCTGGCATCAGCTACATTAATAAAGGGTACATTTTTACATTGAATAATATATTTTCTTAAATTATACTTAGCGCCGGGAGCCATAAACATCAAGGAATCTTGTTTAGGATGTATACTTATAAATTTTGGCCCTTCTAAATCTAAACCATTATCGGAATCATCCACCTCAATTTTTTTCTGCGTGTCGCCCAACTCTATATCCTCCGCATCCATGTACCACTTAAATCTATCCATGTAAGCGATGTATTGATTTTTATCAAATTTCACATAAGAACCCTCACCATTAGTGATAAATTCCCCCTCTCGTTTATCAAAATCAATTTTAGAATTTACATTTATTGTACTAAAGGTAAATCCTTCTTCATTAAACGCCTTTAGGTGAAAGGCCGAAGTGTCGGCAAAGAATCGGCGCTTCACAAATAAAATATTACCCGATTTTAAATCGGCTTTATCAAATTCAACTTTTCCATTTCCGGTTAAAGCCGTCATGGATAAATCATATCGCCCATGGAAACGAACTCTCTCTTTATAGGCAATAAATTTCTTTTTAATATCCGTGGCTTGTAATAATTCTTTGTAAGGACGGTAATGAATTTTTACGGTATCACCATGCACAGTTGGAAATTCAGGATTATCTCCTTCTTTTACATCAAAGGTATTCGCAATACCATTTGCACTATCCGGAAAGAAAACAATGTCGGGCAAAACCGAGTGGCTTGAACTGAAATCCAAATCACCACCGCCCCTTAAACCTTTATTACTTAAGCGTATTTCCTGATTAAAATTACCTTTTCCACCATAAATTTTAAATCCCCCCGGAGGAGTTTGACGTATAAACCCTAAAGAATAATCTTTTTGCAAGGTCAGCTTTTCTCTGAAATCCGGAAAAATTCCTGCTGAAGAAAAAGTGCCATCGAAACGTAATCTTTCATTTCTGAAGTTATCCAAACTATCTATGCTAAAGGGATCGAGTTTGAAATAAAATTTATCACGGTTATAAACACCTTTATAAGTTTGGCGTTTATCATAAAACGTGTAACTCTCTTTGAAACTTTTGAAGCTTGGAAAAGTTGGGGCCTTACCCCAACCACTTTTGTTTTTTGGCGCATCAATACGTAATTCACCATTCACATTTTCAATTAAAGTTTGTACCTTTTTATACGTAAAATTCCCATCTGCATCCGGCTCGGTTTGTACAAAAATTCGGATGGAGTCAATGGTTTTCATATTAATTTTAAATTGTTCGTAATCAAATAAAAATTCCTTTCCAATGAACTCAAATTTTCCGGAGGAAACTACTCCGTTAAATTCCATTTGTCTGTTTTTCTTTAAAGTCATTTCCCCTTGATTTGGGAAGATCCAAACTTTTTGCGTATCGCTTAATAAAACATTTCTTACCCCTCTAACCCTTATGTCATAATTCAACAAACTCATGGTTGCATTATCTTTTCCGGGTGTTACCGAATGAAGTGTAATGATATCATAATCATTTTTATGTCGAGCGTTTTCGGCAAAATTAAAAAGACGGGCTCGAGGCATAATCACATCCGTTTCCGGATTATAACTAATTAATCCCATGATGGCCATCTTAAAAATAATAGGCCTCAAATCAACCGCCATAAATTTTATGTGTTTTGCAAAGTCAACAACCGTAAAACTTTCGGGTTTATCGTAGGTATTGTAATAATCAATCATCAGATTTATTGGATTAATTTTTTCCATACCCCTAATACTTTCTGATTTACTTTTTGTGTAAAAATCAGACGATTCGAAAAAAGCTTCTCCCTGGAAATTAGTTGGGAGAAAATTAAAATTTAAAAAAGCATCGTCAATCTTCCACACAATTTGTTCTATATGAATATCATATTTATGATAGGAATCGGTAAATGGCGTTTTTTGTAAGCCATCATCTCCTCTCAATATAGTAACTACTCTAGACTCTACCTGGTAAGTAAATCCTAGGCCGGGATGATAAATGCTATCCTTGTCTAGAAAAAATTTCACCACACCCGGATTAGCCACAATTTTATCCTGATTCATTCCAAAGGCACGTGCACTAATCTCTAAAAACTTTTTATTGTTTCTTCTGAAAATAATTTTAGCCGGATTTTCAACACTTCCCGACCCCACAAATTTAGCCCCTTTCATACCGAATCCTCCGTCGTAATCCACATCGGGATAAATATTTCTTACCACTAATCGTTTACTATAGGAATCAAAACGAGGATAAGTTCTTTCATTCAATTCTGTAATAATTCGATCGGATAATCGCCCTAACTGAGGCTTGTCAAAAAACTGTTTTCCAATAAATGTTGCACTATCCGAAACATAATTACCGGTTTTACACTCTATAGCATAACGTTTTAAAGTAGCGTACACTTCATCATCTAAACCACATCGTTTCCAACTCACTTTTCCGCCTTTTCCTTTAAAAACACCTGAAGCCGGATAAAATATTCCGGATGTGGATTCCACAGCAATGCTATCACCTCTTGGATTAACACCGATTAAAACAACATTGGTAAATTTAACTTTAGGTATAGTATCGTACTCAAATTTAAAATTAGGATCGCTAGTGTAATAAGTATAGGCAGGTGACTTATAAAAAATATTTCCTCTGAAAATATTTTCACTCATTTCAAAAAATTCTTTAATCCCGTTTGTTCCTTTTCCTTTTAATATTTTATCTACACAATCCTGCCAATTTTCATAATCATCCGCTGATTTATTACTTTGAATAGCAGAGATTAATGTATTGTAGTATGAATAGAAAAACGGGAATGGCTTTAACTTTTTCTTCAACATATTATTGGAAGTGGTTATACAAACATCTTTATAATAGCCCGCAATAATATTCTCCTTCCATAGTATCGCAAAATCTTTCATAAAATCAACCGCCTGCACTTTATTTACGGTATTTTCAAGCATAAATACTTCAATATCTCTTATGAATTTGGCTGTATCATTGGCAAATTGTGTCATTTTTTGAGCCTTGCTTAAGAAGCCCAAGATCATAAAAAGCAGAATTAATAAAGATTTGCGGAATAAGAACATATGAAAACTAATTATTCTACCAAATATAATGAACCATTGGGTGAATTCAAACAGAAAGTTGTTCAATGTCCCAATAGAATTGTTTATTAATATTTTAAGAAAAAAGCCAAAACTAACTAACTTCGTTGCTTTATTTTACCTATGACAAAAACTACGTATAAAGATCAACTCACTACGGTTGATACCGCTAAAAGTTTAGGATTACTGCCTGATGAGTATGAAAAAATAAAAGAAACTTTAGGACGCACACCAAATTTTACCGAGTTATCTATTTACTCCGTGATGTGGAGTGAGCATTGTTCTTATAAAAATTCCATCGTATGGCTCAAAACTTTGCCCAAGGAAGGTCCGCATATGCTCGCCAAAGCAGGTGAGGAAAATGCAGGTTTAGTGGATATAGGTGATGGATTAGCTTGTGCTTTTAAAATTGAAAGTCATAATCACCCCAGCGCCTTAGAGCCTTACCAAGGAGCTGCTACCGGCGTGGGTGGAATTAACCGAGATATTTTTACGATGGGTGCAAGACCGATTGCTCAGTTAAATAGTTTACGCTTTGGCAATATTGATTCTGAAAAAACAAAATGGCTCATAAAAGGGGTTACTAAGGGAATTGGCGATTACGGCAATGCATTTGGTATTCCAACAGTAGGCGGAGAAGTGTTTTTTGATGAATGTTATAATGTAAATCCGCTGGTAAATGCCATGAGCGTAGGCATAGTGAAAAAAGGAGAAACAATAAGCGCTATTTCATATGGCGAAGGAAACCCGGTGTTTATTGTGGGCTCCTCAACAGGGAAAGATGGCATTGCCGGAGCAGCATTTGCAAGTAAGGATTTAACGGAAGAATCAGCAAAGGACTTGCCGGCCGTTCAGGTAGGCGACCCATTTCAGGAAAAATTATTATTGGAAGCTTCGCTTGAAATTATAAAAACCGGCGCTGTAATTGGTATGCAGGATATGGGTGCTGCCGGAATTACGTGTAGCACAAGTGAGATGAGTGCGAAAGGTGAACACGGCATGGAAATTTGGCTGGATAAAGTTCCTACGCGACAAGCCGGAATGCACCCTTTTGAAATTCTATTGAGTGAGTCGCAAGAACGTATGTTAATTGTTGTTGAGAAAGGAAGGGAAAAAGAAGTTTTTGCCATTTTTGATAAGTGGGATTTAAATTGCGAACAAATAGGTGTTGTTACCAAAGGCGATCGTTTAAAATATTATTTTCATGGGGAATTAGTTGCAGATGTGCCTGCACAATCCTTAGTTCTGGGTGGTGATGCTCCGGTTTATCACCGCGAGTATAAAGAGCCTAAATATTACAGTGAATTTGCCAAATTTAATATAGATAGCGTTAAAGTACCTGTGGACGTAAAACCGGTAATGGAATTTTTAGCAGCACACCCAAACTTGGCCAGTAAGCGTTGGATTTATAATCAATATGACAGCATGGTTGGAACCATAAATATGAGTACCAATAAACAAAGCGATGCATCAATTGTAAACATTAAAGACTCTAAGAAAGCGTTAGCGATGAGCGTGGATTGCAACAGCCGTTATGTGAATGCCGATCCGGAAAAAGGATGTGCTATTGCTGTTTGCGAAGCAGCTCGTAATATTGTTTGCAGCGGCGGCATACCGAGCGCCGTTACCAATTGTTTGAATTTTGGAAATCCTTATAACCCTGAAGTGTATTGGCAGTTTGTGGGTTCAATCAAAGGAATGAGCGCTGCGTGTACCAAATTGCAAACTCCGGTAACCGGAGGTAATGTTAGTTTTTACAATCAATCAAGTTATGAGGGTCCGGTTTTTCCTACACCTACCATTGGTATGATTGGCATAGTTGAAGATAAAAAACACATCAGAGGTTTAGGATTTCAAAATGAAAATGATTTGATTTATTTATTGGGGAAACAGGTAAATGATATTGCATCTTCTGAATATTTATTTTCTTATCATAAAATAAATCAATCGCCTGCACCCTATTTTAATCTTGATGAAGAATTTGCATTACAACAATTAATTACAGATTTGATTCGCAAGAATTATATGCAAAGCGTTCATGATTTAAGTGACGGAGGATTATTTAATGCCTTATTGGAAAGTGCAATGGTAAATAATTTGGGAATTGATATTAAATGTAATCCGGCAATTCGTAAAGATTCCTTTTTATTCGGCGAAGCACAAAGCCGCGTTTTGGTTAGTATAAAGCCGGAAGAGCAAATTGCTTTTGAAACAGAACTTAAAAAATCAGGAATTCCTTTTGAAAATATTGGAAAGATTAAAGGTAAAAACATAGTTGTTGACGGAAAAGATAACGGCAGCGTGCAACATTTTGCAAACCTGTATAACACCAGTATTGAAAATCGATTAAATTAATTTGATAAACTAAATTTTAATGCCCGGTAAGCTCGAAAAATTTGCCGAATTAGAAACATTTGGTAATTGTTTTTCTTTTCACTTTTTAAATATTCCTGAAAAATTTTCTTTAAGAGGGAAATGGAGAGAGCATGTTTTTAAAAACAATAACCCAATTATATTAGAACTTGGATGTGGTAAAGGTGAGTATTCAGTTGGACTTGCTAAAAAAAATTCGAATACTAACTACATTGGTGTAGATGTTAAAGGAAACCGGATTTGGACCGGAGCCAAAGAAGCCATCACAGAGAAAATAAATAACGTAGCCTTTTTAAGAAGCAGAATTGATTTTATTGATCACTGTTTTGATGAACAAGAGGTAGATGAAATTTGGATAACCTTCCCCGATCCACAACCACAAAAAAACAGAGCTCGCAAACGGTTAACACACCCTATGTTTTTAAACCGTTACAAAAAGATATTAAAACCCCAAGGTGTGCTGCATTTGAAAACTGATAGCATAAGCTTGTATGAATTTACTTTAGAAACAATTCAAGAACAAAAGTTGAAATTAATTTGGGAAAGCAATGACCTCAACAGCAATTGTCCGGCGAACAGAAGTGAATTAACCGAAATAAAAACACATTATGAAAAGCTTTTTAGCGACAAAGGTGAAAAGATAAAGTACATTCAATTTGCCTTTATTTAAGGGGATTTATATTTAAAAGCCTATTTCCGTCGCTTTTCACATTGTCCTGTCAATCAAAAGCCCTTTTTCATCGAATTTCCCCTTTTAAAATCGAAAAAAAATCACTTACTTTAATGTTTTGCACCACTGTACGTTATGGAGAAACAGCCCATTTTGGAAGTTAAAAATTTGGTTACCACCTTTAAGACCGACGATGAATACGTAAAGGCTGTAAACGATATATCATTTACCTTGCATAAAGGCGAAACTATTGGTATTGTTGGAGAAAGTGGATCTGGTAAATCTGTTACTTCTCTTTCCATCATGCAATTAATTCCAAATCCTCCGGGTAAAGTTACGGGAGGTGAAATTATTTACCACACGAAAGAAGGAAAAGTGCTTGATTTGGTGAAAACCAAAAAAGATGAAATGCGTTATTACCGTGGCAATGAAATTGCCATGATTTTCCAGGAACCCATGACCTCCTTAAACCCGGTAATGAGATGTGGAGATCAGGTAATGGAAAGTATTTTATTGCATCAGAAAATCAGCAAAAAAGACGCAAGAGAAAGAACATTAAAATTATTTGAACAGGTTCAATTACCGGTACCAGAGCAAATGCTTGACAGATATCCTCATCAATTATCAGGTGGACAAAAACAAAGGGTTATGATTGCCATGGCCATGAGTTGTAACCCGAATATCCTAATTGCCGATGAACCTACCACCGCCCTAGATGTAACTGTACAAAAAACCATTTTAGACCTGATGAAAAAATTACAACAGGAGCATGAAATGGGCATTATGTTTATTACGCACGATTTGGGTGTAATTGCTGAATTAGCAGATACCGTTTTGGTAATGTACAAAGGCAAAGTAGTTGAACAGGGTTCTGTACTCGAAATTTTTACTAATCCACAACATCCCTATACCAAAAGTTTATTAGCCTGTAGACCTCCTTTAGATAAACGTTTGGTACGTTTACCGGTGGTAAGTGACTTTATGCGTAGAGGAGATGATGGGGAAATTGTAGAATTGAATAAAAAAGTTGCTGATGCCGTTAATAGTTTGGTGATTACAGAAGCCGAACGAAAAGAAAACCACAAAGAACTTTACAGCAGAGATAAAATTCTGGAGATTAAAAATTTATGTACCTGGTTTCCAGCTCAAAAAACCATGTTTGGAAAAGTACTTTCTTATACTAAGGCTGTGGATGATGTTTCTATAGATGTTTATGAAGGTGAAACATTGGGATTGGTAGGAGAAAGCGGATGCGGTAAAACTACATTAGGACGTTCTATATTAAAATTAACGGAAGTACATAGCGGACAGGTGTTTTTTAAACGACAGGAATTGGTGCGCATGTCTCAGGCTGATTTCCGGGATATTCGGAAGAATATGCAAATAATTTTTCAGGACCCATACTCTTCATTAAATCCAAGAATTACTGTAGGAGAAGCCATCATGGAACCTATGCGTTTTCATAATATTTTAAAGAATTCGCAACAACGCCGGGAGAAAGTATCTGATTTATTAAATAAGGTTGGATTGGAAGAAAAGCATTTTTACCGATATCCGCACGAATTTAGCGGTGGACAACGTCAGCGTATTTGCATTGCGAGAGCCTTAGCTTTAAATCCTCAGTTTATTATATGCGATGAAAGTGTAAGTGCTTTGGACGTGAGCGTACAAGCCCAGGTGTTGAACTTACTGAATGATTTGAAAAAAGAATTTAAATTCACCTATATATTTATTAGCCATGATTTAAGTGTAGTAAAATTCATGAGTGACAGAATGGTAGTGATGCAGAAAGGAAAAATTGAAGAAATGGGAGATGCTGATCAAATCTATAACAATCCACAATCTGATTACACGAAAAACTTAATTAATTCCATTCCAAAAGGAACAGTAGATAAAATTAAAAGAAGTGTAAGTGAAAAAGAAAAAGCACAATCCTTTGGCAATTGGATGAAATCTCATTCCGAAAAATCTAATCCTGCTTAAGATCGGGCATGTGGGAATTTTTGAAACAACTCACCAATCCTGAAAGCATCATACAATACGGCGGACTAGCCCTATTACTCTTTGTGATTTTTGCAGAAACCGGATTATTAATAGGTTTTTTTTTGCCTGGTGATAATTTGATTTTGTTAGCCGGGATTTTATGTAAAACAAAACCTGAATTACTTAAGGTTGATTTTTTTGTATTGGCATCACTCATGGTTTTAGCAGCCGTAATCGGAAACATGTTTGGCTATTGGTTCGGAAAAAAATCAGGAGAAAAGCTTTTTAGCAGAAAGGATAGTTTTTTATTTAAGAAAAAACACGTTGAACTTACCAATAAATACTATCATAAGTATGGTGGAAATATAACTTTAATCATTGCAAGGTTTTTGCCTGTAGTAAGAACCTTTGCACCTATAATTGCCGGAGTAATTAAAGTTGATTTTAAAAAATTTATGTTTTTTAATTTGATTGGCGCAATCGCCTGGATTTTTAGTTTAGCAAGTGTAGGATATTTTTTGGTTCAAGTTTTTCCTCAAATAACAAATTACATGGGTTATATTTTTATAACGCTAATTGTAATTACTGCTATACCAGTGCTTAGATTAATTTTACTAAATCAAAAGAAATAATCAATAATTTAATGCTTCATCAAATCCTACTACTACATATTTTTCGCCGTTTGCTTTTTTAATTAAAATCTGATTATTCTGTGCGGTATCTACTTTTTGAATTAGATGGTCGCATCCTTTTAAATATATATTAGTAGTTTGTGCAATAATAAAAGAAGAGTAAATAATTGTATCAGACTGATTCGCTTCCATTACAATTTTATCTACAACAACCGGATAAGGGTTTGCTTTCATACCCAGATGTTCTTCTCTGTATATTGGAATCAAACTAAGCCAGGTAATCACAATCTGAATACCAGTCAAACAATATAAAGTTTTCTTTACCCATCCATTTTCATTCTTTATTTGAGCAAATGCTAATGCTAATAATAAAACAGCAAAACCAAATGAGTACAGCGAATAGCCCGGGGTAAAAAACATAGTGTAGCCCGCACGCAAGGAAAAGAAAAATGCACATAAAGGTCCTGAAATAAATAAAATAGCAACAAACAATAAGTTAGTACCCGGGTAAGTTGATTTTCGTTTAATATATAACAAAATTAAAAAAGTTAAAGGAAGAATTAGAAAAAATTGAATTTCTCTCAATCTAAAACCAAATCCTTGAAAGTAATTTCCAAACATTGGTAATAAAACCTGAAGCCAACCAGCGTATATCGTGTGGGCAGAAAGAGGCATAAAGTGAGGATTTCCTCCCGGCTTCCAGTTCTGCACTTCGTTTGCAAAAACGGAATCGATTTCCGCCATCAATTTAAAATCTTCAGTTCCACCGTTAATGTAATAAATCAGTATAGTTGTTAAAACAAAAGCGTTTGATAAAAAATACTTTTTCCATAGAATCCAATTCCTGTTTGTAAAAAGCATTATAAAAAAATGCCCGGAAAAAATGTATAAAGAATAAAAATGAGAAAAAAGTGAAACTATAATTAATACAACATATAAAACTGAGTACAAAAGGTTATCGCTTTTATTAAAATATAATCGATAAAAAATTAACGTACTCCATAAGGTTAGAAAACCTACCATAGAATGAGCTCTTGCAAATTGCCCCGAAAGAACGCATATAGGGCTTATAGCTATCAAAAAAGAAGCCATTAGTGCTACATTTTGTTTCCCGAATAATTCCATTGCCAACAAATAAAGAATAAGCACCATTAAACAACTGAAAATAACAGATAATAATCGAATACTGAAATCAGAAACACCAAAGAAAGAAACCCAATAATGCAGCAAGCCAAAGTAAAGGTGACTATGCGGAGAACTATTTAAAACATTATTAATTGAATTAAATTTGGAAAAATCTTGATTACTAAACGGTTTATTATTTTCAAACCCCAGAGATGTCCAACTTGGCTGATTAACAATGGTTAGTCCGGGATGCGGAAAACCCAAAGCACAGCTCAATGAAGACTTCTCATCAAACCAAATCGAAGAAGAGTCTAACTTATAAATTCTAATTAAAAATGCGAGACCAAGAATTAAAAAAAGACCAAGATGATACCTGTTCAGTTTTTTAAATGATTGACTAATTGAATAATTGAATGTCATCTTAATTAATATTTCCTTATACTAACCTAAAAATGAGAAATTTATTTTTCAGCTACAATGACACATTGGGTATAAAAATCCATATAACCAAAATAATAATTTAAAACTTTAAACCCTGATTTTTCAAAAAAGCTTATGGCGTGTTTGCGTGATTTAATTCTAGAAATTTCATCCGGATGAAGTTTTATGCTTTGTCTCAGAATTTTATTTAATACGAAATGAATACAATCTAAAGCAAACACACTTAGTCCAAATTCAGGTGGCCATAAAATCACTAATCTGCCTCCATCTTTAAGCACTCTTTTAAATTCAATTAATATCAAATTAATTTCGGTTTCTGTAAAATGCTCCATCACGCCAAGGTTATATATTGCATCAAATGAGGAATCTTCAAAGGGTAGGTTGAATATACTCGCAAGCACAGTTTCAGCTTTTTCGCCATTGTATTGTTTATATATTCTAATTGCATTTGGAGAAATATCCAAAGCTGTAAGTTTTAAGTAATTAATAATATCTTCGTCTACCTGGCCACTTCCACAACCTGCATGCAACACTTTACTTCCCTTTGGAATATATTTGAAGATATGATAATTAAGTATCCGTTTTATAATGTTTTTGCGGTAAAACGAAGCGACTTTATCATACAACCTATTATTATTTCCCTTACTGGCCTTTGAATTCCAGTAAATATCCCAATCTTGTTTTATTTTTTCATCGTTTATCACGCTTTTTACTTCACTATATAATACTTATGGTTAAAAATACTTTTTAAAAAAAGATGACACATCAATAGAAAGCTCTTTATAACGTCACTACGCTTCATTTTAGAAGTTCCGTATGTTCTTGCCGGTAGCGCAATTGGAAATTCCTTTATTCTAAATGCATTCTTTTGTAAAATAAAAAGACTCTCAAAAAAAAAGGAATAACTTTTAGAATTTACTTTTTTAAATAATGCTATTGGTATTTTCTCCAAATCATATAATCGAAAAGCACCGGTGGCATCATAAGGAATGCCAAGCAGAAATTTTGTAAAAAAATGCCCTAGGTAAGTTAAGAATTTTCGATAGCCATTCCATCCCATTAAACTATCCTTTTCAATAAATCTTGATCCAAGAACCACATCGTAATTTTCAGAGAACTGAATAAATTTAGGAATAAGCGCCGGAGAGTGTGTGAAATCACAATCCATAGAGATAAAGGTCTTATACTTTCTTTCATAAGCCCACCTCAGCGCATCCTGATGAGCACTACCAATACCTGATTTTTGTTTTCTGTGAATGACATAAACATTCTTATTATCTTCAACCAAAGAATCAATAATCTTACCACTCCCGTCTGGCGAATTATCATCAAGAAAAAGTAAATCACATCCGTGATTTAAGGAACAGATTTCATTGTACAGTTTTTCAATATTTTCTGATTCATTATACGTTGGTATGAATATAATTCCGGGTTCTTTCAATTTGTTTTTTAATTTTGAATTAACACTAATATAATACAAATAATTAAGCACTTTTTTGAATTAGCAACCCTAGTTTTTAACAGGGCTTTTATTCTAGGAAATAGAATGCTGATTTTAGTGAAAATACACCTTTGTTTTTTTAAATAACACCAGGGCCCCAAAGCTCCCAAAACTATTCGCTACAAAGTCTTGCCAATCTGCACTACGTTCGCTAAAAACCAAGGCCTGCATAATTTCAAGCAATCCTCCATAACTCAGGGTAAGTATGAAAAGCACAATCCAATAAGTAAAATCCCACTGTTTTTTAAAGCATAATAAAAATACCAGGCTGGTTAAAATAAAAAACAGGCCGGCATGTACCCACTTATCAAAACTGAGCATTTCAAGCCAAGAAGCGGTGGGTAAATATGAACCCGGGGTTGCACATAAGACCAAAATAATCAGGGCCCAGAGAATGGTTAATAGGCCGATGTTATTCCAGATTGTTATTTTAATTTTTTTCACCAATAAAAAAACCCTTTCTTTAGGAAAGGGTTTGAAAAATTATTCATTCAATTAAGCACCTATTAATTTTTTATAATCATCGGCACTCAACAATCCGCTTACTTCAGCAGGGTCGGTAATTTTTATTTTAATCATCCAGCCTTTTCCGTAAGGATCATTATTTACACTTTCCGGAGCAGAATCGATGTCTTTATTCGCCTCAAGTACTTCTCCGCTTAATGGCATAAAAAGATCACTCACGGTTTTAACCGCTTCAACAGTTCCGAACACAGCTTCTTTAGCAACTGTTTCTCCAATTGTATTAACGTCTACGTAAACGATATCGCCCAATTCACGTTGAGCAAAATCAGTAATTCCAATAGTTGCGATATCGCCTTCAATTTTAACCCACTCGTGGTCTTTTGTGTATTTTAATTCTGCAGGGAAATTCATATTCTGTTTTTTTTGTGTTACAAATTTAAGTTTTTGTTTGAATAATCAAAGTATTTAATTTTTATCAATTTACCTCATTTACTGAAAGTTAATTCTTAAACTAAATCCTCCTGTGGCATTGGAAGTAGGAAATGAGGCGGAAGTTTGAGGTTTTGTTTTAATCCAATCGTAAAATAGTCTCAGGTTAATGTTAGGCGTTAATTGATAGTCGGCTGAAGACCTCAACGTAATAATGTCGGTTCCGCCTGTTGGTATACTTATTCCATCAGAAATACGTCTGATTACCGATACATTTCTACGGTAACTCACATCTACTTTTACTGTTAAATTACTTTCCAATACTTTACCCTGAATTTTCAGTGCCTTAAATCTCAATTTAGGATACATATATCCTAAACCTACAATATATTCCTGTCCTTTTGTTTCAATAATTTGTGGTCCGGTTATATTCAAGGTAGTGCTTTTATCTCGTTTAGTTTCGACGTTAGCACTCCAACCTTGTTTTAAAAATTGAAAGTCAAACTTTATTAATGGAGCAAAAGCTTCGGTTATTGTAACTGCATTAATGTTGTAATACGGAACAAAATTTGAATTGATTGGTGTAGTACCGCTGGAAACTGTTATTGGCATACGCGCAATTTGCTGATCGCCGATAAACAAAATGTTATTATTATATCCGTTAATATTGTAAGCGCTTCGATATCCATGACGAACAGTAATTGATCGGAATGTCTTTTTAAAGAAACCCAATTTTCCTAATCCATCCCATGTGATTGTCCAGTTTGGAATTGGAACGGTTGGGAAAATATTTTTAGTACTGTAATTTTTAATTTTACCACCGGTATACGTATTATAGAATGCACCTAATAAAACATCTTGTTGATTATCTTGGTAACCGTCAACATAACTTTCGGTTTGCCCCTTTATATTGACGAAGGTAATCGCGTTGGGGTCGTTATTATCATTTGCAGCCCCTAATTCATTTGCTACGTTTCTTCTTTCCAATAGAAAATCCGTAAATAATTTAGATTCGATAGGATCTTTTCCATCTTTAAAAGCATTAAAATTCGCGAAAGTACTAATACTAAAGTTACCTGTTTCATTTTTACTCTGATGGAAATCAAATCCTTTATAACGGTCGTCGCGTGTGCGTGTAGGGTCATCAAACACCATAAACTCATTTATACTGGTGGATTGTTTACGGTTACCGTTTAATTCTATTTTCAAACTACCATGAGGTTCTATGCTTGCTCTGTATGATATGTCTTCAGTTTTAGTTTCGGTATATGGAGTGGTTTGTAATGGAACCATGGCGAGCCATCCGTTATCCACACTTCGTTCTCGAATTAATCCATCGTGTAAACCTGTTGTAAATAAGAATCCCGGAGCTTGTCCTTTAGAAGGATCCATCCCCATTAATACCGGACTAGGTTTAAAATTAGGCAAACCTTGCCCGCCCTGCAATTGATAAGTTAGATTAACGGTTTTAAGCATCATTATGCCGCGAGCTAAGAACTCAAATATATCCTTTACGTTTTCGTTTGCACTGGTTTTCGATTTTTTAGTGGAGTCGCTACCAGCCGAAACATCACCCTTTTTTGGAAGTGCATTAACCGATTTGGATTTATTTTGATTGGTATTAATTTTTTTGAAATAAGGTATTTTGTTATAGAGTGTAATCATTTGCAGATTAGCCGTGAAATTGTGCGTATTGGTATTTTGTATAGTATTACCAATACTATCATCTGCAGCAAATGGTCTTCTCATCCAGGTATAAGTACCTCCAAAACGATACGTTGTTTTTATAAAGTCAAATATTGGAATTTTATCGATAGGCACATTAACATTCACATCCATATTTTGTCGGAAAGATGTACTCTCTCCACCTTTCAAAATATTGTTTTGCACTAATTCTCTGTTTTTTACAACACTATCGGGATGTGTAATTTCTCCGGGCATTTCAAAAATACGAGCATCCACACTGGCGCTGTAATTATATTTTATTGATTTACTTAAATCCCAACGCAAATTATATGCACGCGAGGCAATAAAGTTTTTATTGACCAATGCCGGATTTTCAAACTCTGCCGCCCCATAAATTCCGGTAATATCCCTGTTTCTGATTGATGCGTATGTGCGATTTAAATCCATTTGTGCCCCAAAACTATTTGGCATCAACTGTAAATTAAATTCCCTAATTAAAGTAAACCACTTTTTCTCAAAAGCTTTTATTTTGCTGAATGGTTTTATGGTAAACGGATTTTGAAATGCAAAAGCATATTGCAAACCGCCTCGGTATTGTTTATTGATATTGTATTCAACATTTACACTTCGCTTATCAATTTCCGTATAGGCATACGTGGCCGAAAAATTACTAATATCCCAAGGAAATGGTTTGGCACCTTTACGTTTTAAACCATCAATGCGCACGTTAGTTACATTAAATCCTTTTCGTTCGGTATGATCAAGTGTTTGTTTTTTGATTTCTTTTTTTACGGAATCGGATATGGCCGGATTGTCAAACACATCCTTTAAACGAACATCAGGATCAAGCGGATTAAATAATGGAGTGATGATGGTTTGCCCGAAATTGTAATACAGCGGCAATGAGACTTTCCATTTAGAAGGGAAGAATTTACCGGCATTAATATTGGTACTCATATCCCAATTGGTATTACTTTCTCTACTTCGCTCATTGATTTTTTTCTCAACACTTCCCCAGAATGGAGAGAAATACGTTCCGGCTAGTGATACTTGTCCGAGATCAGCAAGTTTAGCTTGTATTTGTCCGGTTGTTGCCCAACCGCCCTCATTGTCAAATTCAGTTAATCGCAATTCATTAATCCAAGCTTCCACACAATGCGCTTTATTATCAGCTGTTTTCGGATTTCGTATACCAACCATAATACTTTTAATGGTTCCTAGATTTGGATTACCTACAATGGTAATCGTGTACCCTCCTAAATCTTTTGAATAGGGTTTGGTATACGCATTTAAATTGGTATAATATCCATATTCTGTATTTCGCTGGTTTTTTACATTACTGATATCGCTGAATTTAAAATTAATTTCATTTTCAACCGGCCAAACCTGATAACGGGCATCTACACTATTAGGATCGTATTGGCCTTTAGGTGTTAGTTTAAGCGGTACTTCATACTCGTAAAAGTTATTGTTATAATCTGTACCAACTCTAAAAAATAAAGTAAGCTCGCCGTCGTTTAATGGTATGTCATTTAAATTCTCAGCGTGTACATTCATTTTAATATTTTTGAACATACGCGTATCCAACTCAACATTTTTAAAAATGGCTCTACTATCACCATCTTTCAAATTACAAGCTCTAATTTGAAGAGCTTGTTCGTTTTGTAAAACCAAATTGGTAGTTTGAACATTTTGTTGCTGTTGAATTTCGGGTGGCATAATATAATTTACCGGAGATTTAGTTCCATTTTCCTGTAAACTTACAGCCGACACGTCAAAAACAGTTTGGTTATCATCAATGGCAATATACTCACCCGGTTTTCTTAAATCAAACTGATAACGGCGCCAATCGCTTCGAACTAATTCAAATCGCGCGATACGTAAAAGAACCGGACGATCAAATCCTTTCATATAAACTCGCATAAATCGAATGGAGTTAAAACCTTCTATTCCCCCAACCACATTTTCGAATTGAGAAATAGGAATTTTAAATTGATACCACTTAACTTCCTTTGTTACGCCGCTAAATTCAGCCGTTCCCTTAAAAGCGTCTACCAAGAAATTTGTACCTACCGCAGTTTCATTTACGTCCGAAGGTGAAATATGGATTCTGTATTGATAATAATTTTCAATATCACTCAAGGTATTGTCTTTATTTACATCTTCAATATTAGGAAGCAAATTAGCCGAGGCGGTTGAGTAATTTCCTCCGTTTGGATTAGCATCCTGGTATTGTGCTTCAGTTGGGGTATTGCCCTCCATGTTATTGTACCTGGAATATCGCTTTAATGTTTTTGCCTGTTCGGCATCATAATCATCATCTCTGAAAAAATTGTAATTATCACTGGACGGGTCATTCATAAAAGCACTAACATGAGGTGATGACATATTAATTCCCGGCACTGCATTAACTTCATTTAAATTGGCCGCAAAAATTCTTTGCTCGGTTGAGTCAATCATTCCATCATAACCCACATCCTGATAAGGTCTATCCTGATTGTTTTGTGAAAAGGCATTTACTGTTGGAGGAATTAATGGCACTCTTGATATTCGCGTAAATTCAGTAGGCAAGTCTTTTGAAATATCAGAGGTTCCGGGTAAACCATTTTCATAGCTCATTCGGCCATCTTTTAAAATATCTTCAGAAATATTTCCCAAATTGATATAAAAGTCTCCGCTGGGTAAACTATTGGGGTCAAAATCGGGATGGGTTTCGGTATTGTAATCATCATTATACGGATCCATCATCCAAAACTGGATATACTCTATGTTTGCTGCCTGAAAATCGTTAGTTTCTAACCTTCTCATGATACCTCCCCAGCGTGATTTAGGATTATTCAAAAGTCCATCGGCATTCATACCGGCAGAAATTCCGGAACGAGGAAGTACATCTAAATTATAAGGGCCCCTTTCGGTTGGATAAAAGCCCAGATCAAGCACAGGTAGAACAACTTGCTGACCGTTAGGAGGAGTTTTACCTGGAAATAATTCGGTTTCAAAAACCTGACGCCACATGTTATTGGAGAAAATTTTATTATCGTAGTACCCCGGTGTTGTTCCACTTTGTGTACGTGTAAACATAGGGTCGATAGTGTACCAATTTAATTTTGCTCGATTTAATCCGGTTAAAACTGAATCGCTCACACTGGCCTCCGGAAATCCGGGTAGACCTTGAGGGATTCCGGATAAATACCATCCATTCGGATTCCGAACATCTATTACAGATATTGATCCCTCAAAATCATCGATGTAAGAGTTCCCGCTTTTACCAATTGCTTTGGCGTTACCCGGAAATAATTTAGCTACTTCACCTCTGGTTGTAATCGAACTCATTACTTTGGTACTGTAAAAAGGTAGTTTATCCAATAATCGTGTAATGAAAGGAGTTTCTGTTTTATAATTAAAATCCAAACCGGCAACGATGTTACTTACCGGCTCATCGCCAATAGAAACTTTTTGGGTAACCGGTCTTTCGTTAAATCGCAAAAAGGTACCGCCTAACTTTAAATTTCGAGAGGCATTATAATCTAAACGCGTTCCCCATAAACTACGTTGCTGCACGTTGAAGAGAGAATTACTTTCCAACGAAACTTTTATTTGTGCGCCAGAATTTAAAATTCCTTCGTTAATAATTTTCACTCTTCCCAAAGTGTAATCCACAGTATAGTCGGTATTCTCTACCAACGCAACACCGTTGGCGGTAACTACAACTGCACCCTGAGGAATATTGAGTGCGTTTAAGGCGATTTCAGATCCCGATGCCGATCGATAACTTCCTTTAATTTTATATCGGTTTTTTTCCTGAATAAAAGTTGCGGCCGTACGAGTAGAATCGTACAGTTCTTTAAAAATATACTTATTGGCAGCCGGAAAATCAGCCGGTGCAAATTTGGCCTCTAAACTTCTTCCGAAAGGTTCCACCGTTGGTAAATACACTCGGCCGTTATTGGCCAAAATTGTATAACCCGGAATAAAATCATAAACGCCATCGGGCGCTTTGTCACCATTCACACTTAACTTATCGCAATTCAATACCCGAATTAATTGACGGCCGTTTACCTCACCACCTGCTTGTCCGAATGGAATGTAAGGAACATCAACACCGGTTTCAATGTTGTTATAAAACACATCTAATTTAAAATCTTGTGAATTCAAATTGTACGCACCAATGGTGTAAACGTTCTTCATCATAAGTTTCCACATGGGATGTTTTACGTTTACAGAAACAGATTTTAATAATTTACAAACCAATAGTTTTGCATTATCGGTTACCTGATCACTAAATTCACCTACCTGATACGTTCTTCCGCCGTACGTATATTGATAAGAAACCGCAACGGCTTGTTCATTACTGATTTGTTGATTCAAAGAAACGTAACCTAAACGCGGATTGAATGTAAATTCAGTTGCATTCAATCTTCGGGCATTTTGGATAAGATTATAATCTCTTGAGGCTTGCATATAAGCATTTCCGCTATTATCACTATTTGATGCCGGAACGGAAGTTGGCAATTTACTTACTTCGGTTAAGGTTCTGTCTTTAATCATACCATTCGTACTATTGGTCATGATGTGATATAAATTATTCGCGCCATTGTGCGGAATTTTATCCGTTAAGGCCGGATTGGGTCCGGCGCTATCAACAATAGCATATTGAATTGGAGAAACCAGATTGCTTGTATTCAACAAACTTGGCCAAACATTTCCGCCATCTTCTGCTAAATCTTGAAAAGCGATTACGTTACGCGTTTGTTCGGCATTACCATTGATGTTTAAGATATACACCTCCACTTTCGTAATTACCACCGGCGTATTTACAATAGGCAGTGTTCCCATCCAATTATCGTAATTATCCCTGAAATAATGTCCTAAAAAATAGTGTTTGTTTTGTTCGTAATTATCGGCATTAATTTGAAATTGTTGTGTTTGCGCACCACCCTGAACCGTTACCTCTTGCTTCTTGCCTTTTTGTTGAGAGAAAACAATGGTAGAACGTAAACGACCGAATTGCAATTCAGTTTTAAATCCAAATAAAGTTTGACTTCCGCTGATTAATGTACTATTCAAAGGGAAAGTGATATTACCCGCTTCAATTTTTTTCAAAATTTCATCTTCATAACCGGTGTAATCTAATTTAACTTGGTTCTCCCAATCGAAACTTGCTTCTGTATTATAATTGGTTGACACTTTCAATTTATCTCCAATCTTTCCGATTAAATTCAATTGAATGCGCATGTTAAAATCGAAGTTGGTAATTTTTTGCTGACGCTGAGGAATAGCGGGATTCAAATTTTTATTTCTGTTCAAACCAAAAATTAATTCAGCTGTACCCGTTGGTTTAATGTCTACCGTATTCCCACCAAAAATACGATCGAATAATTCAGAGTTCACCGTCATTTTCGGAACCATGCTTTTGCGTGGTGAATTGTTTAAATCGTCGGCTGCTACTCTGGATCTCCAATAATCACGCATTGATTTTTTAAACATATAATCCTGATACTCTTTCATACTCATATATGTTTCAGGACGGTATTCCATATCCCCCATTTTTTGAGAAATATCATAGTTCTTGGTATCCGGATTATATTTTACATCGGTTTTAACATTGCTGGGATCTTCGAGGTATAATTTGGATTTAGGATCGTATTGTGGAGGCCGGCCCGGATTATCTTTAAATTCAAAAGGCAATGGATCAGTATCTGGAGTGTCAACAACCAATACGTTTGCCTGAGGATTTTCATACACGAAATCTTCTGCAATGAGCTCTTCGTTTTTATTGGTGACAACGCCCATTAAACAAGCTGTTGTACCGGTAAGCAATAAAAAATTTATAAGACTATTTGCTCGCACGAAAAGGAATTACTTATAGATTTTTAAACGCTGCTTTAACTAAATTTTCCACATTTTCGGTTTCAATGCCTTGCTGTTTTATGGCCTTTTCAAGTGCCTTTTCAGCGGTCATTTTTGGGAAACCCAAGGTTATTAAGGCCATTAACGCTTCATCGCGGTTTTTATTGTATGAATTGGATAAAATTTGACTCATTCCACCCTCATGTTTTCCCATCTTTCCTTTTAAGTCTACCACTATACGTTGAGCGGTTTTATCACCAATTCCTTTGATGCTTTTCAGTAATGTCACATTGGCAGTATTAATAGCCCCGGATATTTCGGCGGCACTGAGGCTGGAGAGCATTAACATGGCACTAGAACCGCCTACCCCACTCACAGATATTAATTTTCTGAATAATTCCCTTTCTTCTTCGTCGTAAAACCCGAAATACCTTGGATTATCATCTCGCTGGTAAACACATTCTACAAATAAGCAAACTTCTTTTTGCCCTTCCATTTTGGTAAATGTGTTTAATGAAATCATCAAACTATAACCTACTCCGCCACACTCAATCACTACCTTGGCCGGATTTCTGAATTCAATGTGTCCTTTTAAATGATTTATAAATGACATAAACAATTAAATTATCGGCTTTGCGCATCAACTACTGCAAGAATAACCATATTCATAATTTCACGTACACTGCTACCTAATTGCAGAACGTGCATGGGTTTGTTTAATCCCATTAAGATTGGACCAATTGCTTCGGATCCGCCTAATTCTTGTAACAATTTATATGAAATATTTCCGGATTCCAGATTCGGAAAAATGAATGTATTTACATCCATATCAACCAAAGTACTGAAAGGAAATTGCTCTTTCAATAATGTATTGTTAATCGAAAAATTGGCTTGAATATCTCCATCCACTATCAAACCCGGATAATTTTTATGCAAAATACTAACCGCCTTTTGTACTTTATTTGGAATATCGCCAGGTGTAGATCCAAAATTTGAATAAGACAATAAAGCGATACGTGGTGTGATGTTATATTTCTTTACGGTATTAGCTGTGAGTACTGCAATATCGGCTAATTCCTCAGCGGTTGGATTGGTATTCATGGTGGTATCGGCAAAAAAATACGGGCCTTTTTTAGTAACCATCAAATATAAGCCGGCTACTTTTTTTACTTCCGGTTTTACACCAATTACTTCTAATGCCGCTTTAAGAGGATGTCGATATTTTCGAGTTAATCCACTAATCATGGCATCTGCTAAACCATGTTCAACCATCATGGAGCCATAATAATTTCTATCGCGCATCAACTTTTGCGCTTCGTATAAAGTTAAACCTTTACGTTGACGCTTTCTCCAGAGTAAATTACCAAATTCATTTCTTTTTCCCTCCTCTTCTGTTAACGGATCAATGATAGGCATTTCAGATAGGTCGATGTGATTTTCATTGGCAATGGCTTGAATTCTTTCTTTATTGCCAAGTAAAATCGGTTTGGCAATTCCTTCATCACGCACAACCTGAGCTGCCTTTAAAACTTTATAGGTATCGGCATCTGAAAAAACCACTCGCTTAGGATTACTTTTAGCTTTATTTGCTAAACTTCGCATCAATTTATTGTCTTTTCCAAGTCGGTTTTCCAATTCAATTTTATAGGCTTCCCAATCTGTTATTTTACGTTTAGCCACACCGCTATCGATTGCTGCTTTGGCGACTGCAGAAGAAACGGCAACTATTAAACGGTTATCAATAGGTTTTGGAATAATATATTCTGCGCCGAATGACAAATTCTTTGAACCATAAGCCAGGTTTACATAATCAGGCACTGCTTCTTTTGCTAAAGCAGCAATCGCTTTTGTAGCCGCCAATTTCATTTCTTCATTAATCGCTGTTGCACGAACATCCATTGCACCGCGGAAAATAAAAGGAAATCCCAACACATTATTCACTTGATTAGGATGATCGCTACGTCCGGTTGCCATAATAATATCTTTACGAGAAGCGATAGCCTCTTCATAAGAAATTTCAGGTGTAGGATTAGCCAATGCAAAAACAATACAATTCTTGTTCATGCTTTTTACCATCTCTTGCGTTACAATATTCCCTTTTGAAAGTCCAACAAAAACATCAGCCCCTTTCATGGCTTCCGTTAATGTATTTATTTTTGTGTTTTTAGAGGCGAAAAAAGATTTATACTGATCTAAATCCGTTCTACCCACATGTAAAACTCCCTTACTATCCAGCATAGTAATGTTTTCTTTTTTCACGCCAACCGCAATATAAAGTTTAGCGCAAGAATTTGCCGATGCGCCTGCGCCATTAATCACCACCTTTACATCTCCTATTTTTTTCTTTGAAATTTCTACAGCATTAATTAATCCTGCAGCCGAAATAATTGCAGTTCCGTGCTGATCATCATGCATGAGTGGAATATCCAGTTCTTCTTTTAAACGACGTTCAATTTCGAAACATTCCGGAGCTTTGATGTCTTCTAGATTAATTCCACCAAACGTTGGAGCAATATTTTTAACTGTTTGAACAAACTCATCAATGTTTTTAGTGTCTAACTCAATATCAAACACATCTAAATCGGCAAATATTTTAAATAACAAACCTTTTCCTTCCATTACGGGTTTTGAAGCTAACGCACCAATATCGCCTAATCCCAATACAGCCGTGCCGTTAGATATCACGGCAACTAAGTTTCCCTTGGCAGTGTACTTGTAAGCATCCTCCGGATTTTTTTCGATTTCCAGACAAGGCTCAGCCACACCGGGAGAATACGCTAATGTTAAATCTCGTTGTGTACTGTAAGGTTTTGTTGGAATAACTTCAATCTTGCCCGGCCTACCTTGCGAATGATAATCAAGGGCATCTTCTCTTCTGAATTTTGCCATATTTTTTAAAAAATAGAATTCGAAAATACGAATAATTTTTGGCGATATGAAGCATATATGTGTTTGATATTCATGTACTTGAATATAATCTTATTTAGAAGTAGTAAAAATGCTACTAATGAGGGCTTACAATTAAAAGAATAAATTTGTGAAGTGCAAGCTAAGCAGAAAGAACATCTTCAAACAATACTGAAAACCTTACCTGAAACTCCGGGAGTTTATCAATATTTTGATGATAAAAATAACTTGTTGTATGTAGGCAAGGCGAAAAATCTAAAGAAAAGGGTAAGCTCTTATTTTACCAAAGCGCATGAGCACGCGCGATTAAAACTACTCGTTAAAAAAATTAATGATATAAAAACCGTAAAGGTTGAATCGGAATATGACGCATTGTTGCTGGAGAATAATTTAATTAAGAGTTTAAAGCCCAAATACAATGTAAACCTAAGGGATGATAAAACTTATCCGTGGATTGTAATTAAGAAAGAAAGATTTCCCAGAATATTTTCAACTCGAAAATTGATTAAAGACGGGAGTGAATATTTCGGTCCTTATACCAGCGGAAAACTAATGCATACTTTACTGGAATTAATCAGGCAGCTCTATCCGCTTAGAAATTGCACTTACGATTTAAGTGAAAGTAACATTGAGAAAAAAAAGTTTAGAGCCTGCTTGGAATATCATATTGGCAAGTGCAAAGCGCCATGTACCGGAAATCAAGACGAACAAGAGTATGCTGAAAATTTAGTGGCCATAAAGCAAATCTTGAAGGGAGAATTACAATTCGCAATTAAGGAATTAAAAGAAAAAATGCTGAAAGCCAGTGAGCAATTTGATTTTGAGATGGCGGAGATTTTAAAAAACAGAATGGATCTTTTGCGGGCACATCAGGCCAAATCTACAGTTGTTCACCCTTCACTTTCATTAATAGAAGTTTACAATATTATAAGTGATGAAAAGAATGCATTTGTTCATTATTTTAAATTAATACATGGCGCCATCGTTTTATCCATTACTCAGGAAGTTCAAAAAAAAATGCAAGAAAGGGATGAAGAGATTTTAGAATTTGTGATTACTGAAACCCGAAAAAAGTATGGAGAAGAATGCAAAGAAATTATTGTGCCCATTGAACCATCAGTTTTAATACCGGATTGCAAATATTTAGTTCCTAAAATAGGTGACAAAAAGAAATTGTTAGAACTCTGCAGAAAAAATGCTTTTTCATTTAAGATTGAAAAAGAAAAGCAAATCATGCTTACCAACCCACAACAGCACACCGATAGAGTTATGGAGCAGATGAAAAAGGATTTAAGGATGAAGGTGCAACCGAAACGAATAGAAGGATTTGATAACAGCAATATACAGGGAGAATATGCTGTTAGTGCCATGCCGGTATTTATTAACGGTAAGCCTGCCAAAAGTGAATACCGACATTTTAATATAAAAACAGTTGAAGGTCCGGATGACTTTGCAACTATGTTTGAAGTAATTGGAAGGAGATACAGTAGAATTTTACAAGAACAAAAAGAATTACCGGATTTAATTGTAATTGATGGAGGAAAAGGGCAATTAAGTGCAGCAGTTGCGGCATTAAAAAAACTAAAATTATACGGTAAAATTGCAATTATTGGAATTGCAAAAAGACTGGAAGAAATTTATTTTCCGGAAGACAGCATTCCTCTTTACCTGGACAAAAGAAGCGAAACACTTAAAATTATTCAACAAATAAGAGACGAGGCTCATCGATTTGGAATAACACACCATAGAAATAAAAGAAGCAGAGAGACTTTTAAAACTGAATTAAGTGAGATAAAAGGGATAAGCGAAATAACCGCTAACAAGCTACTGCAGGAGCTAAAAAGTGTAAATAATATTAAAGAAAGCAGTTTAGAAATACTTGAAAAACTGATTGGAAAATCAAAAGCCGCTTTAATTTATAATCATTTTCATAAAAATACATCTTACATTTAGGCATGCGGAAAATTGGGATATTCAGTTTGTTTTTTTGTCAGTTTTTAATCGGACAAAACTATATTCATTTGGTGCATCAAGAAGGCGAAACATTTTATTTTTATATACAGGATTCATTGATTAATGGAACCGAACAATCTGATATTTCTTTTGGGCCCATAGTAAAGGATACGGTTAAAATAAAGCTTGTGTTATCTAACAAAAGCGAAATTATATCGGAAATCTATTTACTAGAAAAAAAAGAAAAAGTACAAGGCAAAGAGTTTACCTATTTACTTAGCGGTAAATCTTCACCTTTAAAGTTAAAATATGCAGGCTTTAAAACCTATCAAAAAATACCCGAACCCATTGTGCCTATTAAACCTAAAATTGACACCACTAAAAAATACAGCAACACCACATTAGAACATTATGTAGAATTAAAGAACAGTAAACCGGTTTGGTTTAATAATTATCCGTACGACGGACGTTGTCAAATGCCAATGCCTAACAGTTATATGAATTATTTAAATATACTCATGAATAAGGCACAGGTAGAACAGGAAAAGTATGATATAGCAGAACAAACGCTACGGAATAATTGCGTTAGCGTTGATCAACTTTGCAATATTCTTTCCCATATTCCATACGAATTGGAAAAATTAAAACTAGTTAAGTTGGGTTATTTTAGTTTAACTGATACAAGCAACAGAGAAAAAATTAAGGCGAAATTTAGTATGGCCGCTTCCGAAACGGAACTTAATTCGTTTTTTAAAAATGCGAGTGATTACCGATATGAATCTCAAAAATCGTGTATGGAGGCTTGTCAAAAAGAAGATTTTGAAAAAACACTAGTGAAGTTGCACGATTTCACCAGTGATATTGAGAAATTTAGTCATTTAAAATCAATTTATAAATTGAATTGTTATTCAAACGAGCAAATTAAAACACTATTAAACTTATTTATACATGATCGTGAGAAACTAGAAGCTGCAAAACTCTTATATTTTTATAGCATAGATAAAGCGAATTATTCTTATATTTCAAGTGTATTTTCGTATCAAGATAATGTAAGTGCTTTAAATGCTTTTCTGATAAATTATAAGAAATAAAAATGGAATACGAAATTAAGTCACATAATAAATTTACGATTGGAATAAAAGAACTGTGGAGTTATCGGGAGTTATTTATCATGTTTACTTGGAGAGATATCAAGGTAAAATACAAACAAACATTTTTAGGAGTTGCCTGGGCTATTTTTCAGCCCATATTAATGACTTTACTTTTTACGTTTAGTTTTGGTTCAATCATCTCAGAAAAGAGTAATTTGAATGTACCCTATTCTGTTTTTGCATTAAGCGGCTTTATCTTGTGGAATATATTCTCAACCGGACTTACAAATTCAGGAAATAGTATGGTGAATAATTCTAACATCATAAAAAAAATATACTTTCCCCGACTAATTATTCCATTTTCATCAGTATTGGTTTCCCTTATTGATTTTATAATGGCTTTTCTAATCTTTATTCCCTTGTTGTATTATTATAATCATTCATTTAAATTATCTGCATTATGGTTAATTCCCTGCAGCATAATATTAACTTGCATAAGTACCTTTGGGCTAGGCACACTTATATCTGCGGCTAATGTAAAATACCGTGACTTCAGGTATATTCTTCCCTTCTTTATACAAGCCATGTTATTTGCAACTCCGGTCATTTATCCTTTGAATATATCCGGAAATAAATTTTTTCAATTGCTTTTAGAATTCAATCCGATGTATGCTCCTATTGAACTATTCAGACATTCTTTTTTATCTAACGAATTAAATTTGCATGGAATTTTATATAGTTGTCTATCCAGTATTTTTACATTTATAATTGGCATTTTTTATTTTAGAAAAACAGAATCTTATTTTGCAGATTTAGCCTAGTGAAACCAATTTTAGAAATAAATAATATATCCAAAAAGTTTCGAATCAATCATGAGTTGGGAACTTATTTGAGTTTGAGAGATCGTTTATCACAATTACTTGTCCCAAAAAACACGAAAGAAGATTTTTGGGCACTAAGGGATGTAACTTTTAATGTGGAAGAAGGGGATAGTGTTGGAATTATTGGAAAAAATGGTGCAGGCAAATCAACTCTTTTAAAAATTCTTTCAAAAATTACACCGCCTTCATCGGGTAAAATAATATCACGTGGCAGAATGGCCAGTTTATTGGAGGTTGGAACAGGCTTTCATCCCGAATTGAGCGGAAGAGAAAATATTTTCATGAATGGATCTATTTTAGGAATGAAAAGATCGGAAATTGCAAAAAACTTTGATGCGATAGTTGATTTTTCGGGTGTAGAAAAATTTATTGATACACCATTAAAACATTATAGTAGCGGAATGCAATTAAGATTAGCCTTTGCGGTTGCTGCTTTTTTAGAAAATGAAATTTTAATTATTGATGAAGTACTCGCAGTTGGTGATGCGGAGTTTCAAAAAAAATGCATGGGTAAAATGGGAGAAGTGAGTAAAAGCGGAAGAACCATTTTATTTGTTAGTCATAATTTAGAATCAATTATTACCCTTTGCAAAAAAGGGGTGATTCTTGAAAAAGGAATAATACAAAAAGTTGGAGAAATTAAAGAAGTGATTGATTCTTACACAAGCAATTATCAAGATTCATTTAAGAGCTGGGCTATTCATGAAATGCCGGGAGATAGTATAGTAAGACTGAGCAAGGTTTATTTAATTAATACAGATAATGTTCAAATTTACCAGCCTCAAATTAATCAAGAATTTGGTATTTGTGTCGAGTATGAAGTTTTAAAAGAAAATGAAAAACCTGCCTTAAATCTTCACTTCTATAATTCTCACGGTGTTTACTGCTTTATTACAATTACAAATACACCGGAATTAAGTGCGGGTAATTACAAAAATGTAACTTGGATACCAGCCAATTATTTGAATAATCAAACCTATCGGGTAGGCGTTGCATTCACTACGCTAAAAACAGAATGTGTTCATCTTTATGAGCGTGAAATAATAAATATTGAAATTATCGAAAGCAAGGTAAACCGGAAACACGAATATGGAGGGCAGATACCCGGAGTTATAAGACCGGAAACAAAAAATGAAATTATAAAAATCAATTAATTGTATTTGTGAATGAAAAAACTTGTCAAACTTATTAATCAAAAACCAAATGATGAAAAGGTTAATTTTAATGCAAAAACGTTATATGATGGCCACTTAAAAGTTACTTACAGAGGAGTTAAGGCAATTCGTTGTCCTTTTGATTATGTGATATATCAAATGATAATTAGTGAAGTGAAACCGGATTTAATTATTGAAATTGGTGCTAATCAAGGCGGAGGCGCATTATACTTAGCAGATTTGATGACACTAAATAATACAATAGGTGAAGTTCATTCTATTGATGTAGGTGATTATATTGATGAGAAAATTAAAAACGATCCTCGTATTAAATTTTTCTTTACCGGTTGGGAAAATTATAACCTTGAGCTCACCAAAAAGTTTAACAAAATACTTATAATTGAAGATGCCGAACACTCCTACGAATGCACAATTGGGGTGTTAAAAAAATTTGCTGAAATTGTAAGTTTTGGGTCATATATTATTGTTGAAGATGGAATTGTAAACAAACTAAAAATGGATCATTATTTTAATGGTGGGCCCTTAAAAGCCATTAATGAATTTTTACCCCAACACGAAGAGTTTGTTATTGACAGAAAATGGTGTGATTTTTTTGGAAAAAATGCTACATTTAATGTTAACGGATATCTAAAAAGAATTAAGTAACTAAATCATGGTAATTGCAGTTTAAACAAATGGAAGATAATCGGAAATTATATTTAGAATTATTAAAGAATACACTTATTGATCTACATCGATCAAATTTAACAGAATATAGACCCGTAAAAGGGAAGAAAATAAATAACTTTTTTAATATTTCTTTTAAAATCGCTAAATTATTCAGAAAGGACCAGCTCACGGTTTGTGAAAAAGTGAATTTTAATTCAGAGGATAGAATTAACGGGAATGATTGGCCTTTATACGCAGACAGCATGATTGGATATAAAAGACTCAGCAATATTCAAGACTGTTTAGAACAAGTTATTGCTAATAAAATTGATGGAGATTTAATTGAAACGGGCGTTTGGAGAGGTGGAGCAGTTATTTTTATGAAAGCAATTTTGAAATCTTATGATGTAAATGATAAAATTGTTTGGTGTGCCGATTCCTTTGAAGGACTTCCAAAACCTAACGCTGAAAAATATAAGGCGGATGAAAATGATAAATTCTATTCTTTTGAAGAACTCAGTGTATCAGAAAACATCGTTAAACAAAATTTTATCAAATATAATTTATTAGATGATAAAGTGAAATTTCTGAAGGGTTGGTTTAAAGACACTTTGCCAAATGCGCCATTTGAAAAACTTTGTTTACTTCGTTTAGATGGCGACATGTATGAGTCAACTATGGATGGCTTGAAATATTTATATCCCAAACTAAGCATTGGCGGATTTGTTATTGTTGATGATTGGGGATCAGTTCCTTCCTGCCAGTTAGCTGTTAATGATTACAGAAAAAAACACAACATCACAGAAGAAATAATTAAAATCGATAATGATGGAGTTTATTGGAAAAAAACAAAATAATAATATATGAGTTTTCAGTATCAAATTCGAAATGCCTTAATTCAAATTACCGGTTATTTCATTTATAAAAAGAAAGATTTACCAATTGGCATTAATCTTGCGACTGACCTAAAAAATATTTTTAAACAAGAGGCAAAAACTGTTTTTGATATTGGAGCTAATACCGGACAAACTGCTTTGAATTATTATAATGAATTTCCCACTGCCAATATTTATTCATTTGAACCTGTAACAAAAACATTTGAGCAGCTAAAACGAAATACTGTTACTAAGTCAAGAATTCAAAACTACAAAATTGCATTTGGAAATAAGAAAGAAGAAGTTGAAATCAACTTGTTTGACGATGCCAATTCCCAATTAAACTCAATTAAAATCAGTAATCCAAAGACCGACGCTATAAAAGAAAAAATACAAGTTGAAACCATTGATAATTTTATCAAAGAAAAAAAAATTGAAGAAATTGACCTGTTAAAAATAGATACAGAAGGTTTCGAAATTGAAGTATTAAGCGGAGCCCAAAAATTGCTGGAATCGAATAATGTAAAAGCAATACTTTGCGAAACCGCTCTTTCACCTCAAAATAAAAGAAATACACAATTAAATGAATTAATAACTTTTTTAAATCAATACAATTATTATTTCGTTAGCTTATACGAAACCAATATTAATTATTACAAGGAAGGTTTGGCATACAGCAATGCTTTATTCATAAGGAAATAGAATGAATATAATATTCACAATATGTTCGGTTAATTATTTAGCATATGCTAAAACGCTCCAGCAAAGCATACTACTGCACATGCCTCAGGTTAAATTTGTTTATATTATTGCAGATAAAATCGACAAATCTTTTTCAATAGAAAATTTTGAAGGCGTTGAATTTATCGAAGTTGAAGCTCTTGGAATAAAGGAATTGGATCAGATGGTGAAAACTTATAACCTAACAGAATTTAATACGGCTATTAAACCCTTCGCCATTCAATATTTACACCAAAAATTTAATGCCACAAAATTTATTTATTTAGACCCGGATATCATCGTCTATAAAAATTTACAGGAAATTTGGGAAAATCTAGACTCTTTCGATTTTATAGTTACTCCTCATTTATTAGAACCAATAGTGTCTGAAAATTTTTATGCTCACCAAGTTGGGGCTTTAAATACCGGTATATTCAATTTAGGATTTGTTGCTTTAAATTACAATCAGAATTCAAAAAAATTAATTGAATGGTGGAAACATCATATGATTAACCACGGACATTCCAATTCATTAATTGGAGAATTCTACGATCAAAAAATAATGAATTTGCTTCCTATTTATTCCGATAAAGTTTTAATATTAAAAGACCCCGGATACAATGTTGCAGGATGGAATATACATGAACGAAAAATATCTTCTTTGGATGGAGTCTACTTTGTTAATGATTCTCCTTTGGCGTTTTATCATTTCAGTGGATTGGAACAAAATGACGAAAAAAATTTAGTCTCTAAATATAATACTCTAAAATTGAATGATTATCCTGATATAATTGACATAAGAAAACAATATTTAAATTCTGTTCGCGAAAACAATAATGAGCAATTAAAGAATATGAAATGCTATTACTCCCTTCAACCCGATATTCATAAAACTAGTAGGATTGAAATGTTTCGAATCAGAATTAAAAATATTTTTAGCTAATGGAAAAAATACTTTTATATGAACCAACAAGTATCTTAGATATTGGAGATCGAAAAGATAATGATCCACCGGTACCTGAAAATATTAATTTATATAAAATACCTAATGCCATAATCACACCATATGGCTTTATTATTAAAAATTTACATGTGTTTAAACCAACACTTTCGTTCAGACATAAGAATTCTTGTTCATTTATTAATATCCTTTTGTTTTCTTTTTTTAAGACTAAAAAGAAAATAAGTGAACCTGCCCTAAGTATTTCTTTTGGTTGGTACGACAGCTACTACCATTTTACTTGTGAATGTTTAGTAAAATTATTTTTATTAAAAGATTATATACCTAACTCCATCTTAGTTTTTCCTAAACAAATTCAGCCGTTTCATGCGCAGTGGTTTAAATTATTAGGCGTAAAAAACATAGTGTATTTAGATAATTCTGAAGTTATTCAAACTCCCCTGGCGATAAGCAGTGAATTTCCGGCACGTGATCTTAACCATCATTCAGAAATTCTCCCGGATTTTAGTAAATGGGTACTTGAAAAAATAAATATTCAAAATCAAAAAAAAATAAAGAAAATATTTGTAGGCAGAAAAAATCCGACAAGAAGAAAACTTTTGAATAATGATGAAGTAAAAACACTAATTACTTCCCTGGGATTTGAATATGTAGAAATGGAAGAAATGAGTATTGAACAACAAATTGCCACATTTCATCATGCCGAACAAATTATTAGTGTGCATGGCGCTGCTTTATCAAATTTAATCTTTTCAAAGAAAGGAACATTTGTTTTGGATCTTTGTCAGGAAGACTTTAAACAATGGTGCTTTTTGAAATTAGCAATGGTACAAGAACTAAAATATGAATTTCTATATTGTAAAAGTCCAACCAATACTGAATTACCGGGGTATAGAGACATTGTGGTAAACATACAAGACTTAAAATCCAAAATTGAGTCATGGAATCAATAGCGAGCATTATTATGCCTACATTCAAACGGCATGAAATTGCCAATCAATGTATTCATTCAATATTAGCATGTCAAATAGCTGAATTGGAAATAATCGTTGTGAATGACGATCCCAATATTCCATTTAAATTAAATAATCCAAATACTAGTGTTCGAATCATAACAAATCCCGGAAAAGGAGTTGCTTCGGCTAGAAATTTTGGTGCCTCAAATGCTAATTCCAAAAATTTAATATTTGTAGATGATGATATGCTACTGAATAAAGAAACCATATTAAATGCAATTGAATTTATTGAATCTAATCCAAATACCTGTTACAATGCCAATTGGGTTTACCCGGAAAATATCTTAAAGAAAATATCAAATAACTTATTTGGACGTTACTTAATTCGGAATCATTTCACGACTCTAGAGGGGTGGAATAATAGGGAAATTGAATGGAAAAACAACACTATGCTTAAAAGTGATGGAATTACTAGTCAATTCCTAGCTATTAAAAAGAAAGATTTTGAAGAAGCAGGAAAATACAACGAAAATTTTCCGTATGCCGGATTTGAGGATCATGATTTATGTATAAAACTAAAAAAACAAGGTATACAAAACTATATTGATACCCGTGTACTCATTTACCATAACGAATCAGACCGCATGGATGTGAAAAGCTGGCTTGACCGAAAAAAAAGAGGGGCATTCACCCAAAAAGTAGCCGTAAAAATGGGCTACACAGAAGTTGCACTGCACTATTCGATTGCAAAAAAAAATATCCTTTCCCTATTATCATTTACTAAACCCTTGTTTCATTTACTTTTAAAATTAATTCCTAACCACAAAGTTTTTGATCCTTTCTTTAATTTACTTTTCAACCTTTTATTTGCCGTAAGCATATTTGAAGGATATACACAAAATGAAGATGCAACAAAATAAAACAGGAACAAAAACTGCTATTCTTAATTTTTTCAGAAAAATTTTTCTGCTTCCTTTTCTCGAAACTATTCTTGCATTTTTCACTAGAAAAAAAGGATTCATTGGTCGATTCAGTTCAAAATTTGTGCCACCTAATTATTTATTTCCTTCTCCAAGTATCAGGAAATTAGAAATTGAAGGGATAAAATTAGTTTTGGATATTTCTGACTACGTTGGACATTATTTGTATTTCGGATTTCATGATATTGGCTCTGAAAACCTTTTTTCACAAGTAAAAAAAGATTTTGTTATTGTTGATGTAGGGGCCAATATCGGCTATACCGCTTTACGCATGGCTAACTTATCAGGATCAAGTGGTACGGTATATGCTTTTGAACCGGATTCTTTTAATTTTTCAAAGCTTCAAGAACATGTAAAACTTAATCCTCACCTGAATGTAATCCCAATAAACAGCGGATTATCATCAGAAAAAACTAATTTAAAGTTAAATATCTTTGAAGAAAAAAATCGTGGCATGAACCGGGTTAGTACTGACGATAATTCGAATTATAGTATTATTTCAGTGAATACACTCGATAATTTTTCGCAAGAATTTAAGTGGGAAAAAATAGACGTAATAAAAATTGATGTTGAAGGTTATGAGTATAATGTTTTAAAAGGAAGTGCTAAAATTTTAAAAGAAATTCGTCCTTTATTATTTATAGAAGTGGATGATATAAACTTAAAACAATACGGGTCTTCCGCCAAACAATTAATAAATTTGTTACATGAAAATAATTATCAATGTGTTCATGCAAAAGTTGGAGAAAAAGTAACTGAAAATTATTATTTCGGCACTCTGCATTTTGACATCATAGCCTTTCCAAACAAGTTATGACAAAAAAAGTAACTTATATAATTTCAGATATACAAAAAGCCATTGCTTTTGAGTGGATTGCGCAAGAAATAAACAAAAACAAAATTGAGCTTAGCTTTATTTTAATAAATAACTCCAATTCGCCTCTCGAAGAATTTTTACAACACCATAATATCAAAACTATTCGAGTAGCCTATCGTTCTAAATTCGATTTACTTACGGCTATTTTTAAATGCCGTCGATTCTTAAAAAAGAATAAAACAGATGTAGTTCATGCGCATTTATTTGATGCAACATTTATTGGATTAATGGCTGCATATATATCCGGTATCAAAACAAGAATATATACGAGGCATTATGCTACTTTAAATCTTGAATATTTTCCACATGCAGTTAAGTGGGACAAACTCTATAACAAACTTGCAACGCACATTGTTGCAATTTCGGAAAACGTAAAAAATGTTTTAATTCAAAAAGAAGGAGTTCCTGAAAATAAAATCTACCTAATTTACCACGGTTTTAAACTCGAACATTTTTTAAAAACTGATAAAAAAAAGGTTGCTTCTTTACAGGAGAAATACAATCCCGGTTATAAAAAACCGGTAATAGGAGTTATTGCCCGATTTATTGAACTGAAGGGCATACAATTTATTATACCGGCCTTTAAAGAAGTATTAATAAAATATCCAAATGCCTTACTTTTATTATTTGGCACAGAAGGAGATTATGAATTACAAGTAAACCGCCTACTTCAAGAAATTCCTGAAACCTCCTATAAAAAAGTTGAGTTTGAATCGGAGATAACATCCCTATACAAAATATTTGATATTTACATTCATGTTCCAATAAATGAAAATATAGAGGCATTTGGTCAGACATATGTTGAGTGCCTGGCATCCGGCATACCCCTAATTGCAACTAAATCAGGTATTGGAAAAGAAATATTGGTTGATAAACACAATTCAATGGTTGTTCCTTTCCAAAACACAAAATCAATTACAGAAGCTATTTTTACCTTGTTAGAACAGAAAGAAATAAGGGATAAAATTATTTCAAATTCTTACGCTACCGTAACTGAAAATTTCGATTTAAATGCCATGATTCAAAAATTAGAGACAATCTATTTATTTTAAAACTACCGCCATTAGCAATCTTTAGATTTAATTTAAGTTAGTATAACATTTCATTAACCTCCGTCGATTAATTAGCCTAGTCGGTCTAACCTTCCATTTCATACCAAAAACAGGGTTAAGTGCGTCTTTTTTTGCAAAATTTAGAATAAAACCATTATTTTCGCTACAATTACGGTAACTATAAAGAAACGCCGGTAAACAAATTTCAACGCTACGTGATTAAATTTTTAAAGAACCAAGCCTCTTTGTGGCTATATATTGCTTTTTTTCTCAGTGTTAGTCCCTTGGTATGTAATTTATTTACTATACCTGAGCCATCTCCGAGTCCGGGTGAACAATATAATCCCAAATTATTATATCTAAATTCAATCGATAAAGCGATAGATTATGTGGATAGTATCTACTACTATTCAAATAACCCTCAAACATTTGATACGGCTATTTACGTAGCTGTGCTAAGTAATTTTATGCGCGAACGATTCTTTCATGGTCCCTTAAATTATCGATTTTCAGAAAACTGGATTGCCTTTTTAAGCGGTAAAATAATCTGGTCACATTTATCATCTATAGTAGTTTCAAATGACATTCTAAAGCACGCACATAGCATTTGCAGTCAGCAAAACATCGTGTTTATGGAAATTCTGCAGCGCAAAAAAATTAACTTTAGAAGCGTTGGCATTGGAACAGAAGCGGTTGCCGGACATTACTTGTGTGAAGTTTATTATCAGGGCAAATGGCATTTACACGATGTTAATGTAGAACCCAAGTGGGAAAGAATTAAAAATAGTAACGAGAGTATGGCGTGGTACCAACAAAATAAGGATAGTCTTTATTTGGTTTACGATGATCTGATTCCAAAAATTCGATTAGAACCCATGTTACATGACATAGCCTATGGCCAAGTAAGTATATTACCGGCAAAGAATATGCGCTTGTTTCAAAGTGTCACAAAATTCTTAACGTACCTAATTCCTTTATTGATTCTTTTATTAATTGTTAAAATTCGCTTTAAGCAAAAAACCGGTTCTCAAAATATTCCAAACAATTCATCTCAGGATTTAAATTCTGTTTTTCGCAAATATCAAATTTGCACAAGATGCGTTATGGATACTTCAGATATAGCCATCACCTTTAATGCTGCAGGTGAATGTAATCATTGTATTGAATATTTAGAAAAACGCATAAATTTTAAGTATAACAAAGGACAAAGTGAATTAAAATTAAATCAATTATTGTCAGAAATTAAAGCCTCCGGCAAGGGTAAACAATTTGATGTACTTGTTGGCTTAAGCGGGGGCTTAGACAGTAGTTATGTGGCCTATTTATGCAAAAAACTTGATTTGCGTGTTTTAGCTGTTCATGTAGATAACGGTTGGAATTCAAAAGATTCAGTTCAAAACATCATTAACATCACACAAAAATTAAACATAGCCTATGATTCTTATGTATTAGATTGGGAAGAATTTAAAGATGTGCAATTAGCTTTTTTAAAAGCTTCTGTTCCGGAGGCAGAAACCCCATCCGACATTGCTTTATTAGCCGCACTTCACCACGTAGCAAATAAATACGATATTAAATACTTAATTAGCGGAGGTAATTTGGCAACTGAAGGTATATTGCCAAAACACTGGCATTATGATGCTAAAGACGGTAAATACTTTAGTGCTATTTATCATAAATTCGGAACTCAAAAATTAAAAAAATTTCCATTTTTCGGTTTTGCAACTGAAGCATATTATAAATTGGTAAAAAAAATCAAAATAATTTACTTATTAAATTATGTGAATTATGTAAAAGAAGAGGTAACTCAAACACTTAAAAAGGAAATTGATTGGCATAGTTACGGGCAAAAACACCACGAATCAATTTACACCAAATTTATTCAGTCTTATTATTTGTTTAATAAATTCGGAATAGATTATCGCAGAGCTACGTTTTCAAGCAGAATTTGCACCGGAGATATGAAAAGGGAAGATGCCCTTTTGCAATTGAAAACCTTGCCATACGATGAAAACAAAATACAAAGTGATATTGAATATGTGTGCAAAAAATTGGGCATTAAAACAAATGAATTTCACGAAATTATGAAACAACCTGTTAAATGGTATTCCGATTATCCGAACAATGAAAAAAAATTGAAATTTATTTATGACATGTACAGAAAAATATTCAAAAAAGAAAAATTGGGTAATTTTTAAAATTATTAAGCAAATTGTTTTATAGCATTGTAATACCTACTTATAACCGCGGACACATAATCTCGCATAGTATAGAAAGCGTTTTAAGTCAATCTTTTAATGATTTCGAAGTGTTAATTATTGATGACGGAAGTACTGATGATACAGAGAACATCGTGAAATCATTTTCTGATTCACGCATTAAATATATTAAAAACGAAAATCATGGTGTTGCTCATGCCAGAAACACCGGCATTAAATTATCTTCAGGAAAATATATTGGCTTTTTGGACTCTGACGATGTGATGGAAAATTTGCATTTACAAACTGCATTTGATTTTATTAATTCTAAATCAAATCCGGAAGTAATCCATTTGAATTTTTTATGGGGCTCAAGAGATAGATCTGTAGTTCAGAAAAACGAGTTACCAAAATCAAGTCCCGAAGATGTTTTTAAAGCTTGTTCGCTACATGTAAATTGTTTATTTATTTTAAATGATATTGCTAAAAATAATTTATTTAATGAAAGTAAAGAGTTAATGTTTGCCGAAGATTGGGATTTTTTCATTAAACTAGCTGTTAGATATCAAATATGTTATCTTGATAAAACCACTACTTATTTAATCGATCATGAAGAAAGAAGTATGAGAGATTTTGATGAGCAAAAATGGAAACTTAGAAGAGATGCTCTTATTCTAAGTTTAAAGCAAGATGAAATTATTCAAAAATCATACCTACATAAAATTAAAGTGGTTGAAGCGCACATGAACTCTTTAATCGCAATTGGATTGGCTGTGAAAAAAAATAAAATAAAAACTTTGAAATATCTACTCCTATCCATTAAACAAAATGTAAATGACTTTTTCTCTTTAAGAACTTTAGCAATCATTAAACATTTACTATTTACTTGGTAATCTTTAAAAAATTAATTGTTAATTTTCATATTTAGTAAAGCGTAAATATATGTGTGGAATATCCGGCTTCATAGATTTTAATCGAACCTCTTCGGCTGTTGTTCTATATAAGATGACCGATTCTATGACTCATCGAGGACCGGATGGAAGCGGTTATGAGTATTTTGAAACCGGCAGTTATCAATTTGGTTTTGGGCATCGGCGCTTGTCCATTATTGATTTAAGCGAATCAGGTAAACAACCCATGAAGTTTGAGCATTTATGGATTACATTTAACGGAGAAATATATAATTATCGGGAAATTAAAAACGAACTGATTAAACTGAATCACAAATTTATTGGGTATTCAGATACAGAAGTTATTTTGCATTCCTTTGCTCAATGGGGTATTTCTTGTATCGATAAATTTATTGGCATGTTTGCCTTTGCAATTTACGATACCTTATCCGAAACCGTTTATTGCGTTAGAGATAGAGCGGGAATTAAACCCTTCTATTACTATTGGCATGATGGCTTGTTTCTTTTTGCTTCTGAATTAAAAGCATTGCATCAACACCCAAATTTTAAAAAAGAAATTAATACAGATGCTGTTGCTGCATTTATGCAATTTGGTAATGTTCCCACGCCGCACTGCATTTTTAAAAATTGTTTCAAACTTAAGCCCGGACATTTCTTGGTTTTCAATTTTAAAAAAAAATCACTTGAAATTTCAAAATATTGGAATGTATATGATTCGTATAATAAACCTAAGTTAGATATTTCCTTTACTGAAGCCAAATTAGAGACAGAAAAAATTTTGAAGTCTGCATTTGATTACCGCATGATTTCTGATGTTCCGGTTGGTGTTTTTTTAAGTGGGGGGTATGATAGCACATGCTTAACCGCAATACTTCAAAAAGGCAAAACAGAGAAATTAAAAACTTTTACAATAGGTGTGCCAGACATTGGATTAAATGAAGCTCCATATGCAAAAGAAATCGCCGAATATTTAGGCACTGATCATAACGAATATCAGTGTACACAAGAAGAAGCATTAGAATTGATTAGTGATTTACCTTATTATTACGATGAACCATTTGCCGATAGTAGTGCTATACCTACAACCTTAGTTTGTAAAATGGCTAAAAAACAAGTCACCGTAACTTTAAGTGCCGATGCGGGCGATGAAATTTTTGCCGGATATAATCGTTATGATTTCTTGATGAAACATGGTAAAATACTGAATCAAATGCCCGGATATTTAAGAAAAACTTCCGCAAAACTCATGGGTTTACTACCGGCAAATAAAATTCCTGTTCTTCATAAGAAATATAATTTTTTTAATCGATACGAAAAACTAAAAAATTTGCTGCATGACCCATCACCTAAAAATATGATGAAAAGTTTAAGTATGCAATATAATGACTTGCAATTAAAACAACTTTTACAGAATTCATTTCTGGAGATGAACACTGCATATTTATCTGACGAACTTTTACAAGATTTCTACTCTCCATTATCCTATATGATGGCTATCGATTATCAAACCTATTTGTGCGATGATATTCTACAAAAAGTAGACAGGGCCTCAATGAGTCAAAGTATAGAAGGTCGCGAACCTTATCTTGATCATAGAATTATTGAATGGGCGGCGCAATTGCCGGATAATTATAAATACAATAATGGAATTAAGAAATATATTCTGAAAGAAATAACACACCAATATATTCCAGAAAAATTATTAGATCGTCCGAAAATGGGATTTGCAATTCCAATTGAGAATTGGCTAACAACCAATCTCAAACCACAAGTATTATTTTACTTAAATTCAGATAGGATCAGAACACAAAAACTATTTAATGTGAAAGAAGTGCATAGTTTAACTAAATTATTTTTTGAAGGTAAAAAAGAGTATGCAACAAAAATCTGGCACTTATTGATGTTTCAAATGTGGTATGAAAAATGGATGAAATAGCTATGCATTAAATAGGACCATCCGTAACTTCCCAATTCCTGTCTTTTTTTGTCATATTTAGAATGTAATTCATAATTACTAAACTTGAAAGAAAAAAAGGCAAACAGGGTATTTTCAGTCTAACTAACGTTCCGAAATTTGATATGGAAACTCCCACAGAAAAGGCGAAAAATAAGGCAAACATAAATGAAAACATAAGCAAAGGGTGAGCAGTTAATAACATAAAAAATCTGAATATTTTTAGTTTAAAAAGTAAATAAATAGTAAAAATTAAAATAAAAGTGTTTTCTACTGCCGACAATGCCATTACAATATTTTTAACATCCAAGAGAGTTGGCCTAAAAAGAGTTGCAAAAATAGCTTTATCGGCAACCGACATTACTCCGGCAATACTGGCATCATAATCACCAATATCAAAAGTATTACCGCCATAATAAGACTGTTTTAAATCCCGTTGAGCTGATGATGCTGTTCCAATAACTTTATCAAGAGAATACTTGCCTAAAGAATCACCCAACTTATCCAATAATGTAACGCCAAGTAAAAGACCCAATACTACTAATGTTGGCGTAAACATAACTTTCAAAAAAACACTTTTAATTTTATTCACCCTTAAGGTTACAAACCACAACATAGACCCAGGCAATAACGCGAGTAATATATATGGTTTTATACTTATTAAAAAGTAAGCGGCTGCAAGGATAGCCAATAAATATTTTGGTTTATACTTTTTTTGAGTGAAAAACCAATAAAAACCGTGAACATATATACAACAGGCTGAAAAAGTAATGCTATCCTTCATGATACCACTTCCCCAAAAAATTACTGAAGGAACATATAGTATTGCCCATTTAAATTGCGTTGTAAGACTCGGAAACTCACGTGTAAATACGAGAAATAAACGCCAAACACCCAAATAACTAATTACAGCCACAATAATAGCAGACGACATATACGATTTTCCACCTAAGAAAACAACCGGAACAAAACATTTTGCCACAAACCAGGCATATTTATCATTTACCCAATAGCTGTAGTTGTAATCTGATTGCAGCAAATAAAACTCACTTATATCGGGCTCACCAAAATATAAATATATAAAATCATCAGGCTTATCAAATAAAACATTAACTAACCACATTGCCGTATGATGATAATTTATTGTATCCCCTCCTTTATAATAAAAAAAATAAATTAATCCCAAACAGATTGCGCCCGAAATTTTTGCTATTAAACCCCCCATGAAATATTTATAAATAGGCTCAGTTCTAAGCTTTTTAATACTATATTTATGGGCAATAAACAGTATTATGCTTAAATAAAATGGTGGCAGTAGTATATCAAAAATATCCATTCCACTTATAAAGTTACATATATAAATTGAGCTGAAAAAGACAACACTAAATACTTTATTTATAACTTTTGACGGATTAAGCGACCCTCTGGGTCAATCTCAAATATTACCTTATTTAAAAGGACTAGCGAATAACAATTACAACATAACAATTTTATCTTGCGAAAAGAAAGAACGGTTTAGTAGTGAATCACCCAATATTCGGGAGCAACTCAATCAATTAGGAATCAGTTGGACCTATGTTTTTTATGATGAAAAAGGCGGGTTTTTATCTCGATTTTTATATCTCAAACAACTGAAAACCTTGGCCAAAAAAGAAGTTGCAAAAAATAAAATTTCTTTAACCCATTGCCGAAGTTATTTGGCATCTATAATCGGGCTTTATCTTAAAAAAAAATATCAAATACCATTTATTTTTGACATGCGTGGTTTTTGGGCAGATGAAAGAATAGACGGTAAAATTTGGAGTAAAACTAAGGCGCACCAATTATTGGCTTATAAATATTTTAAAAAGAAAGAAAAACAATTACTCAGGCAATCGGACGCCATTATTTCGTTAACGCATAATGGTCAAGATTACCTCGAAAAAACCTTTCCACATAAAAACATCTTACAAAAAACAACGGTTATACCTTGTTGCGTGGACCTGAATATTTTTAATCCAACTAATTTAAATTCGTTTAAGCCAAAATCAAAAATTAATCCGGAAGATCATCTAATTATAAGCACCGGTTCGGTTGGAACCTGGTATTTTACCAAGGAAATGATTGATTGTATTTTGGTGTGGAAAAAATATATACCTAATATTAAGCTGCTAATTTTAACACGTGACACCAAAGAATTAAATAAAATTCTTGAAAATTATAATTCCCATCAAAAAGAAATTATAATTACCGAAAGTGCCTTATATCATCAGGTGCCTAACTATTTATCGCTTGCCAAAGCTTCCATTTTTTTTATTAAACCGGCCTTTTCAAAAATAGCCTCATCTCCAACCAAAATGGCCGAATGCTGGGCTATGAATTTGCCCATAATCACAAATAGCAATATTGGCGACAACAATATGTACTTCAATAAATACAATGGCGGGGTATTAATAGATGATTTTAATGAGGCTAATTACCGAAAAGCCTGTGAAAATTACCTGAAATTAACTCATACAAAAAATAATTATCGCAATATTGCTCTTGAACATTTTAACACACAAAATGCCATCTTAAAATACGCCTCCATTTATCAATCATTGAGTAAATGAAATTATTCATTATGTCAAACATAGTTGTGTTTACCACTTTTTACACGTTTAAATTATGGTGAGAATTATAACGGTTTATTAAAAAAATATCGCAATTTATATTTATATTTAATTCATAAATGGAAACAATAATAGTAACAGGCGGGGCAGGATACATTGGCTCACATACCATAATTGAACTTTTAAAAAATCCATCCATTAACATCATTTCCATTGATAATTATTGTAATTCAAACGCCGAAAATTATCAACGAATAGAAAAAATCACTTCGAAAAAAATTCAATATTTGGATGTTGATTTGTGTGATAAAACTCGTTTATTTAAAACTCTTAATGAGGTTGGTAACATCCAAGGAATTATTCATTTTGCTGCACTCAAAGCTGTTCCCGAAAGTGTCAGTAATCCGCTTCTCTACTATAATAATAATTTAAATTCGCTTTTAAATTTATTAGCTTATTGCACAGAATACAATATTGAAAATTTTATTTTCTCTTCGTCTTGTTCTATTTATGGTAATGCCGATCAGTTACCGGTTACCGAAAATACACCCATTAAAAAAAGTGAATCGCCTTATGCGCATACCAAACAAATTGGTGAAGAAATGATTCAATACGTATGCCGGGCTTACCCACATTTAAATTGTGTTTTACTAAGATATTTCAATCCGGTTGGTGCACACATGAGTGGATTAATTGGTGAATTACCAATCAAACCACCCAATAACCTTGTACCAATTATTACACAAACTGCTAGTGGAAAAAACAAATTAACCGTGTTTGGTACAGATTATAATACGCGAGACGGATCCTGCATCAGAGATTATATACACGTGAGTGATATTGCCGCAGCGCACGTAAACGCTTTGTTTTATTTATTGGATAAAAAATATTCTGAAAATATTTCAATATTCAATTTAGGAACCGGAAATGGAGTTTCAGTTTTGGAAGCCATAGGCTCTTTTGAAAAAGTGAGTGGAATTAAATTAAATTATACTATAGGAAACCGAAGAGAAGGAGATGTGATCGCTATTTATGCTGATAATGCAAAAGCAATAAATGAATTACAATGGAAACCGAAATATAATCTTGACGATATGATGTTAAGTGCCTGGAAGTGGCAACAAAACTTAAATAAAGAAGCCTAGTTTAGCCTAAAACCTTTTGAAATACTTTCCAAAAAGCCAGTAAAATAAAATTATACAAGACATTGATACTAAAAGTAGAATTATCATTTGAGTTAAGGATGGCTTAATATTTCTATCTGCAGTGCCCTGAATCACTTCATTTACCGGTTTATGTAATCCCAATTTCATTCTTAAAAAGTCTAACTCATCCTCATAATCATTCCCGTAATTTTGTGTATATAAATCCTGAGCAGCTATGGCAAAGTATTTTCTGCTCCTGCTGCACCAATCCATTTTACCATTGGTAATTTGTTTAAAATAGGTGTAAATAATCCACTCCTCCCCTACCTGGAATTTTTGAGCACAAGGAACATCACATTCAAAATAAACTAAAAATTTATTCTTAATATTTCCTTTATATAATTCCTCAATTTCAAAAATCGCTTCACCGTAACCATTTTCACAGCTCTTAACTGATTCAATTTTACCTTTAAAAATTATATCGTATTTAGCACACTCATTCAAACTTAAGGAGGTGGAAGGACATTGACAAGCTAAAGCATTGCTTCTTATTAAAATTACCCAAAGCCATACAAACAGACTTCGTGTTGTTTTTTTAAAGCTTAACATGGGCAACAAAATTTTTGGATAATAAAATAAGGTTATGTAAAATTTCATCGTATTCAACAAAGGGAACAGTTTTTCTATAACTGCCCAGAAATTTTTCAATTTTAACAGAAGATTTTATCGGTTTGCGGAATTCTATGGCCTGGGCTGCATTCATCAACTCAATAGCCAATATGGTTTCAATATTTTGAATCACCTCATAACATTTAGTGGCAGCATTCGCACCCATACTTACATGATCTTCTTGTCCATTACTGGAAACAATACTATCTACACTTGCGGGCGTACATAATTGTTTATTCTGACTAACAATGCCTGCTGCTGTGTATTGCGGAATCATAAAACCGGAATGTAAACCGGGATGTTTGGTTAAAAATGCCGGCAATTCTCTTTGACCACTGATTAACAAATATATTCTTCGCTCAGAAATGCTACCTAGTTCAGCCATGGCTATGGCTAAATAATCACTGGCTAATGCCAATGGTTGACCATGAAAATTACCCCCACTCAATATTTCATCTGAGTCCGGAAAAATAGTTGGATTATCCGTAACAGAATTAATTTCTGTTTCAAAAACGGAAGTCACAAATTTTAAAGTATCTTTTGTAGCGCCATGCACCTGCGGAATGCAACGGAAAGAGTAAGGATCTTGAACTTGCTTTTTGGATAATTTTCCTATTTCACTACCCGCTAACCAGCTTAAGATAGAATCGGCGGTTTCAATTTGCCCCGCATGCGCCCGTATGGTATGTAAATTCGCTTTAAATGGATCGTACTTTGAATAAAACGCATCCAAAGAAACGGAAGCAATTGCATCTGCTATTTTATTTAAGTGTTTTGATTGGATGATATTATAAACACCATATGCACTCATAAACTGCGTGCCATTTAAAAGAGCCAGGCCCTCTTTGGCGCCAAGCTTGATAGTTTTTAATCCAACTTTTTTAAATGCGTCTGCCGCACTTATTATTTCTCCCTTATAATTTACCTTACCTAAACCTAGTAATGGTAAACTCAAGTGAGCCAGGGGAGCTAAATCGCCACTTGCTCCCAATGAACCCTGCTGAAATATTACCGGATAAATTTGATGATTGATTAATTCACATAATAGATTAACTGTTTCCGGTTTTACGCCACTCTTTCCATAACACAAGGATCTCACTTTTAAAAACAACATTAATTTAATAACCGGTAGGGGTACTTCTTTACCCGTACCACAGGCATGACTTTTAACCAAGTTTTCCTGTAACTGTCCTAATTCGTTGTCGGGAATAATAACATTGCAAAGTGAACCAAAACCTGTGTTTATACCATACACCGGTTCTTTAGACGATTTTAGTTTGGCTTCTAAATAATCTCTCCCTTTTTTTACTTCCAATATTGTTTCTTCAGCTAATCTTACTTCTGCAGATTCATCCGTTAAAAATTTTTCAACTTCTTCAATGGTAATTCTGTTGTTATGATTGATCAGGAATAACATACTATTTTAAAAAATCTATTATTTGCTGCAAATTGAATTGTTGTTGTTGACCATCAGCCATGTTTTTAAAAGAATAAGCTTTACTTTGAATTTCATTACTGCCAATGGTACACACAAAAGGAATATTTAATTTATTGGCATAATCAATTTGTTTTCCAATCTTTTTAGTCAACTCAGGATAGACCTCACAATTTATCTGATTATTACGTAATTGATGTGCAAGCTCCAGTGCATGACTTCTGCTTTCCTCATCAAAATGAGCAAACAACAGCTTTGATACTGAAACAATTTTTACCTGATCGGGAAATAAATTCAACTCCTCCATCACATCATAAATTCGATCAACACCAAATGAAATACCAACTCCACTCATGCCCTTTAATCCAAAAATACCTGTTAAATCATCGTATCTACCTCCACCCAAAATACTGGGTGTAAAATCTCCTTCATTCACTTTAGCTTCAAATATCGTTCCCGTATAATACGTTAATCCTCTGGCTAAAGTAATATCCAATTCTAGGGTAACATGTTCCGTTTTTAAGTTATTCAAAAGAAATTCCAATTCTTCAATTCCTTTTTTTCCAACCTCAACTTCACTTAACAAATTTTTGAGTACCCCAATTTTTTCAGCATTAGACCCTTGATTATCTAATAGGGGATTGAGTATGTTTATCGCTTTTGCAGGTAACGGAATATTCTTAAGCTCTTCAATCACGCCATCCTTTCCAATTTTATCCAACTTATCTATGGCTACCGTTATAGGAATAATTTTATCCGGGGCATCAATAAGTTGTGAAATAGCAGTCAATATTTTACGGTTGTTGATTTTAAGCTTTACCGGAATTTTCAAAGTCGAAAATGATTTATCCATCATGGCAACCAAATCAAGTTCGTTAATCAACGAATCGCTTCCTATCACATCCGCATCACACTGGTAAAACTCCCGGTACCTTCCTTTCTGCGGACGATCCGCTCTCCACACCGGTTGTATCTGATAACGCTTAAATGGAAAATGCAGCTGATGCTGATTCATAACCACAAAACGGGCAAATGGAACAGTAAGGTCATATCTTAATGCTTTTTCAGTTAAAGTTTCCGAATTTCTAGAAGATTTTAAAGAAAGTGTGAACTCATTCAAAAGAGCCTCTTTATTTTTACTTTCATGAATTCTTGAATTCAATATTTTAAAAATCAATTGATCTCCCTCATCGCCATATTTCCCGGTTAAGGTGCTGATGTTTTCCATAGCCGGAGTTTCAATTGGCGCATATCCAAACAACTCAAAATTATTACGAATCACATTTAAAATGTAATTCCTTTTTTTCATTTCTGAAGGGCCAAAATCTCTAGTGCCTCTAGGTATGGATGGTTTCATGACGAATACAAACTTAACAATATTTTCGTGATTCATTTACGCCTTAAAACGCTATCCTTTGATAAGTTTTATTCTATAAAATTCTGCTTTTTCCCCACTTTTTTTATCTCCTTTAATGAATTTGCAATTATTAACAACCGTTCAGATGCAGGATTGACAAGCCTCATAGGGAAACCAAATATATTTGTGGCCATATAAAAAATCGTTAAATTTTTAAGAGACATTATTTGAGTAAATTTGGCCTTCATTTGAAAAGTAGAATTCACATATTTTTTGTACTCATCACTTTCCTGGGCATAAAAGTTTTTTCGCAAGAAACATTCAATATTAGCGGTTATATTAAAGATGCCAGTAACGGTGAGGCTTTAATAGGAGCGGCTATAGTAAAACAAGGAACACGTTTAGGGGTTACCGCTAATGAATATGGATTTTACTCGCTCTCGCTTCCAAAAGGAGAGCATGTTTTAGTTATCTCTTTTATTGGATACAAAACATTCACCTTAACAGTGAACATGGAAAAAAATCTTAAAAAGTCGTTTGAGGTTAAGCCGGAAGGTTCGGATTTAGATGAAGTAGTAGTACTTAGTGAAGCCGCCGATAAAAATATTACAAGTACTGAGATGGGCGTAGCCAAACTCGACATCAAAGAAATTAATAAAATACCGGCCTTATTGGGAGAAGTGGATGTGGTTAGAGCCATACAATTGTTGCCGGGCGTAACCACCATGGGTGAAGGCGCAAGCGGTTTTAATGTTCGTGGTGGAAATATTGATCAGAATTTAATTTTATTAGACGAGGCTCCCGTTTATAACTCATCACATTTATTTGGATTCTTTTCTGTTTTTAATCCAGATGCGGTGAAGGATGTTAAACTTATAAAAGGAGGTATTCCTTCTCAATATGGCGGAAGAGTTTCGAGTATACTTGATATTAGAATGAAAGAAGGGAATAGTAAGAAGTTAAACATTAACGGCGGTATAGGTTCCATCTTTAGCCGACTAAGCATAGAGGCCCCTATCATCAAAGATAAAATGAGTTTTATTGTTGCGGCAAGAAGAAGTTATATTGATGCTTTAGTGAAACCCTTTGTAAAAAGTACAAATCCCTTAAAGGAGGCCAATTTTTATTTTTATGATTTAACTGCAAAAATAAACTACAGAATTAATGATCGGAATACGGTTTTTTTAAGCGGTTATTTTGGCAGAGATGTGTTTGGCTCTTCGGCCTTTAAATTTAATTGGGGGAATTCAACCGGAACCATTCGTTGGAATCATATTTTCAGCGATAAACTTTTTATGAATGCAACTGCATTTTATAGCAACTACGATTACTTTTTAGGATTTAAACTGGAAAGTTTGAATCAAAAATTTGAGTGGAACAGCAATGTGATTAATTATTCTTTTAAGCCTGATTTTGTTTACTATCTCAATAATAAAAACACCATTCGATTTGGCTTACAAGGTATTCTTTATGATTTCAGACCCTACGATGCCATTGGGCAATTTGATTCCGGAACAAAAGCAGAATTTAAGTCGGAAAAAAAGTTTGGCGCTGAATATGCCGCCTATGTTGGTAACGAACATAAAATTCTTCCTCGCTTAACGTTAGAATACGGCATTCGATTAAGCTATTATCAGCAACTGGGTAAAGGTAAAGCCTATTATTATCGTGATACGATAGCAAATGAACCGAAACCATTTGAAAAAACTGAATCTTTTGAGAATGGTGAAGTAATTCATTCCTATGTAAATCCGGAACCGCGTTTTTCCGCGAATTATATTATCAATTCACTTAGTTCCGTTAAAGCCAGTTATAACCGAATGGCTCAATATATTCAACTTATAAGCAATACGGCAGCAAGCACACCGTTGGATGTTTATACCATTGCTTCAAATAATGTTACGCCTTTGATTGCAGATCAGGGAAGTATTGGATATTTCAGAAATTTTAAAGATAATATGTTTGAAACATCCGTTGAAGTATATTATAAGTACATGCAAAATCAATTGGATTATATTGACAATGCCGAACTATTCATTAATGATTATGTAGAAGGGCAATTACTACAAGGTTTAGGTAGAGCATACGGTTCAGAATTTTACGTGAAAAAAAATAAAGGTAAAGTGAACGGTTGGATTAGCTATACCCTAAGTAAAACAGAAAGATTAGTGGAAGGTATTAGTAATGATAATTGGTTTAACAGTAAATACGACAGAACACATTGCGTAAATACTAGTGTGAATTATGACATTACCAAAAGATGGAACATTTCTGCTAATTTTGTTTTCTTAAGCGGAACTCCCTCTACATTCCCAAATTCAAAAATTCAAATTCAGGGCTATAATATTCCATATAATACCGATAACCAAAGAAATAACTATCGCATTACACCTTATCATCGTTTGGATTTTGGAGCAACTTATGAATTCAAAAAGAACGAAACACGTCGTTTTAAACAAACATTGGTTTTTAGCGTATATAATGCATATAACCGCAGAAATGCATTTAGTATTTATTTCAGAACTAAAGCCGGCGAGCCTAATCAAACCGAAGCTGTTCGTTTTTCAGTAATCGGTTCTGTTGTGCCGGCAATAACATATAATTTTAAATTTTAATGCTAAAAATATTAAATATAATTTGGGTTACTTTTGTTTTAATTGGCTTTACCTCTTGCGAAGATGTTGTGCAAATTAAACTGGACGAGGGCTCAAAAATTTATGTAATTGATGCATTTGTGAATGATTTAAGACAAAATCAAATTATAAAAATTACAACCAATGATACTTATTTTAGTAATCGCCAGGCTCCGCCTGTAAGCGATGCACAGGTTGTATTGAATGATCTCACTTCTAGTAATTCATACACATTTAATTATATCGGTAATGGTAATTATACCTATACTATTGGAATAAATGATACCATTGCCAAAGTAAATCATCAATATCGGCTGGATGTTTCAATCGATGGGAATATTTATACTTCAACAAGCATACAAAGTAGGCCTTCAAAAATAGATAGCATAAGCGTTTTACCAAATGATGGGGGATTTGGCCCTCCGGGTGATAAAGATGAATTTATATGTTTACTTTTCGCCAAAGATAAAGCTGATAATAATCCGGATTATTATTGGATTAAAACCTTTAGAAACGACACTCTTTTTCAGTCGCCGAATGATTTAAATATTTGTATAGACGGAACCGGAGGAGCTGTACAAAATGCCAATAGTGATTCCATTTATTTTACCCCTCCAGCTACATTCTTAGGATTTAAATCGTACAGAAAAAATAATACTTGCAAAGTGGAAGTGCATTCGGTGAATAAAGAAACTTACTTGTTTTTTGTGCAAGCATTTAACCAAATCAATAATGGCGGCTTGTTTGCCACAACTCCTGAAAACGTAAAAACAAATATTATCTCTCCAACCGACGCTAAAACTAAAGCAGTTGGCCGATTTAGCATGGCTAGTGTAGCCACAAGTTCTGTTTTAATTAAATAGTTTTTTCTTTCTTTTTCTTAAGAATTTAATTAATTTGGGCTTATGAAGCAGCCTTTAAATTTAATACTCGCCTTTTTTGCATTGTTTTTGCAATTTAGCATGAATGCACAATGTTCAGATTCATCCGTGATTTATAAATCATTTAAAGCCAAATGGAATCAAAAAGTAGAAATTTTTAAAGAAGGGACATGGAAATTACCCGATGTAGATTTTACAAAATCGAAAGTTGACAGTTTTGAATTATTGCACACGCTTCAACGTTCAGGTATCAATATGATAGTGAACCTAACTAAAACCGGATGTATTAAAAGAGTTTCATTACTTGCTAAAAAAGATGAAAACCTCGATGTTCAATCTTTAGTGGCTATGATTTATCTCTTTGAATTCTTTAACCATGAGCTTAGTTCATACGATCGACAAAAAGTATTAGACGGATTAAAAAATGAAAGTTTAGAAAACAAAAAACCAAGCTCAAAGGTGGCAGGAAAAAACACATACGTGTTTGAGCCCGGGTTAATCGTTAATGTATTAACCGTTTTTATTGGTTCCTGAATTCATTTGTAAATTTTCTTTAATTCGGTTGTAATTTTCAAAACAGCCGGACAAACCAAAGTGTTTTTAGTGGTGAGATCTAATATTTGAATCATTTTTTTTCTGTTTGTATGGGGGTATTCTCTACAAGCATTAGGTCTAGATTCGTATATGCTACAATAATTTTCCGCATCCAAAAATGGACATGGGGCTGATTTCAACACATAATCCTTATCTGCATCTATCTGTAGATACTTGGTCGTAAAATCGCCCGGCTTCATTTTAAGCGCTTTTGAAGCTCGTTCTATGTCCCGCTCATAAAATATCGGCGAGGTTGTTTTACAACAATTGGCACAGGATAAACAATCTATTTCAGAAAATACTTCTTCATGTAAAAGATGAAAATGCTGATCTAAATCCGCGGGCGATTTAGATTTCAGTCGTTTATAAAAAGTTTCGTTCTCCTTATAAAGAACACGTGATTTTTTATTGAAATCGTCTATATCCATATAAAAAAAGCTGCACGTGGCAGCTTCTGTTTACTTTGCTTTTTTAGCAGCTTTTTTAGCCGCAGCCTTTTTAGGCTTTGCGGATACTGTTTTTTTAATGGCCTTTTTTCTTGGACGTTTAACTCCATATGAACCAATATGAATTTTGCCCTTTTTTGTTTTTTTATCTCCTTTTCCCATAAACTATTTAGTTTTAAAGCGTAAAAGTATTAAATTATCTTTACCCAAGCAATTAAGTGAGTCAACGCTTTCATAAATCTGAACGGTTGTGTAGCCGCAAACAAATGGAATACCTATTTAAAAAAGGTAAAAGCAAGATAATAGCGCCTATACGTGTAACTTACGTAATAACTGAAATAGCACAAGAACATCCTGCTAAGGCCATGTTTATCGTTCCTAAGCGCTTATTTAAAAAAGCCAAAGACCGAAACAAGCTTAAACGCAGGATAAAAGAAGCTTATCGGAAAAATAAATTTCAGCTTTATGAAAAACTCAATGGAGCAGGCAAAAAGTACTTGATTGGATTTTCATATACTGCTAAAGAAATTTCTTCCTATGAAGAAATTGAAAAATCTGTTTTGAAATTAATTGAAAAAATAATTTAGTGATTAACGCTTATTGGCTTCCTTAATATAAGCATCTAATGCTCCTACCATACTTGGATTTAAAGGATTTGGAGCAAAAATGTCTACACGGTATCCCAAATCTTTTAAAGAGAGGGCTGCGCTATGACCAAATACAGCCATTCGAACGCCACCTTGTTTAAAACTAGGAAAATTGCTCTTTAATGATTTTACTCCGGCAGGCGTGAAAAACACAATTGCGTCAAATTCATTCAAAGACTTAATATCACTTAAATTAGCACTAACAGTTTTGTAAAATACACCCTTTGTGTAATTGATTTTAAGCTCATCTAAAAAATCAACTATCTGTTCTTTGTGTACATCGCTAACGGGAAGTAAAAATTTCTCATCCTTATTTTTGCGAATCACATCAACTAAATCCATCATGGTACCGTGGCCGAAAAAAATCTTTCTTTTACGGTACTGAATATATTTTTGTAAGTAATAGGCTGTTTGTTCGTTAATGCAAAAGTATTTCATGGACTCCGGAACGGTAACACGCATTTCATTACACATTTTGAAATAATGATCTACAGAAAGTTTACTCGTTAAAATTACCGCACCATGCTCTAAAATATCAATACGCTGCGCCCTGAAATCCTGTGAAGATAATCCCTCCACTTTTATAAATTGTTTGAATGTTAAATTTAAATTATGCTTTTTGCCTAGTAAAATATAGGGATTCTTTTCCGGATCGGTAGGCTGAGGCTGAGAAATTAAAATGTTTTTAATTTTATTCTTCGGATAATTACTTACTTCAATTTTGGGAGGCGGCGGAATATTAATTACTAATTTTTTGGATGACTTACGTACTTTTTTAATAGGGATCTCAGAAGTACCATTTGCCAAAGGCAAACTTAAATTCTCAGATTTTTTTTGTTTCAGTACTGTCTTTATTTTTTCTTTTGGAACTACTTTTCCGGTTTTCAAATTCGTTTTCTTGCCACTTACTTTTGAAACGGACTTCAATGGCTTTTTAATCGCGTTCTTTTTTTTAGCAAGAGGTGATTTTTTTTTAGCTTTGAGCAATCCCTTTTTGGGAGATTTTTTGGATTTCGCAGCCGGCCTTGTAGGCACCCTTTTCTTTACCGCTGATTTGGCCATTAATACTTCTCAATTATAAACTTTACCAAAACTAATGTTGGCAAAATTTCCAGACTGCAAAAATACGTAAAAATTTGTAAAAATCCTACTTTGTTGTCTACAAAGGCAAACATCACTCCCCTGTACCATTTAAATGCTTGTAGAGCAATTAAAATCACGCTGGCAATAGAAATAAAGATCATATTATTAAAAGGCCCGAGTTCGGCCATAACCAGGCAGGGAAATAATAGAATTCCAAGTGTTTGAGTTATCATAAATGAACTATAAGTATATTCAGGTATAAGCTTGCTATCGCCTATAAATAAAGCAAGGCCCCTGGCCAATCCGTTTTTTAGGGTAAAAAAAAGCATAGTTATAAAAAAAAGTAAAAGGAATTGAACGGACGACTGACTTTCAATAAAAACCAGTTTATAGGTGTTATTTAATTTATAAAAATAGAATGAAAGATTTATCAGAAAGAAAAAAGTTAAGGTAATGGCATAAAATTTAAAAGGATTATACTCATCTCTTTCAATTTGACGTAAGGTTTGCATACTGAAGCAAGACTGAATAACTTGTATAACCTTGGTGAAGGATGTGACTTTTAAAACCACCATTAATATTAATCCCAAGATGATATAGATTGAGGGCCAAACTAAAACATAGCTTTCAACAGGAACCGGCAAGCTGTTATGCCTAGGAAGTAAATGTTCGTTAAAGATATGTTGAACATCCACCGAAAATAAATTTATAAAGAGAATACTCTGGAAATACTAAATCCAAATTTAACCTGTCCGTCTTTCCAAGAATCGCTAGTATAGGGAACAAAGTTATTTTCAATTAAACCTGCAGCATTGGTAAAAAACAAACTAAACACATGCCCTCCGGTTTCTAATTCAAATCCAAAAGCGAGCGGATTAATCACTGTTGGATTGTTTTGATAATATGCAGAAGTGTTATAGTAGTAGTCCGCAATAATGCACATTCTTTTAGTAACCTTCACTCTTCCTCCAATTCCCACTGTAAAAAAAGAGTTTACATCCATGGCATTATTATCCGGGTTTCTGCTTTCCTTAATGAAATTACGGTGCACATAACTCGGTAAAAGCTCTACGGAAATCCAATCAGAAAGTTTACTGGCAATGATGACTTGGGAAAAATAATTGAATCGGTGTAATTCATTGGTAGTAAAGCCGGGGTCTAAAATGATACCTCCGTACATACTTGGTTCATCAGTACGAGCATGGGTATATCCCATATCGGCAAATATGGCAATGGAAACCGGGATTTTAAAGTTGCTGGTTTGTTGTAACACTCTCCATTTTACACTGGCGTCAGCCATTTTTCGCATTTTACTTCTGCCAATACCAACGGTAATATTTTCAGTAATACCATAGTCTAAACTCGTACGAATATCACTGGCTGCATCAAAACCAATTCCGTTTTGAAATGTTTCATTAATGGGATTATTTAAGTTTCTATCGTACAAATTCCCGAAGCGGTGCGAGATTCTAAAATCCAAATGATTTTTCTTTACTGTTTCAGTAGTTTGGGCATTCCCTAATTTATAGGTTTTAAAAGTTGCAAAAACTTTTTGTGGGGGATCTGATTTACCATCATCAACTAGACTTAATAAATCATCTTGTGCAAAAGAAATACTTGAGAAAACAAGGAGAACAGCACTTAAAAAAAATTTATACTTTACGTTCATTTACTGTTATTTTTTTTGGAAAGGTTCTAAAACACTGCTTAAAGAAACATCTACTACTTCCGCAATATTTTTGACATATAAAGAAGGAACTTTAATATTATAATCGGCAACTTTAACTTTAAATTTAGAACTAATACTTAATTCTTTTCCCTTTACTTGAATAACTCCATCAAGTGTTACGTCTTTAGTAACACCGTGTATTTCTAACTTGCCGCTTATCGTTACTTTATTTTCTCCATCTACTTCATAATTCACTTTTTCATTCACTTTACCTTTGAAAATTGAATTTGGAAATTTTTGACTTTCCATATAATTCTCATTAAAGTGTTCTTCCATCAATGAATTTTTGAATTTAAAATTGGTATTGGTAATTCTGATTTGAATATCTCCATTCGCCGAATTCATAACAATCACAGCCCCTTTATTCACCGCAGTAATATCTTCCAATGGAGAGGAAGAGAAAAAACTAATTTCAGTACTGTTATCTTTAGCTTTGAATATTTGTGCGTTAACCTGGAATGCAAATGAAACCGTGGCTAATAAAATAAATAATTGTTTCATCTTAATAATAATACAATCTTTTAATAATCGGGATTATATCCTAAGAACCAAATTTATAAAAAATCATTTAAATTACAATCATTTATATACAATTCTATCAGGCGCGGAAAAGCAAATTTTGTTAATGTTTTGGAATTGGCGGTTTTATGCCGTGTAGCATGGAGAGCACTTACTTTTAGCAATACAAATTGACACATAATTTTTTGGTGTGACAATATATGGACATATGTTTTGCTTATTTCCAGTATTTTTATCTGTTTCTTTCGGTATTCTTGAAGATGTGAACTGGTGGTTATTTCGGCAGGCGTTAATATTTTTTCTGTTTCCAATAATGGGAAATCATATAATCCTTCCCAAATATCTTTTTCAGCTCTCTTCTTTATAATTAATGTGCGCTTATTATCAATAATTAAAAAATAATTAAAATATCGAGTGCGTACTTTTACTTTTCCAGCTTTAATAGGTAATGTTTTTACTTCATTGTGTTTTAACGCCAAACATTTGTTGTTAAAAATGCAGTTTTCACAGTCCGGATTTTTAGGTTTACAAAATTGTGAGCCAAATTCCATTATAGCCTGATTAAATTTGCCAGGATTTTTTTCATCAATCAAAAGATCCGCTAGAGCCTGAAAATCTTTTTTGCCGGAAGTGGAATCAATAGGAGAATGAATTCTGAAAACACGACTTAATAATCGATATACGTTACCATCAACAACTGCTTTACTGGTATTAAATGCAAAAGAAGAAATAGCAGCGGCGGTATAGTTTCCTACCCCTTTTAACTTCAAAATATCCTCATGTTTTTCCGGAAATTTGCCCTTAAACTGGCGCATTATTTGTTTAGAAGCCGTATGCAAATTCCGGGCTCTAGAATAATAGCCCAATCCTTGCCATAATTTGAGCACCCGATCTTCTTTAGCCTTAGCCAAGTCATTTACAGTAGGAAAAGCTTCTATAAATCGCGTGTAATATGGTAAGCCCTGCTCTACTCGAGTTTGCTGCAAAATTATTTCAGAAAGCCAGATTTTATACGGATTTTTTGTGTTTCGCCATGGTAAATTGCGCTTATTATGCCCGTACCATTCAATTATTTTGGTTGCAAACCATTGATTCATAAATATTTGTTAAAAATACGTCTTCTAAATAAAATGCGAAAAAAATTTCAGTTTCTTAATTTAAATAGTATCTTTGCCCTCCGTTTTATTATACAAACTATTGATTTTAAATATATTGTAACATGACAAAAGCAGACATCGTAAACGAAATCTCGGAAAAAACAGGAATTGAGAAAATGACCGTACAAGCTACCGTTGAGGCATTTATGAAAACCATTCGTAACTCTATGGTAGATGGGAAAAATGTTTATCTACGTGGTTTTGGAACATTTGTAGTGAAAAAACGCGCAGAAAAAATCGGAAGAAATATTTCAAAAAACACAACTGTTGTAATTCCAGCTCATTTCGTTCCGGCATTTAAACCTGCAAAAACTTTTAGTGACAGAGTGAAGCGTAATGTGAAAACAGCTGAACCAGAACCAAAAAACAATGATTAATAATAATGAGCGCTAAGCTGACAAAAATTATTTTAGTTATTGGCGCTATTATTTTATCCGTTCTTTTATTTATTGCCCCTAAAACAAAAGCACTTTCGAATAGTGATTCAATTAACAAGAATAATTCGAAATCTGAATTAAATATTGAAAGCTCTAATTTGAATATTTACTTAAACCTGGCGACAAAAAATTTATCCCCTGATTTAAGCAGTTTAATCACTAAATTTCTAAAAGAAAAGCAAATTGACAGTTTGATTCTATTTTGGGATAAACAACGAAGGCCGGATTTAGCAGCCCACTTTGCTGAAGAGAAAAGTAAATCTACCAACATTTCATCAGATTGGGTAAAAGCCGGCGACAGATACTATTACGCTACTCAGTTTTCAGAAGATAAAAGCGAAATCCCTGTACTTTTCAATTGCGCCATGAGGTGTTACACAAACGGTTTAAAAATTGAACCATCCAATACCGATGCGAAAATCATGCTGGCCAGTTGTTATGTGGAAGGATCAACAGATCCGATGAAAGGTATAAGCTTATTAAAAGAAGTAGAATCTAAAGACAGTAACAACGTTAAACTTCAATTAAGCTTTGCTTTCTTTTCGGTTAAAAGCGGACAGTTGGAAAAAGCCGAGAAACGCTTTCAAAAGGTTTTGAAAATTGACAGTTCTTATATTGAAGCTTATTTGCATTTAGCTGACTTATATGAACAGCAGGGGAAAACTAATTTAACAATTAAAGCTTTGGAAAAATACGGCGCCAAAACCGGCGACCCAACTTCAAAAGCCGAAATATATAAATACATTGAACAACTAAAAAAAACTCAGGCATCAACACCTGAATAAAACCATTAATTAAAAAAGAACATTATGCCAAGCGGAAAAAAAAGAAAAAGACATAAAATGGCAACGCATAAACGTAAAAAACGTTTACGCAAGAATCGTCATAAGAAAAAATAAAAAGCCAAAGCTCTTTATTGAATTAAACTGTAATGCAAGTGAAAACTTGATTTACATGCATTTATACTAAAAATAACTCCCTTAAATTATTTTCTGTATTAACGCATTTGCGTTTAAGAAATTAAGGTGTATTTATTAACTAAAAATATTATTGCGTGAATTACGAATTAATCATTAATTCAACGCCAAACGAAGTTGTTATCGCTTTATTAAGTGATAAAAGACTTGTAGAACTACATAGAGAAAAAAATAATTCTCGATTCTCGGTTGGCGACATATACCTTGGCAAAGCCAAAAAAGTAATGACCGGCCTAAACGCTGCCTTCATTGACGTAGGATATGAAAAAGATGCGTTTCTTCATTATTTAGACCTTGGGCATCAGGCTAAATCTTTTATAAAATATGTTGAACTTATTCAAAGCGGAAAACAAAATGTAGGAAACCTCATGTATTTTAAAAATGAGTCCGACATTAAAAAAGAAGGAAAGATTAATGATATCATTAAATCAGGTCAGAATATATTGGTTCAAGTAGCAAAAGAACCCATCAGCGCGAAAGGCCCAAGAGTCACTACTGAAATAAGTTTGGCAGGCCGTTATTTGGTTCTTATTCCTTTTTCCGATAAAATCTCGGTTTCTTCTAAAATAAGAAACAACGATGAAAAACATCGTTTAAAAGATTTAATGCATTCCATCAAACCGAAAAATTTTGGTGTAATCGTAAGAACAGTTGCCGAAAATAAAAGTGTTGCCGAGCTTGAAGGTGATTTAAATGATTTGATTAAACGATGGGAAGACTGTCACCAAATGCTTAAAACATCACAACCTCCAATTCGCGTGCTTGGGGAAGTAGACAGATCAAATGCCATACTTCGTGATTTTTTAAACGCTTCCTTTAATGCTATTCACGTGAATAATCAGGAAACGTATGACGATTTAAAAACCTATTTGCAAAATATCGCTCCGGATCGACTTGACATTCTGAAACTTTATACAGGGAAACCTCCAATTTTTGATGCCTTTGGTGTAGAAAAACAAATTAAAAGTTTATTCGGAAAAACGGTACACATGAAGAGCGGTGCATATTTGGTAATTGAACACACTGAAGCACTACACGTTTTTGATGTGAACAGTGGGAATCGTGCAAAAAGCGATCATACTCAAGAACAAAATGCATTAGAAGTAAACATTGAAGCTGCCAAAGAAGTAGCGCGTCAGTTAAAATTACGCGATATGGGCGGAATCATTGTAGTAGATTTTATTGATTTACACGGACCTGAAAACAGAAAACTACTTTTTGATACCCTAAAAGAAGAAATGCGAAGCGACAGAGCTAAGCACAATATTTTGCCTCCTAGTAAATTTGGTCTTATTCAAATCACCAGACAAAGATTGCGTCCGGAAGTAAATGTTGAAGTATTAGAAACTTGTCCAAGTTGCGGAGGAACCGGCAAGGTTCAACCTACACTTATTTTCGTGGACCAATTAGAAAACACATTGCGATACATCATTAAAGATCAAAATCAATCCAATATTACTTTACAAGTTCATCCTTTTATCGAAGCCTATATTAATCAAGGTGGTTGGTTTAAAACTTTGAAATGGAAGTGGTATAAAGAATTTAAGCAAAAAGTGAAGGTTGAACCCATGACGGCTTTTGGTATACTCGAATACAAATTCTTCAATAAAAACGGTGAAGAAATTGTACTATAAACAAGTGCTCTTCATTTTCGATTTTTCTTAAAAGCCTTTTCTTTTTAATTCTCCAGGAAGCGGATTTTCAATTAAACATATTTATCCGTTTTTTTAAGTTAAAATGTTAATTTATGAGTTATTTTCGCCCAAAAAGGCGGTTAATAATAAATGCTCGATTTTATGAATATTCAGTCCATATTTGTACTAATTTAGTTGCCTTAAATTCGCTTCTTTAATGGGAAACCATGGCTTAGATCATCACAAAAAAATTACACTGGGAGGATTGTTAGTTACTCTTGGTATTATATACGGAGATATTGGAACTTCTCCGCTTTATGTGATGAAAGCAATTGTGGGTGAAAAAACTATCGACTCACATATAATTCTGGGTGCCATGAGTTTGGTTTTTTGGACTCTCACTTTACAAACCACAGTTAAGTATGTACTTTTTACCTTGCAAGCAGACAATAAAGGTGAAGGTGGAATTTTTGCTTTGTACGCTTTAATTAAAAAAGCCAAAAGAAAATGGCTTATTTTTCCGGCTATCATTGGTGGCTGTTGTATTTTAGGTGAAGGAATCATTACTCCACCAATTTCTGTTGCATCAGCAGTGGAAGGATTAAGAATGTTACCTGCTTTTAGCAGCATCAAAACAATTCCAATTGTTATTACTATTATTTCATTGCTATTTTTTATTCAGCAATTTGGAACAAAATTCATTGGTAAATTTTTCGGGCCCGTAATGCTCATTTATTTTTCCATGATAGGAATTTTCGGATTGGTAAGTTTAAGCGGAAATTTTACCGTGCTAAAAGCATTAAATCCTTATTACGGAATTGAATTACTTATTCAATATCCCGGGGCATTTTGGTTACTCGGTGCAGTTTTCTTATGTACAACCGGAGCCGAAGCACTTTATTCCGATATGGGTCATTGTGGCAAAAAAAATATTCGAATCAGTTGGATTTTTGTAAAATTTATGCTGGTATTAAATTACATGGGCCAAACTGCTTGGTTAGTTTCACATGATGGAGAAAAATTAAACGGAACTATACCTTTTTACGCATTAATGCCCGATTGGTTTTTACCGGCTGGCGTAATTATTGCAACCATTGCCGCTGTAGTAGCGAGTCAGGCGCTCATCAGTGGTTCATTCACTTTAATCAATGAGGCCATGCGTTTAAATTTTTGGCCTAAGGTGAAAATTAAATATCCAACAGATTTAAAAGGTCAGATGTACATCCCATCCACCAACTGGCTTCTTTATGCCGGTTGTGTTTTCATTGTATTATATTTCAAAGAATCTTCAAATATGGAAGCAGCATATGGGCTAACCATCATTTTGGGTATGCTCATGTCTTCTCGTTTATTGGCCTTCTTTTTGCTATTGAAAAAAATGCCTAAAATGCTTTTGTTTTGTTTTGTTTCATTATACGCTGTGATAGAAGTTTCGTTTTTAATTGCCAACCTCGATAAATTTGGAAAAGGCGGATATATTACTTTAATGATTGCTATGTTTCTGGCAGCAATTATGGCTTGCTGGTATATAGCCAAATCCATCCGTGCTCGTTATACCGATTTTGTAGAACTGGATAAATACAGACAAATGCTTATTGATCTTAGTCACGATCCAAGTATTCAAAAATATGCAACGCATTTGGTTTATTTAACCAGTGCAAATGACCCAAATAAAATTGAAACAAAAGTTATTTATTCCATTTTACAAAAACGACCTAAAAAAGCAGATTTGTACTGGTTTGTTCATGTGGATGTTGTAGATGAACCTTACTTAACCGAATATAAAGTAAATAAAATAGCCAAAGAAGATATAATTCGTGTAGATTTTAAATTAGGTTTTCGTATTGCTCCACGTGTTAATTTAATGTTCAGAAAAGTAGTGCAAGACATGGTTCGTAACAAAGAAGTGGATATTACCAGTAGATACGAATCGCTTAACAGAAATAATGTGATTGGCGACTTTAAATTTATTGTGCTTGAGAAATTCTTTAGTTTCGAAAATGACGATATGCCATTCTTTGAAAAAGTAATTCTTAAGACTTACTTCTTAATGAAAAAATTAAGCTTAAGTGAAACCAAGGCCTTTGGATTAGATAGCAGTTCGGTTAAAGTTGAGAAATTCCCGATGGTCTTTACTCCTCCTAAGGAACTTGAATTGAAACGGGTAGACTAATTGCAAATTTAATTCACAAAAAAGTAACATTCCTGTTTTATCGCAAAGCAAACCCTATCTTTATTGTTTCCTTTTTACAATGAAAACAACAAAAACAATTAAGAGCGCATTAGTATCAGTATACTATAAAGACAATCTCGAACCAATAATAAAAAAATTACATGCATTGGGTGTACAACTTTACAGTACAGGAGGAACTCTATCATTTATTGAAAAATTAAACATTCCGGTAACTGCAGTTGATTCGGTTACTTCATATCCGGAAATATTCGGAGGAAGGGTAAAAACGCTTCACCCCGCAATTTTTGGTGGAATATTAAACAGAAGAGATAATTCATCTGATGTAGCTGAAAAAATTACACATAACATTCCGGATATAGATTTAGTGATTGTAGATTTATATCCATTTGAAGAAACAGTATTGGCTGGCGGTACAGAAACTGATATAATTGAAAAAATAGATATTGGTGGTATTTCACTCATTAGAGCAGCTGCTAAAAATTTTAACGATGTAGTTATTATTTCTTCCAGAGCAGATTATGATTTATTACTTAACCTGCTTAATTCAAAAAACGGGAGCACCGAATTATCTGATCGAAAACATTTTGCCGCAAAAGCTTTTGCCACCTCATCCCACTACGATACCGCAATTTTTAATTATTTTAATCAAACAGAAGCTTTACCACTATTCAGACAAAGCATTCAGAATTCGCAAATCTTACGATATGGCGAAAACCCGCATCAAAAAGGAACATTCTTTGGCAATTTAAATCAAATGTTTGAAAAATTACACGGCAAAGAATTATCGTATAATAATTTGCTGGATGTTGATGCTGCAGTTGCTTTAATTTCTGACTTTGAGGAGCCAACCTTTGCTATTCTTAAACACAATAATGCTTGCGGCGTGGCTAGTGCTAAAGACATTTATCAAGCATACAAAGATGCACTAGCTGCTGATCCGGTTTCTGCATTTGGAGGAGTTTTAATTGGAAACAGAAATATTGATATACAAACAGCTTCTGAAATAAATAAATTGTTTTGCGAAGTTGTTATTGCACCTTCCTTTGATCAAGAAGCACTCGACATATTAAAATCCAAACCCAATCGCATATTATTAAAACAAAATAAAATTGAATTAAGTAAGTATTCGTTCAGAACTTTATTGAACGGAGTAATTCAACAAGATAAGGATTTGAAAACGGAAACTTCTTCAGATTTAAGCAATGCAACAACCAAAACTCCTTCTGAAAGAGAAACAGAAGATTTACTTTTCGCCAATAAATTAGTTAAACATACTAAATCCAACACCATAGTTTTTGTAAAAAATAAAATGTTGCTGGCTAGTGGCACCGGACAAACTTCAAGAGTAGATGCCTTGCGCCAGGCTGTTCAAAAAGCAAATAGTTTTGGGTTTGATTTAAAAGGAGCCGTAATGGCCAGTGATGCATTTTTTCCTTTTCCTGATTGTGTTGAGTTAGCTCATCAGGCCGGAATAAGTGCCGTAATTCAACCCGGCGGTTCCATCAAGGATAAGGAAAGTATTGACTTTTGCAATAAAGCAGGAATGGCTATGGTGATTACCGGAGTACGTCATTTTAAACACTAATAAAATAAGATTTAACATCATTTAGCACCGCAAAGGCAATTTATCACGCAAGTAATTGTTTGCACTAAATATGGCGTCTTACTATTCCCTATTTTAGCAAAATGAACACTTCCACTATAGTTGAAACCCGAATAGCAACGGTCATGTTAGATGATAATGGAATTATGAATATTACCCTGAAAGATTGTAGTGAAATTGATGAATATGATATAGTAGATCTAAATCTGGTACTAAAACACCTTGCTAATAAGCAACCAACATTTAAAATTTCAGATACACGCGCAGATTGGAAAATTTCTAAAGCTGCAAATTTAAAATCAAAGGAAGAAGACTTAACCTCTAATACGCAGGCTCGGGCAATAATAATTTCAAAAAATATAAAATCAACTTTGCTTTCATTTATTCACAGTTTTATGAAAACAAATTATCCTCAAAAAATATTTTACACAAAGGACAGTGCATATCAATGGATTTTAGAACAAAAGAGAATATATGAGGCTAATCAAAAAAAGTAAATTACTTTTTAATGCAGGCATTCACAATTTCAATTTCATCTCCGTCATTTAATTTGCGTTCCTCACAGGAGGTATAAAAAAGACAACTATTTTCCTTGCCTTTTATAACTATTTTTCCTTTTTTTCCGGCCTTAAAAACTACCTCTTTTATTTCACCATCTATGCTCACTTTTAATTTCACATCCACAGCATCCAAATTTTTATAATAAATAGTCACTTTTGCTTGAGCTATTAGCGTACTTAAAATTAAAAGTGTAAAATAAAGTTTTTTCATATTCGGTTTTTGTTAACGTAAGGCCTGCAATATATCTGCTAAAATATCATTTTTATTTTCGAGACCAACTGAAATTCGAATCAAACCCGGTCCAATACCAACTTCTTCCCGTTCTTGATCAGATAATTTACAATGAGTAGAAGATGCCGGATGTGTAGCAATAGTTCTCGCATCGCCTAAATTTGGAGAAATCTTAATCATTTTTAATTTATCCATAAAATTTTGTGCTGCTGAATAACCGCCATTAATATTAAATGCTATTATTCCTCCGCCACTTTTCATTTGTTTTTTGGCAATCTCGTATCTTGGATGTGATTTAAGAAAAGGGTATTTTACAAATTCAATTTTATCATTTTGCTGTAAATGTTCGGCTATATATAATGCATTTTCACTGTGCTTATCCATTCTCAAAGCAAGTGTTTCTAAACTTTTGCTTAAAGTCCAAGCGTTGAAAGGAGAAAGCGATGGCCCGGTTAAACGGGCAAAAAGATATATTTCATGAATCAATTCCTTTTTGCCCACTGCAATGCCACCTAATACTCTGCCTTGCCCATCCATATATTTTGTTGCAGAATGTATAACTATATCGGCCCCAAATTGAATGGGTTGTTGTAAATAGGGCGTAGCAAAACAATTATCAATTATTAAAATTAAGTTATGTTTTTTTGCAATTTGACCTATTAATTCTAAATCCAATACATCAATACCCGGGTTGGTGGGCGTTTCCAAAAAAATAATTTTTGTTTCCGGTTTAATCAGTTTTTCAATTGCTTTTTCATCAGCTGCATTAAAATATGAATAAGAGATATTCCATTTTGGAAAATACTTGGTGAAAATAGCATGGGTTGCTCCAAAAACCGAAGAGCATGAAATGATATGATCTCCGCTTTTTAATAATGCAGCCAAAGAAGAGTAAATGGCTGCCATACCCGACGAAGTTGCAACACCGGCTTCAGCACCCTCTAATAAACAAACTTTTTGAATGAACTCCTCGGTATTCGGATTACTGTATCGCGAATAAATAAAAGCATCACTTTCATCTGCAAAAGCTTTGCGCATATCCTCAGCGGTATCAAAAATAAAACTGGAAGTAAGAAATACCGGAACAGTATGTTCATTATAACTAGTTCGCTCCAACTGTGCCCGAATAGCATTAGTTTCAAATTCTTTCATACCTGTATCAATCTGATATCGTTAACTTATGTGTAATCTTTGCTGTAGGTTCAAGTGTTTTAGAAACTGAACAGTATTTTTCAAGAGAAAGAGTAATTGCTTTTTCCGCTTTATCTGCGTCAACTTTTCCTTTTATTTTAAAATGCAATACAATTTCCTTAAACAAAGAATATGATTCCACTTTTACTTTTTCACTTTCAACCTCAACCTCAAAACCGGTTACCTCTTGTTTTTGTTTTTTAAGAATGAGCAAAATATCAATGCTGCTACAACCACCCAACGCGGCTAACAAAAGTGAGTGAGGTCCAAAGCCACTGCCATGACCACCCACACTGAGACCTGCATCCATAATTATTTCATTTCCACTTTCATTTTTAGCAATCATCTTAAAATGCTCATCAACTCTTTCAATATTAATTTTCATGTTCGTTTATATTAATTCAGATAAATATAAAGATTTTTTCTCTTTTTTTATTTCCAACTCAGCTAATTGTACTTCATCATTAATTAAAGCCACAAATATTTTATTACGAATCAGAAAATCTTTATTAGTGATTAAGGCTTGTAATCTTATTTTCCCGGTTACATAATTATAATTGTCTCCCGTAAACTTTTCTTTAATTTGCTCAAATTGTAGCTGATTTAAATCTTCTTCCTTAGCATATCTTAAATACACATCGATGATCACATTATTGGTAAACCCTACCGGGTGCTGTTGATGGAGTTTTTTGTATTCATATGTGTAGCCATAAGAAAGTGCCGAAACATCCGACAACACCGCTGCCCCTGTTGGATACGAACCTGCTCCTCTACCCTGCAAAAATTGCTGACCTGAAAATTTACCCTGTAACTGTACGCCATTAAATTCATTTTCTACATTATAAAGTGGACTGTCAGCTTTAACAAACTTAGGTAAAACAAAGGCACAAACTTCGTTATTTTTCAAACGTTGGATGACCGGGATTAATTTTATTTTATAATTTTTTTCCAGGGCATACTTTACATCTTCATTACCCAATCCGGTTATTCCTAAATTAAACACTTCATTTTCCGGAATTATTAACCCAAAAGCATGCAATGCAATTATTATTGCCTTGTATTTTGCATCGTAGCCTTCCACGTCATTTGTGGGATCACTTTCTGCAAAGCCTTTTTGCTGCGCCTCAAGTAAAGCTTCTGCATAACTTAATTTTTCATTTATAGTTTTAGTTAAAATATAATTGGTTGTACCGTTAAAAATACCGGATACATTTAGTATTTCTTCATTGTCAAAATATTCTTCTAAAGTTCTTATGATGGGAATACTTCCGCAAGCCGAACCTTCGTACAATAAGGAAACATTGTGCTTTCTTTGCAAATCGTACAATTCACTTAAATGCACAGCTAGCATTTTTTTGTTGGCCGTTACCACGTTTTTACCACTTTGTAATGCTTCACTTACAATATTAAATGCTTCTGTTGCATCATCAATTAATTCTATCACAATATCAATTCGTGGATCATTTAATATTTCCCACTTATCGTATGTAATTAAATCTGCCTTTACATTTCTTGTTTTGTTTTTATCTTTCACGCAAATTTTTGCAATGTCGGCTTTAAAGCCAGTACTATTGTTTAATACATGGTACAAACCCTGACCCACACAGCCAAATCCGAATAATCCTATTTTTAATCTCTTTGCCATTTTATTTTATTATTAAATTGTTTTGTTTCTTTTTATTGAATTTATTGTTGTTGTAAAATTTTTGAATATGTTGCGTTAAACTTTTTGTTTCAAGCAAAAAACCGTCATGACCATAAAAGGAATCAATAAAGTGAAGCGCCCCATTTTTCAAGTGAGTAGCAATGTACTCTTGTTCCTGATTCGGAAATAACAAATCACTACTTACTCCAATCACCAACGTATTTGCGGAAATTGAAGCCAATGATTTCTCAATTGAAATGCGGTTTCGTGCCAGATTATGCGAATCCATGGCATTGGTCAACGTTACATAAGAATACGCATTAAATCGATCAACTAATTTTTTGCCTTGATATCTTTGATAAGATGCCGCATTAAAATCATTTACTTTTTCATCGTGTAATTCTTTTTGACTTTCATTGTAAGTATGAGCATTTCTGTAACTTAATAAAGCAATACTGCGTGCCGCAGCCAATCCTTTTTCACCACCATTTGGAAAATTCGAATAATAAGTGCGGTCTGCTTTAATAGCTAAACGCTGACTTTCATTAAACGCAATTCCCCAAGGAGAATGTTTTGCATTTGTAGCAATTACTATGGCATGTTCAAAAATTTCGGGCCTCAATACATTCCACTCCAAAACCTGTTGCCCGCCCTGTGATCCGCCAATAACGGTATGTATTTGTTGTATTCCCAAATGAATTCTCAATAAATCGTGTGCGTTTACTAAATCACGAATTGTTACATCAGGAAATAAACTGAACCAGGGATGGCCTGTATATGCATTTACAGATAATGGTCCGGTTGTACCATAACAAGAACCAAGATTGTTTGCGCAAACAATAAAATAATCTTTGGGATTAAAAAGATCATTTGTCCCAAATAATCCTTTCCACCAATCAAAAACATCACTATTGGCCGTTAAAGCATGGCATACCCAAATAACATTGTCTTTATTTTTATTTAGCGTGCCATAGGTATGATAGGCCACTTCTAAATTGGGTAATTGAAATCCGTTTTCCAATTTAAAAGCCGAATCGTATTTAAAAATTTTCTGTTTCATATGATCAATATTTTTTAATTAAAATTAGTTTGCTCCTATAAAATAATCTTCCGCTACTACAATTTGCTCTTCCCGGCTAAGTATATTAATATTACTTACCAGACTTTTCTTTCTGTTGTTTTTTAAGTAAAACGGATGATGCCCGCCTTTCAGCTTTGATGCAATAGCTGCTTCTATTTGCAACTGATTAATAAAAGTGGTATTACTTAATAAATTCTTACTTCTATTTGGTATATATATGTTTTTCCTCATGATCTTTTTAATTTAAATTTTTAATAAATGATTGTGTGGCCGGTTTTCGGCTAACAAACGGGAATGAAATAATACGAAACGAATTATTGCATTAGCAACTACAGCAACAACACATGACAGTGTGTATTGATGAAGCGGAACTAATCATTTCTGTTGATACAGAATTAAGGCTGGTTTTTTTTGTTTGAATTTGTGCGTTTTTCATTTTTTCTTTTTTTTAATTTATCTGTCCCCGTTTCTTCGTCCGGGGTGAGAATTAGCACCGGTTTTCCAATGCCGAAATAAATTCGGCACTTCTAGTTGGTTGCCTGCGGGTCAGTGAGCTCATTCTCTCGCCGCATCTTGATAAATTAACTACGCACACAAGGAGAGTAATTAATTCGAGGACAAATTTACTTAATAAAATTCTGCTCTGGCAAATTATTTTTAATACCTATGGCTTTTGGCTTTATTTTCAATTACTTAAAAAAAAATCCCCGACAAAAATGTCGGGGATTGAAGCTGATCTATTTAAGTTTGATTAAGCCAATTTAACGTTAACCGCATTCGGGCCTTTTTTGCCTTCCTGAATTTCAAAAACAACACTGTCGTTGTCTTTAATTTTGTCGATTAATCCTGTTACATGTACAAACACTTCTTGTCCGTCATCAGATTTGATAAAGCCGAAGCCTTTTGTAACATTAAAAAATTTTACTGTTCCGTTTTTCATTTTGTTTTTTTTTGTGTTTGCTTTCGCAAACTGGTTATTTTTTGTTTAATGATTAATCAATTTCTTGAACGCGCACAATCTCCCTTAAGGTTCTCGTTTAAAATTCTATAAATAAATAGGATTGTTAATTGATGTTCTGTGAGAGGTGTAGATCTTCGACCTTATTGTGATTGTTCGATAATTGATTAATTTTGATTTAGAGCAAAGATAAAGAGAAATTGTTAATAAACAAAGGGTGTCACTTTTTATTAATTACCTGACTATCAATTAAAAAGGTGGCCTACCGGGCATATGCATGCCCCGGTTTTTGAACATTTCACGGTAAGGACTTTCAGAATCTTCATTTTTAGGGGGCTGGCCTTTTTTAAAATTTCGAAGCGTGTAGGTTAAAGTAATCATTCCGTAACGCTGTAATACAGTTGAATTATTATCCTCCGTATAATTGGAAGTAATGGTTCTACTTATACTTCTATTTTGTTTTAATAAGTCGAACACAGATGCTTTCAATTCCCAATTTTTCTTGGTTCCGAATTTATAACCCAAATAAGCATTCCATAACATATAAACTTGATCAAAACTTTGATTCAAACCATTATACAAAGAATGACTTATATCTGTATTTATTACAAATGCGTTTTTAATGATGAGATTTAATTTAAATGTAGCAACATGATTAAAATAACTATTATCACTTTGTACTTGAACGGTATTTTTAACCACGTTGTAATAGCCGTTGTATCCGATCGAGAAATCAATATTTTGATTGATGTTGCTACCCATAAATACACCGCCATTTCCGGTATAATTATCAGCATAATTAAGCACTTCATTATTCAATCCGGGTAAATGACTGTAACTTAATCCGCCATTCACATTAATATTGGATTTTAATACTTTGATTGGAAATCCATAAGTGAAAAAGCTGCGTAGATTTAAATAATTATCCAAATTTACCGGTTTACTTAATTGCGAGCCTGCCTTTATTTCAAAATTCTGAATAATGGTGTCTTTTCGAATTGTATAATTTGCGGTGCTTATGTAATCATTAATTATATTGCAATTCAGGAAAATCATGGCGTTGCGCGAAGTTTTCATATCAAAGCCTCCAAAACGCATGCTCAGATATTGTTCGTTAGTTTGTTTTAAAGAAGTGTTACCGCTGCTAACTTGCAACGGATTGGTTACATCTAAAACATTCTGCAACTGCAATAAACTGGGGATGTTTGTGCTACTTCTGTAATGCATTCTCAAATTTTTACTTTTAGAAAACTTATAATTTAGATGCATGTGTGGTAAAATATTTCTGAAAGATTGTGAACTGCCAAATGCCACCGGATAAGATTGATCTCCTTGTAGATTAGATTGCTGAATATCAGAACCAACAGTAACATTCAATTTATTTTTGTTGTATTTATAACTTAATCCGGCCCTTTGTGTAGTGTAAATATTAAAATACTTATTTGAAAGGGATGGATTAAAATCCACATATTGCTTTTTTAATTTACTATAATCATCCGTTTCTTTATCTGATGAACCTTCATAATAAGAAGGATTAAATTTTAACTCCACCTGAGAAAATTCCGTAATTGGTTCGGTATAAGAAATATTAGCGCTGTATTTTTTGGTGTTGCCGTAAGTATTATACTCCTGATCTAAACCTGAAGTTGTATCGGTAAAAATATTACGAGAATAATATTTGCCCTCATTTATATTTTCAGTGAATTTCGTATTCAGATTTACAGAAACAGTACGGCCTCTTTTTTTGAATTTGTGCTGAAACAATAAATTAGGCGCAAAATCATACCCGTCATTTTCAGCTTTTGATTTAGTTTTGGTTTCGCTGATTTTAATACCCTCCAGTATTTTATTGTTACCCTCCAATTCACTTTTTAAATTATACTTCTGATAAGTAAAATTGGGCGTGAAAATAATTTTATTGACTGAATCAATATTGTGTTCTAAACGTACATTAAAACGATGATTGAGATTTATTGTATTATCTGTATTATTCTGACTATAGATTAATTGTTCTTTTCCAAAATAATTGCGCACCTGATTAGCTTCATTAATATTATCTGAAAAATTAAAAAAGTAACTTCCTGAAATCGTAGTTTTCTTTCCCCATTCATCTGAATAATTTAAACCAAGCGCCTGAGTTGCTGAAATTCCATTTTGAGGCGCCGTTAATAATGACGAAGAGCCTCCGCTAAAACTTCCCCTGGATCCGCCGTCTCCTCTTCTTCCGCCACCTGAACTTCCCATGGCGCCCATAATATCAGCAGTACTAAAATTTTGCTGATTAATATTATTAGATAAGAATAATAAGGAAACGCGCTGTTTATCTTTAAATGAATTTATATTTCCACCGGCACTATAACGTATTTCTCCGCTTTCTTCTCCACCAACTCCACCATATATTCTGCCAAATTGCCCCATGTTTTTCCCCCTCTTTGTTACAAAATTAATTGCTTTTTGCTGATCACCGTCGTTAAAACCACTGAATTGGCTTTGCTCACTCATTTTGTCAAAAACCTCAACCTTCTCAATAATTTCTGCAGGTAAATTTTTCAGTGCCGCATTAGGATCCTCTCCAAAAAAAGGTTTCCCATCTACTAATACGCGTTTTACTTCTTCTCCATTTACTTTTACCCCGCTATTATCTGAAGTAACCCCAGGCATTTTTTTAATTAAATCTTCGGCTGAAGCATCCGGATTTGTTTTAAAAGCATCGGCATTAAAACTAGTGGTGTCGCCTTTTTGCTCACCTCTCTGCTGTAATCCTACCACTTCAACTTCTTCTAATTGGTTTGATCCGGGTTTTAATACTATTCTGCCAATATCCATTTCTGAATCCGAGGTTTCTATTTGACGCTGCACACGTTTAAAACCAATGTAATTAAATTGCAAAATAAATTTTTGCGAAGCCGGCAAGCTAAGTTTATAATATCCATTTTCATCACTTGCCGTTCCACCAAATAAAGAAGAATCAATTTTTAAAACCTTAATATTTACGCCGGGAATAGATTTGCCGTCCTTCTCTGTAATATATCCTTTTACCGTAATTTGTGCATTTGCAGATAGTGTAATCAAAAATAAATATAAGAATAGCTTTTTCACGCAGTTCCACAAAATTAGCTTATTAAATGATTACTCTGCGCAAGCTTAACCTCAATTTATACCGTATTTACCTCACCCGGTTGGTGCTGATGTTAATGAATTAAAAAACAGATTAATGATGCCATTTGTCTTTTTCTGAATTTGGATTTTTCGTACCGGCTTATCTCCGGGCGCTTTGTAAGGAAAACCTTGAAACATTCTGCTTTCAAAAAACTTTTTAAAACTGATTTTAGCGGCATCGTTTTTAGGATTAGGTAGAGCATACTCTTCCGGATTTAATTTCACTAAATCTTCATACAAAAAAAGTGGACCATCAAAAATCAATTCCATACCATGCTTTTCAAATGCATAAATTAATCGTACATACTTTACATGATGTTTTTGTGTCGACGTTTCCCTACTAAACACTTTATCCTCTAATAAATCCATATACAAACGAAATGGCTCAACAGACGCTTCATTTTTAGTATAACAAAATGCAGCCGGACAGTTTATTTCTTCAAACGCATCATCATTTCGCGAAGGCTGAAATTTACTAACGGAGAAATGAGCTACAAATTCATGATAACTGCAAGGTTCTTTCGGTTTAAACGGATAATAGCCCACTATTTTACCTTCGCAAAAGGCCTGAATAATAAGTGATGGCATATCCCTTACCGATAAATTAAATTTTTCCTTCAGTGAAATACGTGTGATATTATATTGCTTTTCCATTAAACGCAAATCATTTCTTTTTTGCGCTTGCATAAAAAATGTAATTAATAAAAAATGGATGATAAATATTTGGTTTTTCATTTTACTCTGTTTTTAATCCGGTTGCCGCCGAAAGCTCTTTCGCGTTTTTTGGTTTAGCCGGTATGGGATCAAAATAAATCGGTATTGTTTTTTGTCGATAGGATTCCAAATTCAATTTATTTATTTCAGAATCATTAGTTATGGCAATCACACCGTCCTTTGATTCAGTAAACATTTTAATTCCTTTTTGATTAAGCAACACAAAACGTTCTTTAAAATCACTCGGAAAATAATAAACCAGCGTATTTTTGTTTGGATAGGTAACATAAAGCTTTTGTTCAATAGGTGTATTGCCGCCCCTCAACAATAGTTCAGGAATCATTGGAATGGCTAAGGAATCTTTCATGATTGCATCATAATTAAAAATGCCCAATTTTTTTATGTTCATGCCTTTAAAATAACCCTCAGGCATTTTATTAAAATAGGTTACCGGATTATACATTTCAGCACTTTCCATTTCAACATCAACAGTGGCTGTGGCAGCAGATACTCTTCCGCTACCCCAATAATTTAAACTATCTGCATTATTTCGCTTATCAAAATATGAAAAATCAATAACCGGACTATCATATGTGTTCCATAAATTCTTTTCCGAATTATAAATAAATGAGCTTACATCTTTCAAATTACGCTTGGTTTTCATGCGCACTTGAATTTGTTTTCCTTCACGTAAAAATAAACGTTTGTCACTACACCAAGCTTCTATTTCAAACATTCCGATACTTTCTAGTAAATAATATTTTGTTCCTTTTTCTAAAATCATATTTAAACCAGAATAAAACATGTCGGTTTGAGAATGAAACTCGCGATACTTTATAGTAATTACAGAATTGCATGTATTACCCGACTCATCTGAAAAACAATTATCAGGAATAAAAAGCAATGAACCCCAATGTGTTTGAATACCCTTACAAAAACCACCATTAATAGTATATGTTTTAAAGGCCATTTCAGGATTTTGAGCCGCACAATTAAAAACAACAAAAATAAAAAGGGTAACAATTTTTTTCATATGAATAGTGCTTAAATATAAACAATAATGCAGGCATAAACAAAGGGTTACAAATATTGCCATTTATCAGGAATTTAAATGTAAATGAATTTATAATTTATTGGCAAAATTCATGATAAAATATTTGATTTGTTCAAAGAATGGCGAGGCCCTTATTGCAATTTTTATATATATTTAATTCTTCATATGTTGTCTCGTATATCAACCATATTTCTAATGCTTTTAGCGATTCATGGATCGGCGCAAAATTGGTCGCTTAAACTTACCAGCAATGTGGAATTACGAAACTGGATATTAACCAGCAAAGCAGAGAAAAGAGAAAGAACTATTGATGGAGCTAAAATTACCTTATTCAAAGGCGACTCACCCATTGCCAGTACAGTAACCGATGCCAATGGTGATTTCGTGATAGATATTCCGGCCGGTGGTGATTTTATTTTAACCGTATCCTATGAAGGATGTAATACAAAAAGATTTTACGTAAGCACAAATGGCGTACCTGAACAAGTAGGTAAAGATAATTATAAACCTACCATAATGATTGGTGGATTTATTTTGTCAAAACCAATTTCCGGAGTAGATTATTTAGGATTAAATGAACCACTGGTTAAAGTAGAATACAAATCAGGCGGACAAAATTTTGATAAAGATGATGCGGTAACCAATAAAGGATTAAATATTGTGTCTACTATTTCTCAAGCCGAAACAGCTGTTATTGATAAATTTTGTTTGAACAATAAATTAGGTGATGATGCCCTCAATAAAAAGAAATGTGAATTAGCTAAGGAATATTACAATAAAGCGATGAAAATATTGCCGGACGAAAAATATCCACAAGAAAGAATCAAATTAGCAGAAGGATGTATTGACGCCAATAAGGCTAAAAAAGAAAAAGAAGTAGCAGAAAAAGCAGTAGCAGAAAAAGCTTCCCTTGAAAAGGCCGAAAAAGCCAGAATCGATAAAGAAAACGCAAGTATTAAAAGAGACACTAAACCTTCAAACACAGGAACCGCCATTGCAAATTCCACGCCATCCAACAACGGATCAGTAGATAAAGTTACTCAAGGGAAAATAGGCGGTGGAAAAAGTAAATACAAAATGCCCGGTAAAATTGGGGTAGATTTATACAAAGAATTAATGGATAAAGGTGATGATCTTTATAAAGCGAAAAGATATACCGAAGCTAAAAAAACTTATGAAGACGCTTTGAAATCAAAATCGAACGACCCCATTGCAGTAAAGAAAATAAGTGAATGCGAAAAACAAATTGTAAATACCAATTAAGCGTGAAAAAAATTAATATTATACTCCTCTTTCTTTATTCATCAGTTTATCTTGCACAAAACTGGAAACTTGAACTCACTAGTAACGTATATTTACGAACCTGGAAATTAAATACCAAAGCTATAGAAGAAGAAAAAGAAATTAGTGGAGCCACCATAAAGCTATATCAAAATGGAAAAGAAATTGATCAAACCACATCTAACAGCGAAGGTGAGTTTAAAATTATGGTGCCTCCCAATGGAGAATACTATTTAATCGTTTCTTATCCGGGTTGCAATGCCAAGCGAATGGCTGTAAATACACAAAATGTACCCGAAGGAATTTTTACTGAAAACGTAAAGCCTTCTTTTAAAATCACAGGTGGATTTATTATGGTTAAACCCTATCCGGGAATTAATTATTCTGAATTGAGCCAGGATTTGATTCGAGTTGAATATTTTAGCAATAAAAAAGCGTTTGATGATAATCCTAAAGCTACCGAAAAGGGATTAAGCATAGTTTCCAAAATATATTCAGCCGAAGATGTTTTATTTAAGGAATTTTGTTCTACCAATAAATCCGGAGATATAGCCCTTGAAAAACCCGATTGCCCTTTAGCAAAACAGCTATATCAAAAATCAATGGCTTTGATTCCCGGAGAACAATATCCCATTGAACAGTTAGCCAAAGTTGGAGATTGTCTAAAAGAGATTGAAGAAAGAAAGAAAAAAGCAGAAGAAGCTGCATTAGCTGAACAAGCTAAAAAAGAGGAAGCTGCTAAGGCTAAAGAAGAAGCTGAAAAGTTAGCCGCACAAAAAAAAGTAGAAAAACAAGAAGCAGATAAATTAGCTGCGCAAAAAAAAGCGGAACAGGCTGAAGCCGATAAATTAGCGAAAGAAAAAGCAAAAGCCGAAAAACAAGAAGCAGATAAAAAAGCGGCCGAACAAAAAAATCAGGAAAAATTAGCCAAACAAAAAGAACAGTCTTTAAAAAGTAAGCCTCCGGTTGAAAAAACCGCGGAAGATGAAAAAAAATTAGCCAAGAAGAAAGCCGATGAAGAAAAAGCCAGGAAACAAAAAGAAGGATTAGCTAAATCAAAAGCAGAAGATGAAGCCGCAATGAAAGCAGATTACGAAAAAAAGATGGCTAAAAGAAAAGCGCAGGAAGAAGAAGATGAGAAAAGAAGATTAGCCTATGAAACGGAAAAGAAAGAACATGATGCAGAGATGGACAAAGGAAACTCAAAATATAAAATTCCACAAGTACTGGGAAAAGATATGTATAAGGAAAATATCCAAAAAGCTGACACCTATTTTAAAACCAAAAGATATAAAGAGGCTAAACAGAGTTACGAAGATGCGTTAAATATAAAACCTGCCGATCCTTACGCAACAAAAAGAATTGAAGAATGTACTAAATTACTAGAACCAAAATAAATTATAAATGCAAAAGGAGATTCCCCAATTAAGTAATGTCGAACAGAGAGTATTGGGTTCATTGATTGAAAAAAGTAGAACTACCCCTGATTATTACCCAATGACATTGAATAGTATTACATTGGCCTGTAATCAAAAATCATCTCGGAATCCTATTGTTCAATTCAGCGAAGACGAAGTTCAAAAAGCATTAAATAGTTTAAAAGGGATAAGCTTAGTTTCAACTGCAATTGGCGGAGGAAGTAGAACGATAAAATACAAACATAATCTAACAACCGTATTTCCCATGCACGATGGCCAACTTGCTGCATTGTGCGTATTATTATTAAGAGGACCACAAACAGCAGGGGAAATCAATACCAACTCAGGAAGAATTTATGATTTCGGTTCTTTAGACGCTGTTATTGAAACGATAGATTCTCTAATGCAAAATGATAATTTATTTGTTCAGGAATTGCCCAGAAAAGCAGGACAAAAGGAAAGACGATTTATTCATTTATTTGGTCATACGCCAGATCAACAAGATTCAATACCGGCTCAAAACAATTCAAATGAAACGCAATCCATGGAAGAGAAGATTAATCATTTAGAAAATGAAATATTAAACCTAAAAACAAGAATTGAATTACTAGAACAGCAGATAAAATAAAATCAGAAAAAATTATGAGGAGCTTAATATTATTTTTTATCCAGTTTACATTTTTCATTGGCTTATCCCAACCTGACTGGACTTTAAAATTTGAAAGTAATGTAGAAAAGGACGGAAAACCATTAGCAGGTGCAAATATTGCCTTAACTAAAGGAGGAAGTAATGTAAAAACAACCCTGAGTGATGGCAGAGGGAATTTCACCATAGATGTGCCGGCCGATGGCGATTTTTTAGTAGTAGTAACCTATCCCGGATGCAATACCAAAAGATTCAGAGTAGATACTCGAAATGTTCCGGCTGATAAAACTAAGGAAAATTTTAAACCGGAAATTCACATTGAAGGTGTTACCATGTCAAAACCCTATCCAACTATAAATTACTCCGCTTTGAATCAACCCTTAACTCAAATTATTTATTTTGCAAACAAAAAAAAGTTTTCCGACGATGAAGCTTACACGAATCAAAACTTATCGGCTTTGTCGGCAATACGTCAAGCAGAAATTGCTTTAGTAGAAAAATATAAAGGTTTGATTAAAACAGGTGATGGTTTAGCAGCAAAAAACGATTGTGTAGGAGCAAAACAAAAATATGAAGAGGCGCTTGCATTATTACCTGACGAACCGCAAGCCAAAGAAAAGTTAGCCATTGCGCTTAAATGTGTGAATGAAAAAGCAGAGGCAGAAGCAAAGGCTAAAGCGGAAGCAGATAAGTTAGCAGCAGAAAAAGCAGCCAAAGAAAAAGCAGAGGCAGAAGCAAAGGCTAAAGCAGAAGCAGAAAAATTAGCAGCAGAGAAAGCAGCCAAAGAAAAAGCAGAGGCAGAAGCAAAGGCTAAAGCAGAAGCAGAAAAATTAGCAGCAGAGAAAGCAGCTAAAGAAAAAGCAGAGGCAGAAGCAAAGGCTAAAGCGGAAGCAGATAAGTTAGCAGCAGAAAAAGCAGCCAAAGAAAAAGCAGAGGCAGAAGCAAAGGCTAAAGCAGAAGCAGAAAAATTAGCAGCAGAGAAAGCAGCCAAAGAAAAAGCAGAGGCTGAAGCCAAGGCTAAAGCAGAAGCAGAAAAATTAGCAGCAGAGAAAGCAGCCAAAGAAAAAGCAGAGGCAGAAGCAAAGGCTAAAGCGGAAGCAGATAAGTTAGCAGCAGAAAAAGCAGCCAAAGAAAAAGCAGAGGCAGAAGCAAAGGCTAAAGCAGAAGCAGAAAAGTTAGCAGCAGAAAAAGCAGCTAAAGAAAAAGCGGAGGCTGAAGCCAAGGCTAAAGCAGAAGCAGAAAAATTAGCCGCAGAAAAAGCAGCCAAAGAAAAAGCAGAGGCTGAAGCAAAGGCTAAAGCAGAAGCAGAAAAATTAGCCGCAGAAAAAGCAAATAAAGAAAAAGCAGAGGCTGATGCGAAGGCTAAAGCGGAAGCAGAAAAATTAGCCGCAGAAAAAGCAGCCAAAGAAAAAGCAGAGGCTGATGCGAAGGCTAAAGCGGAAGCAGAAAAATTAGCCGCAGATAAAGCTGCCAAAGAAAAAGCAGAGGCAGAAGCAAAGGCTAAAGCGGAAGCAGATAAGTTAGCAGCAGAAAAAGCAAATAAAGAAAAAGCAGAGGCTGATGCGAAGGCTAAAGCGGAAGCAGAAAAATTAGCCGCAGATAAAGCTGCTAAAGAAAAGGAAGAAGCGGAAGCAAAAGCTAAAACAGAAGCAGATAAGTTAGCAGCAGAAAAAGCAAATAAAGAAAAAGCAGAAGCGGAAGCCAAGGCTAAAGCAGAAGCAGATAAGTTAGTAGCAGAGAAAGCAACCAAGGAAAAAGCAGAGGCTGAAGCCAAGGCTAAAGCGGAAGCAGATAAGTTAGCAGCTGAGAAAGCAGCCAAAGAAAAAGAACAAGCGGACGCAAAAGCTAAAGCAGAAGCAGACGCGGCAGTCAAAGCTAAAGAAGCGGAGGCTGCAAAATTAGCAGCAGATAAAGCTGCCAAAGAAAAAGCAGAGGCAGAAGCAAAGGCTAAAGCGGAAGCAGATAAGTTAGCAGCTGAGAAAGCAGCCAAAGAAAAAGCAGAGGCGGAAGCCAAAGCAGAAGCAGATAAGTTAGCAGCTGAGAAAGCAGCCAAAGAAAAAGAACAAGCGGACGCAAAAGCTAAAGCAGAAGCAGAAAAATTAGCAGCAGAGAAAGCAAATAAAGAAAAAGCAGAGGCTGAAGCGAAAGCTAAAGCAGAAGCAGATAAGTTAGCGGCAGATAAAGCTGCTAAAGAAAAGGCGGAAGCTGATTCAAAAGCAAAAATTGAAGCTACTAAGTTAGCTGCTGAAAAAGCAGCGAAAGCTAAAGCAGAAAAACAAGCGGCCGCGAAAGAAAAAGCGGCGGCAGATGCTAAAGCAAAAGCGGAAGCAGAAAAATTAGCTGCTGAAAAAGCGGCTAAAGAAAAAGAAGAGGCTGATGCGTTAGCTAAAGCCGAAGCAGAGAAAATCGCCGCTGAAAAAGCAGAGGCTGAACGGAAACAAAAAGAAAATAGTGAAGGAAAGATTTTAGCAAATGAATCTAATCCTGTCCTTCAAGGAAATATTGGAAAGGATGAAGCTCGTAAAAGTATACCAACGGCTTTGGGTGCTAATAAATACAAAGAACATTTCACACGCGGTAACGAATTGTTCAAACAAAAAAGATATAGCGAAGCTAAAGTTTCTTATGAAGAAGCTTTAAAAAGTAAACCGGACGATCCGGCAGCGAAAGCAAAATTAACGGAAGTGGAAAAATTAATTTCTCCTAAATAAGTATTCAATCAGCTTTATAAACAAAAGACCTATTGTCTGTTAAAAACTTAGTCGTTTTTTGGGGATTCTTAACCTCAGGGTTACATTAAGTTTCATTTACAGTAACATTTTCCCTATACTTTTACTTCGGTTATTAGTTGAAATATTACCACAAACCGACATCCTTAACAAAAGTATGGATGGGATACGGGAAATTCACTTAAAGCCGAAAGTTGGTTTTCTTTCGGCTTTTTTTTAAGTCATGCCCCTCGACTTTTTTATATTTTCGTAAGCCTCTTGTATTTTCTGAAATTTTTCCTTGGCCCCTTTCTGCACTTCTTCTCCTAATTGGGCGACCTTGTCGGGATGGTAACGTATGGCCATTTGACGATACGCTTTCTTTACCTCTTCATCATTTGCTGTTTTTTCTATACCTAATACTTTATAATCTGAATCTGAATCCCGCCAGAACATATTTTTTAAACTTTCAAAATCGGAATTCGGAATATCTAATAATAAGGCTATTCTTTTTAAAACTATTAATTCCGAATCGGCTACATGACCATCTGCATTGGCCAATCCGAATAAATAATGAAGCAATTGCAATCGTACTTCAAATACCGTTCTGATTTTTATATCGGCACAAATTTTTTCTAATGGAATTGGAGCTCCATCTAAAAAATGTTTTAAAAGTTTTACGTGTTCAGTGGTGAATTCCGGACCAAATTGCTGTCCGAAAAACTTTTTAATATAATCCAATTCTACTTTTAATGCTCTTCCGTCTGCACGCATCACGGCAGCAGACAAGGTGATAAGCATACTGGCGAATTCGCTTTTTCCTCCACTAGTTTGTCGCTTATAATACTTAAATTCTTCGTCTTCTCTATTTCCTTTCCCCAAATAATTATCAATGAAAGAGCCAACCAACATACCAATAAAAGCTCCCACAAAACTTTTACCTAACAAAATAAAACCGGCTATTGCGCCTATAATTGAAAACATAATTTTTACGCTGATAAATATACTGTTATTTTAGTTTTTCTCGCTTCTTCCTTTTTTAACTGCCTGTGCATGCCATGGATCTTCGGGCCAGGCATGTTTTGGATATTTTCTTTTTAATTCTTTTCTCACTTCGGGATATAAATTATTCCAGAAACTCTTTAAGTCCTTGGTGATCTGAACGGATTTGTAACCCGGAGATAAAATGTGCATCAATACTGTTATTTTTTTATTGTTAACCGAAGGCGTTTCCTGCATTCCGAATATTTCTTGCAAACGAACAGCCAATACCGGATTTCCACCATTCTTAAAATACTGCACCTTTATTTTTGAACCACTAGGCACTTCTATTTTTTCGGGAGTTAATTCTTTTAATTTCTTTTGCTGTTCGAGATTTAAGGAATGAAATAAACATTGGGCCAAATTAATATTTTTAAAATCCTCCTTACTTTTCACATCGGTGAAATAATCACTTAACCACCTTTCATTTTCAATTAATAAGGTAGTTTGATCTACCTCCGGCCATTCCTCCTCGCTATTCCAAACTTTTAAACTTTCAATTCTATTTTGCATTTGCTCAAAGTCTTCATTAAAATCCAACAATTCTTTCCCTTCCTTTTGTACAGCCTTTATCAGAACAGATTTTACTAAATGTAAATCAGGATTAGTTAAGGGCTTTGATTCCAGTACCACATTACCTAATCTTTTTTCTATTGTACACTGCAAAGTTCCGTTTTGACTGTTCCAGGAAATATTTTGTTTCTCCTTTATATTTTTGATTAAGTCTTTCGGATTTAAAGGGGCGGCCAAAAATATTTTACCCATGCCCTCTCGCAAATCTAAATTGGCAATAACCAACCAGGATTCAGCGGCTAAATCATCTTTGTGATTGAACATGGCAATTCTTCCGTTAGCTAATTGATATTGGGCATTATTCCCCGGTCGGGCTGAAGCTACGCGTTCCGGAAACGCCTGTGCTAGTAAATATCCGGTATCATAAACATCCAATAATTCTTTAGCGGCAGGAACATTTAATATTTTTCTATAGATAGCAGAAACTTTTTCTATTCGAGTGAATTGAAAATTTAAATTGTCGTTTTTACGTTGACGATGCAAATTTTCAAGTCTTATATTCATGTCAACACCAACTTCCTTTCCCAAAGGATCTTTTTCTTCCAACAAAGCTGCAATATCACAAGCTAAACTTTTTTCTTCATTGCCATTTGCAGAAAGTAACATATGCGCTAAACGTGGATGACAAGGCAGTTGATGAATTTTTTTTCCTTCAGCTGTTATTTTACTTTGTTCAACTGCATCAATCTCCATTAATAGGTCTTTAGCTTGTAGTACATTTGCCTTAGGCGGAGCATCCAGCCAAAATAATTCATTCACATCTTGAATTCCCCAATGATATAATTCCAGCATGAATGCACATAAATCAGCTTCCAGAATTTCTGCTTTCCGAAAATCATCTAATCTACTATGTGTAACGGCAGTCCACATTCTATAACAAACACCGGCACATAATCTACCAGCCCTTCCCGCTCTTTGATTGGCAGAATCCTTAGAGATACGTACAGTTTCTAATTTGGATAAACCCGAACGGGGATCAAATTTCATGATTTTTTGAAATCCGCAATCAACTACAACTTTTATTCCTTCAATAGTTAAACTGGTTTCGGCTATGTTGGTGGCCAATACAATTTTTCTTTTTCCCTGCTTATCCGGTTGTATGGCTGCTTTTTGTTCTTTTAAAGTTAAACCACCGTAAAGCGGGGTGCATTGAATACTACTTAATTGTTGATTTAATATTTCTTTGCACTTTTTTATTTCAGATTCTCCCGGCAAGAAAACCAAAATATCACCGTTTGTTTCTTGCACAACTCTTTTAATCAATTCTGCGCTTTGTTCTGAAATAAACTGAGGATCTCCGTCTTTGTCATATTTTATTTCTACCGGAAATTGTTTTCCCTCACAAAAAATAACGGGAGCTTTTAATGCATCGGATAATTTTGTGGTATCTATCGTAGCTGACATGATTAATATTTTAAGATCGGGTCTTAAAATCTGTTGCACTTGCAAGCAGAGCGCTAGTGCTAAATCAGCATGCAGGTTTCTTTCATGAAACTCATCAAATATTATCAAACCATAATCCTGCAGTGCATTATCGCTTTGTAACATGCGGGTTAGGATTCCTTCAGTCACCACTTCAAGTTTGGTTTTAGCAGATAATTTTGATTCAAATCGAATACGAAAGCCTATCCTTTGACCAACCTCTTCCTCTATCAACTCCGACATGCGTTCACAAATACTTTTTACGGCCAGGCGACGGGGCTCCAACATTAAAATTTTTTTGTTATTTAAAAAAGGGGCATTTAATAATGAAAGTGGTAAAATAGTACTTTTACCTGCGCCGGGTGGAGCTGATAAAATAACACAATTGGTTTTTGATAAGGAAATAAGCACCTGCTCAAATTCCGCAAAGGACGGTGAATGAATATCTTTATTGAATTTCAACAAATTTGCTATTAATTTATTACGCTCAAATTTTATTTTTCAAGCGTTGCAAAATTTTAGAAATGTAGTTTTCATTCGCCATTTGCGCCTGTTGAATTCGTTTGGCGTATCGAATACTATCCACAACTTCTTTTTGCTTTAACTCAATCAGGTCTTTTTGTTTTTCAATAGTGAGTTTAGCCATCTCCACATCCTTCTTTTGCTGCAGGATCAATACATTAGCTTTACGCTTATTTAAATAACTTTTGAAAATAATAAAAGTAAAAACCAATACGACAAGTAAACCCGCGAATAAAAAATTTCGGATTATTTGTTGTTCGTACCTTTCTTCAGCAGCCAGGATGTCTTTTTTATCCTGTTCATTTTTTGCCATTTCCAACTTCTTTTCAAAATCGTATTGCGCCTGTTTTTTTGCAATACTGCGTTGAACACTTACACCATTTAAAGTATCAGCTACTCGCTTGAATTGTTCATGCATTTCGAGTGCCTCCTTGTACTTACCAGACTTTTTATAAATATTATAAAGTGCTCTTGCACTAGTTTGAATAGCCGCCGGGAATCCAATTTGAGTAGCAATGGTATAAGCTTTTTCTCCATATCTTTTAGCTTCATTCAATTGCTTTAAATCGTAATAAATCATGGCTATATTCGATAAAGAATTAGCCTCACCATTTTTATCTGAAATTTCTTCCCTGATACTTAGCGCCACTTGATAAAACTGTAGGGCCTGATTTTTATACCAATTTATCGAATCTATATTGGAGAAAGAATTCGCCTTTTTATCATAAACAAATGCGATAATGTTATAGGACAAGGCAATTCCCATTTTATCGTTCACGGCTCTTCTTAAACTCAAGGCCTGATTATAAAAGTTTAAAGCAGTGTTGAGAATAATAAGCGTTGAATCTTTCTTGTTTCTTTTTAAAGCTATTTCCTGATACATATAACCCAGGTTATGTAAAGAAGTGGCCAGGGCCGATTTGTTGTTTCCTCTTTTTCTGATTAATAGCGCCTTTTTATAATAATATAAAGTTTTTTCATTTTCATTGAGGTTGTAATAAATATATCCCACATTATTTAAACTAAATGCCAGGCCTTCATCATCATGAGCCTCTTCCCTATATTTAATTGACTTCAAATAATTTTCAAGTGCCTTATCCAATAATCCCTGATTATGGTAGATGTATCCCGTATTGTTGAGGGCCATGCCCATGCCCCACTTATTATTCGCTGCCGTGAAATAAAAAAGTGATTTATTCATATAAGTGAGACCCAAATCAGGATTTCCCCTATTCATTTCCACAAATCCGATGTTATGAAAGCTGTTTGCGAGCACATTTTTTCCTATCGTCACTTCTTTTTCGTTATTGGACAAGATTAATTTTTCGCCCAATTCCTTCGCTTTCAAGGCATACTCTAAAATCAAACTATCCTGCGTTTCGGCATTACTAATTTTGTAGAATAAAACAGCCCGGGCGGTATCCGCCTTTGCACTAGTGAGTAAAGCATAGAGGGAGTCCAGGGAGGAGCCGGCCTTACTTTGCGTTGAAAGCAAAAAACAAAGCGACATAAAGAGGGCTGAAATATTCCGAAAAAACGTCATTTTATCCCTTAAATATAATAATCATTCATTGCTTAAAGTTTAATAAATTGTGTTTTAAATCCCCAAAAAGTGCTATTTTTGCTGTCCGTTCTTAAAAGATTTGGAAGAAGATTACTTCTAACTTCTACATTCTAAAATCTACCTTCTAAAAGGTCCTGTGGCCGAGTGGCTAGGCTCAGCTCTGCAAAAGCTGCTACAGCGGTTCGAATCCGCTCGGGACCTCTATAAATGAAGAAAAACGCCCTGCTTATGTGGGGCGTTTTTATTTCTTTGGAATATTAAACATGCTGTGTTTACAAGAGGATGAATTGGAAAATAATTGCATTTATTAGAACAAACATTTTACTTTTTGATTATCGGCTTACTTAAATAATCATGCAATCTTATCAATTTATGCATTCTTTATTGCTTAACCCTCATTCAAAGGATATGTTTAAATTTAGGGGTCATAAAACAGGTGATTACATCCGCTCATAAAAATCAAATTCAGATTCCGGAAACGCAGGGTATAAAGTATGCCGGGTCTAAATTAAAAATACTGCCTTATATCTTTGAAAGTATTCAGGATTTACCGGTTAAAACTGTATTGGATGGATTTTCAGGTTCTACCCGAGTGAGTCAGGTTTTTGCCAAAATGGGTTATCAAACTACCTCTAATGATATTTCAGTTTGGTCAGAAACTTTTGCGAAAGCTTTTCTACTTAATAAAAAACTCCTTCCTATTATCAGGATTTAATGGATTATCTGAATAATGTGCAAGGGTATGAAGGCTGGTTTTCGGAGCATTATGGCGGAACTTTACATCAGGAGAAAAAACCATTTCAATTAAAAAATACTAAAAAACTGGATGGAATTCGAGATGAAATTGATAAACTAAACTTAAGCGAAATTGAAAAATCAGTAGCACTTACTTCACTTATATTGGCATTGGATTCTGTTGATAGTACTCTGGGACATTATGCGGCTTATCTTTCAGATTGGTCGCCACGCTCCCATCATGATTTACATTTGGAAGTGCCCCTACTTTTTAAAAATACACGTAATAATACCGTTTTAAAAGGAGATATTTTTAAAAATATTAAAGGCAGGAAATTTGATCTGGCTTACTTTGATCCACCTTACGGTTCCAACAATGAAAAAATGCCCTCCAGCCGGGTACGTTACAATTCGTATTACCACATTTGGACCTCCGTAATCTTAAATGATAAACCGGAATTGTTTGGGAAAGTAAATCGCAGAGCGGATTCTAAAGATGAAGTGGCCACTTCGGTTTTTGAAGAATTTCGAAAAAATGAAACCGGAAATTTTATTGCCATGGACGCGATTCGGGATTTAATTGCAGCTACCCAAGCGAATTATATTTTGTTATCGTATAGTTCCGGTGGAAGAACCACCAAAGAAGAATTGTACGATATATTAAATACCGGTGGCAAACTAGTGAAAGCACTCGAAATAAATTACAAAAAAAATGTAATGGGTAATATGCGCTGGACCAACGAATGGGTAAATTCAGATGGAAAATATTTGGAATATTTATTTTTAATGGAAAAATATTAATTCTTGAAATTCTCAAAAACAAATATTGGCCTGCTTCTACTTTTTATTTTTTTAATATCCGTACTTGTACGGATTCCTAATATAAATCGCCCTTTATCGAAGCACCACGAATTTTTAACAGCCATAGCATTGCGCATTATTAAAGTTTGGGAACAAGAGGGTGCGGCTAAATTGAATTTTTTACCTCGAATGAATTTTGCCGGCGATGCTAATAAAAATATTCAGAATCATGCCGGGACAACCGGGAAAATGAAGGACAGCGAGGGCAATTACTATTATATTTCTCATCCTAATTTTGCTTATGTGCTAGCCTACGGCTTTCATCAAATTTTTCAGCTACCTATATCCGTTATTAGCCTACAGAGTTTTAATTTGATTCTGAATTTTCTAAGTGCACTTTTTATTTTTTTGATTGTACTGGAAATTAGTGTAAAAAATATTAAGCTAAGTTTGCTTGCATATGCCTTGTATGTTTTTAATCCTGCAGTAATGTGGTTTCAGTGTAATACTTACATGAGTGATATTTTGGTGCACTTCCTTTTTATTTCGAGTTTATACTTTGTCCTAATAGCTTTTAAAAACAATTTTAAATTTTATTCAAAACATAGTTTACTTCTATATCTATTCTTATTCATAATGTGTTTAACATCCTGGCTGGGTTATCTTTTTATTTTAGCGCTTATAGTTCTGTTATTTTTAAAATTCAAATGGAAAAAAGAATTTTTAGTGCCCGCTTTGATTTTGATTATTATTCCCTGCATAAGCGCAGTTCATTTTTATTTCCAATACAAATATATTGCCGGTCCAAATGCGCTGATTGAACAATTAAGTGATCGTTTTTCAGAACGAGGCATTGCCAACTCATTAACAAACGGGTTTGAGAATTATGGAGTTATTCTGAAAAATATTATTCTGAATCACGGTTTGTATGTGATACTTCTTTTGGTGTTATTAGGGATTAAATTCAAAAGAAAAATTTCATTTCTGAAAACTGACTCGGGTTTTATTCTAAAACTTTCCGTTTTTCCGGTTTTATTTTGTTATTTGTTTTTGCCGGATTACAGTGGACATGATTTTACCACCTTATACCTTACTCCTTTTGTCATTTTATACATTGTCGTTTTATTTCATGAATTAAGTCCTGCATTTCAGTTATCTAAAACTAAAGCAAATCTTACCCTTTTCATATTTATTTTCCTGGCAGTGGGTTGGTATTATGGAGAAAATTTACCCGGAGAATTATCCATCAAAGGCAAACGTTATGATTGCGGAAAAGTTTTAGGAGAAACCATAAAAACAGAAGCGGAAACGGAAATTCCTTGTTTATTGATTTCTGATACACCGCTTGGTCCGGAAGTGGTTTATTATTCAGGTAGAAATATTTTTGAAGCAAGAGACACCGTTGAAGCCAAAAACTTTTTAAAGGAAAATGGATTTAAGCGCGGTAAATTGTTTTACGAAACATCCTGTGCTTCTATTGAAATTCGAGATTTATCGAGCAATTAAGTTAACCAACTTTTGATTCCATTGCGATTGGTAGAATCCATCACACGGCTTTGCAATTGGGCTGCTAATGTTTTGGCCTGAATAAAAGCATCTTCTCTACTCCGCGTTTCATGAAAAATAATACGTTTATTTTTATCATACACCAAGCTAACCTGAAAAAAAGAAGCATTATCTTTTTCTATTTCGTCGACTGGACAGGATTCGCATTTCGCAAAAAGTTGACGGAAAACAAGTACATAATCGATTTTGGGTAATCGTTTAAATTCACCCCATTTAAAAATGTAAAGTAAACTTTCCTGAATTTTATATAATCCTTGAATAGGATCAATCACAGTCATAAATTGCCTGAGCCAATTACTAACTGCCTTTCTTTTGCCAATTAAATAAGTTTTCATACACTTTCTTTTTAAAATTTTAATTGTTTTGCTTTTGTAACACTGAATTATTGTATTTATAAAAGAAATTCAACCAAATAATTCTCGACCATCTGAAAATAATAGGAAACAATATTAAAACATTTAACACCACAATCCCAAATAATATTTCGGGTGCTAAATGCATCCACAATAAATCACTAATAAACCAAATCACCAATATAGCTACTGTTAGTGCGTAAGAAACGTACATAGCTCCGTAAAAAAAACCGGGCTCCCGATCATAGTGCAAATTACAGCTTGTACAATCTTTTTCCATTTGAAAAGATTTATTGAACAAAAAAGGATTGTTTACGGAAAACACTTTGCCGGTATGGCAACGCGGACATTTATTGGCTGTGGTTGAATATATAACTTCTGCTATCTTCATGCTTCTTTGTATTTATTTCACTTCCTCATAAATAACCAGCGCTTCCTTTTCATCAGATACTGAATTTGAACTACAAGTTGAAGTTCCGCAACATCCGGTATTTGTTAAAGCTAAAAACATATAGTAGGCTCCAAATGCCGATAATAAATAATCACCCGCGTATAAAGTTTGAATCACCAATAATAAACCAATCATTAAACGAATAATTCGCCAAGCATTCCAGTCACTTTTCATGGCTGTTAAATATTGATTCCAAACTCTATTCATTATTTTCCGTACTTTTTTAAATTAACCCAAGAACCTCCGTTATGTACCTTTGTGTAACCTAAAGACTTCAAGTATCCTTTTGCAGAACCACTTCTCATCCCCGAAGCACAACAAGTAATTATTGGCTGTTCTTTGTTCTTTAGTTTATTTAAGTTAGATGCCAGTTGATCTACCGGGATATTTACCGAGCCTTTTACGTGCCCACTGGAATATTCCCCTTTGGATCTTACATCTAAAATTACTGCTCCGTTTTTAATCCATTCATTTAAATCTACGGCCGGACCAAAGCCCATTAATTCTTTTAATTTCTGTATCATATAATTTTCTATTAAACATTAAACCACGAACCGGCATCCGTACAGGCTATTCCGTTTTGCTTTAAATACATGGCGGCCTGTGCACTTCTGCCACCTGAGGCACAACAAAGCACTATATTTTTCATGGCTTTAATTTGCTCCAAATTTTGTGGTATTTTTTGTACGGGTATATTAATACTTCCATTTGCGTGTCCTCCCTGAAATTCCGCTTCAGAGCGTACGTCAATTATTGTTTTTTCCATATTCTTTGTTTTTAAAATTTATTTTTTATTGTCTTTAAAAATTCCAACCATTAATGCGCCTGTAATAGCCCCGTATGCCGTACTGATATAAGGATTAGATGTTATAGCGCAGGTACCCGAGCTACATCCAACAAAATACCAGTAGGCCAAACCTAAAACAGCACCCACTCCTCCTCCAATTACTTCTATTTTATTTTTTAGCAATAATGTTTTCATGTTAGTCCTTCTTGCTTGAATCTTCTTCATTATTACTCGTATTAATTCCAAAAGGAATATACAAAGGGCAGGTTTTTACAAGAGCCGTCAAAATAAATACCCCTGATATAATTAATGCAATAATTGCAACTGTACCATTAATGATACCGGAGAAATAAAGCACTGCAACAACCAAAGCAATTACGATGCGTATTACTCTGTCTACTAATCCCATATTCTGTTTCATAATTTAAGTTTTATGAATCAAAGGTATAGGCAAGAAGGGGTAAAGAATGTAACAAATGTTGGATAAGCCCGTATCTTAACAAATTTTAGACCGAAAAGCTTAATAGGAATCTTTTAATAGGCGAATATTATTTCTGCCTAATTGTACTATGCCCTTTTGTTCCATGGTTTTTAGCAGTCGGCTAATGGCTTCCCGATGGGCATGCAATTCGTCAGCTATTTGCTGGTGTGTAATTTCAATTAAATCAGTATTGATAGCCTGTGTACGTTGTTTTAAATAATGAAATAATTGTTCATCCATGTGACTAAAGGCTATTAAATCTATAACCTGTAATAATTCGCTGAATCTATGCTGATAATTAGAAGAAGTGAACATTTTCCATTCATGAAATTTAGTCCATGTTTCTGTTTTTTCGATGGGAATTCTTAAAATTTCTGAATCAGTTTCCGCAATGGCCTTAATCATACTTTTTTTACCGGATTCACAACAAGTAAGCGACATGGCACAGGTTTGGCCGGGAAAAAGATGATATAAAAAAACTTCCTGGTCATTCTCATCCTGTCTGATAATCCGAATACTCCCTTTTAATACGATAGGAATAAATAAAATCTGATCGCCGGGTAAAATCAATATTTCATCTTTTTTAATGCTTTTAATATTACCGTGTAATTCAATTTCACTAATTAAATCCGGATCGGAAAATAATTTTAAGTTGGATACAGAAACAGACATAAACAAAGATATTAGTTTTCAAACAACATTCATATACCGGAATACGATTGTTAAAATAAAATAAACAAATATCAAACTATCCTCTCTTCTTATTTGTTTGTTTAAATTAGTAGTGAAATTGACATTAAATTAATGGATAATAAACGAAAACACTGGGAGAATATCTACTCAACCAAAGCGCTACAGGAGGTGAGTTGGTATCAACCGGTACCGGAAACTTCGTTACAGTTTTTTGTTGAACTTGATATTCCCAAAAATGCTTCTATAATTGATGTAGGTGGCGGTGACAGTTTTTTAGTTGATTATTTATTGGATTTAGGCTATACGGATTTAAGTGTTTTAGACATTTCTGAAAATGCTTTAACTAGAGCCAAAGAAAGATTAAAAGAAAAAGCCGAACTTGTGCACTGGATTCATGCTGATGCGTCAAAATTTATCCCTGAACGTAATTATGATGTGTGGCACGATAGAGCTGCGTTTCATTTTTTAACTACAGCAGAAGAAATTGAAAATTATGTTCAAACTTGTAAATCGCACATTACAGAAAATGGTGTAATGATTTTGGGAACATTTTCCGAAAACGGGCCCAAAAAATGCAGTGGCATTGAAATCAAACAATACTCCAAAGAAAGCATGACGCAGTTACTGATGGAATATTTTGAAAAAGTAAAGTGCATTGAAGTAGCCCATCAAACTCCTTTTGACACTATTCAGAATTTTATATTTTGTAGTTTCAGAAAAAAATAAACCTAATTATTTTTAGATGCTTTTTTAGTTTTTTCATATATAAAATTATTGTTTATATTGAGCTCTTAAAAATTTATTCGTATGAAAAAAATCTGCATTTTACTTTGCTCCTTTTATTTTACTTTAAACGCACAGGTAAATGAAACACCAACAAACCGTTATGTTTGGAATAGAAAAGGTACTGAACCGGCACAAGGTTACGTGATATTAAAAAGTGGAAAAAAAATGGAAGGCATGTTGGAGCTGAAAGGCGATGAAAGAAATGTGAAAAAAATTATTTTAGTAAAAGACGGGAAGGAAATTGAATTGGAACCGGCGAGTTTAAAAGCATACGGTTTAAATGTGGGTGAATTAGTAAATGACTCTCCTGAAGAAATGTATGAATGGAAACAAGGAATGACTTCCACTACTAATGGCAAAACAACCACTAAAAGTCACACGAAGGATAGAAAAGGATATGTAATTTTAAATGATGAAAAAAGAATTGAGGGGATGTTGCATTTAAATAAAGTGAATAATGTATTAGATGAAATTGTAATCAAAAATGACGTTGATGGCAAAAAAGTTTTTTCGCCTGCAGAAGTTTCGCACTACGGATTAATTCCAACGATTAGCGACATTACTAAAAACGGAACGGTAATTCACGATGATATTGGTCGTAATTTTCAAAAAGGATTTTACACCAAAACCGATGATTCCAAAACAGAAGGATGGATGGCTTTTATGAAAGCTAACGACATTCCAAGAAGCGATGCTGTTATTTACCACACCCTGTTTTACACCGCTAATCAAGAAGATGCCTTAAATGTGGTACCTGCAAATGATTTAAAAGAAGTAACGCAAATAATCAATGGCGTGAATGTGGTTTTCATTAAATACAAAGATGGATTTGTAGAGCAATCTAAAATTGCATCGCTAAGTGTGGGTGATCAGTTTAAATTGTACCAACCCGGTAAAGTTATTTTAAGCGATAACACCGAAGTGAGCGGACAAGTGATGCAGATAATCAGCGGAACCAAGAGTATGGGAATAAAAGTAAAAGACGCTACCGACACCGAAACCTCTTACAACCACGAGCAAGTATCTTTTTTCGAACAAAAAGTGAAAGATGAAACATTTTATTTCATTTCAGATGAAGGACAATTTCATAAACTTGATTTTAACGGAAAAGTTTTTGCTTATTATAAAAATCCCAATCCGAAAAGCATAAACAAATTCGCTACTAAGCTTGCCAAAGGAGCGGCATCTACTGCGGGCTCACTTGCTTCCAGCCAAGCCATCAACTCCACTAACATGACTGAAGAAAATAAAAAGCAAGCCAGACAAAATATTCAGTCCGCATCTACCGAAGAGCTTCAAGCAACCAGTAAAGGAATAAGCCAGGTGCAGGAGAAAAGCGGCTCGAAGAATAAAAACAGCGAAATGAATCAGGAAATGAACAAAATGCAAACTGCATTAGTTACCGAAGCCGCAGGAAGAGAATTAGCCAACAGTATTGTGGTTTATAATGTAGAATATGTTTTACTGAACAAAAACACCAAAGAAAAAAGTATTATTATTAAAAATGATTTCAGCGACAGTATTGAACCCATCCTACAATCCTGCGAAGATTATTTAATGATGCCAAAAGCGGATCAAAAGAAATACAAAGACAAAGATAATTTGCAGGAAACACTAAAGATGCTAGATAATTGTTACAACGGAACCAAATAGGTTCAAAAGTAAAAAGGCGGTTCCATGGATCGCCTTTTTTATTTACATAGTATGCGTTAAGATTAAAATTTTATTCCTACTACGCAAACATCATCCACCTGCTCTAATTCCCCTTTCCAATCTTCAAACATTTTTTTCAATTCGTCCCGTTGCGCATTCATGTCTAAATAAGAAATGATTTTTAAAAATTCATTCAGATTTTTATACTTGAATTTTTTTCCTTTTGGTCCGCCAAACTGATCTGCAAAACCATCGGTATAAATATATAAAACATCACCTTTCTCCACTTTTACTGAAAAGGTATTAAAATTGTTTTTGCGCTCTCCCATCCCTACCGGCATACGATCAGCCTCCAATTCCAATAAATTACCGGCTCTTATGATTACCGGTTTACAATTGGCGGCCGCGTACTGCAATACCTTGTCTTTTTCCGGTAACAACAACAACACACCGTCAAAGCCATCTTTTTGTTCTTCTCGGCTTAAATTATGAATTAAACGCTCTCTTACGAAATTAAAAACTTCTCCGGGGTTAAGTATTTTTTTCTCATTGATGGCCTCCGTTAAAAAACCAATATTTAACAAGCTCATAAATGCACCCGGAACACCATGACCGGTACTATCACAAACCGCCAGAAAAAATCGGGAAGTGAATAATTCGCTCGATTCAGATTTATCAATTGTTTTGGTAGCCCAATAAAAATCTCCGCTTACGATATCCTTGGGTTGAAACAAAATAAAATGTTCAGGTAGATTCTCTTGCAATAATTCTTTATGTGCCAACAAAGCATGCTGAATTTTCCGGGCGTAATTTATAGAATCAATAATCTCTTTATTTTTAATAGCGAGTTCTTCTCTTTGCTCCACCACTTCGGCCGTTCTGATTTTTACCTGACTCTCCAGTTCTTCGTTTTGTTTTTCAAGCATCAACTTCTTCTCCTTTTCTTGTTGTATGGTTAGTTCAGATAATTTTTCCACTTTATGTAACTGCAATATTAAATCCCGATTGTTTTTCGTAAACATAAAGGCCAGATAGGTTGACATGCTTATAGGTAAACTTAAAATGCCCAAAACCAATAGTGTGAAAATAAATACTTGACCAAATGGCCCTGAAGCAAAAGATAAATTCAAAAAATTACTTACTACAAAATATACTGCCGCAAAATAAATAAAGATCTGAAGGCCCATTTTTACAATTCGAATGCCATTACCCTTTTCTGCTTTAATTCGACTAATGAGCATACCGGTTAATATGCAGGAGAAGGTGGTATACAATGCGATAAGCGCGAATATTATCAAGCTGTATAAATTTGGAATTCCAAAAAGTAAAACGGCTGCAACAATTGTAACTATATTAACCAATTGTCTTAGTCGACTTCCCTTCTTGATATCTGCTACCGCAAATACGAGCTGCAATAAAAAGTAAAATACCGGAATTAAAAGCCTCCATCTTAGAAAAAGCGATAAAATAATAAGCCTTGGTGATTCGGAAGCGTGAGCTATTTCAAAAAGGGAAATAAGTAAGGCAAACAAAGTAGTAAATACTGCGAAATATAAATTGGAAACTTCTTTTTTATAAAAAAAGTAAATTAAACAGTGTAATAAACCAAGTGCGAATAAAATACCAATGACGATTAAGAATCCGGTTGAAAATAAACCGTTAGTTCCCAATTTGCTTGAATAAACCGAACTTGATTTACTTATTAAAACTTCAAAGCCCGCACACGACTCATTGAGTTTCGAATAAAATGAATGGAACAGATGATTTGAATAATTTACTTCTAACCAATGTGTGCCAGCTTTTAAAAAGGCATACGTGATTCGCTTGCTTTTGGGATTTATACAAATCTCATCCTCCGCTTGATTAGCCGGTATTCCGAAACCTCCAATTTTTTTACCATCCATAAAAAAATCCGACGCTCCAAAGTGATAAACATTAATGGTAAGTGGCACGCCAACAAGTCCGGAATCAATGATTAATTTTTTTCTGAATTTTACAATTGAGTTAAAGTCTCGATTTTCTATACAATAGCTCTCCTGAATAGAATCCCATGTTTTTGTTTCGGCATTAAAAATTTCCCAGTGAATAAGTTGTAATAATGCATTTTTTCCGGTGTCTGATAAATGAATGTGACCGGTTTGTGCCGGAAGTGAAGTAGCTAGAAATACTAGGCTAATAAATAAATATAGCTTTCGAAACAATTTTAAGAATTCTTCTTTATATCTGTAAAGTTATTTAATTTTAGTCCGAATCAAAATAATTTGACTCAATTTCTGCCTTGTGTTTATTTAATCTCAATAAATTCATATGTGGAATATGTATATTTGTTTGTAAATGGAATTAAAAAGTAAACTTCCGGGTATTGGCACCAGCATTTTTGCAATTATGAGCGGTTTAGCCCGCGAGCACAATGCTATAAATCTATCTCAGGGATTTCCTGATTTTGATTGTGACAAAAATTTACTCAGCCTTTGTCAAAAGTATATGAATGCCGGGTTTAATCAATATTCGCCTATGCCGGGAGTTATTCAACTACGCGAACGAGTGGCTGAAATTCTTGAAACTTGTTACCAAGCGGTTTACTCACCAGATACTGAAATTACTATAACAGCCGGCGCTACGCAGGGTATTTTTACTGCCGTTTCTGCATTCGTAAAGCCCGGTGATGAAGTTATTGTTTTTGAACCCTGCTACGATAGTTATATTCCAAGCATTGAAACCAACGGAGGCAAAGCTGTAAAAATAAAAATGCTTGCACCTGAATTTAAAATTAATTGGGCAGATGTAAAATCGGCGATAAATGCATGTACCAAAATGATTATCATCAATACTCCTCATAATCCCACCGGAATTTTATTAAAGCAAGAAGATTTAATTGCACTGGAGCTTTTGGTGAAAGGTAAAAATATTATTGTTGTTAGTGATGAAGTGTATGAACATATTGTTTTTGATGATCGAAGCCATCAAAGTGTAGCGCGATATCCAACTTTGGCCAATCAATCTTTCATCGTTTCTTCCTTTGGTAAAACCATACACACTACAGGATGGAAAATTGGTTATGTGGCAGCACGTAAAGAATTAATGAATGAATTCCGAAAAGTTCATCAGTTTCTGGTTTTTTCGGTTAATCATCCCTTTCAGTTAGGTATAGCCGATTATTTATCGGATAAAAATAATTATCTGGACTTAAAAAATTTTTACGAGCAAAAAAGAAATTTATTTTTAAAACTCACTTCCGGATCTCGCTTAAAACCGATTATTGCCGAAGGAACTTATTTTCAACTCATGTCATTTAAAGCCATCAGTTCAGAAAATGATATGGATTTAGCTATACGCTTAACCAAAGAAAAGGGAATTGCAACGGTACCCTTATCGGCCTTTTACGCCGAACATACCGATCCGTCTATATTAAGATTTTGCTTCGCTAAAAAAGATGAAACGCTGGAGCAAGCCGCTGAAATAATTAATAAATTATAGTTTATTTAGGCTGTTTTACTAAATCTTCCGGCAAAATATATTTACCATGTAAAATTATGGCTTCTACTTTTTTAATATTAGAAAGATCATCTAAAGGATTACCCGACAACAGTACTAGGTTGGCCTTCTTTCCAATTTCAACACTTCCCCAGGTATTGTCATTTAAACATCTGGCCGCATTTAAAGTTGCGCATTTCAGAATTTGATAATTACTTAAACCTGCCTTTTTATACAACATCATTTCTTCATACACGGAAAATCCAGGGACGTTATAAGGACCATCATCAGGACTCAAAAGTAAATTAACATCTTCATTCGCCATTAATTTTAATACCGGGAAAAATGATTCTATTTTTGATTTGGAAGGTTTTACATATTTTGATTCAAAATCTGTTTTAAAATGTTCCTTGGCCCGGGTCAAATCCTCTTTATAAGATTTTCCCCATTCCTTTTTAATTTTGGTGCTCAAAAAGTTCATGCCATTCCTGGCATTCAAAACTTCTTCTTTCATGTCGAATGAATAGATATAGTAATAAGATAAAGTTGGACAAATACCAACAGCACTTTTTTTAAGTTCCGGAATTAATTGTTTGAACTTTACCGTATCATCTTTAAATAACTTCAGTACAGGTTGGTAATGTTCAATACTTCTAAATCCGGCGGCAAATGTTTTTTCAAAATTATTTTGATAAGCATGGCCTGCAATAGCAACTGTATATTGTTTACAGGCTTCAACCAGATTTTTAAATGAGGCTTCATCTAATCCATGCAGATACTTTATAAAATCAAATCCGTTTTGCGAAACTTCTTTAACAATATTTTCGGCTTTGCCTTTATCCATCACCGTATCGTTTTCATTTAACAAAAAAGAAACACAAAGCTCAGGCGCATTAGCTTTAATTCCTTTTTTAACACTATCTCTTATGGCCAAGTGTTCTTTTTTACCGCGCATGCTTCTCACCAAAGTTACACCGGCGGCCAATTGCAGATTTAAATATTGCTGGAGTTTTATGGGATCGTTTTTTTCCGGTAAGTGGCCATGCATATCAGCCAGGCCGGGCATTAAGTAGGCACCCCCACAATCGTGCACAACATAACCCACGGTTGATTCTTTCTTCTTAGCCCTTTTCCCCGGTTCACGCACATAGGGGAAAGGAGTAATTTTTTCAATTTTCCCATCTCGAATGAAAACATTGCAACCCGGAATGGTGATGTTATGATTAATGGGCAGAATATTTACGTTACGCAAAACAATATTCTGTGCCTGCGCATGAGTAATAAAAAAGAGCAATAAAAATAAATTGATTTTGCTTTTCATTGTTGCAAGTTAAAACTAACAACTGAAAACTCGACAATTTTAATCAACAAAAAAGCCCCGCTTTTTGAGCAGGGCTTTTCATAAATAATTTCTTTATTCATACGTGCCATCACGCTTGGCAATTTTCTTATATTTTTGAAGACGTATTGTCCAATAAAATATTGAACCAATAATAAATATCCAAATAAACACATTTGGAATATGGCCCATGGATTTCATGATATCAAATACCCAGTAAGAGAATTTTCCAATTCCTTCAAAAACATCTGTCCAGGTTATCATTAAGCTTATAAGTAATGTATGCATAGTGTACGGTTTTGAATTCTAATTTCGTAAGTTTACCGAACAAAAATAACAATAATCTCTAAATAAAAAAATTGTTTGCCACGGTCTTAAATAGGGGTTTTAAAGAGGCAATGCCTTATATATCAGCACTTTTACTAGTTTGTGCGGGCGCTAGTATATTTGCAGCACAAAATGTTGAAAACAGCTTATTTCCCAATTTATTCTACAACTTCTTTGCCAAAGAAATCCAAAGTCAATACGCAAAAGTCTTAATCAATTATGGCGTACTGGCCATTTGCTTGATTATTTTAAATTTTATAACGTTACGGCAAGAGATTGTGGAAAAACAAAATTTTTTTCCATTATTTCTGTTTGCTGTTTTAAACGTAGCCGCTATTCAGCCAGGACAACTCAATGCTCAAATTTTAACTAACTTTTTTATTTTAATTTCCTTATACAAAATATTAAAATCGTATAGGGAAGAATTTGTTTTAAATGAAATTTTTGAATCCTCCTTCTATATCAGTTTATCGGCATTTATCAGTTTTACCGCTATAATTAATTTCCCGGTATATTTTATTGCATTGTCAATATTAAGACCATTTAATTGGAAAGAATGGATTGTAGCCCTGATTGGGTTTTTAGCTCCGGTTTTTATTTATGAATCAATTGCATACCTGAGTAATTTTAATCAATGGTATTTTATTAAAGCAGCCAAAATGTTTTTCAACGATTTTAAATTTCCTACGTTTAGCGAATATTATCTGCCACTTGTTGCTATTATTGTGCTTCTTTTTATTGCCGCTTTGTTTAAAATGTTTTCATTTGGCCTTGGTAATACAGTTAAAAAACAAAAAGCAAAAACAATTTTTTTATGGTTTACCCTTTTCAATATTTTTGGTATTCTTTCCGGCGGAATGAATAGCTCAGAATTAATTCTGATTTTTTCTATTCCATTTGCTTTTATTTTAGGCGACTTTTTTTATTCCATCAAACAAACCAAAATCAGCAATACTCTTTTAACACTTTTATTCATTTGTATTTTAATTGTTTACTTAGCATCATATAATTTAATTTAATTATATTTATTAGCAATGCCTACACCGCTTGGTCAAATATTTCACTTATATAATCGCTTAGGATTTGGAATAAGCTATAAAGAAGCAAAGGAAATTGCACATAAAAATATTAATGAAATTGTAAATGGTTTAATTATCTCTTCCGGCATAAGTACTTACTTGTCGGTCATCAAAAAAGAAGAAATACAGGCTTTTAAGGAAACCATTGCAGAAGGAAAAAATAAGGTGGAGGTTCAGAACCTCAATAAAATGAAAACCATGGAGTTGAATCTACAGTGGATGAAGCAACTCATTGATACAAAAAATGTATTGGTTGAAAAGCAAACCCTTTTCTGGCACAATCATTTCGCTTGCAGAATTCCTAATCCGTATTTATTACAGGAGCTCAATAACACCATGCGTAAATTTGCTTTTGGCAACTTCAGAGATTTATTAGTGGAAGTTTGTAAAAGCCCGGCCATTTTAATTTACCTCAACAATCAGCAAAATAAAAAAGAACATCCCAATGAAAATTTTGCACGTGAATTGCTTGAACTTTTTACATTAGGTCATGGCAATTACAGCGAGACTGATATTAAAGAAACCGCGAAAGCATTTACCGGATGGGGATTTAAAAAAGATACCGGCGAGTTTTTTTTCAACGAAAAATTATTTGATTTCTCTGAAAAAGAAATTTTCGGTAAAAAAGGAAATTTTGGCGGCGAGGATGTGATTAATATGATCATCAGTAATAAAAAAACAGCTTATCATATTGCTCGCAAAATGTATCGATATTATGTGAATGAAAATGTGAATGAAAGCCGGGTTAAAGATTTAGCGGAGTTTTACTATCAAAATCAATACAATACCGGCGCGCTAATAAAAAAAATATTTTCTTCTTCCTATTTCTTTGAAGAAGAAAATATAGGAAGTAAAATTAAAAGTCCGATTGAACTTTTGGTTGGCCTAAGCCGTCAGTTTAAAATTAAATACCACCGATATGAAGCCCTGTTTAAATTTCAGGAAATATTAGGCATGCAGTTGTTTTATCCACCCAATGTTGCAGGATGGAGTGGTGGAAGAAATTTTATTGATAGCAGTACACTCATTTGGCGCATGAAACTACCCGGCATATTATTAAGCGATGTTAAACCTACCGGCACTAAAGTACCGGCACCTGAAGTAGAGGAAAAAGAAGAAACGGAAAACAATACGGCCACAAATTTAATAGGCGCTGAAATAAATTGGGAAGGGATATTGAGTGAATTAACTGATTTGGATTTTGAGAAACTGATAAAAGTGTATTTGGCCAAATCACCCAAACCGGAAACAATTCAGAAAATAAAAGAATTAACCGCATTGAGTAAAAAAGAAATGGTATTGAGCATCGTATCTCTACCGGAATATAGTTTAGTATGAAGAGAAGAACATTTTTAAAAACAAGTACCTTAGCCTCGGCAGGATTATTTTTGCCATCCCTCCTGCGGTCGGGTAATTTTCTTTTTCCTCAAAAAACTACCAAAAAACTCATCCTTATTCATCTCAATGGCGGCAATGATTGGCTGAATACCATTATTCCTTTTAAAAATGAATTGTATTACAAATTCCGACCTAAAATTGCAATACCTACTGATCAAGTAATTCCACTCACCGGAACTTTAGGACTACATCCTGCATTAAAAACGCTAAAGGAATTATATGCCCAAAAAGAAATGTGTATTGTAAATAACGTGGGTTACCCTAATCCTGATCGTTCACATTTCAGAAGCTCGGATATCTGGCACAGTGCCGGTGATTCCAACGAATATATAAGTACAGGCTGGCTGGGCAGGTATATGGACTTACATTGTACTAATGCCTATGAAGCCGTGCAAGGTGATTTGAATTTATCTCTGGCATTAAAAGGAAATAATTTAAATGGCGTTGCAATTAAAAATTTAAAGCATTTACATACTGAGTTACAATTACCCCTATACGATAACCTGATTAAAAGTGTAAAAGTTGATGAATTGAATAACGACAATCAATCCTATTTATATAAAACTTTAATACAAACCCATACGGCCTTTGATTACGTTTTTGAAAAAAATAAACTAGTTCAAAACAACAAAGAATACCCTAAAGGAGGTTTCGGGACTCAATTAAAGAACGCGGCCTCCTTAATTGCAGCCGAAAGCGATATCAAAATATTTTTTATGAGTATCAATGGTTTTGATACACACATGGGTCAACTCAAGCGACAAGAGAAATTACTTACCAATTTTTCTGAAGGAATTTCAACTTTTATTGAAAACTTGAAAGAACTCAATAAGTGGGACGATACCTTAATAATGACCTACAGTGAATTTGGAAGAAGAGCAGAAGAAAATGCCAATGCCGGAACCGACCATGGTACAGCCGGAAATGTTTTGCTGTTCGGAAAAAATTTAAAAAAGACCGGGATTGTAAATGAAGATCCGGATTTGGAAAACTTATTGGATGGTGATTTAAAACACAGCATTGATTTCAGAAGTATTTATAAAAATGTGCTTCAAAACTGGATGCAAGTTGATGCCGATGCAATTATTCCCCAAAAAGTAAAAGGACTCGAATTAATTTAATTAATTTTTACCTTTTAATTTTTCTAAAGAACTTTGTATGTATTTATCGTTGGGAATTAAAGCTCTTTGTATGCGACTGGCGTAAGTAAAACTATCGTGTATCTCGTTCAAGGCTCCTTTTAATTCAATGTTTTTTAATCGGAATATTTCTTTTTCCTTTTCCGAACTTTCTATTTTGTGTTTATTATTTAAATTTTCAATTTTCTTAATCACTTCCTGATTTAATACCTCATCCTTTATCTGATGAAACTTTTTAAAATGCGCGTATGCTTCGGCAATATTTCCCGTACATTCAAAAGAATAGGCTAGTAATTCATGCGCCTCGTATTGTTTCATTTGCACTTTTAATGCTATAGCCAAATCCAATGCCTGATTGGCAAACGATAACGATTTTTCGTAGTCCTTCAAATTCAAATATATTTTTGACAAGGCTAAGTAACTCGTACAAATAGGATTTTGTAAATTATTTGATTTTCTGATTTCAAGACTTTGCAAATGATACTCCAAGGCTTTAGGCATTTCCTTCTTCACAAAATAATAATCACCTAAATCTCCATAAATTTTAGATTCCATCAGTGCATTGGGACTTTCTGAATTTTGAATAGTGGTAAGAGCCTTTGTGAAATAATTAAATGCATTATCAAAATCATTCAACTTCATATAACAAGTTCCTATTGCGCTGCAAATTCTGCCATTCAATTCAATGTTTTCTCCTGTAAATTCTTGTCCCTGTATATAATATTCAACAGAACTATTATAATCTCCAAACTGTTGACACAACTCTCCGGCCTGATAACATGTAACCGATTTAAAATAATTAAACAATTTTGAATTTTGTGTTTTATCAATCAAAGAAATAGCCGACTGAATATTTTGTTGAGCTAAATCTAATTGTCCGATTGAACGGTAGGCAATGCCTTGCATACAAAAAGTAGCCAGCAAACCCTCTTGATTATTTTCAATTTCAAAAAGCGTTATAGCAAGCTTGCAATTATCTAATGAGGAATTATACTTGCCTTTAAAAACATCAATCATGGCAACAGTAAAGAGATGATAGGCTAGTTGCAAATTACCGGCTTGTTTATACTTTTCGCCAAATGCTATTATTTCATCCAGCTCATTTAAAGGAAGCGTAACAATTTTTGGCCAGGCCTGACGATAAAACTCAAAAATATCCGTATTGCCGTTTTCAACTTTTTGTTTTAACTCCCTAAAAAAATCGAACTGACTCATTTCATTGAATTATGAATATTGAATAGCACTTTCAAAGGTTTCTTCACTGGCATGCATAACCGATAATTCCCATCCTATTGGGAACGGTGCTTCCAATAATGATCCTTTCAGTAAATAAGGATATAACTCGGCGTAGGTTTGAATTTGATTAGCACTTACTCTACGATAAATATGCGAACGATGTAATTTTTTTGGATGTGATATGCCGGCTGCCGCCATTAACTCTACAGCCGCTTTTACCGTTTCTTGATGGTAATTGGCCACACGAACTTTTTTATCATCTACATCAAGCCCCTTATATAATTTTGGATTTTGTGTGGCTACACCTGTGGGACAAGTATTGGTGTTACATTCTAAAGCCTGAATGCATCCCAAGGAAAGCATCATGGCTCTTGCACTTCCGCACATATCAGCACCCAGTGAAATATTTCTCACTAAATCAAATCCGGTATGCACTTTTCCGGAAGCAATAATAGCAATGTGTTTTTTTATTCCAAAGCCATTTAAAGCATCGTAAACAAAAGCTAAGGCATCGCGCAAAGGCATACCTACCGAATTGGTAAACTCCAGCGGCGCAGCTCCTGTTCCCCCCTCACCTCCGTCAACCGTTATGAAGTCAGGCATTATTCCGGTTTTTATCATGGCTTTGCATATCGCAATAAATTGTATTTTTTGTCCTATGCATAATTTAAATCCAATAGGTTTTCCTCCACTTAATTCTCTTAATTTTTTTACAAATTCCAACAAGCCAATGGGATTCGAAAATGCCGTGTGATAAGGCGGAGATAATACATCTTTTCCTTTTTCAACCAAACGTATTTTTGCAATTTCATCGTTCACCTTCGCAGCGGGTAAAATTCCTCCATGACCGGGTTTTGCTCCTTGTGATAGTTTTATTTCTATCATTTTTACATTGGGAATTACCGCTCTTTCTGCAAAAGCTTCGTAATTAAACGAACCATCCGAATTTCTGCAGCTAAAATATCCGGTACCAATTTGCCAGAAAATATCTCCACCGGGTTGCAAATGGTAAGGACTCAATCCTCCTTCTCCGGTATTGTGCGCAAATCCGCCAATTTTTGCTCCTCCATTTAAGGCCATCACGGCATTTTTACTTAAGGAACCATAACTCATAGCCGATACATTTAAAATGCTGGCCGAATAAGGTTGTTTGCAATCCGGTCCACCGACTAATACTCTGGGATCATGATCTACTTTATCATGGGCTAATGGAGAAATAGAATGATTTAACCATTCGTATCCGGTTTCATAAACGTTTAACTGCGTTCCAAAAGGAGTAGTATCATTTACTTTTTTTGCGCGTTGATAAATTACATTTCTGCTTAATCTATTAAAAGGCGCACCATCGGTATCCGACTCAATGAAATACTGGTAAATTTTTGGACGCATCCATTCGGCCCACCAACGCATACGACCAATCACCGGAAAATTGTGTTTTAAACTGTGTTTGGTTTGGCTTAAATCCATTATACCCACTATAACAATAGGCACAACTAAAATAAATAGCCACCAAATCCAATTCATAAAATAACCGCCCGCACCAATTGCAGCTAGTATGATTAAAGAAATACCAATAAATTTTGCTTTCATATTTTTATGATAGAAGTTTAAAAATAAGGAAAAGTATGGGATATAAATAGTAAATATTATGGTAATTTGAAAATATACGCATTCGCAAAATACACAGGCCTATTAAACTTTTTATTAATTTAAATGTCTTACCTTAGTTATGATGAAAATAAAAATTTTACTTCTCACGCTTTGCATAAATTCTGCGCTATATGCGCAGGTTCCGGCCGATTTAAATATTAATGCCAACCTCACTTTTAATGGGGAACAATCTATGGCCATGCATCCCAACAATCCCGCCCATTTAGTGGTGGCCTGGATGAAATATATTTTTGCTCCGGCACCGGCCGGTATGATGATTGCTACCAGCACTTCTACCAACGGAGGTTTAACCTGGAGTACACCGGTTAATATTCCGCACTTTCGTCCGCATTGGACATCCGCTGATCCTACTTTAGCATTTAATACCAATGGCGATATTTATTTGGGATATATTGATTATAAAATTCAAAAAGACAGCGGTGCCGTTTACGTGGCGAAATCAACTAATGGCGGAACAAGTTGGGGAACACCATCTAAAGTAATCGACTTTTTTGATAATGCCGACTTAGCCATTGACCGACCCTGGATTGCAGTAGATAATAGCGGAGGAGCATATGACGGCAATGTGTACTGCGTTACCATGAGTATTAAAGAAGATCCCTTGCCCCACCATAATTATTTAATGAAATCAACGAATGGCGGAAATACCTGGTCGGCTCCTTTACAAATTGATGTGGCCATACCCGGAGGACCGACAGTTAAACCCATGGGAATACCTTGTGTTAGTAAAAACGGCAAATTAAATATTGCTTATTTCTCGTATAACCCGCCACAATCTTTGTTGGGCAGATTTATTTGTGCCAGTTCTATAGATGGAGGTAATTCACTTTCAGCAGCAGTCATACAAACCATTGGCGCAACGCCAATCACCAACGATACGCTATTGCAATACTCTTATCATTTAGCCGCAAATCCTACCAACAGCAATAATTTAGTTTTTACTTATGTAGATAAATCTAATAACGATTATGATATTAATTCGGCTTACTCCAATGATGGAGGAAATAGCTGGAGTAATGCACAAAGAATTACGAATGATCTAATCAACAACGGCAATAATCAGGACATGTGTTGGGCCGGATTTTCAAGTACGGGAAAATATGCCGGTGTTTGGCGAGATAGAAGAGCCAATAGCGGCGCACAAAACCAGCCTTATAAAATATGGGGAAGTCTTTCTGTTGACGGAGGAGCAAATTTTACGCCTAATTTTCAAGTATCACAAAGTGATGGACCATTAATGATACCCGTAGATGGAAATGATTTTTTGGGTTGTGTATTGAATGATACCGTGGTTTATTCCTGTTGGACGGATAAAAGAAACGGAAGTACCAATCAACTTTATTTTAATAAATATAAAATGAGTCAAATTACCGGCTTAGCAAAAAATAAGTTGAAAGAGGGGATAATTTTCCCAAATCCAAACAACGGGGAGTTCACTATTTTGTTTGAAGATCATGCGGAAAGAAATATTCAGATTTTTGATGTCAACGGAAAATTAGTTTATGCTCATAAAAATCAATCCGATCAATTGAAAATTAAATTAAAAGAATGTAAGGGGAATTATTTTGTAAAAATGGAGAGCAAAGGAGAAATATTTACCGTAAATATGCTGGTGGAATAAAATTAAGCTTCCAAACTTTTTCGAACCGAAGCGGGAATTTCCATTTTTTGTTGTTTACTATAATCAAATAAAACAATTACATCGGTTATTTCAGCGGCTAGTTCATTTTTTGAATTATATATTTTATGATTGAGTTGGAGGCTGGTGTTTTTAATCCAGTCGACACTTGTAATTATTTTTATGGAACCCGGATAAAATAAGGGTGCTTTAAATTGGCAGGATGAATGAGCAACCGCAAAGCTGTTTTTATTTTCAGGATCGGAAGTATTTATACCCACGCTCTCCAGGTAATTTACTCGTGCACTTTGCGCATATTTAAAATAGGCCACGTTATTTATGTGACCAAACAAATCCATTTCGCTCCAGTCGAGATTAATATTCAGGCTTAATGATTTCATAGATTGTTTAAATATATCACTTTCCACTAAAAGAATTACAAGAGCTTTCGCTAGAACTATTTCTTTTCATCAAAAATTGTTATATATTCGTTTAACCTAATCAATTTCTTGAAAAAAATCATCTTATATATTATACTCCTTTTGACAAGTTTCACTTTGCTCACCTGCAAAAAATACGATGAGGGAGGATTGGTTGCAAGAAGGTGCAAAAATCTTTTTGGAGGAACAAAATCAGGCTCAAGCAAAACGTGGAAATTAAAGAAATATGAAGTGGATGGGATTGACTCTACCTATTTAATCAATACTGGGGGGATACCTGATTTTTATGAAAAGCATTTAACAATTACCCTGGTTGACAAAAAGGATATGTGTTCTTATAACGCAAGTTCTTTTATATTTAAGTATAGCGGTACAATTAGTGCAAGTTATAAATCAATAATAATTGGTAATAATATTGATTTGATAACCTTGAATTCACAATGCCGAATAATAGATAATATTAATTATTGCTCTAGAAACATTTTCTATCCTGATCAAAGCGATCCTATTTCTGAATGGAAAATAACAAAGCTTACAAGAAATGAAGTAATTCTACATAAACAAAATAAAAAAAACTACCACATTAAGTTGCAAAATTAATATGAAGAATTTATTATTTATTTTACTTTTTTTGGATTCGTTTAATATTAATTCACAGCCTTTAACATTCGAAGAAAATTACAGAGCACATAAAAGGTATTGGTTTTATCGCGCCCGCGTAATAAACGATTTTATGAAAATAGATAATGAGCAAGGGAATTGCATTATGTTAGCAGAAAGAAATTATGAATATACTGGTCAAGAACAAAAGGATCAATACAATAAATACTATAGCAAAGTCGGACCTGATCAAATCGATCTTACAAATATGTACTTAGCTAATTTGGCCTTAGAGTATAAATTATTGAGTAGAGCCAATCAAAGCACACAAGAAACCATAAAAGAAATTTATTATATTTTAAAAACACTAAACCGACTGGATAATGAAGCTGATCAGTTTTGGGAACAAAATAAATTATCATGAAAAAATTATTTAATATTATTTTTCTAATTGGTATTTGCAGCGTTCTTCTCACCTGTAAAAAATACGATGAGGGAGGCTGGATTAGAAGAACCTGCAAAAATTTATTTGGTGGTAATAAGGTAGGAGACAGCAAAACATGGAAGTTGAAAAAATACGAAGTAAATGGAATTGATTCTACTTATTTAATAAATACTGGGGGGATACCGGATTTTTATGAGAAAACAATAAAATTCACATATAACAGCGAAGGCGACCCTTCAATAGGATACTTGGCAAATACTTTTGTTTATGAGTATAGTGGGAAAATTGTTCCAAAATCAGAATATTTTACACTTGGCATGAGTCATTGGCCTATAAATCAAGAAGACTCAGCTCAATGTAAATCTATAAATAGCATTTATTATTGCTCAAGAAACCTCTTATTTCCTGAATTAAAAGATATTTACTCGAAACAGTGGATGATAAATAAATTAACTAAAAACGAATTAATAATTGTGTCGGATTACCGGTTAGAAAATTCATATAAACTAATATTTGTGCAATGAAAATAATCTTAGTTTTTACTCTTGCTATAATAAGTGAGTTCTTTTTTTCACAACCTCTTTCCATTCAACAAGATCAATTAGCACATCGCCGATATTGGTTTTATAGAACAAGGTTTATTAACGACTTCACCAAAATTGGGAGTAGTCAAGGAATTACTTTACTTTTGTTTCAGTTGAGGTACAATTTTGTTTTCTTTTCATTTTTTCGCTAAGGCAATTTCCAAACGCTTTACTGTTTCTTCTTTTCCAATCAACTCCAGCATATCAAATAATTGGGGACCACCGGCAACACCGGTAATTAAAACACGTAACAATTGCATATCCATTTTGCCCAGCGTACCTTCGGCATCTTTAAAAGCCTTGGTAATAGCTTCCGATTTCCAGGGCTCCAATTTTTTAAACACATCGCCCAACTGAGTAAAAATATTTTTGCTTTGCTCGTTCCATTTCTTGGCCATCACTTTTTCATCATACGTGCTTGGTGCTTCAAAAACATATTTTCCCTGTTCCCAAAACTCATGCACAAACTGTACTTTTTCTTTTACCAGTTTACAAAATGCAATCACAAATGCATCATTTCTTTCAATGCCCTTCTCTTTCAGCACCGGTTTAAATCCATTGGCTAAATCCTCATCCGATTGCATGCGCAAATATTGCTGATTAAACCATTTGGCTTTTTCCGGATCAAACTTGGCACCGCTTTTATTTACTCGTTCAAAATCAAATAAAGCAGCCATTTCATCAATAGACATGATTTCCTGATTATCTCCGGGATTCCATCCCAATAAAGCTAAAATATTCACAAAGGCCTCGGGGTAATATCCGGCTTCTTTATAACCAACATAAGGCGCATTTTCTCTTGGATCTTTCCAACTCAGAGGGAAAACAGGAAATCTTGCTTCTCTTTTAGAAATTTTTCCATTTCCATCCGGATTCAATATCAAAGGCAAATGAGCCAGCTTGGGCATTTCATTTTCTAATCCCAAATAACGGTATATCAAAATATGAGCCGGCGCACTGGGCAACCACTCTTCTCCCCGCACCGCGTGAGAAATTTTCATTTCAATATCATCTACAATATGAGCCAAATGATAAGTTGGCATTCCATCACTCTTCAATAAAACCTTATCATCTACCTGTGTTGAATTTACAGTTACCCAACCTCGAATAATATCATGAAAACGAATTTCTTCATTGCGCGGAACCTTTAATCGTACTACATGCTTAGCACCACTCTCCAATAATTTTTTTACTTCATCTTCGGGTAAAGTTATGGAGTTACGCATGTTTTGTCGCGTTACCGCATTGTATTGCGGAGCCACCACTTTTGCAGCTTCCAAACGTTTGCGCATGGCGTCTAATTCTTCTTCTGTATCAAATGCGTAATAAGCATGTCCTGATTGTATCAATTGCTCGGCATACTTTTTATAAATGCCCAGTTCTTTACGTTCACTTTGTCGGTACGGTTTATGCGGACCATCACCAAAGCCCACCCCTTCATTAGGAGCAATGCCACACCATTTTAAAGCCTCAACAATATAAGCCTCAGCGCCTTCAACAAATCGGTTTTGATCGGTGTCTTCAATTCTCAATATAAAATCACCCTTGTGTTTTTTGGCAAATAAATAATTAAAAAGGGCAGTTCGTACGCCGCCCATGTGTAAGCCACCCGTAGGGCTAGGCGCAAATCGAACACGTACTCGTTTTTCCATAGCCCGCAAAGATAATCCTTTTTTGTTGTATTTTCTGTCCCAAAACTGTAGCTTTAGGAGTGAACTTTCGCTTCGATCCTTATAAAATTTATATACGTCAACTTTGTGCGTTGATGGATACTTGCCGAAGAAAAAAGAATCCGGCCATGTGGTTGCACGAGCAGGGTGCTCGAACTTGTTTTTTTATGTTGGAAGGTATAGCGCGCATTGAATTAAAATGCGAGCACGAGAAAGCCAGAAAAAAACACAGGTTTTATAAAAAAATGGAAGATAAATTGGGGCAACTGGATTATTGGTTAAGTGTAAAATCGGAACTTAAAAATCATAAAAAACTTTCTGCCGTCCAATTGAATGAATTAGACTATAAAATTGAAAAAGCATTTAACCGCATAAACGGTTATTTAATAAAAAATAATTTTTTTGAACGAAAATTAATAAAATACCGCAAACCCTTGCTGGATTTAAATAACAGAAATTTAATTATACAAATCAGAAAAATAATTGCCGCCGATTTACAAAAATGTTTGGTATTTTTTGAAAGCCATAAAACCGGATTTAACGATTTGGAATTACAGGTACATGAATTCAGACGAAAATTAAGATGGTTTAGTATTTATGCCCAATGTTTACAAGGCTTAATAACTTTGCAGGATGAACAAAAAAATTACAGCTGGGAAAAAGATTATATAGATGAAGAAACCGTTCAAAATCCCTTTAATAAATTACCAGCCAAGAAAAATTTAAAATTAAATATAGCGTACCGCAAAAAACCATTCTTAGCCTTAAGCAAGATTATTCAGGAATTGGGAAGGATTAAAGATAAAGGTTTGCACGCCGAAGGATTACATATTTTAAGTGCTAAAAGCAAACCGGATAAAGTTTCTCCGGATCAGCACGGCGAATTATTAAAGGAGGCGCATCAAATATTAGAGAAATTCTTTTTAAAGGATAGGGTTTTTGCCCAATTATTGGTTAATCCATCAAAAAAAGCTTGACTTTACTCAGCCGAAACCCACCTTGCATAATTGCAAAAAAAACACTAATATTAATGAGTAGATTTAACCTAAAATTTAAAATATGCAAAAATATCGCGCAGTAATCATTGATGATGAAGAAGACAGCAGAAGTAACACCAAAAATATGTTACAGAATTACTGTCCGGAAATAGAAGTAGTGGGTGAAGCAGCCAGCGGACCTGAAGGTAAAATCAAAATACAGGAATTAAAGCCCCATGTGGTTTTTTTAGATATTAATATGCCGGGCATGAATGGATTTCAAATGCTGGAAGGTATTTATGACCGTGATTTTTGCGTTATATTCTTAACGGCATATAGTGAACACGGAATTACTGCGGTAAAAGCTGGAGCTACTGATTATTTATTAAAACCATTAATGTTGAGTGAACTGCAAGGAGCCATTAAAAAGGTGATTCAGCACTATGATGCAAAAGGGACCACAACAAATGCAAAAACTGAACCCGGAGATAAAAATTTGGTATTAATAAATCACAGTAAAGGATTTACCTTGGTTGACTTTAAAGACATAGTTTGGTTAGAAGCCAACGATAATTACACCAATTTATACTTAAGCGGGCCTAAAAAAATTATTGCCAGTAAAACATTAAAAGAATTTGAAATGATTTTACCATCAAATGACTTTTTCAGAATTCACCGTTCAGCACTTATTAATGTAAATTATGTGAAAGAGTACAGCAATAACGAAGGAGGAGAAGTAATTTTAAGTGAAGGAACTCACGTACAGGTAAGTAAAGCGCGTATTCAAGAGTTTGGGGATTTTATCAGAACTAAATCTGTTTCGCCTAAATAACGCATTTTTTATACGTAATTAAAGCCCGTTATTCGGGCTTTTCGTATTTTTATAAATTAATAAACCCCATTTGAATTGAAATTCAGATTTGTATTTTTATTTATAGCACTTACTTCACTTTTTAAGTTAAGCGCACAAACGCCTGCCTTTAACTATCAAAAATTCGGGAGCGAAGAGGGCTTAAACAACGCCAACATTTTTAGTATAAAACAGCACCCTAACGGAGTAATGTATTTTACCACGCAAAATGGAATTTATACTTACGATGGATATAATTTTATTAAACTTAAAATAGACAGTTTAAAAAGTAATGCCTTACAAAGTTTAAATATTGCCAATGCACAAAAGTTACATTTATCGCTTCGTGATCAAGGTTTAGCTGAATACAATTTAGAGACTAAAGCATTTCAATTAAACAAAGAAATTCCATTTAAAGGCAATTGCGACCAGTTTATAGAAAATGAAGATTTTATTTATTTTCTAAACAGCGGTACAGAATTAAATATCGTAAATCTTAAAACAAAAGAATTAATAAGCGACAGCGAATCGAAAAAAAACAGAAGCAATACCGCACATTGTATTTTCAAAAGCAGTTCCAACAAAATTTATGTAGGCCGGCAAGACGGACTTTATGAAATTGTTGGAGCAGCGCAGGTAAGAACAAACTTTATAAAAGGTTCAGGCGTTTATGCTATTTCCGAATCGGCCGAGGGCGAACTGGTTCTAGGTACTTCCGGCTCTATTGTCATTCTTAAAAATAATACGGTTTATAAAGAGATTATTCCATCTTATACCAAAAAATCTGCTTCCTTTCAATTAAACGGCGGCAGGAATATTGAAAAAATTATCATTGATAAATACAACAGAATTTGGTTTACCGCTTTTCCCGGTGAATCACTTTATTTATTCGAGAATAATAAAGTGTATGATGCTTTTGAATTGATGGATTTGCCACCCACCTTGATTAATAATATTTACAAGGACAGAGATGAAAATATTTGGATAAGTACATTTAACGATGGGGCTTATTTTATTCAGAATACCTACTTTAATTCATTAAACTTTTCCTTCGGTAGAAAAATTCTCAATGTAAATAGCGTATTTCTTAAAAACAATTTATTGGCTGCAGGAACTGCCAATGGCCTTTACGGAATAAATTTAAATTCCCTGGAATCCAAACCCATTTTTAAGCCGGATGAAATTTTGGCCGAACCGGTAGGTACAATTCAGGAAATTAATAACACCATTTATTTTTCGGCACGTAGTGAAATGCCGGTTTCTTATTTCACCGATACCAAAAATATTTACAAGTTTAAATCCATCAACGCAGCACAGTTTTATCCACTCGACCAATCTGTAATTGTTGCCGATCGCATGGCCAGCGTTTTACAATATGACGAAAACCTCAGTCGGTTTATGGATACTTTAATTTCCTTCCCCAATTACCGAATTGCCATCAATGATCTGTACAAAAGCGGCGACTCGCTTTTAGTGGCTACCAATGCCGGATTGTATATTTATTCCTATTCCAAAAAAACTTATCACGCCGTAAACAGTAGCGCTTTTAATTTTATTATCAACGATATAGCCAATATTAACGGAAAAATTTATCTCGCACACGAATCAGGTATAACCGATTTGGCCGATAAAAAACTAATCAATTCCATACAGAATATAAATTTAAATGCGGTAAAGAAAATAAAATCCTTTAACGATTATGTTTGGATGGCCACACTTGATGGAATTTTGGTTTGTGATAAAAACTTTAATCCCTTAATGTTGTTAAACAAAAACATTGGCTTGTTATCCAATGCGGTAAGCGATGTGGTTTGCAATAATGAAAGTATTTGTATTGCTACTGCGCGGGGTTTAAGCATAGCCTCTTTAAAAAACGTTTTGGAGGCCGGCACAAAACTTCCGGCAGTTACCATTAACGAAATTAAAATAAATGCGATAAGCAACAGCGTACCAAGCGGAACAATTAATTTAAGCAGTGATCAGGAAAATATTTATGTTGGATTTAACAGCCCGATGTACAGCAAACCCAATAAACAATATTATCGCTACCGTATAAACAACGGGGAATGGATTTTTGTAAACGATAATTCCATTGCCGTTTCCATCAGTAACGGAGGATATCATCAAATTGCCATTTCAGTTTCAAAGGATAAAATAAACTGGAGTGATGATACGAACTTGTATTTTCTGAAAGAAGCAAAAATTACGGAAAGTGGATGGACTATATTTGCAGCCGTATTAATTACTTTATTGGTGATCAGCGGAATATTCTGGATATTCTTTCAGCGTCATAAAAAAATTACGAAACAAAAATTACTGGAACAGCAGGAAATAAATGTTTTAAAGCATCAGGCCATGAATGCTTTGTTGAGTCCGCATTTTATTTTCAATTCACTTACTTCTATTCAAAATTACATTAATTCCAATAACAGTTTAAAAGCCAGCGAATATTTGGCCAAATTTTCGCGTTTAATCAGAATGATTATTGAAAAGGCATCACAAGGAGAAATTACCTTACAGGATGAATTGGCCCGTTTAACTTATTACCTGGAATTAGAAAAAGAAAGATTTAAAAACAAATTCAGTTTTGAAATTTCAGTTGCCTCAGATATTAATACTTCAGAAACAAAAATACCAAATATGATAATTCAGCCTCACGCCGAAAATTGTATTATTCATGGTATTTTACCCAAATTGGAACATGGTACCTTAAAAATTAATTTTCAGAAATTAGCTAATCAAAAACTATTGATTACGCTGGAGGACGACGGCATTGGATTAATAAAAGCCAAAGAACATTCAAAAACCGGACATAAGTCATTAGGAACTGCAACCATTAAAAATATTTTGGAAATTAATTCCAAACTTTCCGGTAAAAAACAATCGGTACAAATGATTGACAAAAGCACCTTAACGCCGGCCGGACAAGGCACTATAATAACCATTGAATTAGAATTATAAAAAGAATACTTACATATCTATTTTTTATTTGTTTTTCTGTTGCGCATGCACAAAACATGAACTTGTTACCCGATACCTTTGGTATTTGTGCCGGCGAAATTGCTACCTTAAAAATTGAAAAACGATTAGAAAAAAATGCAACCATCATTTGGTACGATACTTATGCCGGTTATACACAACAACAGGTATTAGCCTCACAACCCTATGCTATCAAATATGCAGTATTAAAACCCGGCAAAGTAACTGTAAAAGTAATCATAGGAAAAAACACGTATTATGACAGCACTATGGTTGTACTCAATAAAAAACCGGTATTAAATTTAAAAGACTCTACCTATTGCAAAGGCAGAAGTGTTTATCTCGATGCTAAAAATCCCGGAATGAAATACACCTGGAGTACCGGTGAAACTTCTCAAAAGATAAAATTAGAAAATAGTGGTACTTATTGGGTTAAAATAAATAATAACGGCTGTATAGTTTCCGATACGGCCCGTATCAAATTTATTCCCGGCTCCACGCCAAACTTTGGTGAAGAAGTTACCTTTTGTTTGAGTGACGAAAATAAAACCTTAAGCATTAAAACATTACCCGACACCAAAATACAATGGAATAACGGATCCATTTATCCAAGCCTTAAAATTACCAAAGATGGAATTTATTGGGTAAAAACCTTTAATAAAAATTGTGGTGAACAAATTGACAGTGTGAAAGTGATATTAAAAGCTTGTGATTGCGAAATGCTGATTCCAAACAGTTTTACGCCTAATGAAGATAATCGAAACGATTATTTTTTCCCTGTCATTCAATGTGAGTACAGCGAATTTGAATTAACGATTAAAGATAAGTGGGATAATATTGTATACATCAGTAAAAATCCGAATGGGAAATGGGACGGACGTTTTAAAGGAAATTTATGTCCGGAAGAAGTTTACATCTATGAAATTAAAAGCGTAGAAAAGGCCACCGGCAAAAAAAATCCGCCCAGAGTAGGAAAAGTATCCTTATTTAGATGATTTAAATCGTTTAATGTGATAAGCTGAGCTTTTTACTTTTGTTTTTATCCGAAAAATGTTAAGTTTGTTTATAGAAAGATGAAGACGAAACCGAAAATTGAAGTTTGTTTTACCCCTCAGGCTTATCCCCTTTTTCACAATCCCAATGCCATTGTTGTTGTTATAGATGTTTTAAGAGCCACTTCAGCAATAACTACAGCCTTTTATCACGGCGTAAGTAAAATGATTCCGGTAGCAAGCATTGAGGAAGCAAAAAAATATAAGGAAGAAGGCATGCTGGTTGCCGCAGAACGCAATGGCGAAATGGTTGAAGGATACGATTTAGGCAACAGTCCTTTTGGATACATGAATACCAAAATAAAAGGAAAAACGGTGGCAATTACAACTACTAACGGAACGCAGGCTATAGAAGCAGCTAAAAATGCAAAAAAAATTATTGTTGGGAGTTTTTTAAATTTAGATGCTATTGCTGCCTTTTTATTGAAAGAAAAACAAGATGTTTTATTTGTTTGTGCGGGTTGGAAAAATAAATTTAATTTAGAAGATACTTTATTAGCCGGAGCTGTTAGTCACCAGCTTACTTATAAAAATCAATTTACAACTACTTGTGATTCTACTTTAGCAGCCATGCATTTATACAATGGCGCGAAACACGATTTGTATGAATTTTTATCACACTCCTCACATAGAAACAGATTGTCTAAATTAAATCTGGAGCGAGATATTAAATATTGTCTTACACCCAATCAATGTCCGGTGATTCCAATTATGGAAGGCAAATTTTTAGTTAAGCTTTAAATAATAATTTATAAGGAAATCATTTTCACAAGGGCCTTGGCCCAATCATCACTTGCATTTAAACTGGGCACCAAGGTAATTTTTTCACCCCCATGCTCTTTAAATATCTCATCATACTCTGTTCCAATTTCATGAATAGTTTCCAAACAGTCCGCTACAAAGGCCGGAGAAAAAACCAAAACTTTTTTAGCGCCCTTTTTAGCCAATTCAGCCACTACTTTATCGCTATAGGGTTTTAACCATTTATCATCTAATCGACTTTGAAAAGCAGAACTGTATTTTCCTTGCGGTATATTTAATTTTTTCACCAGTTGGCGAGTTGTTTCCATACAGTTGGCCCGATAACAATATTGATTTTCCTTTGTTATCACATCACAGCACGTTCCAAAATTACAAATCCCATTACCGTAATGAGCCGATGCTTTTTTAATTTGCCTTTCCGGTAAACCGTGATAAGAAAATAAAACATGATCGTAATCTGAATGATTGTATTTATCGGCCACCTTTACAAAAGCCTCAATAAACTCGGGCCTGTCGTAAAATTTACTAATGAAATTAAAAGAAGGAATAACTTCCCAATTTTTTAATTCATCCATTACTTCTTCCATGGTACTTCCTGTACTTGAACTGGCGTATTGAGGATATAAGGGAATAATATGAATGCGCGAGGGTTGCTCTTTTCTTAATTTATGCAATACGCTTTTGATAGAAGGATTACGGTAACGCATAGCCAGCTCAACAATAAACTGCTCACCTAAAGTTTGTTGTACTTTGTTTTTTAATTCAATACTGTTCAGTAATAAAGGCGAACCTTTTTCGGTCCATATTTTTTGATACAGTTTTGAGGAAGCAAATCTCCGGAAAGGAACAATGATGCCATTCACTAAAATAAAACGACCAATAGGGTTGATATCAATCACTCTTTTGTCATTTAAAAACTGCGTTAAATACTGCCCAACTTTTCCCGGTGTAGGATCATCAGGCGTGCCCAGGTTAATTAATAATACGGCTTCTTTAATCACTTGCTTTCTTCGTTTTTGGCAGCTTCCTGATCAGGTTTTGCTTCTGCTTTTTGTGTGAATTTTTTCTGAAAGGCAATAATAATGCCTACACCAAATGAAATGGACATATCGGCAAAATTAAAAATGGGACGAAAAAACTGAAATGATTCTCCACCTACAAAGGGAACCCAATCCGGAAAATACCCGTTCCACATAGGAAAGTAAAACATATCCACCACTCTACCATATAAAAAAGGTTCGTAACCCCCTTCGGCCGGTAAAAATTTGGACACATTAAATTCATCGCTTTCGCTAAACAAAACTCCATAGAAAGCACTATCAAAAATATTACCTAATGCTCCGGCTAATATAAGAGAAACAGATACAATAAATCCCGGATGTTCTTTTTGTTTGATGATATAACGAATATAAAATCCTCCGCCAACACAAGCCAAAATACGAAATACGCTTAATATTATTTTGCCGTATTCCCCGCCAAATTCAAATCCGAATGCCATACCCGGATTTTCAGTAAAATGAATGATACACCAATCTGCTGCCCGGCCCACTTCTCCCAAAGGATAATTGAGTTTAATGTAAATTTTAATGAACTGATCGATGAAGAGAACACCCAGCACCGTTATTAGAGGAATTTTGTATGTTTTAAAAAACTGCTTCATCTTTCGAGACTATTATAACCCCACTCTTTTCTTTTCATCAATAGGGAATTTTTTTCGAATGAAAAACTTACCCGCTTTAATACTTCCTTTAACCTGCAATTGTCCGTTTCCGCCTCCACTCACCAATTTCATTACTTCGGTTAAACTAACGTCCTTAAACTTACCGTTTATAGTAAAATAATAATTCTTTTCTTTATTCGCTTCAATAAAAACTCTTTTTTTAGTTTTGGCTTTTCCTAAATACACTCCGCCATAATAAACATCAAAGGTGCTGCGATAAACTGAAAAACCAATATTATTTGGATTCTTAATACCTATGCCCACATTCGCGCTAATTCCTGTCATATCTAGTTTAGTCATTTTATAATCTTTAACTCCGGTACATTGTGGTTCTTGAAAAGATTTACAGGATACCAGCAAAACCAATATTAAATATTTAAGCAAGCGAAATTTTGTAGACATTACTTTTTAGTGAGCGCAGTATAATGTTTATAAAACAAAGGAATGGTTTCTATACCCTTGTAATAATTAAATAATCCGTAATGCTCATTAGGTGAATGTAACGCATCGGTATCTAATCCAAAACCGAATAAAATAGAATCTAAACCTAATTCTTTTTTAAATAAAGCCACAATGGGAATGCTGCCGCCACCTCGTGTTGGTATTGGTTTTTTTCCGTAGGTATCCTGCATGGCTAAACTTGCCGCTTTGTATCCTGCACTTTCAGTACTCACCACTACCGGTTCACCACCGTGATGAGGCCTAACTTTTACTTTAACCGATTTTGGTGCAATGCTTAAAAAATATTTAGTGAACTTTTCGCTGATATCATCCGAGTTTTGTCCGGGCACCAAACGCATGCTTATTTTAGCAAAAGCTTTGGAAGGTAAAACTGTTTTTGCACCTTCGCCGGTATATCCACCCCAAATACCATTTACATCTAAAGTTGGACGAATACCGGTTCTTTCCATGGAAGTGAAACCTTTCTCACCCCAAACATCTTCCACATTCAAATCCTTTTTAAAATCTTCCAGATTAAAAGGAGCTTTACCTAAATCATCACGGTATTCTTTAGAAGGAACTTCTACATTATCGTAAAATCCGGGAATAGTAATGTGATTATTCTCATCATGACAACCGGCAATCATTTTACATAAAATATTTACCGGATTAGCTACTGCACCTCCGTATACTCCACTGTGTAAATCTCTGTTTGGGCCTTCTACTTCTACTTCCATATAAGCCAAGCCCCTCAATCCTGTATCAATACTCGGCGTATCATTGGCTAATAAGGAGGTATCCGAAATTAAAATTACATCCCCTTTTAATTTTTCTTTATTCTCCACAATCCATGCGCCTAAACTTGGTGAACCAACTTCTTCCTCCCCTTCAATCATGAATTTTACATTGCAGGGCAAAGTATTTGTTTTCATCATTAATTCAAAGGCTTTAATGTGCATATACATTTGTCCCTTATCATCGCAAGCGCCTCGTGCAAAAATGGCCCCCTGCGGATGCAATGGAGTTTTTTTAATTACCGGTTCAAAAGGTGGAGAATCCCATAAATTTAAAGGGTCGGCCGGTTGCACATCATAATGTCCGTACACCACAATGGTAGGTTTAGCCGGATCAATCATTTTCTCCCCATATACCACCGGAAATCCTTTAGTAGCAGAAACCTCAACCTTATCGGCACCGGCTTCCTGTAAGCGTTGTTTAACCGCTTCGGCTGTTTTTAATACATCGGCTTTATACTTGCTATCAGCACTCACAGAGGGAATGCGAAGTAATTCAAGTAATTCATTCAATACACGATCCTTGTTCTGATCAAGGTATTCATTAATAGTAGCTTTTTCCATAATTAAGCTTTAAAGATAGTTTTTTTAAGCATACCGAGACATTCCTTTTTGTAACTTTATAACAATGAAAATTAGTGCTTTAACAATTCTATTATTACCCTTTTTTCTGATTGCGCAAAATGTTCCTAAATCAGTTCATTTTATAGGTTACTCCGGTAAATTATACTCCACCTATAAAAATAAAAACGGAATATATTTTAAAGCTGAATTAATAAATCCATGTTCTGTTTATAGAGAAAGTGTGGTTTATGCCAGTAAGACACAAATAGTTTGTGAGCCTCAAATTTTATGCGATACTTTTTCTAATTCATTTAAAGGCAGAATATATGTGTATTGGAGTGATTTGAAAAACGGAAAAGATAATGAGGATATTTTTTTATGCTTTAGCGATGATGAAGGAATAAACTGGACGGAACCTGTTTTGATTACTTATGCCGTGAATCATAAAACGCAAACTCTTCCGCTTATGAAAATTGAACCCGGAAGTGGTAAATTAGTATTGACTTATTTAGACGCTACAGCTTCAATTTCCAATAATCAATTCGATTTAATGTATGCCGAAAGTAATAACGGGGGACTAAAATTTGAATCTGTTCGCCTTAATCAAAAAGCTTTTCAAAAAAAAATAAAAAAAATAGATTTACAACTCACTACAAATAATATTCCCTTTTTACAAGTACATGAAAAAAATATAATCAGAAAAAATAAATACAATTACCTCATCTCAGATTCCCTTCTTTTAAGATTAAAAGTTCAGTACGCAATTAAACAAATCATTTTAAACAAAACTTTTAATTGTAAAGACAGCATAACTATTCGCTTTCAAGCCCCCAAGGCCGGTTTGTTAAGCGCCGGAATTACTAATCCCTTACACTCTGAAAAAGAACATACTATTGTTAAAAAGAGAAAAATTAAAGAAGGTAACAATAGCTTGTTTATTGATTTAAAAGGGCTGGGTTTGAAAAAAGGGACATATGTTGTAAATTTATACTACAACGGTACGCACAGTTACAGTTGGTTAATTCCGGAATGAAAAGAATTTTAATCATATTTATTTTTTTGGTGCAAACTATACATGCACAACGGATACAGAATTTTAATTTATCCTTAACCAATACCATTGTAAGTGTTCGTTTTACGGTGAGTGCCGGCAGTCAATGTGTGGGGTATAATGTGTTGCACAGTATAGATTCTTTAAACTATTATCCGATATATAATTACGCCGGTATTTGTGGGGAGATAAGTAAGGCAACCAATCATTCATACGATCATTATTCTCCGGCTTTAAATGCAGTCAATTTTTATAAAATTGAATTGAACGGTGTGGAAACATCTCCTCCACAGCGCATTTTTGTTTCCACCTCTCCGCAGTACAACCTGCTTTTATATCCCAATCCCGTTTATAATTTTTACGATTTACTCAATATAAAAGTATCTAACGCCAATAATACTCGTTTGGTGGGTTATATTTATAATCAATCAGGCAAACCTGTTAAAGAAATTGATTTAATTACCCAGCTTGATTATGCAGCTTTGAATATTTTTGATTTGGTAAACGATATGTATGTATTGTGGTTAACCGACGGCTATGTTATTTATTCTTCTAAATTTATTGTTAATCGTTAATGGAAGTTCGGGTCGACACGTATTTGTGGGCAATACGTATGTTTAAAACACGTACATTGGCTTCCGAAGCAATCAAAGGCGGAAAAGTAAAATTAAACGATTCCAAAATTAAAACTTCTCATTTGGTAAAAATTGGTGAACGTTATTCCATAAGCATTGGTGATCATAAAAAATTGTTGAAGTGAGCGGCTTAATTGATAAGCGGGGAAATTATGAAACCGCGCTACAATTTTATATTGATCATTCACCAAAGCCCGAAAAAAATTCAAAATTGCCTTCCGTTTTTTTTCAAACCAAAATTATTCGCGAAAAAGGAAGTGGTCGTCCCACCAAAAAAGAGCGAAGGGATTTGGATGATTTTGGGTGGGGAGTATAATCACTTAAATTTTTAAAATAAAAAAGCCCCGTTTGTAACAGGGCTTTCCATTATTATTCTTTCGCACCATTTGATTTAAGAAAACTAAATAAGGCTCCTTGTGCCTCTGTTGGTCGGTATTTATCATATTCGCGTGCAATTTGCAAAGTTCGTTTTCCGAATGCTTTGCCATTTAAATCTGCCTTCTTCTCTATCATTTTCTTTGCCATTTTAATGTCGCGATTATGTTCTTGACCTTCACACAAATTATTAGCTGCAACAAAATGATGGCTCTTTGTTGCCAAGACTTGTATGAGAGAAGATCCGAAACCGTTCTCTTTATCTGGATCGGCCCCTTTATCTAATAAAAAGATAACCATATCAGCATTCAATGCACCTAAAGCAGCGTGCACAGGCCACTCATTATATTTAGTTGTTTGAGTTTCAATACCATTTATGGAATATGGGCCATCGTACTTTTTATTAATATTAGCACCTTGACTAATCCAGTATTCAACAGCCTCAATATTACCAGAACAAATGGATTCCATTAGTTTTCTTTGAGGATCCTGAGCTAAAGCAAATCCTGTTATGAGGATAAATGCAATAAAAAATTGTTTCATTTTTTTCATGGCTTGTACTATTTATAAGTTATTGAAAGGGGTTCGAGGATATATTCAATGATTCCATATTTATTGTAACGAATCTTTTTCACTTCAAGACCTAGTTCAGGCACATACCAACGATCTTCATACATCACGGTGTAGCCCTCTTCATTTTTATTGTCAGCACCTTTATTCATTGCCTTTTCAACCTTTTTAGCAGCTTTCAATTGGCGCCTTAAGGCTAGCTGTTCAGCCTTAGAAGCTACCGTATTGCTTACTTCAGATTTTTTATCAGTATACGCTTTCGCGTCCATTTTCACATTCAAGTCTCCATTCCACTCTTCACTACGTATAATGTAAGCCAGATATGTTTTTCCGCTGATTGAAATATTTTCTGTGGCTGTAACTGCTGCACCAACATTAAAAATCCGGCTAAGTCCCATTTCAATATTTGTTTCAAGTTCAACCGGTACATATTCATAAACATTTTCGTAACGAGTAACAATTCCAAGGCGTTGTTCAAAACCATAATTGCTGTTACCTATTCCAAATTTTTGAACCTCCACATTTTCAATAGATTTTGTTGTCTTTTTTCCTGTTACCACAGCTGCCATTACTTGACTGAATGACTTTTGAGGAGTAACCATATAATGCATCATTGAAATAGGAAGTACATCTCCTATTTTAATTTTTGAAGGATAACGCAAAATCGGAAAAGTAAGAATCGCTGTCGTATCCACTTTGTAATCTTTCGTTATTCCTTGAATCATCATCGGCTCTGTGTGCACAGCCCAATAGGTGGTGTCTTTTGTGAAAAACAGAGCGCCATCAAATTTGTTAACGCTTCGGCACCCACTACCTCCAACTACAGGCTGACGATAGTAGGTTATGAATGAAGTTCCTTTGTCTGAACTTTTTTCATTAGCTATCTCAATTGTAACCGGATCTTTACTGAAGAATTTCATCTGACCTGAAAGGGCTTTTTCATTAAATTCATCAACTAGTTTTTCTCTTTCAGCAGTTTTTGTTTTATTAGTTATTTCCGGAACATGAGATAGCCCAAAATCTTTATGGCTCATAGTTAAAATCATACCATTCTTTACAACTGTTGCATTTTGCGCAATGCTCAGCGAGAAGGGTATAAAAAGAAGAGGCAGAATGAGGTTTTTCATAATAATATTGATAATAATTAATTTTTAATCACCTTCATCAAACTTGATGATGCACTAGATTTCACTTCTATGAAGTACAAACCATTTTGTAATGATTCCAATGAAAGATTTTCGCCTTGCATTTCTATTTCCATGCATTTCTGTAAAGTAGAATTATAAATAGTTATATTCTTAATCGTATTTAGATCTTGCCCCTTAAATTTGATAATGCCATTAGTTGGATTCGGGTAAACATTGAACAACAATTCTTTATTGATTGTTTCATTTATTCCACTTGGTGCATAGTTGTAATTGTACACAAATTTATTTGCTATTGAATTGTCGCCCTTTCTAACATAATGCAGATGCAAACGCATTTCGGGTTGCGAATCGTAATAAGAGAAAAGCGTATCAGCGTCACCAATGTTGTAAGTTTTAAGTCGAATTGCATTATTAAAAGTGCCATAAGGAGTTGTTAATGTGCCTGTGCCATCGCATTTAACTGTACGTGTTGTTGTTCCGACACCTGTCGTATACGTAGAAACGTGGGTGCTTCCTACATTCATCCCGAAAGTATAAGTAGTATAAGGCACCGGCTTCATGTTGTAATTTCCTCCTGATCCTCTTTCACCTAATTCGATCAATCGATCATTCTGTATGTGCAAAAAGTCTATACCAACCGTCATCGAACCCAATGACTTTAACCTGAAGTAATTTGCCGCAGGAAAAGTAGACTGATCGGAAGCTGTAGTGGCAGATAAAGGTATGATGGAATAAGTTAAGGTAACAGAATTCGCAATTGGGTTGAAATTCCAGAACTGTCCGCTACCCCCAGCTGCATGAGTGATAGCACCGGTAACAGTATTAAAACTATATACTGTTCCAATTGCAGGCATAACGCTGTGCGTGGTAGGTTGAGCCAACAATGTTAAGCTAACCATGGAAGACAAATAAATAAAAATTCTTTTCATAATAAAGGATTTGGTTTATAGAGCAAATTTCAGGGTTTTGTTAGTGGCCAAGAATAGTACAAATGCACTAATTTACTGTTTGATATATGATAAAAAGCAAAAAGCCGGATTTTTCCGGCTTCCAATTGAAACGTTGATCCGATATATTTCTATTTAGATCAGATTATTCTTAAGCGCTACCTTTACTGCATCAACTTTACCATTCACATGAAGTTTTTTATAAATACTTGAGATCTGATTTCTGACGGTATGCGGGCTAACAAATAATCTTTCAGCGATCTCTTTGTGATCATATCCATCTACAAGACCTTTAAGCACTAATAACTCCCGTTCTGTCAGATCCGATTTCGGAGCATTGGCCATGATTATCATTTCCGTTTGAGTTAGAAGCTTTAATGCTTTTCTGGCTATAGCAGGACTCATAGGAACTGTTCTAAATTCCTTCACTTGCTTAATGAAATTAATAATCGTGTCAGAGCTCTCATCCTTCAGCAAATAACCGGAAGCACCCGCCTTGACTGCTTCAAATATCTTTTCATCGTCATCAAATACTGTCAACATCAGAAATTCGATGTCAGGATATACAATCTTCGCATCTCTAACCGTATCAATTCCGTTTTTTTCAGGCATATCAATATCCATTAATACAATTTCCGGATGAGAGGACGCCGGGGTCTCTTTCATCCTCTCTAGAAATTCAGCACCATTTTGAGAGGTGAAAACAACTTTGATCTCGCCATTGTACTCCAACTCCCTGGCCCTATCCATACGATTTAACCTTTTATCATCAACTATTGCGATCTTTATCATTCTACAAATAAACTTATCAATTTACCTTCTAGGAATAGTGCATTTGAACTAAATATAAATGATTGTTACTGAAGTGCCACTCCCTTTTACAGAATTGATTTCCAATTTCGCTCCAATATGCTTCAATCTATTTCGAATGTTTCTCAAGCCATAGTTATCTTCTTTTTTCTCCTCTTCAAATCCTACCCCATCATCATGGAATGATATCTTTAGTTTTGTTTTTTCGTCTGAATAGAAATCAATTCGAACAGACTGTGCCTTACTATGCTTATTGATATTGTTGGCTATTTCCTGTGCGCATCTGTAAATTGCCAAAACATCCTCATTGGCAAGAATATATTCTGAGCTTATGGAATCTGTGATTTTGAGTGTACACAAAATATACTTTCTCAAATACACTTTTAATTTATCACAAAGATCGACATTGCTGATGTTTTTATTATTCAAGGTCCAAAGCGTCTCTCTCAACCTATTCATCACATCCTGAGAGGAGTCCTTCAAAAACATAAGTTCTTCTTTCTCTAACTTATTAAAAGAGTAATTCTTAATCAGCCAATCAATCTTCGAACTAATAAAGCTTACAGATGAACCAACATTATCGTGTAATTCTGCTGATATACGATTGCGTTCTTTCTCCTTAGTTTCCAGCTCAACTCTTTTTTTTACATTTTCCTTTTCAATTCGATTTACTTCATCCTTTAATTTTTGCCTGCTTTTGAATCGAATAAAGAAGAAAGAAAAGAGCAAAAGAATAATTGTTACAATTCCGACGAAAAGAATTTTTGAATATAAGGCCTCTTGCTCTTTTGTTTCTAACTCCAATTTTTGAATCTTCAGCTGACTATCTTTTTTCTCTGTTTCATACCTGGTTTGGAGTTCAGACATATTCTTTTGACTTTCTTGATCAAGAATACTATCCTTTATTCGCAATACAGAATTCATATCACTGATTACCTTTTCAAGATCATTTCTTTGACGATGGACCTGAATGCTTGAATTATAGTAACTCTTTAGCTCATATAAATTCTTTGAAGCTCTCAAATACTCACTCGCTTTACTCAAATAATAAAATGCTGAATCATACTGTTTAATCCCAAATTGTAGATCAGAAAGTGTAACGAATAAAGACATTTTTTGATCTGCATTCCCCTTTATTAATCGAAAGACTCGGGCCATATGCGTTAATTGCAATGCCTTTCTATGATCTCCAAATTCATTGTATACACCTGCTAGATTTTTAAGAGCTGTACCTATTGCTGCTGTATCTGCAGATCTGATCCTATATTCTAAAGAACTATTGAAATGCCCTAGTGCAATAGAGTCCTGGTAGTCTGCATAATAAACATTACCAAGTGTGTTATATGCGTTCGCCTTTAGTTTGTCGTCATTTCTTCTTAGGGCATATTGTACTGCTTTCTCAGCAAATGGGTAACTCCTTTTGTTTTGATCTGTCTCTGTATAGATAACAGCAATGTTATTGCACAACGCAGCCATTGATGTTGTATCTCTTCTGGCCTCAGCAAGCTTCAATGCATTAAAATACCAATTTAATCCATCGTTGTAAAAGCCATTCTCTACTAATTGTGTTCCGATCTCCTTCATTAAATCCAGCCGAGACGTTGTTTGCTGCACTTTATTCAGAAGGAGCTTTAGGCTATCGATCGATTTGGTTTGTGTTAAACCATACATAGAAGAAAACGCCATGATGCAAAAATAAACTTGGCGCTTTACTGAATTCATATTTTTACTTTATGATGACGCCCAGCTCTTTCCCCACTTTCTCAAACGCGGTAATTGCTTTATCCAAATGCACTTGTGTGTGAGCTGCACTTAGTTGCACACGTATACGGGCTTTATCTTTAGGTACAACAGGATAGAAAAATCCAATCACATAAATTCCTTCATCTAATAATTTATTAGCAAATTGCTGCGAAAGTTTTGCATCGTATAGCATGACCGGAACGATGGCTGAGTCTCCTTCACGGATCTCCAAACCAATTTTTTTCATTCCTGCTTTAAAATAATTGACATTGTATTCTAATTTATCTCTCAACTCAGTTGTAGAACTTAACATATCAAATACCGCAATAGATGCGCCAACAATACTTGGCGCCAATGAATTTGAAAATAAATAAGGACGAGAACGCTGCCGAAGAATTTCGATAATCTCTTTATGTCCGGTCGTAAATCCACCCATTGCTCCACCCAATGCTTTACCTAAAGTTCCGGTAATAATATCCACACGCTTCAGTACATTTTTTAATTCAACCGTTCCTCTTCCGGTTTTTCCAATAAAACCACTGGCATGGCTTTCATCTACCATCACCAATGCCTTGTATTTATCAGCTAAGTCGCAAATTTTATCTAAAGGTGCCACAAATCCATCCATGCTAAAAACTCCATCTGTTACAATAATTCGGTGACGCTGCGCTTGTGCCTTTTTCAATTGCTCTTCTAAATCGGCCATATCGCAATTTTTGTAACGATAGCGTTGTGCTTTGCATAAACGAACCCCATCGATAATAGAAGCGTGATTTAATTCATCACTAATAATCGCATCTTGTTCATCAAACAAAGGTTCAAATACTCCACCATTAGCATCAAAAGCTGCTGCATACAAAATGGTTTCTTCTTGTCCTAAAAAATCGGCAATCTTTTTTTCTAAAGTTTTATGAATATCCTGCGTACCGCAAATAAAACGAACACTACTCATACCATAACCATGAGTATCTAATGCCTTTTTAGCCCCTTCAATCACTTTAGGATGAGAAGAGAGTCCTAAATAATTATTCGCGCAAAAAATTATTACTTCTTTGCCGTTTACTGTAACTGAAGCCCCTTGCGGAGATGTGATTACCCGTTCACGCTTAAACAAACCATTCTCATCAATTTCCTTAAGTGTATTTTGCAATTGATCTTTTAATGTACCGTACATAATTTGATTTTTTCAGGGGATTAAATTAATAAAAAAAGCCCGTTAAAAACAATGTTTAACGGGCTTGTAGTTGTAATAAAAACTTAATGATTGATAATCAATTTTTCAGCCCTGCTTTGTGCTGCATCATTTTGCATAATTACAGTATAAATACCCGAATTAAATTGTAATAGTGAGATTTGTTTGAGTGACACTTCCATGGGCTCTTCAAAAACCTTACGACCAAGACCATCGTAAATCAATAAGCGGGTATTTTCATTTAACTGACCTTCCCACGAAATTAAAAGATTGTTGCTCGCCGGATTTGGAGCCAGCTTTAAAAAACTATTTCCGAAAGTTTGGTATTCATTTAATCCGGTAGGTGCGCAGGTTGGCGCAAGCGTTACGGTTTGTCCGCATCTCCATTGTGAATATGAAATTCCGGTAGTTGCCGACCAAGCCGCAAATGCAGCTTGCTTTTGACTAATCGTTTTCCAATTTACCTTTCCCTGGGCAACTAAAACATTAACAGAATCCATCAATGTAGTTAATTTAGCTCTTAAGCCCGGAGATTGAAAATCTTTAAAATTAAACATAACAGAAGCATTATAGAATTTATTTGCCGGATAGGTTCCGTTTTTAATTTTTGTAGCTTCACTTCGTATTTCCGCTATAACTGTTTGAATATTGGTTGACTGATCAACATTCCAGGCACAGCCATTACCTTGTAGCCAATAATTTTTGGATGGATCGTGACAATAAAAATCGATAGAATCTACATTACCTCTAGGCTTCCATGTGCCATAATTATTTGCATCTTTTGAGTGTAAGGGTAATGGAGAACCGGTGCCTGCTCCCCAAAGTATATCTACTTTCCATGATGAACCAAATACACCGGTAGTTGGTGTTGTAAACGCTATCCAATCGCCGGGATAAGGAATGTAAACAAAACCACCTAAATTATTGGATGATTGCGCCCCGGTAGAATCAATTAAATGAGCCACATCGGCTATATTGTAAGTGTAAGTTGGCGTTTGCGTTTTATATCTAGGATCTATTTCTACCACATTTCCAAAAGGTACTCCGCCCAATTTGTAAGCATATTCCATAATATCTGTGGCTGTTGTAGCAGCCATTTCATGTTGCAGGCAACCCAATACAAATTTCTGATTGGTTTGTAAATTATACTTTGCTCCTTTAGCATTTATTACATCAATAATTTTTTTCAAAGTGTCTCTTGTTTGAACATAAAAGGTATATGTATTATAAGGCTCAGTTAAAGTCATTTCATTGTGGGAAGTGATACCGATGTTTAAAGTTGGACTTGGAATTTGCGCCTTGCAAATCAATCCACTAAAGAAAAAACAGAATAATATTAATTTTTTCATGGCTATTTTTTTTATTAAAAATAATAAATTTTAGCGATTAAAATCCGGAATCCGGAAACATATACTTAAGTTTGTACTATTAATTTTTTAATTACTATGTCCTATATAATTTCCGGAATACAACAAGTTGGCATTGGTGTTTCGAACGTACACGAAGCTTTTAATTGGTATAACAAACATTTTGGCATGGATATTCCAGTTTTTGAGGAAGCTGCACAAGCCGAACTCATGTTGCCTTATACCGGTGGCCAACCGCATTCACGCCACGCCATTTTAGCCATTAATTTAAAAGGCGGAGGTGGTTTTGAAATTTGGCAATACACCAGCCGAACACCGCAACATCCTTTATTTGAACCTAAAATGGGCGACTTAGGCTTTTTCTGCGCTAAAATGAAAACAGACAATATTCAGGAGTCTTTTACTTATTTGAAATCATTAAATACAAAACTATTAAGCGAAGTTTGTTTGTCACCTTACGGTAAAAAACATTTTTATTTACAAGATGCTTACGGAAATAATTTTGAAGTAATTGAGGATAACAATTGGTTTGGTAACGGTTTAAAAAATACCGGTGGACCTAACGGCATGGTGATTGGCGTAAGAAATACCGAAAGATCATTGCGTTTTTACAGTGAAATATTAGGATATGACCAAGTGCTTTATTCAGGAGAAGAATCCTTTAAAGATTTAGCGCATTTACCCGGCGGAAATGTACTTTGCAAGCGAACCGTACTCACTCATTCTAAAAACAGAGTTGGACCTTTTTCGAAACTGTTAGGAAAAAGTTATATTGAACTCATTGAAGTTAAAAATTATACTCCCCGCAAAATATTTGAAAATAGATTTTGGGGCGACTTAGGTTTTATCCATTTGTGTTTTGATGTGAAAAACATGAACGAATTGAAGAACAAGTGTGAAAAAAGCGGACATCCTTTCACCGTGGATGGAGGTTCAGGATTTGAAATGGGAGAAGCAGCAGGACATTTTACTTATATTGAAGATCCGGACGGTTCATTGATTGAATTTGTTGAAACCAAAAAAATTCCGATTCTCAAAAAATTAGGTTGGTATCTTGATCTTAAAAAACGAGCGCCCGAAAAACCCTTGCCCGATTGGATGTTAAAAACCATGGCCTTAAACAGAAAAAAAATAAAATGAAAAAAATAATTTTTCAAACAATATTGGCCTTTGCACCTTTCCTTCTTTTTAGTCAGGAAAATATTTCTTCGCCCACTTTCATTCAAACTTGCATTAAAAATCACCAATGTTATTCCATTAGCAATTCCAGTTATCTTTTTTATGATGAAACTAAAAGCAGCTTTTATTTAAAAGTTGATTTTTCAAAATTTGAAATTGGTATTGATTCCATAGATGATTGGTTAAAAGATTTGGAAGAAACCAGTCTTTTATTTAAAGCACCAATGGATCCATCACATTTCAGTGGCCTGGCCAATCATAATCATAAAACAATTAAATTAAATGGTCAGGTTTTTTTAAACGGAATATGGCACAATCAAAGTGTTGAGCTAAATTTATATATGACTGAAAACGGATTATTAAATCAAAACAATAATCAGAATAACTTTGATTTATATAAGGTAAATTTTATATTAAATATTTTACCAAAAGAGTTTAATATTCATAAGAAGCCACATCATTTAAAAAAGAGTATAGTTATTGGAGTAACATTAGGAAGAATTAATCAGTTAAAACCGGGCATGATACCTTTTTTGGGCGAAGCCTATAATCACTAGCATGAACATTGGATTATTTTTTGGTTCCTTTAATCCTATTCATATCGGACATTTAGCCATAGCTAATTACATGGCTTATTTTACGGAATTAGATGAAGTGTGGTTGGTGCTTTCCCCGCATAATCCATTAAAAAATAAAGCGGGACTTTTAAATCAAAACGAAAGACTTCACTTGATTAATCTGGCTTTAGATTTTAATCCAAAAATAAAAGTAAGTACTATTGAGTTTCAACTTGCTCAACCATCCTATACCATTAATACTCTTGCCCATTTAAAGGAAAAACATCCCGACAAAAAATTCAGTTTAATTATGGGTCAGGATAATCTAGCTACTTTTCACAAATGGAAAAACTACGAACAGATTTTGGCGAACCACAAAATTTTTGTGTATCCCCGAACTTCTGCTATAGCTTCTGAATTCGACAACCATGAAAAAGTGCAATTTACTCAGGCGCCCATTATGGAAATTTCATCCACCTTTATTAGGAATGCAGTAAAGGATAAAAAAAATGTTGCTTATTTTTTGCATCCCAAAGTTTGGGAATACATTAACGGATCAAACCTTTTCAGTAAATAAAAGCCGAACTACCGATATTTATGGGTAACATAAACCGGCATGTCTTTTATATACCCTTTAATGGCCTCGGCGCTCATAAAATGGTTTTGGTAATGTCTGAAGTAATGCGCATAAGCTCTTGCGTTGTGCCAACGATCAATGTGTAATTTCACTTCCTCTTCCATACTGAGTGCTAATAATAAATAACCACAACCAATTTCTAATACTTTCATGTCGTTATCATGATCAATTTTTTTGCGACTTCTCCTACTCAGTTGCCTAAAATGCCAGCCAACTAAATTAAAAAAGCCATCGGTGCTTAATTCTTTTACATTACCCATTTCGCTGGCAATCATTCCTAATTGAGAATTGAAATGTAAATTGTGTAGTAATACACTATCTAAAGTTGGATTAGATTTGGTGCTGAAAATAACTTTATAGGTACGATTTTCAGGAGCCTGGAAAAAACACCAGAAAGAGGGTTTCACATGTGTAACTCGTTTCGATTTTTTAAAAATCACTTTTATTTTATTGTACTCAATTTTTGTAAAAAACCGCATTACATAGTTAAAGTGCAAGGTGTAATCTTTTTTATACGAAGTATCTTTATAAATGAACTGAAGTTTTGAAACTGAATCCTTAAATAAAATTAAGGAATCTTCCGGCATGCTTTTATAATAAATATATTGAGCTTTTAATCCAAATCCTCCGAAAATCACTAAAAACAAAAAAAGAATGCGCTTTACTTTCATGGCGTAAAATTATCAAATAAATTCTATTTTTACTTTAAATTTCATGGTATCTGTATTTCTTGCGGTAACGCTAAGTGTTGTATTGCTGGTTTTATTTAAAACCTTTCCCCGATTCGGTGTAAACACCTTGGTGGCCATTGTTTTTAACTATCTTTTTGCTTTCTTATCCGGTTACCTTTTTGTTTATCAAAACATTCAAAATAACACGGTGGTTTTAAAACCATGGATGTGGTGGAGCATCCCCTTGGGTGTTTTATTTATTGCGGTGTTTTTTCTGATCTCCAAAACGGCTCAGTTGATCAGTATAGGTACAGCATCCATTTCCAATAAAATGAGTTTGGTTATTCCCTTCCTTGTTTCTGTTTTAATTTTAGATCAATCGGTAACTTATTTACAATTAGTTGGTGTTATTCTTTCACTTTTAGCCGTTTACTTAGCTTCTTCCAAATCGGAAAAGATAAACACCAAAAACTTACTACTGCCTTTTATGGTATTTTTGGGCAGCGGCTTAATTGATGCCTCATTAAATTTAATGAAGTCGTTTTACATAAACAGCAATGCCGAAAGTGCCTTATTTAGTGCACTCCTTTTTGGTTCGGCATTTATCATGGGAATGCTTACCCTAAACATGCTTGCCCTTAATCAGAAAATAAAGTACTCCGAAATCATATCGCTTAAAAACATGCTTGGAGGTGTTTTATTAGGTATACCCAATTACTTTAGCATTTACTTTATTTTTAAAGCCTTGGATGAAGGAATCATGAATAGCGCATCATTGTTTCCGGTGCTTAATGTTTGTAATGTTGCTTTAGCCACCCTTATCGGTTTCATCTTCTTTCACGAAAAATTAAATAAATCAAATATTGCCGGAATAGTAATGGCAATTCTGGCTATTTACCTGATTTCTTCTTGATTTAACCCTATTAATTTTTAAAAAATAACGGGTAGTCTTAAACAACACTTATCTTTATAAAAAAAATTTATGTCAGTAAAATACGATACGCTTAAATTAATGTGCCATATTCCGGCTACCAGCGGTAATGAAATTGCCATGAAACAGTTTTTGCTTTATTATATTAAGTCGCACGTTTCTGAATGGAAAACAAAACCGGTTATTTACGAAGGCAAAGGCTTTGGCGACAATATCATACTGGTTTTTGGAAAACCGCGAACGGCCATTTTTGCCCACATGGATAATATTGGATTTACTGTTCGATACGGTAAAGGTTTGGTGAAGATTGGCGGACCGGTTGCTAAATCGGGATTTCAATTAATCGGACAGGACAGTAAGGGAATACAGGAAGTTGAACTTAAAGTAACAGAAAATAAAAAAACCGGAGTAAAAAAACTGGAGTACAAAGGGAAAAGAAATTTTGAAACAGGAACCGATTTGAGTTTTAAACCCAATTGGAGAGAATCGAAAGATTTTATTCAATGTTGTTATATGGATAACCGTTTGGGCATTTATAACGCACTCAAAGTTGCCGAAACTTTAAAAAACGGAGCCATAGTATTTAGTACATACGAAGAACATGGAGGAGGCAGCGTACAGTATCTGCAAAAATTTTTGCAAAAAAAATACAAGATTACTCAGGCATTAATTTCGGACATCAGTTGGATTTCGGATGGAGTAAAATTTGCAAAAGGACCGGTTATTAGTTTAAGAGATAGTTTAATTCCACGTAAAAGTTTTGTAAATAAAATTTTATCCATAGCGAAAAAAACAAACTGCAAATATCAATTGGAAGTAGAAGGTGCTGGAGGAAGCGATGCCGGGCCTTTGCAAATGAGTGACAATCCCTGGGATTGGTGTTTTGTGGGTGCAGCCGAAGAAAATGTACATACCCCGGATGAGAAAGTACATAAAAAAGATATTGAAGCCATGATAAAACTATATCAGGAGTTAATGAAGGCGCTTTAAATTAAAAGTGATAGTTTTTATTGTCGCGAAAATTCTTCAGTATTAATAACTCCGTTTTTCACAATATCAGAAAATGTATAATTTTCAAATATTCCCATTTCATCATAAAGAGAAATCTCAATGGGTAACATCATTTTCTCATCAATAAAAAGAACCGCTTTTTTACAGTACAAATTTGGAATTTGAATTGTTCTCCCCTTTTTTAAATACCCGAAATCATTTACCAAATCATTGTGATATCGGATTAAGTAATCATTTACAATATTTGTGTAAGCAATAGAAGTCACAGTCTCTTTCTCTTTTACCACATAATTTACATAACCATACGATTTATTTTCATATTCAATGTAATGGCATTTTTTACCGTTTCGGGTTACTAATCCATGGTAACGGAAATGTTTGGTACCTTCTTTATCTTTGCTAATTGTTAAGGCTACCGATTTGCCTATAAAATCAAATCCCAGTTCATGTATGGTATAATGTTGATTTTTGCGCATCAGATTTCCACGCGGATCCAATAACATGGTGAAATACGGAAAAACATGCGGTTTAACTATGGCTTTATCTCCATTTTCCTTTTCAATAAATAAAATTTCCAGTTTCTTTTGGGGATTGATGAAATATAATTTTCGGGGACTCGTTTGCAGTTTGATTTCTGAATTGGCTGATAAATACTTTTTCTCTATTCGTTCCAGTGCAAAAATTTTCACGCGTAAAGTTTGGATATTTTTGATGGAATCGTTCATTTGCGATAATAATTTAACTGCATTAACCTCGTCTTTACCTGAAAAGGAGCACAACAATATCGCCGGTATTAAAACGGGATAAAAATAATAACCAAACCGTTTCATAATATTTTGCTAAGTTACCTAATACTTTTTACTTATTTTTGAAATCAATAAGCAACACATGAAAATTATAGGCATTATACCGGCACGCTATGCCTCTACCCGTTTTCCGGGTAAAGCCCTGGCTTTAATTCACGGCAAAAGCATGTTGCAAAGAGTATATGAACAAGCTACAAAAGCAAAAAGTTTAGCTGAAGTTATTATAGCTACCGATGATGAAAGAATTATGAATCACGCCCATGAATTCGGAGCAAAAACAGTGATGACCAAAACAGAACACATTAGCGGAACCGACCGGTGTTATGAGGCTTACGTGTTAAATAATAAAAATTACGATTACGTTTTAAATATTCAAGGCGATGAACCTTTTCTTGATCCCGAACAAATAAATTCACTCGCCGCTATATGTGATGGCAAAACAAAAATTGCAACGCAAATGATTAAGTGTAATGATTACGAAACCTTGTTTGATGCCGGAGAAGTAAAAATTACATTAAACCACAAAAACGAAGCTATTTATTTCAGCAGAAACGTTATTCCATATTTAAAAGGCGTGAATGAAAAACAATGGCACAGCCAATTTAACTATTACCGTCATGTAGGTATGTATGCTTACAAAGCGAACATTTTAGCCGAAATTACACAACTCAAGCCCTCTTCACTTGAAAAAGCCGAGTCTTTGGAACAACTCCGATGGATTGAAAATGGCTATGCGATTAAATGCGCAGAAACCAATTTTGACAGCCATTGTATTGACACGCCGGGCGACATTGAAAAAGTGTTAAAATTATTGAAATTAATCTAAGCTTTTTAAAACGCTAAAAACAAGGGCAATTTTTTATATATTTGCTTATACAATTAAAAAATATGAAAAAAATTTATTCACTTATTTTATTGAGCTTTGTTTTATTAAACGTTCAGGCTCAAATTACCATCACCAAAGCTAATCACGAACCCTTACAAGGAGACCAATACGGAACCTGGCAAATTGATTCAACTACAGTTAGTGCAGGATCAAACACAGCTTCTGAAAGTTGGAGTTTCGCAATTGTTACACATAGTTCTTTAGGTCAAAATTATACGGTTACTGCATCAAGTAATACCATTTGGCCATCTGCAAGTGTTGCAGTAAGCTCGTCCACTTTACCGGGTTCGTTTTATAGTTCTACTGCCAATGATTTAAAATACTGGGGTGGAAATTTAACTTTAGGCGATATTTCAGCCGAGTTGCGTTTTGCTAACGCTGCTTCCTATATGGCTTATCCTACTTCTTTAAATGGCGGTACAACTAGTCCTATTTCCGGTTCGATTACTACATTAGGCCAAAGTGGAACATTTACCGGTGTATGTACTGTAACTGCACTTGCTACAGGAACTATGGCTCTACCTGCAAAAACCTTCAGCAATGTTATTAGAGTAACTACCGGTGTAGTAATTAGCTTTACAGCCGGAGGAATTCCGGGCAATGCCCAACAGGTGGTTGAAGACTTTTATTCTTTATCAGATTCTAAATATCCTATTGTTACCATTAATACCTCAACCCTTTCTGGTTTAGGTACATCTGTTCAGAAATATGCCTACGTTCAGAAAAACTACAATACGGTGGGTATTAAGGATAACAGCGTTCAAAACATTAACCTCAATGTTTTCCCAAATCCTGCCAGCACACAAGTGAATTTTAGTACCCCAAGTGATTTAGCCAAGCAAGTGGATATTTTTGATTTAACCGGTAAAAAGGTAGAATCTATTTTACTTCAAAACGGCAAAGCACAGTTGAATGTAAGCGATTACAATAATGGTTTGTATCTATTCAAATTAACCGATGGCGGTAATCGCTCGCTTAAGTCTGGAAGAATTACTGTTAATCATTAATAAACTCATTTTTATTTCCGCCCTTTCGGATAAACCGGAAGGGCGGTTTTATTTCAAGCAAATCCTAATTATGAATATTGAAGAACAAATAAATACGGATATTAAATCCGCCATGCTGGCCAAAGAGGCAAAAAAACTGGAAGCCTTAAGAGCTATAAAATCAGTTATCCTTTTATTAAAAACCTCACCGGAAGGTTTAAGCGAAGATTCGGTGAACAAGGCCCTTCAAAAAGAAGTGAAGAAGCGTAAAGAAAGTGCTGAAATTTATAAAACGCAAAACCGGGCAGATTTAGAAGAAACCGAACTTTTTCAAGCGAATGTTATGGAAGCCTATCTTCCTAAACAATTAAGTGAAGAAGAAATAAAAGCAGAACTTCAAAAAATAATTACACAAGTAGGCGCTAACGGTGCGGGTGATATGGGTAAAGTAATGGGCGCAGCCTCCAAAGCCTTTGCCGGAAAAGCAGATAATAAAATTGTTTCTGCATTAGTGAAACAACTTTTAGGATAAAAGAAAAGGGCTTTAAAAAAGCCCTTTTTTGTTATGTAAAAAACCTCAACAATCCTTACAATTGAGGCAGACAAAACTCAACGATATTTAAAGCTGATGGGTAAGGTATAATACACTTTCACCGGTTTTCCATTCATCATGCCGGGTTTTTTAAATGCAGGAATACTACTTACCACCCGAATAGCTTCCACTTCCATTCCAAAACCCACTTTATTTAATGCTTCGGCTTTGGATACTTTTCCATTTTCATCTACAACAAATCGCACATGTACCGTTCCATCTTTTCCGGCATCCCGAGCTTGTTCCGGGAATTTTAAATGTGAACTCAGGTGGGCGTAAAGTGCTTTTAAACCGCCTTCAAATTCAGGAGAAGAATCGGCAATCATATGCACTTCATTGTTTCCTCCTGTTGTTAATGTTCCTGTTTCACTTCCTGTTCCCGAATTCGTATTGGTGGTACTTACATTTGTTGAGGAGCTTGTATTGCTGCTACCCAAATTCATATTTTCATTCGTAACGGTATTCGTATTAACTACCGCTGTATCGGAAATATTGGTACTAATTGCCGAAGAAACTGCAGATGCACTTTTAGGTTTAGGAGCCGGATCGGGTGCAGCTTTGGGTTGTGGTTTTTCCAAATTAAAAATTACTTCTTTAAAATTTGGTATATCAGTCGGGATAATTTGTTCATTGCTGAATGAATCTCCCCGATGAACGCTGTAATAAGCCATACTTAATATTAAACCCATTCCCAAAATCATCCAGGAGAGTGCTTTTACCACTGTATTTCCATACTGCGAACGAAGGATGTAGGCCCCGTATGATCTATTTTTATTCATAAAAATAATCTCGTTCATTTTTTGCTGGTTGTTTAGTAAGTAGCTCATAACATTGAATTTTAATGATTGATTTACTATTATGATGTAAAGTTAAGTCCGATTCCATAAATTATTTTAGGGAATCTTAAAAGCGGTGCTTTCTGTTTGTTAAGTGGAGCTTATTTCGATAAAACTGGAAAAAAAGAATATTCTTTTTTATTTAAAATGTACAATCATCAACTACTCTTGCGGTTTTTTTGCTGATAGTTTCACCATTGAAAACAGGTGTGAATGCAATCATGACTTCGCCCGTGTGGGGTGCGGCTTTAAACATTTTATTTATGGCCAAGTCATAAGCTAATCCTACATTAAACTTTCTGGCTAATCTAAATTGTATTATTCCGCATACAAAATTTTTATTTCGAATACTTACGCCAAAACCAACTAGTTTGCTTACATAATCCATTATATTTAATTCAGCCGAAGGAACGCCGGTAAAAGATCCTTTTACATTGGCTGCAATAACTAGGGAATTATAATAATTTAATTTGGTTTTAATTCCGGTAGTGAAATTATAGTGAGGCCAAACACGTGAAGGGCTTCCGATTTTTCCACCTATCCCTTTTTGCGAATAAATACTTACCTGTTGTAAACAAATACCGGCAAAAAAATTACGTTTGGTAATTCGGATACCTGGAACTATATCCGGATAGGCAATAATTGAGCCGGCACTATTTTGCACGGCGGGATCATTTCTATCCAAATTATTTAAAGCTAAACGATACTGTTTTATACCGGCAAATACGCCGGCCGCTAAAACCGTTTTACTGGCAATAACTTTATGAAAGGTATATGACAACCAAACATCATTGTGTACAAAATTTCCGTTTTGATCCTGATCAATATACATGCCCACATTATGCCATTTACTATAAGCGCGTGGCGGAACAAAATTATAATTAAATGAAACAAAGGTTGATTTGGGGTTGTTAGGTACACCTATATATTGAGTTCTTGCCCCAAATATTATTTCAAACGGTGCTGCCAGTGAAGTACCCGAAGAAGCCGGATTGTAACCAATTTTATTAAACGTAAACTGCGTGTATTGCGGAAATTGCTGTGCGTTTATAATTTTACCACAGATTAAAAAGAGAAATATGTACTTACACTTTTTCATCTTAATAAAGTAAAGCTTCCCTTTAATGGTTTACCGTCATTGGCTTTAAAATAAAATGCATAATAATAAGTTCCATCCGCAGCGTTTAGCCCACCCGATTTGCCATCCCAGGGCTTAAAAGTGTTGTTTATTTTATGAACCTGCTGTCCCCATTTATTAAAGATGTATAATTCAAATTCGGGGTAAAACTCGGTACGATAAACTTCCCACGTATCATTGTAATTATCGCCGTTAGGCGTAAAATGACTTTCAAATATAATCTCACATTCGATTTTTTCTATTTTGAAATTTATTGTTGTATCCAATTTATTTTTAATATTAATAATCACATTATAATCTCCTGCTACCAATTCATTGATTGAGAATACGCCCGATTGTCCGTTGCTCCAACTTAACGTAATGGTGTCATTAGTTTGTATTCCATCAATTTGCACTCCGGCTGCACCTTTATAACAACTTTCGGGTTGATTGGATGATGTGAAAGTGTAAGAATTCTGGGAAAAATAATTAAACGGAATTAAGCAAAAAATAAAAAAAATACAACTTATAATTATTCCCTTTTCCATTTAAAAACTAAAGATACAAAAATACTTTTCTTAATTTTGAAATGCGCATATTCTTCGTTATTAAATGTATCTTTAAAAACTTTATGGAAACGATAATTGATAAAATCAGTAAAGAGGCTTTACAGGATGAGCTTAACAAAGAGCGTTTTGTAAGAAAAACCAATAATGGTAATAATGCAATATATATTATTAATCATAAGAATTCGCCTCAGGTGATGCAGGAAATTGGCCGTTTACGGGAAGTTACTTTCAGGCATGCCGGAGGAGGCACCGGAAAATCGGTTGATTTGGATGAATTTGACGTGAGTGAACATCCTTATCAGCAATTATTGGTTTGGAATCCGGAGGATAAGGAGATTGTTGGGGCATATCGTTTTATTTTATGCAAAGATGCGGAATACCGAAATGGTAAAGTTCATTTAGCGGTTACTGAACTCTTTAATTTTCATGAAAAGTTTTACCAAGAGTATTTACCCTATACCATAGAATTGGGGAGATCCTTTATTCAGCCACTTTATCAACCTAGTGAACAATTCCGAAAAGGTCTATTCAGCTTAGATAATTTATGGGATGGTTTAGGCGCCATCGTAATTGATAATCCGTCACAGAAACATTTTTACGGTAAGGTAACCATGTATACCGATTTTAATGTGCAGGCCAGAGATTATATTTTATCCTTTTTAAAACATTATTTTCCGGACCCCGACAACATGGTTACTCCAATTCATACTGTTGAATTAAAATCTGATGTCACTGAATTTTTAAATGAACTTGCTAAATTAAATTACAAAGAAGGACATGCACTCTTAAACAAAAACGTAAGAGCCTTGGGCGAAAATATTCCGCCTTTGGTTAATGCATATATGAATTTAAGTCCAACCATGAAAAGTTTTGGTACTGCCATCAACCCAACATTTGGCGGAGTGGAAGAAACCGGTATTTTGGTTACGATTGCTGATATTTACGAAAGTAAAAAAGACCGGCATTTAAACACTTATATTAAAGAGTTACAAAACAGAGCTTGATTATTTCAAAAGCCATATTTAAAAAAAGCGCGGCAGCATTAGCAGATTGTCCTAAGGGAACTATACCTGAATTTGCGTTTATTGGAAGAAGTAATGTGGGCAAATCTTCTTTAATCAACATGCTTTGTAATAATAACAAATTAGCAAAAACATCTGCAACGCCCGGTAAAACCAAATTGCTCAATTTTTTTCTCATTAATGAAAGATGGCATTTAGTAGATTTACCCGGATATGGTTATGCAAAGAGTTCAAAATCAGATTTAGAAAAATTTGAAAAACTAATAAGCGATTATTGCCTTCGAAGAGAAAATTTAAGTTGTTTGTTTATTTTAATTGACAGTAGATTGCCCCTTCAACACATTGACTTAGAATTTATGCAATGGTGCGCTTTAAAAGAAATTCCGTTTGCAATTTTGTATACCAAGGCTGATAAAAATTCGAAAAACGAATTAGCCAAAAATATTAATAAAATTGAGAAGGAATTACTCAACCATTGGAATGAATTACCCAATAGTTTCATTACCTCTGCCGAAAAAAGAACCGGTAAGGAGGATGTGCTGGAATTTATTCAGCATCTACTTAATGAAATTAAAGATGAAGAAGAATGAGCAGTGATTGGCAAATATTACAAACAAATTTAAAAGACAGATTTGGCAGTGAAGTAGACATTGATTCTTTACTTTATTTAATTGGCATCAATGAACTCGGCAAACTTTTTCGTAAATTCAAAAAAGATCAGAAAGTTGAAATTATGCATATCGCCATTTGCACTTTGCTTGAGCCTTATGGTTTTTATGAATATATCGGACTTGATGAAGAAGGCTGGCCACATTGGAACTTAAAAGAGGAAATCCCTTTTTTAGATTCGAAACAGCAAAACAAACTAATGGTTGATGCCATAATTGATTATTTTAAAAAAGGAGAGTTTATTTGAAATGTGTTACGACGTCACATCCGGATTAAAAGCACTCATTAAATATGCCAAACACCGTAGAGATGATCCTGCATATATCGCCGCTCTTGAAAAAAAATTAGAAACCTGGATAAAAGAACTGCCTTCGCATCATTACGTAAGTGGATTTGCTCACCCCAAATTAATGGTTTTCACCAACGAAAAACCGGATGAGCCGCAAGCTTTTTATTGGGGGTTAATTCCAGCCTGGGTTAAAGATATTCAAACAGCTAAAACCATCTCCAACCAAACTTTAAATGCAAAATGTGAAACTATTTTTGAAAAACCATCCTTCAGAAATGCTGCAAAAAATAAAAGATGTTTAATTTATTTGGACGGTTTTTTTGAACATCATCATCAAGGCTCAAAAACTTTTCCATTTTATATTCAATCTGTAATTGACGAACCCTTGGCCATCGCAGGTTTGTGGGAAGAATGGGTGAATAAAGAAACCGGCGAAATTGTTAATACCACCGCTATAGTCACCACCCGGGCAAATGGATTCATGAATAAAATTCACAATAATCCAAAATTGGAAATGCCCCGCATGCCCGTTATTTTAGATAAGGAAAAACAAGATGAATGGTTAAAGCCTTGCATATCTGATGATGACAAATTAAAATTATTGAATCTTTGTGTCCCGTACGCCGATGCAAATTTGAAATACCACAGTGTATCAAAATTAAAAGGCAAAAATGCAGTAGGTGATAACGAAAATGCACTAAAAGAATATAGCTATGAAGATTTATTCCCCTTTTAATTAATAATTCCGTTTTAAATAAACATTTGACAAATAGCTTATTTTTGTTACATTCATATACTGAATTGCTCTATGAATAAAATACGGAATTATTTTCTAAAAGATTTACTCGCAAAATCAAATGATCCTTTTGAAATAGCAAATACTTTGCTTTTATTTCGGCTGGTCATTTTTTTTATTGTTTGTTTTTCGCTTCCAATATTATCAGATTACATATTAGGCTATTACAAAGCCATGGTTCTTCATGTTTTGGCCTTATTGGCCATGTGTACTTTTCCTTTTATTCTTAAAAAACAGCAAAATACAAACCGGTCTGTTAATACTTTTTTTATTGTTGCATCCGTAATTTCCACGCTTACCTATATGGTGTTTGCCAACAATTCGGTAGATGCCATTAATATGGGTTGGCTTAGCTTTTTTGTTTTACTAAGCATAATTCTACAAAAAGGCTGGGTTCGCATTTTATTTTGTTTTTTCATCAATTGGATTCCGATTATTTATTTGGTTATTAATCACCAATTAAATGGCGCTCTTAATGTTCCATTTTTACTAGAAGAAACAGCTTCAGATCCTCCTATAGTTTTAGCACTTATTCCCTTAATGCTTATCGTTTATAGTGTGTGGGACAAAACAAATACTATTGAAAAAGCCCAACAAACTATCAGTTACCAAAAAAAAATAATTGATGAGAAGAATAAAGATATTATTGACAGTATACAATATGCTAAACGATTGCAAGAAGCACTTTTGCCGTCAACGTCTGACATTGAAAATGCATTAACCGATCATTTTATATTTTATTTGCCTAAAGATATTGTGGCCGGAGATTTTTACTGGTTTGAAAAAAATCAAGACTTTGCCTTCATTGCTGCAGCAGATTGTACCGGACATGGAGTGCCCGGTGCCATGATGTCGGTTTTATGTTCCGGAGCCCTATCCCGTTCCATTAAAGAGTTTAAGCTTTCAGAAACACATGAAATTTTAAATAAAACAAGCGAATTGGTTCGTGAAGCTTTTGTAAAAAATAAAGGGGACGTGAAAGATGGCATGGATATTTCTATACTTAGATTGAATCATAAAACAAAACAAATACAATGGAGCGGTGCAAATAATTCTCTTTGGTATATCAACAAAGGAGAATTAAAAGAAATCAAAGCCGATAAACAACACATAGGATACAACGAAAAACAATTGACATTCTCCAATCATAATTTTCATTTACCCGATAATTCCATGCTCTATTTATTTACCGATGGAATGGCTGATCAGTTTGGAGGAGAAAAAGGTAAAAAATATAAATACAAAAAATTGCAACAAACCTTATTAGACATTCATACCTTACCTTGTCAACAACAAAATCAAAAATTAAAAGAAGAATTCAACCGATGGAAAGGGAATCATGAGCAAGTAGACGATGTGTGTATCATAGGAATTAAAACAGCATGAAGCTTAAGCATCAGCCTTTAGTCAGATTATTACAGCAAGCATATTCAGCTGAAAAGGCTGCGGCATTTGCTTACATTGGCCATGCTAATTCAGTAAAAAATCCGTGGGAAAAAAAAGCGATAAAACAAATTGAATTGGATGAATGGCTCCATCGCAAAGAAGTTTTAGCAATTATGAATGAATATGATATCCCCGTTTCAAAATGGTTTGAAATCCGCTTTCACATCATTGGAAAAATTATTTCGGCAAGTTGTTATGTAATCGGATGGTTTATGCCCTATTATTTTGCAGGAAGACTGGAAAGCGGAAATGTTTGTGAATATTTCAGAATGAAAATTTGGTTTAATGAACTTGGAATTACCAAACACGATATTATACTTTATGAAATGGGAATTAAAGAAAAAGAACACGAAGTATATTTCCTGAATCAAATAAAAAATAATAAGTTACTTCCCTTTTTTGAAAAATTATTTATGTGGGGTAATAAAAAGGGCTTTAATGACATTGATTTGGAAAATAAATATCCGGTTGAAAAATCAGATGTTTATTGTCGGGCAAAAAAATAAAATTCCGTTTCTCCTTCAGCAAATTACCTAAATTGTATCTATTCAATACTGATATTATTGTTTAAAAAATCACATGAGTAATGCATAACTCCACTTTTGATTTATCATCGAAAAGTTTACATTTATCCAACGGAAGTTTTCATCATGAATCCAATAGTAAGAAACATTATAGCAGTAATCATTGGCGTTTTAGCCGGGGGCTCTTTAAATATGGGAATTATTATGATCAGCGGTAAAATTATTCCTCCTCCACATGGCGCTGATGTAACCACCATGGAAGGCTTAGTGGCCTCCATGCATTTATTTGAGCCTAAACATTTTTTAATGCCGTTTTTAGCGCATGCCTTAGGATCCTTTGCCGGAGCCGCTATTGCTGCTTTGATTGCTGCAACACATAAAATGAAATTTGCCATTTCCATAGGATGCTGGTATTTATTAGGAGGAACTATAAACGTTTTTATGCTCCCTTCACCTACTTGGTTTAATATTACCGATCTAGCCTTAGCTTATATTCCAATGGCTTTTATTGCAGGCAAACTATTTATTAAAAACAATAAGCAAACAAATTAATAATGGATCATTATTTAGATACAATTTTAACCTGGGATAAGCTGGCAAAAGCCTATCAGGAAAAATTTATGAATATGGAATTGTATAATGAAAGTTATAATCTTTTCCTAAGTCATTTACCCAAAGAAAACGCCGAAATTTTTGAAATTGCCTGCGGACCCGGAAATATCACAAAATATTTAAAATCAAAACAACCTGATTTAAAAATTACTTCCAGCGATGTTTCTCCTTCTATGGTTCAATTGGCGAAACAAAATAATCCGGAAGTTGAATTCATTACCATGGATTGCCGAGATTTGAATAAACAAACGAATACGTATGACGGACTGATGTGTGGTTTTGTGTTGCCCTATTTAGCAAAAGAAGATGCCAAATTACTTATTCAAAATGCAAATCGTATTCTTAAAGAGAAAGGAATACTTTATTTAAGTGCAATTGAGGGGAATTATGAAAATTCTAAATTCGAAACCAGCAGTGACGGACATTATAAAATGCATATGCATTATTATTCAGAAGAATTTTTAACCCAGCTATTGAAAGAAAACAATTTTGAATTAATTAAAACTTTGTATGTAAATTATGAGGTTCCGGGAAAAGAAAATTCCACACACCTCATTCTACTTTCACGCAAAAAATAATTAATGGAATTTGAACGCAAATTTTTTCCGTCTAGTCGGTTTTTCGGACGCAGAAAAAAAATGAATTTGATAAACAATACTACTGAAAAACTTTGGTCTGAATTTATTCCTCTTCATAAAACAATTGACGATAGCATAGGAGATGAATTATTCTCCATTCAAAACTATCCTGAATTTTATTTTTCTGCATTTAATCCAAATCTTGAATTTGAAAAATGGGCCTGTAAACAAGTAAACTTAAACGCTCATTTACCAAAAAACATGGAAGAGTTAATCATTCCGCAAGGTGAATATGCCGTATTTCAATATAAAGGAAATCCACAAAAAGCACCGGCCTTCTTCATGAAAGTATTTAACGAAGTTCTTCCAAATGCCAGTTTAAAAATTGATAAGCGACCGCATTTTGAAATATTGGGAGAAAAATTTAACAAAAACGCTGACTCCTCGGAAGAAGAAATTTGGATTCCGATAAAATAATATAAGTTGAAGGGATATATTTGCGTATTCCAATTTAAAAGTTGAAATTACATTCATAAACTAAAAATTAAATTTATGAAATTCAAAAAATTATTAATGCTTGCAGGAATAAGCTTCCTTACCTTGCAACTATCGGCTCAGGATTTAAGAAAAGGCGGTTCAAGTTTTGGCAGAATCGAATCCAATGGTGATGTTCGCATTAACGGAAGCGTAAAAGGAAAATTTGAGTCCAATGGCGACATTCGTGTGAGTGGTAGCGTAAAAGGAAAAATCGAATCCAACGGCGATATTCGTAAAAACGGTTCAGTAATTGGTAAAGTTGAATCTAATGGCGATGTTAGAATTAGCGGTAGTGTGAAGGGCAAAGTGGAAGATAATGGGGATATCCGAAAAAACGGCAGTGTAATTGGTTCTGCTAAAGGTGTTAATAAGCGCGAAGCCGCGGTAATCTTCTTTTTTGATTTCTTTTAACTAATTATTATACTTTAATTGAAAAGGCAAAATTAGTTTTGCCTTTTTTTGTGAAATGAGTTTATCTATTGACCATTATATCCTATCACATCCAGAACCTATTCAAGGCTGCTTGTTATTTATCCGGAATTACATTTTATCCTTTCATCCGAATTTTGGTGAAACCTTAAAATATGGAATTCCTTTCTTTACTTTCAAAAACAAAAATTGTTGTTATCTGTCGGTAAACAAAAATAATATAGTTTATTTAGGTTTTATACATGGAAAATTATTAAAGCATCCTAAACTAAAAAAGGAAGGCAGAAAGATGGTAAAGGTATATTACTTAAACCCTGAACAAGATATTGATATACAAACTTTAAATGAACTTTTTCACTTGAATATTACGCAAATTGAATCCTTAATTAAGAAATAATCAGTTTTGCCTTTGATAATTATTGATTATTTTTGTTCCCTGAAGATTTTACAAAAATATTTATCCCTCTTTTTAACACTTATTTTCCTATGGGGGATGTTGCCTACGCATACACTTCACGATTTATTTGCAAACCATAATGACACCGAACATGCAACTTGCATTGAACATGATCACCAGAATGAAAAATCCATTGAATCTAAACATACACATTGTGCCTTTCTTACTTATCAAACAACGGCATTTGAGTCTACCCATTTAATTTTTATTGAAAAAGCCGACTTTGATTTATTTACTTCCCCTTTAAAAAACTATCAAAGTATTTCCTTTGATGATAATTCCAATTCTTTTCTTGTAAGAGGACCTCCCTACAACATTTAATTTTTCAGGATTAAATTAATTCGCGGTTTCACACTGTGAAAAAACAAATTATTTAAAATTATCATCAATGAAAAGATATTTAATCTTTTTATTGTTCTTACCGGTGAGCCTATTGTATAGTCAGGTAAACTTAAGCGGAACAATAAAAAACAAACAAAATAACGAAGCTATTCCGGGAGTAGTAGTCTACTTCCCTGATTTAAAAATGGGTATAACCAGTTCATCTCAGGGGCACTACAAATTCGAAAAACTTCCTAAAATAAAAACCTTGGTACAATTTAAAATGATTGGATTCAAAACCATTGTTAAATCTATAGCACTTGATACTAATACAGTTCTTAATATTGATATGGAAGAATCCGTTTTGGAAGAAGAAGAAATTGTAGTTACCGGACATAATCACGCCACAGAAAGTAAAACAAGCCCGGTACCCATGGTAAACATCAGTAGTCGCGTGCTTCAGCAAAATTCGTATAACAATATTATTGAAGCTTTAAATAAGGTGCCCGGTTTAAGTTCTGTAAATTCCGGACCAAACATATCCAAACCATTTATTCGGGGTTTAGGAATGAATCGTGTGCTCACTTTATTTGATGGTGTGAGGCAAGAAGGCCAACAGTGGGGCGAAGAGCATGGCGTTGAGATTGACCAGTTTTTAATTGACAGAATAGAAGTTGTTAAAGGTCCGGCTAGTTTAATTTATGGCAGTGATGCCCTGGCCGGTGTAATTAATTTACTTCCTGCCAATCCACAACCGGAAGGTAGCACTAAAGGATCCTTACTTAGCGCGTACCATTCCAATAACAAACAATATACCGGTTCTTTTTCTTTTGCCGGCAGTGAAGGCGCTTTGATTTATGGCGGAAGAATTTCAAAGAAAAAAGCAGGAAATTATACAAATAAAGTAGACGGTAAAGTATACGGTACCAAATTCGACGAGTCAGATTTGAACTTGTATGCCGGTTTCAATAAAAATTGGGGGTATACGCACTTTAATTTCAGTTACTATGAAAACAAACAGGAAGTACCCAGCGGTGATAGAGATTCCAGTTCAAGAAAATTTGTGAAATCGTTGAGTGAAGAGGATACCCTCTTGCATTTGATAGATAAAGAGGAACTGAATTCGTATAAACTCGAAGGCGCTCAACAACACATTAAACATTTGCGCCTATTTGCTACCTCCGGCTTTCATTTAGGAAGAAGCAGATTAGTAAGTAAGTTTGGTGTTCAACAAAGTTCAAGAAAAGAATTTCACAACGCTAGTGAATTAGATCATCCGGAATTGAATATGCTATTAAACACTATAACTTACGATTTGAAATTTCATTTTCCGGAAATAAAAGGCATTGATGCCGATATTGGTATCAACGGGTTTTACCAGGAAAATAAAAATGAACATGCACATGAATTTGTAATTCCCGATTATTATCTGTTTGATTTCGGACCATTTCTTTATGTAAGAAAGAATTTTGGTAAGCTGGATATTACCGGCGGAATTAGAACCGATCAAAGATCATTTTATAACACGGGCCTCTACACAAGGGAAGATAGTGTAAGTGGTTTAGTTTATCCGGTAGCTGAAAATAAGCAGGACAGTACTATTATAGAACAATTTCCAAATTATCGTGCAAATTTTAGCGGTGTAAGTGCCGGAATAGGTTTAACGTATAACTTTTCAGAACATCTGGGCTTAAAAACAAATATTGCAAGAGGATATAGAGCGCCGAATATTTCCGAAATTGCTTCCAAAGGTGTACACACCGGCACCGGATTACTCCAATTGGGAAATAAGGAACTCATTCCCGAATTCAGCTTACAACAAGATCTGGGTATTTTCTTTGAAACAGAACATATATCAGGTGAACTCGATTTATTCCATAATCTTATTAGTAATTATATTTACAATGAAAAACTTAGTTCGGCATTTGGCGGTGATTCATTGGCTGAAAAGGGGAATGATTTTGTACCAGTATACCGCTTTAATCAAACCAAAGCTCAATTATACGGAGCAGAATTTAGTTTTGACATTCATCCACACCCCTTCGATTGGTTACACATCGAAAATGCAGTTTCATTTATTTCCGCTCAAAATTTGGGAGGAAATGGAGTGAAAGTAACAGATAGCACCAAGTATCTTCCTTTAATCCCACCATTCCGAACCGTTACTGAGATTCGTGCAGACCTCAAAAAGAAAATCGCTTGTTTCAAAAATACGTATGTAAAAACAGGTTTTCAATATTATGCCGAACAAAATAAAATTTATTCCGCTTTTGGAACTGAAACCAAAACACCAAGTTATTTTCTGCTGGATGCCGGTATAGGAACTGATGTTGTAAATAAAAATAATCGGGTACTCTTCAGCCTTAGCGTTAACGTTAATAACTTAGCCGATGAAATTTATCAAAGTAACATGAGTCGCCTGAAATATTTTGATAATTATCCGGTAAACGGAAGTGGAAGAAGCGGAATATACAATATGGGCAGAGACATTAATTTTAAATTAATTATTCCCTTATCGATTAAATCCAATTAAAAAATAATAACTTAAAACAAATAACTCAAATGAAAAAAAACATCCTAATTAAACTTTCCGCAATTGCATTAATTTGCGGAACCGTTTCCTGTAAAAAAGAATACCACTGCGAATGTCACAAAACGGCTAATTCCGGTACGGTAGAATATCAAATAAAAGATACCAAGAAAAAAGCGGAAGAACAATGTGAGAATTACAAATCCGCCAACCCTTCATTATATTCAGAGTGCCACATATAAAAAAAAGGGAGGAATATCCTCCCTTTTATTTTAGATTTCAAATTTTATTCCCTGGGCAAGCGGTAATTTATTTCCCCAATTGATGGTATTGGTTTGCCTGCGCATATAGGCTTTCCAAGCATCAGAACCACTTTCTCTTCCTCCGCCTGTTTCCTTTTCACCTCCAAAAGCGCCGCCAATTTCTGCACCACTGGTTCCTATATTCACATTGGCTATACCGCAATCACTTCCTGAGCAACTTAAAAATAATTCAGCTTCTCTCATATTTAAAGTCATAATTGCACTGGATAATCCTTGTGGAACTCCGTTTTGAAGTGCAATAGCGTCCTCCAGTGTTTTATATTTCATAATATACAATATAGGAGCAAAAGTTTCGTGTTGCACAATGGCCATTTCATTGCTGGCTTCAGCAATGGCAGGTTTTACATAACATCCGCTTTCATATCCTTTACCTTCCAATACTGCACCGGGCACAATAATCTTACCTCCTTCAGAAATTACACTTTCCAAAGCAGACTGATAATTATTTACAGCTGCTTTATCAATTAATGGACCTACATGATTTTGTTCATCCAAAGGGTTTCCGATTTTTATTTGCGCATATGCTTTAATTAACATGGCCTTCGCTTTTTCATACATACTTTCATGAATAATTAATCGGCGGGTTGAAGTACAACGTTGCCCCGCTGTACCCACTGCGCCAAAAACTGCACCAACTAACGTGTTTTCTAAATCTGCATTTTCGGTAATTATAATGGCATTATTTCCGCCCAATTCCAAAATAGATTTTCCAAAACGTTCCGCTACTTTAGCACCAACTATCCGACCCATTCTGGTAGAACCCGTTGCTGAAATTAAAGGCACACTATTGTCTTGAGTTAATAATTCACCAATTGTATAATCACCATTAATGATACAAGAAATTCCTTCCGGCAGATTATTTTCTTCTGCAACTTTGTTCCAGATATTTTGACAGGCTATAGAACAAAGTGGCGTTTTTTCGGATGGTTTCCAAATGCAAACATCACCACAAATCCAGGCTAAAGCTGAATTCCAGCACCAAACAGCCACCGGAAAATTAAATGCTGAAATTATACCCACAATACCCAGCGGATGCCACTGTTCCATCATGCGATGATTTGGTCTTTCGCTTTGTATTTGTAATCCGTATAACTGTCTCGACAAACCCACTGCAAAATCACAGATATCAATCATTTCCTGCACTTCACCTAAACCTTCCTGTAATGATTTTCCCATTTCGTAGGAAACTAATTTTCCCAAATTTTCTTTATTGGCTCTAAGTTTATCACCAAACTGTCTTACTATTTCACCTCGTTTAGGCGCAGGTATTTCCCTCCAATATTTGAAGGCATTTGATGCTGCAGCTGCAACTTTAAAATAATCAGCTTTAGTAGCACTTTTTACTTTGCCAATTAATTTACCATCAACCGGACTGTAAGAATCAAAAGCTTCGCCTTGCGAAAACCAATTTTTACCGGTTGAACAACCTTCATTTACTTCTTTAACACCTAAGGACTTTAATACATTAATCATAGCTAGAAATTGAAAGCTTAAAGATAAGATTTTTGATGTATTTTAGTAGCATGCATCGTAAAATGCTTTTCATTATTAATCCCAAAGCAGGTAAAAAAAGAGGGGAATCCTTAATTCCAATCATTCATAAAAAATTACTTGGCAAAATTTCATTCGAAATTAAGTTATGGAATAAATTAGATGAATTATCAAATCTTATAAATAAGTTAAAAAAAGAAGGTTTCACTGATGCTGTTGCTGTTGGAGGAGATGGTACTGTAAATTTAATTGCCCAGCATTTGGTGAATTCTACAATACTATTCGGAATTATACCAACAGGATCGGGAAACGGATTAGCTAGAAGTCTAGATATTCCAATGGACCCCGAAGATGCAATAAATACCCTTTTTAAAAACAATATACGAAGCATTGATTCAGGCACTATAAATAATTCTCCTTTTTTTTGTACATCAGGGCTTGGATTTGACGCGCATATTGGTCATTTATTTGCAACAAGTGTTAAAAGAGGGTTAATTTCTTATATAAAAATCATAAGTAAAGAATTTCGAAAATATAAATCAATTTCATATAAATTAAAGGTAGATGGTGTAGATATAGATCGAGAAGCTTTTTTAATTACCATTGCCAATGCCGGTCAATACGGCAATAATTTTTATATAGCTCCTCAAGCGAAAATGACAGACGGGAAATTTAACTTAGTCATATTAAGGTCGTTTAATTTCTTAGAAGTTTTCGGATTATTATATTATATTTTAAGTCGCAGGGCAGACCGAAGCAGTCTTATTGAATCATTTGAGTGTACAAATATTATTATTGAAAGATCTCAGGCTGACTACATTCACTTTGATGGCGAACCTAAAAAAGAAGGAGAAATTATAGAAGTTAAAATTTTACCTCTTAGCATCCGTGTATTAACGGGTGATAATTTTATGGATTAAATCATTTTATTTAAAAATATTTCCATTGCTTTTTCATACTCATCCGTTAAATTATAGCGAATTCTGTCCTGCAAATAGAAACTTAAATCCGAATCACTTAAATTACTTTTGTTTTCTGCTGAATGAATAGCGGATGAAATATTTTCTTTACCTTGTTTCAGCACCGCATTAAAATCCTGCAAAAATTTTTCATCCAGTTTTTTATTCGACACCCAGGCTGCAAACACAAAGGGTAATCCGGTCATGCTTTTCCATTCTTCTGCTAAATCGTATTCATAGTTAAATGTGCCATTCAATTTAAAAGTACGGTCACCAATAACCACAATGGCAGTTTTTTCATTCAAATCAGATTCATATCCGGGCAATGCATCCAAAAAGTTGGGTGCAATTTGCCAATGCTCTTTACAAAGAATTTTGGTAAGCTGAACAGAAGTTCTGGATTGATAATCCAAAATGATACTTTTAATCTCCTGCAAAGGAACTCGGCTGTATAACTTAACACTATCTACTTTACCCTGAGCGCCTATACAATAATCCGAAACAATAAAATATTCCTTCATGTCCCGTAATATAACCACAGGCACTAATGCTAAATCAGCTTGATCATACAATAATTTTTTAGCGCAAATACTGGGAATGTCCTCACTATATTCTATTTGGTTTAAAAGGGCACTGTTTTTTAATGCCCATCGGAATGGGAGGGTATTCGTATAGCTAACTATTGATAAACGTATTCTTTCTTTGTTCAAAACGATTGTAAAAGTAAGAAGTTTGCTTAACTAAATAAATTTTACTTTTGAGCACCAACATGAGTGATAATAGATACAACTTAAGGGGCGTTTCTGCATCTAAAGAAGATGTGCATGCCGCCATTGCAAAACTGGATAAAGGATTATACCCTAAAGCATTTTGTAAAATTGTGCCCGACCAACTTAGTAACAGTAAAAAGCATTGTTTAGTAATGCATGCCGATGGCGCAGGCACCAAATCTTCTTTGGCTTATATGTACTGGAAAGAAACAGGTGATTTAAGTGTTTGGAAAGGAATTGCGCAAGATGCTATCGTAATGAATCTGGATGATTTAATATGCGTGGGTGCCACTCAAAATATTTTACTTTCTTCCACAATCGGAAGAAATAAAAAATTAATTCCGGGAGAAGTATTATCTGCTATTATTAATGGCACAGAAGAAGTGTTGCAGAATTTACGAGACAATGGTATTACTATATCTTCAACCGGAGGAGAAACTGCTGACGTTGGCGATTTAGTAAGAACAATTATTGTAGATAGTACCGTAATTGCCAGAATGCAAAGAAAGGATGTAATCTCCAATGATAAAATCAGCGCCGGAAACGTTGTGATAGGTTTAGCCAGTTCGGGCAAAGCTACTTATGAAAAGGAATATAATGGGGGGATGGGAAGTAATGGATTAACTAGTGCCAGACATGATGTTTTTAATAAAAAAATGGCCAGAAAGTATCCGCAAAGTTATGATAATGCATTACCAGCAAATGTTGTTTATACCGGAGGTATGGGGCTTACCGATACCATTAAAGTGGATTACCAATCCGGAAATAAAAAAGTAAGTAAAGACATTACCGTTGGCAAATTAGTGCTTTCACCAACCCGAACCTACGCCCCTATCGTTAAAAAAATTATTGATGCTTTTGGAAAAGAAATTAAAGGAATTGTGCATTGCAGCGGCGGAGCTCAAACCAAAGTTTTACATTTTCTGAATCCGGGTTTACATGTAATAAAAGACAACTTGTTTCCTCTTCCTCCTCTATTCAGAATGATTCAAAAAGAAAGTAAAACGGATTTTAAAGAAATGTACAAAGTGTTTAACATGGGACACCGCATGGAAATATACACCCATGAAAAAAATGCAGAAGAAATAATTGCAATTGCTAAATCTTTTAACGTTGATGCTCAAATTATAGGAAGAGTAGAAAAAAATAAGGTGAAAAAAGTAACCGTGAATTCGGTATTTGGAAAATTTGAATATCTATAATTTTATACACTGTAGCTGGTTTTCATAAATAACCAGTGCGTACGCTTTACCATCATTAAATAAATTACAAACCCGAATTAATCCCGTTGACGGAAATTGTTTTACTTGTCCTGATTCGAATTGACACACAAAGGAAATTTTAGTACTGCTGCTATATGCGCTAATGAAATTCTGTATAGAAGATTCATAGGCTTTCACGCCGGAAATTTCTGCCTCTTGAGTTAATTTTAAAAACGGCAGTGGTTCTCCATTCACTTCATAAATTTCAATAGTGGAGCCATTATTCACAATTAAGTCTGAAAGTTTATTTTGATTGATGTCGTAAAATTCATAATGCTGATCACTTTCACTTTTATTTATTTTGCTAATTTCTTTAACATCAGTCAAAGAAACCCGATGTATTAAATTTCCCTTCTTGTCGTAATAAACTATTTTAGTATTGGCTAATGAATTAGAAACTATAAGTTCAAAGGTTGTAGCATCTTCAACCATTTTATTTTTAAAATCTATTCTTCCGTCTCCCTTGCGCGAAAAAGCATAAAAATTTCCTTTTACGTCGGCCGTAATCAAATAATCACTAAGTCCAACTCTGCCATATCGAATGGGCAAGCTCACATTAGCCATAGTCAGCAGGGGTTTAAATCCTTCGTTTTTGTTTCCTTTAATCGTATAATTATAAATTTTACGGTCTTCACAGGCAATAAATAATCTCAAATCATTGTTATTCTCATAATCAAAAATCTGCAATTTGTTAGTAGCGGCTGCAGGCAACTTTACCGGAAAAGGGGCCACATAATTTCCGTTTCGGTCAATTAAATGCAAATAATTAGCCGTGTTAAACAACATTTGATATTTGCCATTGTTAAATGCATCTACCGTTAAAATTTCAGATTCTATCGATTCTTGCAATTCTTTTTTCCAAAGTACTTTTCCGGTTGCACTCACTAAATGCAAATTTTTGCCGGCTTGAAATAGTATTTCGTTTTCTTTGGTTTTATGATTTTTAAATAAATAGCTGTTGTAATTTATTACGCTATCGGTTTTTAATGTCCATAATGAATTTGGCTCATCACTTACATTTTCCTGCAAATAATTTATACTTACCCTAAAATTACTTATTCCATTTTTATGATTGGCCGCCAATGAAAAATGTCCAACATTTTTGAAATGATTCATTTCTTCATCGCTAAAATAATTGCCAAAAGGTATATGTTTTCGTGAAGTGGCATTAATCAAACAATAATTTAAATAATGAAAATCAGCATCAAAATTCTTTTTGGCGTACATCCTAAAACGTTCGTTATTTAAAATTGAACTTCCATTTAAATGCGCATTAAAAAACACAGCAGCATCGTTTTCCGATTCGGTTAAAACCAGGTAATCATCAAACAATTGTACGAATTTAAGTTTTCGGGTTTTTAAATCCGGAAAAGTACTCTCCGAAAAATCGTATTTATTCTGCAATAAACGCCCCACCTGATTTGCAAAAAGCGAATCTGTCATATATGGCATTAATTCGTTTATATTTTCTTTATTTTCAATTCCAAGTACTAAGGCTAATTCACCCGAGGGCATTAATATTTGAGACGCCATTCCATCCAATGCCTGATAAAATTGTTTTTGTGCATTGTACATGGCCGAATCATTTACACTTTTCCACCACAAAGCTTTATTATCGGATGCTAAATATTCATTGGTATTTAAAACAAATAATTCAAATGCATTGCAAATTAACGGCACATGTTTGATAAATTCAAGTGATTGAAAAGGTTTAAGTCCCAAATAATTTCCGGGAAGGATGGAATCCGTTTTTTTAACGCCATTTAAAACAATTCGATCGGGTTTAAATGTAATTCCGCTATATGATCCTGCTATAGGTAGTTTACTGCTTTTTGATAGATATAAACTCAAGCCATCATACTTCACACTATTATTCAATTCAGCAAACAAATCATTTTCCGACAAACTCTTTTTTTCCTTAGTATAAAATAAACTTAACAAGGCCGTGGAATTTGAAATTGAAACAATTCCCATTTTAATTTCAACCTGTAAATTGTTACGCGATAATGTAGTATTTAGTTTTGTAAAAATTTCCTGCATTTTAGTTTCGGTTGAAACTTCTTTCAGACTTAAGGCAATGATAAATCCATTTTTATAGAATGCGCAATACACAGGTGTTTCGGAAAAATAATCTGCCAGTTGGGGCTCACCGGAATAAAGTGAATCAAATAATGCCAGCAATTGATTGGTTTGATTATATTGATTCGTATTACTGAGATCTTGCCACAACAAATTTTGATGACTGAGGGCATTATTTATTTCGGAGAAATTACTCGCAATAAAAAGCATTTCACAATCGGAGGGAAGCAACTCTGTAATTTTAACTTCGGGCTGCTTAATGCTTTTGAGTTTTTGGTAGCCTAAGAAGGCACCTGTGACGGCAGCAATTACAAGTAATGTAAAAAGTATAAGGGAAGTTTTTTTCAATCATTTAAAAGTAGAGAATGATTGAATTTGAATTTAGTGAAACTTAAAGAGTTATTTAATTTAAGCTGTTTAAAACTCCAGCCGTATTTGAGCCGGTAATAGCTGAAAGCTCATGCGATGCAATTCGCAAGGTCCTTGTTTTTTAATGGCCTCCCTGTGTTTTTTAGTTCCGTATCCCATATTGGTTTCCCAACCGTAGGCCGGATACTTGATAGCCATTTCTTTCATATAATCATCCCGATATGTTTTTGCTAAAACACTGGCCGCTGCAATACTTAAAAACTTAGCGTCTCCTCCAATTATACATTGGTGCATTATATTGGGATAGGGTTTAAATCTGTTACCGTCAATCAACAACAATTCAGGTTTAATATGCAATTGCATTATGGCTCTGTGCATGGCCAAAAAAGAAGCATTTAAAATATTAATTTCATCTATCTCGGTTTGACTCACTACGCCCACCGCCCAAGCCAGAGCTTCACTTTCAATCACAGGTCGCAAGGCATAACGCTGCTCATCCGACAACTGTTTACTATCATTTAACATTTTGTTTTTAAAATTTGCAGGTAAAATAACTGCTGCTGCGTAAACCGGACCGGCCAAACAACCTCTTCCGGCTTCATCACAACCGGCTTCTATTTTTGTTTTATCAAAATATTTTTTAAGCATTCAGCTTACTTAAACAATCTTTAATGGCTTGGTAATTGGGCTGATCTCCGGCCGTTTCCAGAATTTCCGAATACTGAATGATTCCGTTTTTATCAATCACAAATGCCGATCTTTTGCTCACTTCCTTTGTACCAAATATAAAATTATCGTAAAGTGTATGGTAAGCTTTCGACATTTCTTTATTGTAATCGCTTAATAATTCAAAATTTAACTTTTGTTCGTCTTTAAAACGGATTTGCGTAAATACCGAATCGCATGAAACCCCCAATACCTCGGCATTTAAGCCATTGTAATCAGCGAGGCTGTCTCTTATTGCACACACTTCGGTTGTACAAGTGCCCGAAAAGGCGAAGGGGTAAAACAACAAGACCAGATTTTTCCCTTTAAAATCAGCCAGTTTGCTTTCTTTTTTTTGGGTGTTGAATAAACAAAAATCCGGTGCTTTATCTCCTTTTTTCATATGGAATTTAAATTTTGTTAATGATTAATTGTATATACAATGATAAGCTATTTGTAATATAAAAGGAATGATTATTTTTACACAAATTAAAAAAATTTATATGAGCAGTATAGTTGGAAAAAAAGCACCTGCCTTTAAGGCAAAAGCCGTAATTAACGGAGGAGAAATTGTAAACGATTTCTCATTAGAGCAATACATTGGCAAAAAACATGTTATATTTTTCTTTTACCCAAAGGATTTTACATTTGTTTGCCCTACTGAATTACACGCGTTTCAGGAAAAATTGAAGGAATTTGAAAGCAGAGGTGTAGCCGTTGTGGGTTGTAGTACCGATACCGAGCAAAGCCACTGGGGTTGGTTGCAAATGGATAAAAAAGCCGGGGGAATAAAAGGCGTTACCTATCCTATTGTTGCAGATACTACCAAAACAATTTCATTGGCTTATGGTACTTTATTTGGAGATTATGATGTGAATGAGGCCGGAGATTTAATTGCAACAGGACCAATGATTGCTTTCCGTGGACTTTATTTAATTGATAAAAACGGAATTGTAAGACACATGTTAATTAATGATTTTCCTTTAGGAAGAAATGTAGATGAAGCTTTAAGAATGGTGGATGCTTTACAGTTTTTTGAAGAAAACGGCGAAGTTTGTCCGGCTAACTGGAGCAAAGGTGCTGAGGGTATGAAAGAAAGTCATACCGCAGTTGCTGATTATTTAGCAAAACACTAATTAGTTTTAAAAATAAAAAAAGCGAAGAATTATCTTCGCTTTTTTTTTGAATTCTTTTTAATTACCTCGCCTAAATTCCGAAAATCCAACAACAAAAAACGCCCTAACCAAAAACCCTTTTATGATCTTTTATTTCTTTTATGGTTTAGAATATTAAACCACATAGTCAGATAGTTATTTATACTGTATGTGTAAAAACTATGTGTTTTTAAAGATTAAACAAATTAGAAACAATAAAACCTCCCTTGTATTTGGTGTATGTAGTCAAAGTAAAGTGAACTTTTCACAAGAGAGTGTTTTAAGTTTAATTTAAAGTTAAGTTAGTTTTTTGATGTTTCATAATTTTTCTCATTTTTTCATTTTCCTCCCTTCTTTTTTTTAATGAATTTTGTTTGATTTTTCTCTTTCTTTTAAAATTAGTTCTCCTCGTCCAAAATAAACATCAGCAGGCGTTAGATTTTTTAAAGACTCATGATAACGAGCATTGTTGTAATTTTCCACGAACTTTTCAATGGCCGCAATTAATTCTTCCGGTGAATAATAATTATCAAGCTTCACAACGTTTTTCATTGTTCGGTGATAACGTTCAATCTTGCCTTGCGTTTGCGGATGCATGGGTCTGCCGTGTACCTGATCCATTCCATGATTGTCTTTCAAATATGTTTTGAGTTCGCCTGCAATGTAACATGAACCATTGTCGGATAATAATCTGGGCCGTTGTTTAGTTACAATTCTTGCTTTTATAATTGCTCTGTCAACGGTTCTTTTTACGTCCTGCACTTTCATTCCTGCACAAAGCTCCCAGTGTACAATATAACGGCTGTAATCATCTAAAACGGTACTCAAGTAATACCAACCCCATCCAATTATTTTAAAGTAAGTAAAATCAGTTTGCCACATTTGATGAACGAATCCTGTTTTGTTTGTAAACTCATCTTTAGCTGCTAAAAAAATATGCTCGGGTGTTGTTATCAGTCCTCTTGCTTTTAAAATCCGGTAAACACTCGATTCAGAAATAAAAATTTGTTGTTCATCGGTTAATTTGTGCGCGAGCTCTCTTGACGATAATTCAGGACACTCTAAAGCAAGCTCTACAACTAAGTTTTTTTGTTCCCGGGGTATTGTGTTCCACTGCCTGTTAGAAGTGCGCTTACAAGGCTCTAAACCATCAATACCATTGTCGGAATAGGATTTGTACCAATTGTAAAACGTGCTTTTGTTTAAACCGATTTGCGAAGCGTTTTATTAACGCCGATTTCGGAACGGACAACAATTTTGATTATCTCTTGTTTTTCGGAAGCTGTAAATCTCATATACTTTTTGAATTTTACAGATTCTCCAATATGTTCAAGCTTTTTTTTACGATATCATAGCGCAATACTAAATCAGCTACGGTTTCCTTTAGCTTTTGATTTTCTTTTCTGAGCTCCGCTACTTCATCACTGGTTGCTTCCTGGTTGTATCCCCTGATAATCTCTTCTTTCCCGCTTCTAAAACTCTTTGTTCCATTTATAGAATTGAGATGGGTTAATGGAATACTTCCTGCATAATTCAGCTACTGGCATCTCAGCTCGTATAGCTTCCATTACAATATTTTATTTTTTGTTCTGAACTAAATATTCTTTTTGATTTACGACGTATCTCTTTTATAAAGTTCTCCGCTGTTTGTTTTTTCTTTGTTTCCATAGTATTATAAATTTATTGTTTTTCTGGAAACACTCTCTTAGTTTTAGTTAAATTTAGTCCACTTTATGCTGACGATTTACAGGGTGCGTAAGGTCCGCCATAAGTACTTTCGGTATAATTAAAAATTAAATGATCTGGAGAAGAGAAACCCGGAGTGACCTGATCGTCACCCCAATTAATCACTGCGTTTTGCTGATCAACAAACCCTCCCCATTGTAAGTGACCTAACCATAATTGATCGTCTCTCCTTTGTATAGTTAATCCTTCGCCCATCCAATCTCTATATCCTCCATATGCTTGTGTCATAGCAGGGCCGGCAGGTACTCCAATATGTAATCTACTCCACGGGGCTTGAACTGCAGGGTTTAAACCTATGCCAACATACCCACTTGTGTTTTGTAAACCACCACCTAAAAAAGTTTGCACTGCTACGGTTGTTACTTGGGTTTTATTTGGATTAATTACCATACGTTGATTAAAATTTGTAGGTGCGCCTCCGCTGTGAAAATTGATGTGCGCATTTGGAGTTCCGAAATCATTGCGGATGTTGAGGGGGCCGGGAGATCCAGATGTCCATCCTAATGGCAATGCGCCAAGTATAGGTCGAGCGTTTGATGCAGTTCCACCCTGAGAAAACACATTTTTTGTCAATAAAAGGAACACAATTGATGTAAGAATTTTTGATTTCATATGATTTATTTTTTAATTATTTTTTTTACGATTCTACTGTAATTCGAGTTTTCGATCACCGTCAGAATATAAATTCCTGAGGCAAGATCATGTAGATCCACAGAATTAGTTATTGAACTGTCAATCTCTCCAGTTAAAACTTTATTACCAACCAAATCTAAAAGAGTCCAACGGACTTTCACGCTGTTTCTCAACGAAATATAAATTACGTCAATTACCGGATTTGGCGCTACACTTATGCGGTCATTTAGGCTCAATTCATTTATCGAAGTAACACAAGGCAAAGCGTTAATACCATTATTACATAAAAGAGAATCAGTAGAAACGCATATATCATCAACTAGGTAATAACTTCCCAAATTAGAACAAGTGGGGCATGTGTAATTAGTTACGGTAGTATTTGCATCATCATAAAAATTACCCAGCACTAAATAATTGTAATTATTATCAGCAATAAAACTTCCTGAAATACGCTGCCAATTAACAGAGTCGATAATAACAGAAGGTGAATGTAAGTGAGAAAAATTATCGATAGGTGTTGGATTTGCAGAATTGTGCTGAACCATTGTAAAACGCAACCCAATATTATTTGAGGGCATTCCGTATTGATTTCCACCAAGTGAATACTCTCCCATAACAACGTGAAATGAAATGAAATACTTCTGACCTGGGATTAACGGTTGACTCAATTGGATACCGACATGCTCTCTCGCATTTGAAACAGGCGACCAGTAAGTAACAAGGCCTATATAGGCATTACAGTTTCGGCGCGCTGGCTGATTACAATAAACATTTTTTGGAACTCCGAAACTACTAAAAGATGAACAGGCATTATAATAGTCTGGGGTAGCACTGGCAGTGCTATATTTGCTCCATCCAGTTGAATACTCTACTTGATCCTCACTGTTTGGACAATTAGTGTAAGTTTCAAAAGAAAAATTCGGCACCAAATTTGCCTGAGCCTTAAGATTAGCAAAAGAGACAAGTAGCAAAGCGTTAGTTAGTGAGAGTATTTTTATTTTTTTATTCATTTAATAAAGATAAAATAATTTGGTTTAAAGGCAAATCAAATTTACGTTATTGTTAAATCAGGCACGGATGAATATCCGCGCCAACAGGTGATGCTGATTGTTAAAATAAGTAATCTTTTTTTCATGATATTTTAATGTTTAATAATTATTTTTAAGTGCCTGCTTTCTAATTCAATGTAATAAATCCCTTCCGGCCAAAGAGAACAATCTATTTTGTTTCCCGAAACTGAAAACTTAATTTCAAATCCAAGTGAACTAACGACCTTAAACGGGTGTAATGACTGATTTATAATCAAATATTCATCGGCCGGATTTGGAAAAATCAAAAATTCATTATTTATCCTTTTTTCAGGAAGGCTTGTTGGTTCGTCACTATAAACAAAGGAAGAGTCAGTGCTTCCTCGCACGTCATCAATATAATAATAGCCAACAGTACTGTTGCCATCTTGAATAAGATTGATATTATTGTCATCAAAAAAATTACCAATATAGATATATTGATAAGCCGAATCAGCAATTAGGGCTCCTGCTATTTTTGTCCAATTTACTTGTCTGATATTAACTGACTTGTGCTGATATGAGCCCAATTATTAATGCTGACTGAGTTTTGAGGACTAGTTGAAAGTCTAAGGCCAATTTTATCATGGAAAAAGGAAACACCGCTATCCCCTCTGGATACTCGAAATGAAAAAAAATATTTTTGACCTATTACTAAAGGTTGCAACAAAGTTCCTTGTATAATTTCTCTTACATTAGGACCAAACGTGCCATACGTGTGCAAACCTACATAGCCAAATCCTGAAAATGGTTGTTGATAACCAAGTAAATTTGACGGAATTCCAAATACAGTATTAGTAACACAAATATTATAACAATCTGGTGTGTTTAGGTTGCAGCCCCAATTTGGTAAAATATACAAAGGACAAGTAGACATTTGTGGACTACAAGTTGTTGGATCTTCAAAACTCGGATTCATCACCAAATTCACCTGTGCATTTATTTTAAACGCGCTTATCAAAACAATTATTATAATTTTATTTCTCATATAGTTTATACTACACTACCTATGCGCAGTAGAGCTAATATAATCAATTAGTCTCAATTTTACAATAAGAACCGAGTGCTAAAGAAACAGTACAAAGAGGCCAAGTACCGGGAACAAATTAAACCCCAATGTAAGTTCAAATAGCGTTTTTTTTTTTTTTGATTTTGTGAACATTTTATAAACAGATGGCGATAGTTTTTACAAAAACAAAATAAATCTTACATCCCAAAAATTACACAATAAACAATTATGTAAAGTTTTATTAATTATAAATTCAACACAACTTTAACACACGAAAGGCAAAAAGTGATTTAAATGAATTACTCAACAGAGATTGTTTGTTGAGCTTTATAGGAAACAATGAACCACTTCTCGATACGCCGATAACCATTTCCATCTTCGGCTACTCGAAGTGACAATGGCGCTGTCAGTTCGAGTAGCGTAACAAAGTGAAGCGTATCGAGAACTGCATAAGGAGAATCACTTCTCGATACGCCGATAACCATTTCCATCTTCGGCTACTCGAAGTGACAATGGCGCTGTCAGTTCGAGTAGCGTAACGAAGTGAAGCGTATCGAGAACTGCATAAGGAGAATCACTTCTCGATATGCCGATGACCATTTCCATCTTCGGCTACTCGAAGTGACAATGGGAAAATCCAAACACAAAAAACTTGCAACAAACAACTCTCCAACCAAAAACCCTTTTATGATCTTTTATTTCTTTTATGGTTTAGAATATTATACCAAATAGTAACATAGTTTTAAATTTATTGTAAACGCTAACTACATGTATTTTAAATTTAGAAGAATTCTGGTATTCTCACTTCGACGTGCTCAGTGTGCCACACTTCTCCGTCCCGGCAGATAGCTCAGTGTGCCACACTTCGACTACCATTTCTACGGTAGGCAGGCGCTCAACGTGACATTCGGGAATTCCAACAACTAAAAACTTGCAACTAAAAACTCAAATATCAAAAACACTTTTATGATCTTTTATTCCTTTTATGGTTTAAAAATAAAACTATTTAATTTCCAATAGGAAAGTTCGCATGCTTAAAAATTATTTTAATAATTTTCCTATGTGGATCTAATCTTACACTTTAACTCTCAGAAAAAAACTATGAAACTATGTGGTTAAAAATTTGGGTTTGTTCTAGAGATCACACTTCTCCGCCTCGGCGGATCGCTCAGTGAGACATTCGGGAATTCCAAAAACAAAAAATGCTTCAACCAAAAACTTATATCGTTAAACTATATCGTAACTAATATCTACCATTTTATCGAGCTCCAATAAAAACTCATTGTCAATGGCTACTTTATTTTTATTGGAATAAAGTTTCACGTTCATTTTTTCTATTTCATCTTCTACAAAAAATTCAACTGTACTTTTTCCAGCCTTTGTTGCAATAAGTCTTTCAATCTTGTTAATCAGTTCATCATTCACATGCTCCAGTTTTACTTTTAAGCGTATGCTGTTAAATGCGTTTTCTTTTACCTGCTCGAGTAGCTCAATTTTATTTACTTTTAATTCTAAACTGCCGGGTTGATTATAACGGTCTTGTACTCTCGCTTTGATAAAAACAAATAATCCCTGCACCATAAACTTATTATACTCAATAAAATCTTTTCCGAATAACATGATTTCATAAGTACCGTGATAATCTTCCACTATCAGTTTTCCGTATGCATTTCCGGTTTTACTGGTTCTGTTTTCAAATCCGGTAATAATTCCTCCAAAATAAACTTCTTTGGCCCTGAAATTTTCGAGTCCGTTTTTTAATTGAGAACAATTGGCATTGCAACGATGTTCTAAAACAACTTTATAGGGATCAAGCGGATGTCCGCTGATGTAAAATCCAACCACTTCTTTTTCTCGGGCTAATTGTTCTAAAGCCGACCAAGGTTCAATATTAGGAAGAGTAGGCTCACTTACCTCAACAGCTTCTTCTTCACCAAACAAACTGGCTTGTGAAGAATCAACGCCATTACTTTTTTGATTTCCGAATTTGATAATTTTATCAGTTAGTGTAGTTCCATCTGTATCCGCCACAAAAAACATGGCCCGGTTTAAATTTTCAAAACTATCCAAGGCCCCGGAAAGAGCTAATCCTTCAATACTCTTTTTATTTATAGTTTTAGTATCGAGGCGTGAAACCAAATCAAAAACAGAATTGTATTTTCCGTTGGCATTGCGTTCTTCCACAATATTATTCACTACATTCTCCCCTACTCCTTTTATACTGGCCATGCCAAAACGAATATTTCCGTTACTCATAACACTAAATTTTCCAAATCCTTCGTTCACATCCGGACCTTGTACTTTTATGCCCATTCGTTTACACTCTTCCATGAAAAATGCAATTTTATCAATATTGCCACTGTGGTTTAATACAGAAGCCATGAACTCAGCCGGATAATGCGCTTTTAAATAAGCGGTTTGCATAGCTAAAAATGCATAACAGGTACTGTGCGATTTATTAAAAGCGTAACTGGCAAAGGCTTCCCAATCTTTCCAAACTTTTTCAGCTACTACCTTATCATGACCGTTAGCATTACATCCGTCCAAAAATTTGCTTTTCATTTTATCCAGCACATCTTTTTGTTTTTTACCCATGGCTTTACGTAAAGTATCCGCATCACCTTTGGTAAAGTTGGCCAGTTTCTGCGAGAGCCGCATAACCTGTTCCTGATACACCGTAATCCCGTATGTTTCTTTCAAAAACTCATCCATCCCTTCCAAATCATAGGTAATTTGTTCACGCCCATGTTTACGAGCTATGTAATTTGGAATGTATGCTAAGGGACCGGGACGATAGAGCGCATTCATGGCAATTAAATCTGTAAAACTATCCGGCTTTAAGTCTTTTAAATGTTTTTGCATACCCGGACTTTCAAACTGAAAAATACCGTTTGTTTCACCGCGTTGAAAAAGTTCCAAGGCAGTTTTATCATTTAAATCTATGGTATCAATATCTATTTCTTTATTGAAACGTAATTTGACAAATGCTATGGCATCTTTAATAATGGTAAGTGTACGCAAACCTAAAAAGTCCATTTTCAATAATCCTGCGCTTTCAGCAACCGAGTTATCGAATTGCGTTAACAACATCTCACTATCTTTTCCTTTGGTAACCGGAACAAACTTGGTAAGTTCATCCGGAGTAATAATAACCCCGCAGGCATGCACGCCGGTATTTCTTACACAACCTTCCAATTCATACGCTTGCTTTAAAATATCCGCTTCGCGTGAATTTTCTTCTGCTAATTTCCGGAATTGATAAGATTGCTCTACCACTTCACGGCGGTCTTTTACTTTCTCTAAATATTTTTCATCAATTCCTCCGGGTTTGAGTAATGACTTTAATTGCGCATCTAAACTATCCGGAAAAGATTTGGCTAATTTATCTGCATCCGATAAAGGCAAATTTAAAACACGGGCCGTATCACGAATGGCACTTTTTCCACCCATGGTGCCATAAGTAATAATTTGTGCAACCTGATTGATGCCATACTTATCAATAACATATTTAATTACTTTATCTCTGCCTTCATCATCAAAATCAATATCAATATCGGGCATGCTGATACGATCGGGATTTAAAAAACGCTCAAAGAGCAAATCATATTTTATCGGATCAACATTGGTAATGCCTAAACAAAAAGCAACCGCACTTCCAGCCGCACTTCCCCGGCCGGGTCCTACACTTACACCCAATCTTCGCGCTTCGGTGGTAAAATCAGATACAATTAAAAAATATCCCGGAAAACCCATACGTTCCATTACACTTAATTCAAAGTCTATTCGTTCTTGAATTTCGGGTGTTATGTTTGGATATTTCTTTTTGGCGCCTTCATAAGTTAAATGGCGCAAATAAGCATTCTCTCCTCTATTTCCTTTTCCTTCATCATTGGGATCCTGATCTCTTGCATCTAAAAAGGCATCCGGAATTTTAAATTTAGGTAAGAGTACATCTCTGCCCAATTTAAAACTTTCTACTTTATCGGCAATCTCTTTGGTGCACGCCAAAGCTTCGGGCAAATCAGCAAAAGATTTGGTCATTTGAGCCGGAGATTTAAAATAAAAATCGTTATTGGCTAAAAATAATTTTCCAAGGCGAGAATTATTTTTCAATTCTTTTAATTCCTGATCCGTACTAAAATTTAATCCTTCTTTTACACCAATTAAAATATCGCGGGAATAAGCACTTTTTTGCTCTAAGTAATAATTGTTATTTGCGGCAAAATATTTTACCTGGTGTTTTTTGGCGAAACGCAGTAATACTTCATTCACATGATCTTCTTCCGGTAAACCATGCCGATTTAATTCCACATAAAAATCATCCTGAAACTGTTCTTTATACCAAAGAAAAACTTCTTCTGCTTTTTCTTCACCAACATTTAAAATTAAATGCGGAATTTCTCCTAAAAGAGATCCGGTGAAACAAATTAAATCTGATTTATACTTTAATAAAACTTCTTTGTCTATTCGAGGCACGTAATACATTCCATCCACAAATCCGATAGAACTTAATTTACACAGGTTTTCGTATCCGTTTTTATTTTTCGCCAAGAATGGAACCGCGAAACCATTATCTTGTTTACTTTTTTCTTTATGATTAACCGTAATATTAAACTCACAACCAAAAATACATTTTAAAATATTTTTGGGCGAATCTTGAATTTCCCCCTTTTCTACTTTTTCATTGTGTGCTTTAATATTTTTATTTTCTTTTTCAATAGCCTGCCAAAATAAAAACGCAGCATACATATTCCCATGATCGGTTAAGGCAAGCGCAGGCATGTTGTACTCTGAAGCTTTTTTAACTAAATCACTAATGTTTGATACAGATTGTAACACGGAATACTGAGAATGATTATGCAGGTGAACAAAATCACTAAACACATCTTTTATCTTTTCAACAGGTGTTACAACAACCTCTTTTTCGCTTTTTCCAACTTGTTTTAATTTTTTTTCCTGCTCCAGTAATTCGCTTAAATCAACATCCTCATAGTGTATATCGGCTAAATTATCTTTTGAAATTTCTTTTACTTGAATAATGCCTCTTTTTAAAATTTCAAAAAATGTTTTGGAAGTTGCCTGTACATCAAATGCTGCATTGTGAGCCTCGGCAAAACCGCTGCCAAATAATTTGGTGTATAGTTCGGTTAGTGTTGGCCATTTAAACTTTCCTCCTCTTCCTCCGGGAATAGCGCAAAAATTAGTGGTTTGATCGTTTTTTGTATCAATAATAGATTTAGGGCTCACCACATCACTTTCTCCACAACGCAATAATTCAGCCGCAACAATATTTACATCAAACAAAATGTTATGTCCGCAAATGTATTGGGCCTTTGCCATTACATTTATAAACTGTGTAAGCACAGCTTTAAGTTCAACACCTTCCTTTAGTGCTCTGTCAGTTGTAATACCGTGTACATTAACTGCATTAAACGGAATGGTATAACCCTCAGGTTTTACAATCACCGAATGATGGTCTAATAATTTCCCTTGCGCATCGTGCAATTGCCAGGCTAATTGAACCAGTCGAGGCCAATTATCTGCATCTGAAGGTGGCGCATTATAATTACGGGGTAAACCGGTGGTTTCGGTATCAAAAATTAAAAACATAATATCTTGGGGTTTTACTTTTTCTCTCTCAACAAATATTTTATTTCACTCAACTCATTTTTTATATCAAGCAACAATTTTTCACTTCCCTGCATATTGGTGCTAAGTGCCGGCGATGAATTTTGCTGTACACCTGATTTTTCTTTCATTCTTACTTCACGTTGTTCCAGTATTCTGTTTTTAAAAGCTTCCGCGTCATTTATACCAATCATACTCATCATATTGCTATGATGAGCGCCGCCACCGCCTGCGGTTTCCACTTTTATTAAGGTTAATCCAAATGATCTTAAAATGGGGCCGCCAATAAACGATAGGTCCTGAATATTTTCAAGTGGAATAGTTTTTTCGATATGCAGAATTAATCCTTTAGAGAATTTTAAATTTTTAGTGGTTAATTCACATTTTAAAGTATTAAAAAATTTATTGCTTAACCATTGTCCAAAACCAAATAGCCAAACGGGTAAAATTAGTATACCTATTACAGATATAATCAGGTAAAAAATAACCACTAAAAAAATATAGGTTTTAACTTTTGGGTTAAATGTTGCCCTTTGCAATACTTCGTTTTCCATCTCTATAAAAATAGTAAGAATGAGGGTTGTATTTGGATTTGTTGAAAAAAAGAGAAATGGGCTTGATTTTCAGCACTTTTCATTCAGAAAACTTTTTTGAATTTCACATAAACTACTATCTTTGCCTTCCGATAATTATCGGCATAAAAATTAGCACAAAATGGGTAAAGAAAAGAATCCTCAACAAGTTGAGAAAAAGAAAGAAAATATTAGTGTTTTAGAAATGATACGCAAACGTACCGGCCTTTTGGTAGGTATTGTTGGTTTAGCCTTGGTCATTTTTATTTTAGAAAGTTTATTAAGCTCGGGCCCTTCTATTTTTGGAGGTGATGATATGATGTCGGTTGGAAAAATGAACGGCGTAAAAATTGACCGAAATGATTTTGCTTACCGAATTGAGCAACAAATGAATCAAATTCGTCAGCAGCGTCAAAATAATGACATTGATGATCAAACCAGAGCTCAAATTGTAGAGTTTGTTTGGAATCAATACATCAATGATTTAGTGATTAAGCCGGAGTTTGCCAAATTAGGAATTTCGGTGAGTGAGGATGAAATTTATGATCGTGTGGTTGCTAACCCCGGACAAAGCATTGCACAACGTTTAATTGACCAAAAAACCGGAAAAATTTACGAGCAATTGGCCAATGCCAATGGTGATTTAGATCCGCTTAAATGGAAACAATTTGTGCAAAATGCCAGCGGAGATCAGGAAGGATTTATAAAAGATTTAGAAGAAGGGATCAGAAACTCCAGGCAATTGGAAAAATATTCTGCCCTTATTCGCAAAGGAATTTATGTAACAGATGCCGAAGCAAAAGAAGCCATTAAAGTAGCCAGCACAAAATTTGATGTAAATTATGTGATGAAACGATATGATGCAGTTAGTGACAGTGCTTACCAGGTAGCTGACAGCGACATTGAGAAATACTATAAGGAAAATTCGCATGAGTTCAGAAGTTATGAAGCCAGCAGAAAAATAGAATATGTTGCGTTTAACGTAATGCCAAGTCCGGAAGATTTAATTGCAATTGAAAAAAATGCGCAGGAAATTGCATCTAATTTTAAGGGGAAAACCTTAGCCGAAGATAGTGCTATCATGATGTCAGAAAGTGAAAACGGAAACGTAAGTTTTAAAAATCTAACTAAAGAAACCATGATTATACGTGATACCACCATTTACACAGATCCTGTTGGTACTGTTTATGGTCCGTATAATGAAGGTGCATACTTTAAAATTTACAAATTGGTTGGTAAATCTGTTATAGCCGATAGCGCCCGCGTTCGACATATTTTAATTGGAACCGTTGATATGGCTACACAGCAAGTTAAAAGAACTCCGGAGCAAGCCAAAAAACAAGCCGACAGTTTATTAACCTTAATTAAAGAAAAGAAAGCTGTATTTGACACACTAGTGAAAACCGTTAGTGATGACGGAGGAAGTATTGATAAAGGCGGTGATTATGGTTGGTTTGGAGAAGATAAGGGGTTTGTTGAACCATTTAAAAACGCAGGTTTATTGGGTAAAAAGGGTGATATATCGGTGGTTGAAACGCAATTCGGATACCATATCATTGAGGTGTTAGAGGTGAGCCCAACCAAACACGAAAGTTTTAAAGTAGCCGAAATATTCAAGCTTATTTCTCCAAGTGAAGAAACCAATGATAAAATTTTTGCTACTGCCAATGAATTTGGAGGAAAAAATAATACGGCCGCCTTATTTGATAAAGCTGTTGAAGAGCAAAAATTAACAAAACGTGTTGCCGACAACATTAAAGAAGGCGACAGACAATTACCCGGAATTGAGCAGGCCAAAGAATTGGTAAAATGGGTGTACACAGCAAATAAAGGTGATGTGCAGATTTTTTCTTTGACCGACAAGCATATTGTAGCCAAATTAAGTAACATTGTTTCCAAAGGAATTTTACCATTAGAAGATGTGAAGGATGAAATAACTGATAAAGCGCGTCAAAAGAAAAAGGCAGAAGCCTTTGCCGCTGAATTTAAAAGTGCCGGCGCAAATGATTTAAATGCTTTAGCTTCAAAATTAAATATAGATGTAAGAAAGTCGGAACAAATTCCGGCAAGCAGCCATGGCTTTGATGGATTTCATGATGATGTAATGATGGGCGTTTTATCTGCAATGAAACAAGGGCAAACCAGTAAAGTTGTAGAGGGTGAAGTAGGAGTTTTTGTAGTACAATTAAGTAATTTAATTGCCGGTGATAATAAAGTAGAGCCTAAATTTAAACGCATGGAGATGGAACAGGAAATTGGCGGAAGAAGCGATTATGAAGTGATGGTGGTATTAAAAGAAATGGCGGAGATTGAAGATCACAAATCAAGACTAGATTAAAATCTTAAATCCCCCTAAATAAATACAGGGGGATTTTTTTTACCCTATAAAATGATTACCATAAAAAATATTACCCAAGTTATTGAAGAGTTTGCACCCCTCACCTATCAAGAAAGTTATGATAACTGCGGATTGCTTACCGGTGATGCTAACGTAGCGTGTAGCGGCGTATTACTAACGCTGGATTGCCTCGAAGAAACCCTTGATGAAGCCATTCAGCTAAAGGCTAACTTAATTGTAATGCATCACCCGGTTATATTTTCCGGCTTAAAAAAAATAACCGGAGATAATTTTATTGAACGAATAATCATAAAGGCCATAAAAAATAATATTGCACTTTATGCAACGCATACAAACATAGATAATGTACGGCAAGGCGTAAATTATAAAATAGCCGAAAAATTAGGATTGGAGAATTGCAAAATACTTGCGCCTAAAACAAATCTTCTCCGAAAATTAGTTACTTATGTGCCGGCTACACATCACGAAAAAGTTTTGCAAGCGCTTTTTGAAGCCGGTTGCGGACAAATTGGAGAATATGAAAATTGCAGCTTTAATACTTCCGGCACGGGAACATTTAAGGGTAGCGATAAAACTAATCCCTTTATTGGCAAGGCAGGACAATTAAGTAAGGAAGCGGAAATTAAAATTGAAACCATTTTTGAAGCCCGAAATGAAAAAAACATTTTAAAGGCATTAAAATCTAATCATCCCTATGAAGAAGTGGCTTTTGACGTTTATCCGCTTGAAAATAAGCTAAATGCAGTTGGCTCCGGAATAATTGCTGAATTCAAAGAAGCCATGCGCGAAGAAGATTTTCTGAAATTAGTGCAAAAAGCACTAAAAACGAAGGTATTAAGACACACAAAAATGAGCGATAAATTTGTTAAAAAAGTAGCAATTTGTGGTGGAAGCGGTCGTTTTTTGTTAAAAAACGCGATAAATAGCAAAAGTGATGCGTTTTTGACTTCTGATTTTAAGTATCACGATTTTTTTGAAGTGGAAGAAAAGCTCCTATTGGTAGATGCCGGACATTTTGAAACAGAACAATATACACCGGAGATATTTTATGAAATTATCACTAAAAAATTTGCTACATTTGCAATCCATTTATCAAAAATCAATACGAACCCGGTAAATTATTTTATATAAGATGAGCGCTAAAATTAAAGAAAAGATAGATGCTTCGGTAGAAGGTAAACTGAAATCACTATACCAGTTGCAATTAATAGACAGTAAAATTGATCGCTTACGCACCATACGCGGAGAATTGCCTTTGGAAGTAAGTGATTTGGAAGATACTGTTTTGGGTTTAGAAACCAGATTACAAAATGTTACCGAAGAAGTAGCAGAACTAGAAAATCAATTGAATGAAAAAAAGCAGGCGATTAAAGATTTTCAAGCGAATATTAAAAAGTACGAAGCGCAACAAAATAAAGTTAGAAATAACAGAGAGTATGATGCGATTACCAAGGAAATTGAATTCAGAATTTGGAAATTCAATTAGCTGAAAAGCGTCAGAAAGAAGCAAAGGCGGCTATCATTTTAAAAGCTGAATTACTTGAAAAAAGTAAGGTAGAATTTGAAGAAAGAAGTAAGGACTTAAAAGTAAAGAAAGCTGAACTGGAAGAGATTATTTCAGAAACCGAAAAAGAAGAAAAAGATTTATTGGTAGATAGCGAAAAAGCCAGTTCTGAAATTGAAGACAGATTATTAAATGCTTATAAAAGAATAAGAGCAAATTCAAAAAACGGATTAGCAGTAGTTGCGGTAGAACGTGATGCTTGTGGAGGTTGTTATAATAAAATACCACCGCAAAGACAGTTAGATATTAGAACCAACAAAAAAATTATTGTTTGCGAACATTGTGGTAGAGTATTGGTAGATGGAATGTTGATTCCGGATACAAATGAAGCACACTAATACTTGTTCATTTCACAATAAGTAATTAAATTTGCCGACCTATTAGAAAGGAAAAAAAGAGTTCATTACTCTATAAACAAATGGGAGCTTAGCTCATCCGCCGCGGCGGAGGTTCAGAGCGCCGGAAGAAAAAAACTTCCTAAACAAATGGGAGCTTAGCTCAGCTGGTTCAGAGCACCTGCCTTACAAGCAGGGGGTCACTGGTTCGAACCCAGTAGTTCCCACAGAAGAAAGCCTCGTATCCAAATGATACTGAGGCTTTTTCTTTTAGGAACGGTTCTCCCAGCGATGCTCTGATGACCAACTAAAGTTGGAACCAGCTAAATCTACCTGCAAATTACCTGCAAATTACCTGCAAATTTTACAAGTGAAGGCTACAAAACCTGTAGCAAATGATAACATTAAAATTAACGCTCGATACAAGACGAGCAAAAAAAGACGGTTCATTTCCCTTAGTGTTTAGACTTAGTCTGAATGGACAAACAAGAGACATTCCAACAGGATTCAACTCTACAGACAAATGTTGGTCAACCATAACAAACAACATAAAACCATCACACCCACTATTTGAAATAATTAATAAGGAGCTTCAAGAAAAGAAAATTAAATACCTATATAAAATAATAGAATTTGAAAAACAATTTCCCTATGATAAGAATATTCAAAAAATCAGAGATTACTTAATATCCAAATCCGAAAAAAAACAAACTGTTAATGAATTCTGGAAAAATGAAATCAAAAATTTATATGATTCAAATAAAAACGGCAACGCTTTAATCTACTCTGAATCTTTAAAAGCAGTGATTAAGAAATGTGATCTCAATATTCCTTTTGAAAAAATAGACTATTCTTTTCTTAAGAGCTTAGAAATTGATTTTATTAAACAAGGAACAGGTATTAATTCAATTAATCTGTACTTAAGAACCTTTAGAGCTGTGTACAATAAAGCAATTAATCACAAAGTTGTTTCCATGAATCATTATCCATTTCGGAATTTCAAGTTGAAGAAGGAAAAAACAATACCAAGAACTATTACTTTAAATGAAATGAAACTATTTTTTAGTCTGCAATTAAAACCTGATTCAATATATTATGAAAGTTGGCTCACTGGTAAACTTATGTTTATGCTTATTGGTATTAATTTTAAAGATCTACAACTCTTAACAACTGAAAGTATTAAAGGAGATAGATTAATTTATAAAAGAGCAAAGACAGGTAGAATGTATAGCATAAAAATTCCAACTGAAGCTCATTCAATACTAGAGCACTTTTTGCATAAGAACCATAACACTATATTAGGAAATATAAACTTGGAAGATAAATTCCAAAAAGGATTTCCAGAGTTATTAAAACAAAAAAATAAAGTCTTTAATGCTCATCTGAAACAACTAGGTAAGCAAATTAAAACAAAGGAGAAAATAACGGGTTATGTATTTAGATATACTTGGTCGAATATAGCCAAGCAAATGGGTTATAGTAAGGATTTAATAGCCGAAGCTCTAGGACATGAATATGGGAACAAAGTGACTGGAATTTATCTTGAAGCTTATGATAAAGAACTGATAGATGAAATGAATATTAAAGTAATGGATAAAATAATAAACAAGGGGTAAAATCCTTGTTTATTTAAGATAAAGAGGAAGAATTGCTATAAAATATAGTATTAATACTGCTATTTCCTACGTAACTTTAATCTTGAAAAATATTTGCGGATTTAAAATAATGGACAAGTTCAGTTTTAAAATAAAAAATTATAAATGTTTTGGTGACGAGCCACAAGGGTTTGATAAAATTTTACCAATAAATATAATAATTGGTAAAAATAATTCTGGTAAAAGTAGTTTACTTGAATTGGTTAAAACAATGGCTAACTCAACTAATTTTGATATTATTAAAAAGAACTTTCCAAAATTAGCCATCATTTACACATCAAAATTAACCGAATCCACCATTAAAGATTTTTATCCCGAAAACCTTTCAGGTGGTAATATATCAGGTCCAAATTATTATCATTACGGAAAAGATTTTGTCGGGGAAACAATTACTGCTGAATGGGGCTATGATAATGGTATTAAATTTATTGGTTCAAGTAAGCCAATTAAAATTCCTAACAATAGACGACATGAAGAATTAGTAAGGATAAATTCGCATCCTTTTAAAGGTAAAATTATAAAATCTATAAATGCAGAACGAGACATAAAACCAGAAGCTCAGGCAAAAAATCTAGCTTTAGTAGCAGATGGTAAAGGGGCAACCGCCTTAGCTCAAGAAATTATAAATTCTGCTGAATATGACTCTACTTGGATAGAGTCTTTACTATTAAAAGGATTGAATTCCATAACCTATCCTGAAATTCAGTTTACACGTATTTTAACTCAAAATACTGAATCTAACGTTTGGGAGATTTATCTTGAAGATAAAAATGGAGTTAGAATTGCATTATCAAAAATGGGTAGTGGAATTAAAACTATTTTACAAGTTTTATTGAACTTAATTGTAATTCCTAAACTTGAAAAAAAACAGGAGAATGAATATATTTTCCTATTCGAAGAATTAGAAAACAACTTACATCCCTCATTACAAAGAAGATTATTTAATTTCATAAAAGATTTTGCTTTAAGGTTTGAATCTGTATTTTTTATAACCACTCACTCTAATGTGGTAATTGACTCATTTGGCGCTAATGAAAATGCACAAATTATCCATATAAGTGATTCAGTAACGAACAATGTGAATTGTTCTAAAGGAATTAATAGAGTTCTAGATGATTTGGAAATTAAGGCGAGCGATATTTTTCAAAGCAACGGAATAATATGGGTGGAAGGACCAAGTGATAGACATTATTTAAACAAATGGATTAACTTAATTGCTCCAGAACTCAAGGAAGGGTTGCATTACAGTATTATGTTTTATGGTGGAAAATTATTGAGCACAATTACTTTTTCTTATTTTGAAAGTGAATTAATACCACTTTTAAAAATTAATAGAAATTCATTCGTTATAATTGATAAGGATAGGAGAAATATTAATGAAGATATAAATAAAACGAAAAAACGAATAAATGAAGAATTGGGTGGTGATAAATGTTGGATAACTTCAGGTATTGAAATAGAAAATTACTTAACGGATTCAACCATTAACAAATGGTTAAATTCAAAGGAAATAAAAAAACCAAAATTTAAGGGGGATAAATTTGAAAAATTTGAGGTGAAAATCAAATCTAATTACAAAATTCCTTATGCACAAACTAAAAACTTATTCGCAAAAGAAATAATTAATTTCATTACAAAGGATGACCTTGATTTATTTGACTTAAAACTTAAAATAGATTCTATTGTACTCAATATTAAAAAATGGAACAAATTAATTTCTTCTGAAATAGAAATTATCAGAGCAACTTATGGTATACCATCAAAATTAATAGACATTACTGAAATTATATTAGAACAAGTTTCAAGAGGAATAATTCATGGTCCTGTGGACCCATCTACATTCGGTATACCAGACCCTATTTTTGGAACTGTAAAAACCTTATCTATTCATTGTAAATTAAATGGGATAGAAAAGAAATTAGTATTTTATGATACAGATAAGGTTTTCAAAATTGAATAGTTAAAAGTTTAAATAACAACCTTTCTATTTGCAATTTCTTTGAATAATTATGAAATTTTTAATTTTACTTCAACCTAAAATCAAACAACTCAGAAACATTCACTTTTAAAGTACGGGCAATTTGAAATATCGTACTGACTGTTGGGTTAATTTTGCAGGTTTCAATTCTTGCAATTTGTGATAAACTTAATCCCGATTCATAGGCTAAATCTTCCTGAGTATAACCTTTAGAAGCTCTTACTCCCTTAATGCTTGATGCAAGCAACTTTAATCCCTCTTCATCATAGATCAATACCCTTTTTTTAATTGCCTTTTTATTCACAATTCAAAAAGAGCACATTTGCTATAATTATGTTATTGCACTTGTGCTATATTTTATTAATTTTACTAATCAAACATAACATTATGAAAACTACACTTATTCAAATTTTTATTTTTCTAACACTATATTGTGCTTCGCAAAATAGATATGATACGCCAACCCAGCAGAAATATGAAAGCACTCATACAACCTCAAATCTTGACCTTCTTTTAAAATTAGCTCAAGCACAAGAAGAGGCTGAAGAAAAAAAACGTGAGGACTTAAGGAAAAAACAAACTGATAACATCAAACAAGACCAAGAATACAATAATTACAATACCAAATCCAACAATCAATCCCAAATTGAAGAGAATAAAAAGAAAGAATTACGTTTGAAAAATGAAAAACAAATTCAAAAAATTCAAGATTTATATGCTAATGCGCCAAGTTATCCTGTAACATTGATTGATGGAGTTTACAATTGTGAATTTGTAGATCAAATTGAAGGAGTTGTAAGCTTGAAAGTATATGTTCAAAAAAATAAAATCACGCACTTTGTAAAGAACAACGAAAAAGATGTGCCAATACCATTTTCTAGCTCCATTACCAAAGGCAAGGCATTGGTTAAAACGATTTGTACCATGATTGGTGAGCCAACTCGAATAGAGGATACTTATTACGATGTATACTTTATTGAAACTATTTACAAATAATATTACTAGATACTTTTTTTCTTCTATGTGTTGTATTCATAAATACTTAACCTTCCCGTTCTTTAAATTATCCACATAATATAAATTCAAATTAAATGAAGAAATTAAAAATTACAGCATTATTATATTTTATGTTTGTTATAATGCTTAATGCGCAAACTAAAAAAAACAAAATTGAAATTGTTAATTTAAAAAATGACACTATTGAAACCTCAAAATGCTATACGCTAAAAGTATACCACAAAAACGCAAATGAGGCGCAGCTTTCCTGTTTAGGCGCTGGAATAGTGTTTAAAAATTTAAATAACGGTACTTTTAGGTTTGTAAAAAATTACACAGGAAAATTGTCTATAGCCGTTTCTATAAAAGGGAAATCATTAGGTGTTATACATGTCTATTCTAAAGGAGGGCATGACTATGTCGCTGCTTGGGCCAGAGATTCCATTAATAGCGATAAAATTAATAGCATCCTATCAAAATTTCCAACTGACTCATTTCTTTATATGAAATTTCTTGTGAAAATGGAAAAGTTTCGAATGCAAGCGCCTTACATACTTGAAGTGATTAATGAAACTGATAATTCAATTACATCAGATACCGTTTATTGTAATTTCATTATTCCGTTAAAATATGATATGAAATATAAACTAAAGATTGGTAATGAAGCTTGTAACTACCGCTACATTTCAATTGACACCCATGCCCCTAGAAAAAAATGGGTTTTAGAAAGTGATATAGAAATGGAAATCGATGGGAATTCATATGTAAACGGCTTTCTTATATATGACCGCAATACTGACTATTTTATTTTAAAAAATTAATTTTTTATTTTTTTACGTCAAACAACAAGTCACCCCCCTACTACACCCCCTCTAAACTCTGACAGGGAAATCATTGTAGATTTTCCATTTTATTAACTTAAAACTAATAGTTTATGGTAACAATTATTGATGCTGTTGAAAGAAAAAACAGCAAAGACGAAGTATTTACTTCATTCATCCTCTCGGGAGGAGTTGAGATGGTTAAATCTCAAAAAGGCAAATTCTATGCAACAACAAGAAAAGCAAGTGTGCCCTGCACTCTTTCATTAAAAGTAGCCAAGCAAATGATTGGCCAAAAGATGACTGGCTCTATTATTAAAAAAGTATGTGCGCCTTACTTATTCAAAACACAATCTGGAGAAGAGATTGAAATTGAATTCACTTATGAATATAGTGAAGAAGGTACAACAATTGAAGAATCTGTTTTTCAAGGTCAATAATGGAGAAACACTTTTTTTATTTAGACTATGAAGGTTTACTCGTTGTTACAAATAAAGGGACTCTTAGAAGGATTAAAACCCCTTTTAAGGCCCTTTCTTTGATTGATGTAGGAGAAATACTAAATGGTGAAGTATATGTAATTACAAGCGTGTCATATGGCCCAAGTGGGATTATGGTTTATGGCTTCAAAGGTCAATTCTATTACTACTACTTCTTTGTGATATTGGATTAATTTCCTCTTGTTAAACAAAGGTACTTTCATTTCGGACTAAACAAGGTCAAGATAAATTTTAATAAATTCTTTTGGTTAATGTGTGTTTACAAAACAATTTTTTAAAAACCTTGTTTACTCCTACATTCATTTAGAACAGGTTGTTTAACAAGAGAAAACTTATTCTGGTCAATAAACAATTGTTAGAGGTTAAATGAAAAGTGAATAATGAGAATACATTACAGATAACATATTGCGAATAACAAATAAGGAACTATAGAGTTAAAAGGAAATAAGGTGTTCACTACAGGTCTTGAAGCAAATCTTGCGCCAAACACACACAAGCCCTCGTTTGTCACAAGCTTTGCAATTCTACAACCTTTCGCTCACAAAATGTTTCTTTTAATTATTTCTGCCTTCGCACCCTTCCACCCTCAAATAATTAAATCACATTTTAATGTTAGGCTCGCCTTCGTGCAAAATTCACAAGTGTTTGGCAAGAGGCAAGCCAAACATAGCTAATCCCTGCTTTTTCAAAGCTCCAAATCAGCATGAATTTTGCAACTCGCAGAGGCAGGGCGAGCAGACTGAATTATTGAACTATTGATTGAAAGAGAACAAACAAATACTTCAAGTACATTTTGCACTATTTATTATTAGAAGGAATAATATTTGTTATTCATTCAAATCATATAATAGGTTATATTATACTATATATATAAGAAAAAATCAGTAGAAGAAAAATATTTTCACCTTTTTGTCAAACATATTATTATTTTCCTTATCTTTGTACCTGATTAGCAAAGCGCGTTCTGCGCAGATTGAAGAGAGATTGAGGGTGTGATTTTCAAAAAGATTTTTGGTTATTAGTATAGGATTATTTAAGGATTGATGCAATTGATTATTAAGGCTGCATAGTTAAAAACAGTTCTATTGCAGTAGAAATAAACAAACTGTAATATATAAAATGAATAATTACAAAAACACACCAGAAGAAGACTCACAAAGTCAAGAACAGCCAAAAGAAGGCAACGCAAAACCAACCACAGAAAACACTCCTGATTTTCAAATGGGTGGAAGATTAAATCCTATTAAAGTGTATTTGGACACAAATTACGACTTTAAGGTAAACAGTTTATTAGAAAGGATTGAATATAAAAAGAAGAATGAATTAGAATATCAGATTATATCAGATTATGCCGAAAACAGTATTTTAAATAGGCTTTTAGAAAAAGGCCACAATTGTAATTCGACTCTCTTAAAACAGATTCTCTTATCGGATTTCACGAAACGTTATCACCCCTTTATTGACTATTTTAATTCTTTACCTCTTTGGGACGGAGAAGATCACATAGATAAATTAGCTGATACTGTAAAAACTCATAATCAAGAATTCTGGAAAGTATGTTTAAGAAAATGGTTAATTGGTGTCGTTGCCGGCGCAATAACCCAAGATCAAATTAATCATCTTTTACTTGTAATACAGGGCGGACAAGGGAAAGGTAAATCAAGATGGATTAGACGGCTTTTACCAAAATCACTAGTTAGTTATCTATATAACGGGACACTTCACGGTAACAATAAAGATAATCTCTTACTCTTACAGGAATGTTTTATAATTAATCTTGAAGAGTTTGAGGATATTAAAAAAATCGGTGCGTTAAAAGACTTGGTTACAAAAGTGAACACAAAGGTCAGACGTGCTTACGCAAGAAACAATGAGTCAATCACACAGCATGCCTCTTTTATAGCTTCAATTAATGAAAGGCGATTTTTGGTTGATAAAACAGGCAATCGTCGTTTCCCGTGTTTTGAAGTACTAGAGAAAATTAATGATGAAGTTTTCATTGACATGGATAAGGTGTATGCTCAAGCATATCACCTTTATAAGCAAAATGAAAAACACTGGTTTGATCATGAAGAGCAAAACAAGATAGAGGAAAATAATTTAAGCTTTCAGACTATGGATGAACTTGAAGAAGCTATTTCGGAATTGTTCTCCGTGCCTATTTCTATTACTGAGCATACTAAATTCATCACGTCGTCACAAGTTTTAGAAATTATATTAGAGAAAAAATTAGTTACAAGGAATTATTCCCCAATTCATGTAGGGAAAAAACTTACATATCTTGGATTTCAAAGAATCAAAAAAGACGTGTATGGTTACCATGTTAATATTAATTAATAGGTAATTTTAATTTATGAAGCCCATAGAAATATGGGCTTTTTCATATTATTTGGGTAAGAGGGTAAGGTAGGTAAGTTTTTTATTAATGTATTTAGTACATAATAAAAGAATAACCATGATTAATCTCTTGTAGAATTAAAAAAACATCTACCTATCCTACCTAGTTACCGTTATATACAATCACTGTTTAACAGAACAAAATTTTCTTTATAAATTTCAAAAAATACCTCATTATTTTTAGCATAACTAATTCTTAATGAAATCCACTTCTGAATACCTAAACATGGGCACCTTTAACTAAGATTTTGAAAAAATTTACCAAAATGTTTGTTTGCCAGATAGTTTAAAATATTCATAATACTCACTTTTACTAAAGTTTAATAAAGGCTTTAACCAAAAAAAATCAACATTTAAGCGGTATACCTAATTTAATCTACACTCTTTAATACATAGCTTTTTGGAACTATAGAAGCGGGGTTAAATAAGGGTATTATGGATATTTCGGAAATTGTAATATTGTTTGATTTGTACGGAAATAATTGATGATATTTTTCAATTTAAATTTGGAAACATCAAATATTTTTACTTTATTTTAATTATGAATAATAAAAAATCATTATCCCCGTGTATTTTGTCTTGGGCGCGATACACTTTGGGATTTAAATCAGTAATGCCCATTAATCATAAAACTTGCTCAATGAAATATTTTTTCAGGGCATTGGATTATGTCAGCCGAAACGGTTAATCATTTCGTTATCCTTGAAAAAGAAAACCCGCATTAGTGGGTTTTTTTATTACCATTAATTATACGCTGGTAGATTGAAGTGCGCTAAAACATCGCAATGTATCATTCAGTATGCAGTTCATTTCATTGAGGATTTCAATCCTAAGTAGAGTTAATCTTTGCTCGTCAACCTGAGCTAAGTGTTTTGCCAGTGCAAAAGGAGCTCTTACAGCATTATGTGCATTAATTATTTTTTCGGACGAAAATAAAATTTCAAACTGAGACACTACCAAATAAATTGCTGATAGTCCAGCTACATGTGTTTATTCAATCCTTGATTGGTTTTGAATTTCACATAAAATAAATAATCTGTTTTGATATTGCATTTTTTCACTGGTTTTTTGAGACGAGTGCTTTCAGATTGGCTATATAAGAAAAAAGCGATTCCCTGAAAATAACCATACTCAAAGGGTATAATATAACTTATTATATCCTTTGTTTTTCATATTAATGATTACGAAATAAATTAAATCTTTATATATTATTATTACCCTCCATTCATACTTAATTATTATTTTTTCAATTATATCAGACTTCGTCAGAAAGAACGGTGGTCAATTTGCGCCGGTATTAGGTGATCAATTTAACCGGAATATGTATTATACTCCCATTTAAATTTCAATTATTGTATCATCTTAGCCAACGATTATTATCAAGCTCGGTAAGTAAAACTAATTTCTAAAGTAAAAAAGCTCCGGTTTACAGAGCCTTTCTTTTATTCCAGGTCTTTCAATACCTTCGAAAATATTAATTCATCCGATATTCCCAACTCCTTCCGCTTCTCTTTAAATTCCGATTCAGTTAATGGGCCAATTAATCCATTTTTAGTTCGCCAGTTCATCCCTTTTTTGAAAGGTAAAATATAGTAGTTTATTATTGTTTTATTCGGAGCATTTGGAAATGTACGTGGGTACTGTTTTACAATCATATATTTATCGTTATAGCCCACTGCAAAAACTGTGGCATCTGTTTCGTTTCAAACCAAAGTGTACTGATTTAATATAAAAGAATAGAGACATTTTCTTAAGTTTAACTAAAGTAAAAACAGAAAGAAAATGGAAACAAATCCAAAGAAAAAAACAGCCGAAAGTTTAATTAAGGATATTAAACGTAAAACAAATCGTACTTATAGTTCAGAAGAAAAGATCCGTATCATTATTGAAGGTATGCGAGGAGAAGAAAGCGTAGCGGCAATTTGCCGTAAATACGGGATTAACGACAGTTTATACTACAAGTGGAGCAAAGACTTCATGGAAGCTGGTAAGAAGCGGTTAAGTGGCGATACAGAGCGTAACGCTACCGCAGATGAAGTAGAACATCTAAAGAAACAAAACAATGATTTAAAGAAAGCTATCGCAGATTTATATTTACATAATGAGTCATTAAAAAAAAGTTTAACAGGCTTGGAGTAAGCCATAAAATGACAAAATATATGAGATTAAATCAAAACGATAAATATGAAATCATTTTGCTGATAGAAAAATCAGAGGTGAGCTTAAGTAAAACTTTGTTGGAATTAGGAATACACAAAAGCACGTTTTATAATTGGTATAATGCCTATTTACTTGATGGATACGATGGCTTAGCGGATAAGCCCAAGAGCAGGAAACAATATTGGAACGCTATACCACAACCAGAAAAGCAATTAATTATTGAAACTGCATTAGATTATCCTGAACGTTCGTCAAGAGAAATTGCATTTTTATTTACTGACATTCATAAGCGATTTGTATCAGAGAGTTCAGTTTATCGAATACTTAAACAGCAAGGATTAATTACAGCACCAGCATATGATTTAATAAGAGCCTCGAATGAATTTAAAGATAAAACAACCAGGGTAAATGAAATGTGGCAAACTGATTTTACTTACTTTAAAATAATTGGTTGGGGTTGGTATTATTTAAGCACAGTGCTTGATGATCATAGCAGATTTATTATTCATTGGCAATTAGGCCCTACAATGAAAGAAACGGACGTGGAAGATACAATCAATGCAGCAATGCTAAAATCTAATCTTAAAGCGAACGAAAAGCCTAAATTACTAAGTGATATTGGTTCTTGTTATATCGCTACTGATTTTAAAAAATACACAAAAGAACAAGAAATAAAACATATTAGAGGCAGAGTTCGACATCCACAAACACAAGGTAAAATTGAGCGCTATCACAGAAGTATGAAGAATGTTATTAAGCTTGATGTTTATCACAGTCCTATGGAATTAGAACGAGCATTACAAAAGTTTGTGCATTATTACAATTACGAACGATATCACGAAGCAATTAATAATGTTACACCAGCACAAAAATATTACGGAAAGTCAAATCAAATATTAGAAAGGAGGAACAAAATAAAACAAGAAACCATCAAAAAAAGAAAACAAAATTACATCAATCGAATATCAGTAAGTGAAATTTTTAAAACAAGGGATAGCACTTTAAAAAAATTAAAACCCTTAGTTGAAAATAATTTTACGACTGGATATTAAAATCAAAAAAATTAACTAATTTTAAAAAAGAAAGTGTCCTAAGTTATTTATGCTTAAAAGTTCAGATTGGTTTGACTACATACAGTGTTGGATACTACCGTTGATTATATTATTAATGGTGCTACAGAGGCCAAAGCCAAAGCCCAGTTAAAGGATAGCAAAGTGTTAGAGCAATTTAAAGAAGTGGATAGTTTACCCGATACCGAAAAAAATATTGTACTCAAAGTTGTTTCTGCCCTTATCAGAGATTATAAAACTTCTCTCTCTTATAAAACTGCTTCTTAATCAAAAAGCCCGCAAACGCGGGCTTTGTGTTTACTAAAATTAATTCTTACTAAAAAGACTTTCATCTTTTCTTCCGCTGGCAGCCTACTTTTTCTGAATATTCTTAAGAGGGCTTTTTTAATTTTTCAATTTGAGTTAAAACCTGATTGAAATTAATTTTGTATAAATCCATCAAATGAAATGCATCTAGCAAACTATTTAATGAGCTTTCTATCCAAATACTATTTTCACTTACATCATTGTTTTTTTCAATATAGTTACGCAAACTATCCCTGTCTATTTGCTCCGTTTGAATCATTTTCCCTACCTCATAAAAATATTCTTCCGTATCATTTAAACCTTCAAGAGGATAGTCTCTTACGGCATCAATAATTAATCTCAGTATCGATGAATAATTTGAGTCATTAATTTCGCCTAATTTTTTTTCAATTGCATCAATATTCATTTTCTTTGTTTTATTTAAATCCACTAGAACCCCAGCCACTCATTTTTATAAAAGGATTGGCATACTGCCCAGTTGCAGCATTATAGAAATAATGCGTCTCAACTTTTGAACCATTTAATATACCAGCTTCATATATTTTGCTCCATGGACCAGGAGAAATTGCATTAAGTTTTTGTCCAAGTTGGACATTCATATAACTTCCTTGTATGACGCTAACAGATTTATATCCACTACCAAATTTTGAAGTCAATGAACCATACATTGTTATTCCGCTTGAACCAACTTTACCAACCGGAAAAACGCCAGCAGCTTTTAACCACGCATCGCCCTGACTCATTTTGTTCCCAAACCTATCAGCACCGGTAAAAGCATTGCTAACTACATCCATTAAATTAGCAAGAGGATTAAACTGATTAATCGCATCTACCACTTTCAATGTATTGTCCCAAGCACTTCCGCTACCATCACCTCCATAATTTCTACCCCCGCCACCTTGGGCTTCCGTCCATTGAATATATGCTGCAAAATCTTTTTTGTTTACACTCACACTTCCATCAATTGGATTTATGAAAACGGATTTACCTACTTTGTTATCTCCTAAATATTTAAGTTGTACATAAGCCCCACGGGGATTTAAGTTTGTAACACTACCTGGATTCATTTTATCAGCATCTAAAAAAGCTCCCATTGAAGTAGTAACACCTCGCTGAACAACACCATTTCCTGACCAACCTCCAAATACTTGAGAAGTACGAACACCTCCGCCACCGCCCCCAAGCCACATATTATAACCTGCACTTCCTGATGTAATTCTTATACCATCTAAATAAATTACAGGTTCGGCTAAATAACGGTAATGACCATGATCATTTTGACTTCCTCCATCTGCCATAACAAATGGAGGTCTTACATATACATAACCTGAAGGGTCATTATACTTAATTGGATTATTCATCACATAACTGTAACGATTATAGTTTTGTACATTAGAAGGGTTTTGGATTAATTTATCTGGCTGTATAAATCTTCCTAATACCGGATCGTATATTCGTCCGTTCATATTTATTAATCCAAATTCATCCAAATGTTCATGCATGGTATACCCTCTTATTAAAAATTGAGAGTTTGGCACATTATTATAAGTCCAGTCATTTGGATTTCTTCTTCTACCCCAAGCATCAAAGCTGAATTGCTCAACAATATTCCCTCCAGTGCTTGTTAGTAACAAAGGACTTCCTAAATGATCAGTTGTAACATTGAATAATTGATTTGTACCATTGTTATTATAATTAATTGCACATAATCCAGTAGGAGAATTAATATATGTCCATTCCTTATAACCAACATTTGTTTCTTCTCTATCAAAATTATCTGCGTAATACCTTGTAAATATGGTAGCATTATTGACTTTATAATCCATTTTAACTCGTTCTTCATCACATCCGTAAATAAAATTCATTTCTCTGGCATTATCTGTTTCAATAATTTTACTCACCTTGTTAAAATTATTATAATTAATATTTAAAGTGTTTAAACTTATATTACCTACTTGATTTGTGATTTGAGTAAGTTTATAGGGTTGCCCTTGTTGACCATACACGTAGTTTCCACAATCTTGTTTGTAACTTAAATTACCATTGGCATTATAATTAAAAACATCTTTAACAACGGGCATATCATTAATGTCTTGATAGGTGGTTTGAACTAATCGATCAAAGTCATCAAACCTAAAACCTTCTTCAATATTTGTGTTTGAAACAAAATTCTCGAATTGTCTATTAATTACATTGGAGGTAGTATTTTCAATACTATAAGTTTGTTTCGCAATACTACCTGTAATAATTTCACTAATATTTAAATTATTGTCATAATTTAATTGAGTGTTTGTACCACCCGAATTACTATATTGATTAATTAATCCTGGAGTTAACAAGTTGTTAAGTTGCCATATTGTATTATTATTATTCTTTATTTTTATCAAAATTCCATTAGGATCATATTCATTGGATGTTACAAAACCGCCTGGATATACATGATTAACCATTCGATTATTTTGATCATAAGTAAATTGTGATAAAAATTCCTTCACCGGAGGAATCAAGACCTTTTGTTTTTGCTCAATTAATCTTCCGAAGTCATCATAATTAAATTCCAAACTATTATTTGGGCCGGTGATTTTTTTAATAGATTCCTTTCCATTTCCATTTAAAACATATTCATATGAGCATGCACCGTAAATATTTCCGGTTTTTGAAGTTATTCGTCCAAGTTGGTCATATTGATAAGCTACATCTCCATTGGGTGTGTTCTCCAATATTATTTCCCCGATTCTGTTATATTGAAAGTTGTAAACCCCAGTTGTTGGATCATTTAAAACAATGCGTCTTCCATATGCATCATATCCAACTGTGGTAATTCCATTTCCTTGTCCACTTGGAAATGAAGTTGATATTTGGGTCGGTAAAGAAAGCTGATTAAATGTATAATCAACTACATGGGGCGATTGAATGTTTGCATAATTAATGGTACGATCTTGTTGTCCCGCCTCATTATTTTCGGAAATAAAATAGGTGAATCCTATATTGCCTAAGTTTGGCACTTTTGTTTTCTTAAATCCTTTTATAAAATTATTATCCGTACTAAAGTTATTGTAGGTGTATTCTATGCTGTTAATAATACTTTGATTCCGATATTGAAACACATTAGACGGCCTATAAAATTCATCGAATGTGAATACAGTTGATTTTACAGTAGTTTGGCCTTGAAAATATGGTTCTGTTTTCCGCAACACTCTATTCATATAATCATAACTTGTTTCTGTAATAATTGTATTACCATTGAATCCACTTGATTCGATCCTCAACACGTTTCCTTTATGATCTAAATAACTTACATTACTCCCACCATTGCTAATCTCAGTAGTAATTTTAGGACGATAAATATCTCTTGCGGGCAATATCCCATTAGTAGGTATTGTATAAGGATCCCATTCGTAATTAGAATTTATTGTAACTCCTGTAGCAGAAATTGTTTTTATTAATCTACCTAATCCATCATAATTAAATTTTGTTTCCTTACCGTATAAATCTGTTGATTTTATTACATTGCCTAACCCCGGCTCGTAAATGTTGGATACATTGTTACCAATGGAATTTGTGGATTGTAGAATAAATCTGCCGGTAGCGTCGTAATTTACAGAACTTGTGCGGGGTTGTGCCAAATCAGGTGCAGATATGCTAACAGATTGAGGAACTCCAAAAGCATTAAACTGAGAATAGTTTGTCACCAAAGGTATTGTGGATGGAATAGTATTTTCATTAGAAGAAATTAATCTAAATGAATTGTCATATAAATAAGTACTAATAAATTGGGAAGAATTTCCGTTGGAAGAATTTGTTTGATTAATTTGACCTAATTTATAAAAAGTACTATTATAGATTTGATTAGTGAAAGGTTGATATTGAAAATCTTTTTGAATACTTAGAATTGCATTATTAGAGTTCCAATTGTAACTTGTTTCGATAATTGTGCCAACCTTTCCTCCTTGATTAGGATCGTAATTCTCGGTAGATACCATAAAAGTTGACATAGCATAATTTTTAGAACTACTTATCACACTATTTAAGTATTTATTTGAGCCTGATTGCGTATAATTTAAAGTAGTGGATTTAATTGAAGATTGTGAATTTGGTAATAAATTAAAAATATTATTAGTAGAGATATGTGTTGTTAGTTTCTGAATTCTTGTTGGGAGATCATTTGTCAAATCGAATTCATTTGTAGTAAATACCCCTTTTAGAATCACTTCGTTTCTATTTCTTACAATTGTCTTTTCAAATCCTAAAAAACCTTTACCCGTTATATGGTAAATTGCATTTTTATATCCATAATCATTAAAAACACCATTATCAATTAATTCCTCCACCACAAATAATCGAGGCTTCAATAGCGTTGTGTTTTGCCCAAGATTAAAATCTGGAATTCCCTCTTGATAATATCTTGCGCTTGGTAAAAACTTGTACGATATTTTTGTTTCATTTTTTAAATTAAATACGCGTTTAATGAGTTTTTTATTATTTTGATTGAACATAGAATAGGTAACTTTATGTCCGGTACCGGTGTTCTGATAAACGTAATCGACAGTCCCATTCCCATCGAAATCACCCATTTCGCCAATATATCGGTCAAAAAAACCAAAGCTACTCTGATTGGGAATAAATTTGTCACCATTAGAATGATAGAAGGAAAATCTTGATTCATACGTAAAAGGATTATGTGAAGAGATGCCAAAATCTGTCAATCCATCATTATTAATATCTCTTATAAAATATACAGCCTCTTGTCCATTTAGTTGAGTTGGGATTGGGATTGCAGATATATCCCCAACGTAAGTGATTCCATTTGAGCGTAAACTATTTAAATTTGCTTGTGTATTATTTACATAATACACATAAAACAAATCTGTTTTCATATCGCCGTCAATGTCACCAAAATCAATTGACTTTGCTGCATTAGCATAAGCCACTTTAATTGGATCTAAAAGATTCCAATTAATTATATTTGGATTAGTGCCTATATTAATGGTTTGCGAAAACATTAGATTTAATGAATTTGAATTATTAACATATTCATAAACTTCAACAATTGGAGCGACTATGTTCCCAGTATAACGTACTAAAAATAAATCAGTTTTTCCATCACCATTAAAGTCGCCTAAACTTGTCTTGATTATATTTGTAAATGGAAGTGCAGTTTGGCTCTGTCCATTTGATGGAGTAACTCTTAATCCAAATTGATCAACTAATATGATATCATTCAAATTATCACCACTAATATCAGCTTTTGAATAAAAATAACTTGAATTATTAATATGATTACTTAGATTATTAAATATATTTAAATTATTCCAAGATGTTATTCCTGTATTTTGTGGAATTGAACCATTATTTTCAATTGAAATTGCCAAAGTGCCATTCACATATTTAAATTTATATAGAGTGTATTGAGTATTAACACTTACAAAGGCAAATACTTCATCTTTATTATCATAATCTTCATCAAATGCAAATACACCAATTAAATTAATAGGTGTTTGTAACCAAGGAATTGGTGTATACGGAACAATCTGTCCTGGATGTCTTATAATAATTTCCGGCGAATTAATATTATTTAAACACAACAATTCATCAATTCCATTACCGTCGATATCTGCAGCAACCGTGGAAAAAACACTGCCCTGGAATAAATTGACACTTGAAATAAAAAAGTTATTGGATAATTCTGGCGAAATACCACTTTGAGTCCATTCAAAAAAAGTAGGATTTATAGTGTTACCCTTTGAGTCAATTTCAGTTATTTTACTTAATAAACTGGCAAACTCATATTTGTATTCAAAATTGTATTGCCTTACTAATTCATTATTAATATCTAAACAAATGATGTTTTTTAAAATATGCTCTGAAGTGAAATGTTGGCCACCTACATGAAAAACATTCTTATCACTTCTACTCATATAATTAAACTTAATCTTATTATATGGATTTATTTGCGCATTATTATTTCCTGTATAATTAATTTCATTAATTAATATTTCTCCATTTTGATTTGTGTAATCAAAAATCAGGTAATTCCCAAATTCATCATAAATTTTATTTACATACCAAGCCAAAACTTCATTGCTAAATTTAGCTACGTTTTTTGAGTCCGGCGTTCTACCAAATTCCATTGTTAAGCCATCTGTATTTGTAACAACAAAATATTGTGGTCCATTTCCTTGATTATTGAAAGATGAAATAAAACTGTAGTCTTCAATTTCGAGCTTATAAGTAGCTCCGTTTTGACCATAAGTTCCTGACTTTTGAAGTAACCTACTTCCATTTAAACTAAAAGCATCATTAGAATTAAAATTAATGCCTGATGGTGCGCCATCAAAGTAAATTGTTTTATTTACTCTAGTAATCATTGGGATTCCACTAAGATTAAAACCGAGACCCAACCAATTATTAGCGCCATTACTATTATAATTTATTGATAAATTAGGCTGAATACCTTTTGTACCCGGAGAACAAACAATAGGAATATTTAAATTATAAGCACCAATATCATCAACTGAGCTATTCCAGTTTGTTGTAGCAACTTGCAAATTGGTATTTGGAGTAAAATAATTCTCATTGTTCGATGGGTCTGTGTAGTTATTATTTACATAAGAAGGATACGTACTAATATTCAGATTCTGGAGATTAGTTGCTCCTGCTGTTACAAAACCATACACAAACCCGGGCGTTAAATTTATTTGCTGCGATGCTCTTGTGTAAGAATTGATGCCATAATTTGGTAGTGGCGCATTAAAAACTGTTGTAGTTGGCACAGGAATCTGTGCCTTTAATAGCACATGAACAACAAAAAAAATAAGTATATAAAACTTCCTTACCATAACAATTAATTGTTAATTATAATTTTATAATTGGAAGAATGTTCTTTAGAGTACTTCACTTCCAGATAATAAAGTCCAGATTTTAGTTCTCTAATATTTAATTGTTTACTGCTACCTGAATAGTAATCTTTATACATTAATTGACCCATCGAATTGAATAAAAATAAATCAGCAGTTTCATTTTCTTCTGGCAATTCCCCCTCAATAAATAATATATCTTTTGTAGGATTTGGAAACACATTAAATTGTAATACCATTGATGAATCGTTTTTCTGTTCTGAGGTTGAAAATGGATTTATAAAATCTCCGCCTGGCTTTTGAAACATAATAACTACATTTCGCTGAATTAAATTGCCGGCAGCATCATAGGTAAAAGCCAAACTAGTTTGTGAACTAAGCTTGAAATAAAGGAACAAAAAGGAAAAAATTGTGATTATTTTTAATTTTTTCATAATATCAATGTCTTTTACAATTATTTACTTTTAATATAATTTTCTAGAGCCTCAATTCTTTTTTCAAGATTTTGTACTTTTTTGTCTGCATTTATTCCATAAAGCGTCAATTCTTCAATAGTTTTTTGCTGGTCAAGGATTATGTTTGTAATATTCATCCCATTTTTCTCATAGTAATCTGCTTTCTTAAAATTGGGATGGTGTTTATTTTCATTTATAAAGGTTTCTACTTCATTCAGGGTTTTTAACTTATAATCTTTCCTAAACACATAATCAGGGAAATTCTGAACCAAGGTAATTTCAACTTCTCTTGCATAGGCTTTCCCATCACTTTTAACCACGAAAATATCTCTATTAGCTACCATATCTTTTATTGCGAATGCCCTGCCATTAGGCATCGCCAACGGACTATATACTTTTATTTCAGTATACCCATTTCCTAGTACATTAAAGAAATCACGATTAGGATTAAAAGAATTGTCTGTTATTGAAAATGCCAATGCGTTATCATTAGCTTGTGCAACCGTAAGCATAGCCCCATTAGTTTGTGAAGGGTTGCCAATAAATGTAGCTCCATCAGCATTAACTGCAAAATTTATTTGATTTGTAATTGCATCGTATATATTTAAAGCAGGTCCACCATTCAAATTAACATTTAGTTTAGCTAAGTTTTGTGAATTTGGCTGCCAGCCTACATTAGTTTTACCATCACCATATACGATGAAATTTTCAAAACCATTAGGATCAGCAAATGTATTTAAAACCCCAATTGCTTTTGTTTCATTCCTATTTACAAACAGTTTTACATTATATGCTCCATTTAGATTATGATTAGTAGTGACCATTAAACCTGTATTATCTACGGCCCCTCTTATATTTAATTTAGTATTTTGTGTTCCGGCACTAGAATTCAATTCATCTATTAAAACATGTCCAGAGGAAAAATGATATTTCTGTTGTGGATTAGTAGTACCAAAACCAATGTTATAAAAATTAGAAGCGTTTCCAAAATATACTCTATTTTGATTGTTTTGCTTTATCCCAAATTGAACATCATCACAAGTGCCTACAGAAGGGTCAGTAAGACCTGTTCCGATAAGCGCATTTCCGCCAATTACCCAAGGTGGGTTAAGAGGATAACATGCTGTAGATGGGAATATACCTCCTATTGGTCCTTGCGCAGTAGCTGTTACAAATTGACCACCTGAGTTTACAAAGATAGGTTGATATCCATTATTATTCCCAAGAGGTTGAGAAGTCATTAATCCAGAAAAATTAGAATTACCAGATACATTCAAATTATTAGTTGCGTTAACATCTCCAGCATTCAACATCGTTGTTGCATCTACTTGTTGTGAGGTTATTAATCCCCCACCAACGAATAAATTATTGGAAATACTTACATCACCAACAACTTCTAATTTATTTTGTGGATTAGAAGTTCCTATACCAATATTTCCTGAATTAGTAGAAATTAAGTCATTCCCAATTAATTGCCAACTTGTAGCTCCACCGGGTAAATTTCCCCAAACTCCATTGCCTTGCAAAAATTGACCAGGGCCTCCAGCTGGTAATGAAAATAATTTTCCTGTTGAATCACTCATTAGCATTCGGTTTCCTGAACCTGCTAAATTATTAAGCACAAGATTACCATCTATACCTAGTTTCATTCGTTGTGTATTATTAATTCTGAAGTCCATTGGGAAATTATTCGTAGTTCCAATAAAATCATCATTAGAAATTAAATTTCCACCAGTCGCCCATTTAGGCCCTTGTTGCGAAAATGCATTTGTAAATAAAGCAGTAAATGCAAAAAGAAATAATTTATTCCTCATTATTTTTGTAGTTTAGTTATTTATAAAAAATTGAATAATTTTTCTTATAACAATTGTAATAAATAAAACGGTAGAAAAAAACAGGCTGTTTATAAAAAGTGAATAAATGTGAAAGCCAATGATGTCGCTTATTCAATCAAATAAATAAACAGAAATTTTTTTAATAGCTTTAGTATTAATATGCTCAGGGGTTTTATTTATTGTTTATAACTTGTGCTGTAAAAACTATTCCTTAAACTTTACTTTGTATAACTCTAAAAATTATCAACAAAAATATAGGTTTACCTTTTCTGTAATTAGCTTGTTTTCAAGGATTGAAGCATTTTTCTTGATTAGTACACTAGATTAATTATTGAAAACTCTTCTGCTCAATATGGAATCTAAAGTATATATTTGAATATAAATTTTAAAAGAAAACCCCAACAAAGTTTTAACTCTATTGGGGCTGTTGCGAGAAATGAAATTCGGTTTTTACTAGACCCAAGATTATACTCGTAACTTTTCTTCGACCCGATACTTTATAAAGCCTGCATAAACCAGAGTCCTATCTTTGGTTTTTGCGTTTTAAGAACACCCATTCACCCTGAATGGTTTACCTTCTTTAGAAAGAATCATATAAATTTAATGAAAATGCTTTGGTGCTTAAAAACAATGAATTAACATGTGATACATAGTTTTAAACAGTGCAAAATGGCGAAAAAAATTTATTATCAATAAGTCACTTGATTACCAACACAGTAATAATTATGAAGAAATAATTTAAAAAAAACTTGCCTTTTAAGTTAAAATTTTTACGCCCTATAAAACACTAAATTGATAAACGATTTACGAATTAAAAACCGACTAAACTAACATCCTCAAACCTTTAGAAAAATACTATATTAAACTAGTATTTACTTGTCTAAGAAAAATTTCAATTAAAATTATAAATTAATAATAACCAAGCCTTCACCTGCAAATTGCATGCAAATTAAACGCATTATTACGGTAAATGATTCAAAACTAATTGATTTGAACTAGAATTAACCTGCCTTACAAGCAGGGGGTCACTGGTTCGAACCCAGTAGTTCCCACAGAAGAAAGCCTCGTATCCAAATGATACTGAGGCTTTTTCTTTTAGGAACGGTTCTCCCAGCGATGCTCTGATGACCAACTAAAGTTGGAACCAGCTAAATCTACCTGCAAATTTTACAGTTATATACAATCACTGTTTAACAGAACAAAATTTTCTTTATAAATTTCAAAAAACACTTCATTATTTTTAGCATAAATAATTCTTGAAGAAATCCACTTCTTAATTTCTTTAAAATAAATAAAATATGTTCCGTTTCTAGTCTTCTTGCAAAGAAAATCCACGAGTAATTCATACTCGAATTTACACATGACAATTTTAATTTGATTAACTTCTCTTTGAAATGACAAAGCTGTAACTGTTCGTTTATCACAATTATTTAACCCTTTTTTCCCTGGGATAATCATCCTTTGGGACTCTATAATTATTATTTTCATATTTATAGACAAAATTACTCGAACATGCGTATACAATTAAGACTTGTAACAACTTTATTACTTCATAAAAATAAAGTCTATATTACAAGGAAAGCTCTAGTAACCTGACATTATAAAGGAAACGATATTTGCGGGTTAACATTTAATTTTTTAATTTGGACTTTACAATAACGTTTTCCGGCTACCAGTAGTTGGCGTTTTGAAACACTCAACTGTCTATACCGACAAAAGGTTGTTTAAAGATACAAAACTTTTTATTACGCCGTCCGCGCCAATTACTGGTAGGTGGTGTTATAGCGTCGTAGGGGCGCACACAGCTTTGGCGACTGGTTACGTGTCTGCATACATTTTTTTTGTCTGCGTGATTGCAGGGGAGGAAAGCAGCTCTCCGAATGTCTTTTTAATACCGCCACCTTTTTAAAATTTTTTGCGTCGGCTTTTACACACAGTTCGATACACATAGGCGGGTGAGAGATTTTGCAAGCTTTTGTGGCGCCAAACAAATTATCTGCCTTAATCTAAAAGCGACACAAGTGCTTGTAAAATGTGCGGTTGGTACATAATGGTTGACGGTTTAGGTCAACGCACACAGGTCGATACGCTAAGGTGATGTATCGCATTTATTTAAATTAATAGGCATAGTCCAGAAAAAAAACGGTAGGGTTGGTTTACTCTTTAATGATTTTTTCAGTCACAAAACCTATTCTAATAAAATAGATTCCGCATGGTCGTTCTGTTAAATCTATTTCCGATTTGCCAATTAAGATATTGGAGGAATAAATGAGCGAACCTAAAACATCATATATATTTACAGGCAATTCGATAATGCCAGAATTCATAATTGTTATTATATTAGTAAACGGATTCGGATAAATTAATATTTCTTTAGACAGGCCTGAAATTTTGCTAGCGGTATTTGTACAAAGATCGACGTTTAAAGTAATCATCGTTTGAGTACCAACACATCCATTTGAGCCGGTACCAATAACACTGTAGGTAGTTGTGAAAGAAGGGGAAACTATACTGTTCATTGGGATCGGCGGGTTCCATGAGTATGTAAGCGCGCCGTTTGCATTGAGCGTTGCAGTTTCACCTACACAAATCAATGTTGGGGTTAAAGCGGGTATGATAATCGGGAGACTTAATACGTCAATGTTCTGGGTCGCTTGACTCGGACATCCGTTAAGCATGCCTGTTACCGTATAGTTCGTATTGATAGAAGGAGAAACAACAATAGTTGGACTAATAGAACCCATATTCCATAAATAACTACTAGCTCCGCTTGCGACTAAAACTCCAGAGTTTCCGTAACAAATTGTATCGGTATTTGCATTAATTATCACTATAGGGTATGTGTTAACCGAAATAGTAGTTACTGCAGTGTTGGTACATCCTTGGACGCTGGATCCTAAAACTGTATATGTTGTATTATTAGTTGGAGTTACCACAGGAGAGCCCCCGGAATAAGAATATGTGACGCCACCTCCTGGAACGATTGTAAAAGAACTCCCAATGCAAATACTACCAGCATTAACGGTTATCGTAGGATTTGGGAATACTGTTACATTGCAAACGGCTGTATTTGAACTGATGCAGCCAGTGCTACTAGTGCCAATAACAGTATAAGAATTTGACACAGTAGGCGATACAACACTATTACCACCTTGAATTGTATAAGTGTTTGCACCTGAAGGGACAATTGTAAAAGAATTGCCATTGCATAAGCTGCCACTATTTACGCTAACTGTAGGATTGACATTTACAATTACTTGTGTCGTCGCGTTTTCAATACATGTACCTGGGATAATATTTGAAGTATAAGTAAGTGTAACTACATAATTACCTGCATTTACTGTTGATGTATTTAGGATGACTGGGTTTTGAACGGCAGCGGTGTAACTGTTCGGGCCAGTCCAACTATATGTTGGCACTGTCGTTCCGGTAATAGCCACAGAAAAGTTTAGCGCATTGTTGATACATACAGGTGAATTAACTGATATTGTAGGACTGAGAGCACCACCATCTTTAAATTTCACTAAGAATGCATCCCAAACTCCACCACCAAATGATGGCTGATACGATGAAGGTGTCGCTAAAATAGTCCCGGTAGATTGACTATGACCGACAACATAAACTCCTGATGTATCAGCAGTACAAAACTGCATTCTGTCATCAGAACTTCCACCATAATAGGTGCCCCATTGCCTTTGCCCCGCACCGCTAAATTTAACTATATATCCGTCCCACGCACCGCCTCCGTAACTCTGCTGATAACTACAACTTGTAGCAATTATATCACCGATGTTTGAAAATGACAAACTTGTTAGGAAAATGTTCCCGCTTGCATCTATTGCGCAAGCTGTACTATAATCTGTATTTATTCCGCCATAATATGTACTCCACAGTCTTTGTCCAAGTGAATTAAATTTAGCTATATAGGCGTCATGAATTCCCCCACCATATGTTTGCTGATGGCTACCTACTGTGGCTATCATTGTTCCGCTACTGGAAGTATAACCCACTAAAAAAATGTTACCCGCACCATCAATTGCAATTCCATTCCCGTAATCGCTCTGATTCCCTCCGTAATATGTTCCCCATTGTCTTTGCCCGTTTCCATCAAATTTTACAAGAAATGCGTCAAAAATCCAACCGCCATAAGTTGGTTGATGACTCCCAGGAGTTGCGATGCCAGTACCCGATCCTGCAACGCCTGTCATAAACACGTTTCCTGAAATATCCGTTAAACAACAGTATGAAATATCCTCCGATGCCCCGCCATAATAGGTACCCCATATTCGTTGACCATTAGTATTAAACTTCGCAAGGAAAGCATCATTAGCGCCCCCACCGTAAGTCGCTTGATGACTTCCTACCGTTGCAATTACAGTTCCTGAATTAGAGTTTGTGTACCCGGATAAAAAAACGCTCCCCGTGGTATCAACATGGCAGGACCAAGCATATTCGTTCCCGGTGCCACCATAATAAGTTCCCCAAATTCTTGTGCCGGCAGAGTTAAATTTAGCAAGGAATGCATCGATCGCTCCACCATTCGATTGCTGATGACTACCAATAGTTGCAATGGAAGTGCCGCCACTCACGTCAGTAAAGCCAGCAAGGTATACACTGCCGGTTCTATCAACGAAGCAAGAATACGCTGCATCGTTTCCGCTGCCTCCATAATAAGTAGCCCAAATCCTATTCCCGCCACCATCGAATTTTGCCAAATAAGCATCGCCTGATCCCCCGCCAAAAGTTTGCTGATGGCTGCCTGCGGTAGCAATTACAGCGCCTGCGTTTGAGGTTGTTTGACCTGACATATAAATATTTCCCAATGTATCCTTAGCGCAAGCGTATGCGTAGTCATTGCCACTGCCACCATAGTATGTTCCCCACAAACGTGTAACCGGATCAATAATAAGTTTCTTGCTCCGGTCGTAGTTTTTAATTTCGAAGCTTAACACATTATTTCTTATGACCCAACGACATTTCAGCTCTTTACCATCTTGGTAAACGACTGGTTTGCACTCTTCGACATTTCCTAGCGGTGTGCTAAGTATTAGGCCTCCACCGTTGGTCAGTTTCGCATTCGCTCCATCTACTTTCAATCGTATCTGCGAATAGTTGGAGAATGGTGCTACAATATAATCGTGTTTTAATTGACCATTTTTTTCGTAATAGTGTAGATCAACTCCATCGTATAAATTGTGTATTGTAAACCCCTTATAGCTCTTGACATTTAATACTCCTGTCGCACAATTCTCCAAATAATAGTTACTGTATCCTTGATACCGATCATCGGTGCTAATGACCATATTGCTGTTAGCCTCCAACCAGTTCAGATCAACTCGATAAATAGTTTGCTGTTTTATCTCAAGTTTTGTTTCCTGTGTCTTGAGATCCTTGACTTCTTCCCAATCGTCAACTCTATACAATTGATAACTTATGCCGGTATTTCTCAAATGAAAGCCAATTGGTCCTGCTTCAGCACTAAAGAGTATATCCGGTCTGTTGTTAAAATTTAGGTCATGTATTTGACCTTTGTTTTCTGTGAATACTATGGAGCTATTCAGAGGTCTGGTAACTTGAGCTATAAATAAGTTACTTGTGAAAATTGTGAAACAAATAATAAGATAGGAATGTTTCATTAAACTTGACTTTAGCTGAATTAATACCAAAGATAAAGAATTAAAATGGTAAAACGTTTGCATTTCCAGCCTAGCAAAGGACTCATCGATAATCAAATCGAACGCTAATTGTGGTGATGGGGGCTTTGTTTGCATGTTAGTTAATCCAATTTATATTATAAAATACGGGAAAATAACCGAAGCTTACAATAGCTAGAAATAACCAATCTTACGTCAAACCATACATGCCTACCTGCCGGAGGCTGCGCATTATGGTGCGAAGCGCACGCACATAAAGGTGGCTTCGCCACGCCATATAATGTGCGTCAGAGCGAGGTGATTTGGATTTTTGGAGGAACGGAAAAAATACAAATGACCGCAGCTTGGGATAGCCAATCCGCCTTCCGAAGGAGGCGAAAAGGAGGTCGTGCGATGGCTGTTACTATGGCTTCAGCCAAAAAAGTGCGTCGGCAAAAAATTTTAAAAATCTTTTTACCTGAATGTTCTTGTCTACCGAAAGAGCTGCTGTGCGGTCGCCCGTGTGAGAAGTCGCCTGTCGAAGCGAAATGCTTTTTGTCTACGAGGAATTGTCTACGGAGAATGTCCGCCCCTATGCGCTATAACTACAAAGTAACTACAAATTGTTAAGCACCCATTTTGTAGACGTTAAAATATGGCAACACTTAAAGAATATTACAACAAAGATCTAAGCACTTTGCTTTCCCAACATAAAATTTGGAAACTATCAAGTCCAAACGGAATTATTTATGAAGTGACCTCAAGGCTTCACCTCGACTTCAACGCTCATGTGACTTTCATTTCATTTTATGTCCCGTTAATTGAAAACCCAATAGATGCTTTCTCTCTCCTACTTTCAAAAATAGAAGATGTGCTTGACATAAAAAAAGGTATTGAAGTTGCAAAAGGCGGATTTGGACAAGAAAAGGATCATTCTAGTGAGCTTCGTTTCTCGGGAAAAGTTTTCTTTTACTTTGAAGGAGAGGTAAATAAAACAGAGTTTGAATTTCTTCAACAAAAAGTAAAAACAAATGGACTAATACTTAGATTTCGAGATCAAAACTATGTTAACGAAAAAAACAAAATTGAAAAACCTCTGGCCTTTATCTCACACGACACTCGAGATAAAGAATTTATTGCAGGACCACTTGCGTTAGCACTTCAAAAAAGAATGTGTTGGGTTTGGTACGATCAATACTCTTTAAAAATTGGCGACAGTCTAAGAGAGTCAATAGAGAGAGGCATTATAAATTGTAATAAATGTGTACTCATTTTATCCCCGAACTTTATTAAAAATAACGGTTGGACAAAAATTGAATTTAACGCCATTTTCACTAGAGAAATAATTGAAACCAAAAACTTAATTTTACCGATCTGGGCTGGGGTATCAAAAAAAGAAGTATACGAGTATTCTCCGACGCTATCAGAAAGATTTGGCATTGACTGGGACTTAGGTGTGGAAATAGTTGCCAATAAAATTCATAAAGCAGTTATAAAATAAACTGGAGAAAAATCTAAATTTAACGCCTGTTTTAATATCAAAAAGTCTAAAATACTCGCTTTTACTACAAATTAACTGAGTGTTTTTAACAACAAATACCAACTTTAATTCAAAGTACGAAAATTAATCTTCACTCCTTAATACATAGCTTTTTGGAACAATAGAAGCTAAATGAATTGCTGATAGTCCAGCTGCATGTGATCATTCAATCCTTGATTGGTTTTGAATTCCACATAAATAAATAATCTGTTTTGATATTGTATTTTTTCACTGGTTTTTTGAGACGAGTGCTTTCAGATTGGCTATATAAGAAAAAAGCAATTCACTGAAAATAACCATATTCAAAGGGTATAATATAACTTATTATATCCTTTGTTTTTTTTATCTTAAGGGAAAATAAATAATGGATAATTTTCGTTAACGCTCATTTAAAAATTATGCTTTCAACTAAAGCAATATACTCCCACTAATCTATTAATCACAATAAATAAAAAAAATGATTAATTTTATTGTGAAATATCATTTATTATAAAAAGGGTTTTATATTCATTAATTTTATTTTTGCGGTTTTTTATAGCGCAATCTCAATCACCTTCCTTAAATTGGGCACATGGTATAGGAGAATCTAATACAGATTTGGGAATGTCAATTGTTACCGACCCATCCGGTAACGTTTATACAACAGGGCGATTTCAAGACACCGTTGATTTTGACCCCGGTATTAATACATTCAGCATTGTTTCTGCAGGTTATGATGATGCATATGTTCTTAAATTAAGTGCTTCGGGAAATTTTATTTGGGCTATAAAATTTGGCGGGGCAAGTTTTGATGCAGGCTACAGGATTGCTTTAGATGGGATTGGAAATATTTATGTTAGTGGCATTTTCAGGGGCACATGTGACTTCGATCCAGGACCGGGAGTAACAAATCTGATTTCTAATGGTGTTTCAGAAAGTGATGTTTTTATAGTTAAACTAGATGCTTCAGGAAATTTTATTTGGGCTAAAAATGTAGGTTCTTCTGGTTCTGATTATGCTTATGGTTTATTCATTAATCAAATAGGCGATGTTTATGTTTCAGGAAATTTTTTTAATACGATTGATCTTGATCCTGGTCCAGCAATATTCACAGCAACATCTAACGGCTCTGAAGATGTATTTCTATTAAAATTAAATTCCATTGGTGATTTTCTTTGGGCAGCAACATTTGGAAGTACAGGAAAAGATGGTGGAAGCACAGTTGCATGTGATCAATTTGGTAATGTGTACCTATCCGGTTATTTCCAATTTACTATTGATTTTGATCCGGGACCAGGAACATCAACTCTAAGCTCGGTTAGTGGCTGGCAAGATATTTTCCTAATTAAATTGGATAACGCAGGGAATTTTATTTGGGCTAAAAGTTATGGAGGCTCTGGAATTGATAACTGTTTAAGTATGCGTATAGATCAATTAAATAATATCTATTGTACTGGTTATTTTCATGATATAGTTGATTTTGATCCAGGCCCAGGAATAATGAATTTACCCTCAGCGGGACTTCAAGATAATTATATTCTAAAATTAGACCCATCTGGTGATTTTGTATGGGTGAAAACTTATGGTAGCATAGGAGATGATTTTGGAACTTCTTTCGTTTGATTCTTCAAATAATGTTTATGCAACAGGCCAATTTTATGGGACAGTAGATTTTAATCCAAATATTGGAAATTACCCTTTAACGGCTCTTTCATCAGATGGTTTTATAACTAAGTTAGATCCTTTAGGTGATTTTTTGTGGGCATTAAAATTGGGTGGGAAAATAGACGATAGAGGCTCTTCAATAGCCATAGATGTTACAAATAATGTTTTAGTTACTGGATACTTTCAAGATACTTGTGATTTTGATTCAGGAATTGGAACTTACAATTTAATTTCAAATTTACAATCTAGTTTTATTTATAAATTGAGTCAATGTACTGGCACACCTCCGTTAGTGAATGCATCAAGTAACATGACCTTGATTTGTACAGGTGAATCTTCCACCCTAAGCGCAACTGGTGCTAATAGCTATTGGTGGAATAATGGAATTACTTCATCAATCAATATTGTTTCACCAACTCTAACAACAAATTACATAGTTACAGGATTAGATTTGAATGGATGCTCTGATACAGCAATAGTAACTCAAATAGTTGATGAATGTATAGGCATTAATGAATTAGAAAAAACGCTGACTGGAGTTAATTTATTTCCGAACCCCACCCTAGATTTAGTAAATATCCAAATAGAATTAGAATCTGAAGATAAACTTACAATTGAGGTTTTAAATACTTTTGGGAGTGTTTTATTTACAAAATATTTTGATTCCATACCAAATGATGGAACTGTAAAGATTAATTTAAGTGAAATGAAACCCGGAATTTTTTTAATGAAAATAAAAATTCGTAATAAAAATAAAATCTATAAAATAGTTAAAGCGTAGATTTTTTCCAACGAACATAATCCTGTTTATTCCTCCAAAACCATTTTTTATTCATAATCCAATTATAATTGGGGTTAATATTTATATTTTGTAATGGTATAAATTTAGAATCTGGATAATATTTTGGATTTAATTTAACAACAGAATCACATTGTTTATTGTAATGACCTTTTATAAGTCCTTTAAATTGCATCGGCCTCAAAGTATTCTTATCAATAATTCTATACCATTGCTCATAAGCTAAAACACTGGCCGACATTAATGAATTTCTAATAAGTACTTTTATTTTTACTGTATCGCCTTTTATTTCATAAGGCCCCCAATAAGAATAAACAACATCACTAAAGTAACCGGGTTTATTTAATCTAATTCCTTCCTCGACACTACGATGAAATTCTTTTGGGTTTATTTCCCACCTTAAAGGATTTAAATGTCCCACAAAACACAATCCATTTTCAAAAAACATGATATCACAATAACCTGTATTTTCTCTAAGTGAACTATCTTTACTATCAAAATAATACGTTTTAAAACAAAGTCCTTGTGTTATTGGCATATTTTCATCAATCATTAATTCCCTGTAAAAGCCTTTGGCAAGTTGAATCTTTTCTTGAGCCAAAGTGTCTATATGAGGTTCATACTTAAATTCTTTTTTTAAATAGGATGGTACTCTTGTGTATCTACAAGAAAATAGTAAAAAGACTAATCCTATAATAATTAATTTATTTGGCGTATAGCGTATACTCACCTCAAAATCATTAAACGATTGGCATCTAACTTAATGAAAATAAAAAGCAAAATAGTAAAGGACCAGAGCGAAGATCCTCCGTAACTGAAAAAGGGCAAAGGAATTCCAATCACCGGCATTAAACCAATGGTCATGCCAATATTTACGGCAGATGGAAAAACAAACAGATGCAACTCCGTATCCATAAATTCTACTAAAATCAGAACGTTGCCTTTCGGCCAATAAGATAATTCGGAGGATAAGAAAAGTTCAAGAAAATAACAATAGTGCTTCCAATAAATCCCCACTCCTCGCCTACTGTACAAAATAAAATCAGTGTCCTGTTCCGGCACAAAATCATATTTGGTTTGTGTACCTTGTAAATATCCTTACCCATCATTCCTCCACTACCAATAGCAATTTTGGCTTGGTTTACATTATAGCCTTCTTTTTTTAAATTTACATTTCCCCTTCCCAACAATACATCAATTCTGTTTCGCTGATGCGTTTCGAGGTGATCATACACATAATCTGTACCCTTTACCACAGCCGCACAACTTATCAAAACTAAAAAAACGGTGAATAAGTTTATCTTACTTCGCTCAATAAATAAAAGTGAAAGTGCGGCTATAATACTTAAAGTAATGATGATGGTAGCCACATTACCAACAACTAGTGTTACTACAAACAATATTGCAGCCAATATACCAAACACTAAAAAGTTAACGCTTAATCCTTCTCTATACAAAACAATTACAAAGGCTACAAATACAATGGCTAATCCGGTTTCATCTTGTAATTTTTTAATTAATAAAAGTGGTAATCCGATAATTAATAATGCAATAAAGGTGTTTTTATAATTTTTAATTAAATCCTTAATTCTTAATCGGAATTTTTGATTAATAATAATTGTACTGTTACTTAAAAATTTAGCGAGCGCTAGATTAGTAGCAAATTTCATAAATTCGGCCGGTTGAATTCCAAAATCTCCAAATCTAAACCAAGATCTACTTCCCTTAACTTCACGACCCAGCCATATCACCAAAATATTGGCAATAATAAAAAAAGCATAAAACCCATAGGAGAATACCGTATAAAAATTAGCATCAATCAATAATATACCAAATGCGATAATTGTTGCGCCAACAATCCACCATAATTGTTTGCCGTATTTTTGAGAAACATCAAAATACTTTGGTGATCATCGTTATAAACAGCGGCGTAAATATTAAACCAACCCAGCAACACTAAAACAAAATAAATGAATATAGGTTAGTCTATCTACACCATAAAAACACTATTTTGATTTCCTCTCATTAATGATTTTCAACTGTTAAGGTTGTTGTATGAATTAAGTCGGCATCCATAATTCTTTTTTCCAGTTCCTGTCGATCTGTTTTTCCCTTCAAATATTTTTCAATCATTAAAGTAACTACCGGTGCGCTCCAGGTATTTCCGAAGCCTGCATTTTCAATAATACAAGCAATGGCAATTTTTGGTTTTTCTCTTGGCGCAAAGGCTAAAAAAACGGCGTGATCTTTTCCATGCGGATTTTGTGCAGTTCCGGTTTTACCACAAACTCAATATCCTTAATTCGATTGGTAAACGCAGTACCACCGGGCTCCATTGCGCCTTACATGCCATCAATTACGTTTTGATAGGCTTCCTGATTTTGAACAGCTACATAATGTTTTTCTTTAAATTTCTTATCTAATTTTTTTCTTCGCCCACTCCTTTTATG